>JACKPR010000004.1 GCA_024233395.1 Chlamydiales bacterium
TCGATCAGCCCCGCAATCTAGCCAAATCGGTCACCGTTGAATAAATGGGAATACCAGAACATGTTAAAAATTAATTTTAATAAGAAAAACCTCCAAAAAATAAAGTAAATAAAGTAAAATACCACTGTTTTAATTAAACATTTTTATTTAATGGAGGGCATGTAAAATGGGACCTGTAATAGCAGGAAGCTACCTAGCAGGGACAGCAATCTTTTTTAACGGTGGTATTGCTATAGGAATAGCCGCTGCAGCAAAAAGAGGATGGCTTCATTTTTCGTCAACCGCTGGAGTTCCTATTTCTGCTGCAGTGATTGGACTTACAGGTACTATGACTTTCATGTCAAAAGAGTCTATTTTTTAAGATCAAACACACCAAAAAATTTATAACTACGCCGTCCCCTTTATCTTAACCGTATGTCTCACTCCGCTGATTGCGACCTGCCTAAAATATCCTACAGTGACATGGCAAGAAAGCATTTTGTATGGAATAGGCGGAATGCTTACGATTAGTACCTTTTCTTAATACAAGAAGCTTGAGAGAAAAACATTATGGCAAGTAGCGCATCATCTATCAGACCTCAGACTGGGCCATTAACCCCACCAGACGATGTTTTACCAACCAAAGAATTGTTAGATCTCCCTAATGAATTGATATTTCAGATAGCCACTAATTATCTCAACGATAAAGACATATGGAGTCTTGAGCAAGTTTGCAAACTCCCACTTCTTTCTCGATATTTAATTGGAAAGATTGCAATCCCAGAAGAAAGGGAGTACCTTCGTCATCAATACCTCCGGATGGTTGAAAGATTGACACGCCCACCAAGCAATCCCCTTCATATTCCTAGAAAGGAGATGGAACTCCCCAACAGTCTTTGGGAACGCCTACACTTTGTTCAAACAGGAGAAATCAAAGGGTATAGGGAAGCGATGAGAGATTTACAAGATCGATTTACAGTTATTGACAAGTACTTTACCCCTGAAACAATTTTTGATCTACGGAATCGGTATTGGTGTCTATGGCAACTGACACATTTATCCAATCAGTGGATGGCAAAAGTTAAACAGATCCAAGATCTTTCAATCGATCAAAGACTTGATAAACTTGGGGTTCACGACCCCTTTTATCGGATCGCTTATAAAGTTGTCCTTTTCTTCGATCGCATTTTTGTTCACCATTTCTCACAAATCACAAATCCCTTGACACCTCTTTCTTTTAGAGATCTCGCGACAAAAACTCAGAAAGAATCTGTACAAATTGGAGAATGCACCGTTGAAGAAGAGGTCTATCAAGTTCGAGCTCGAGGGTGGTTATATGATACAAACGATTTTGAAGCAACAACCTTTATCAATGAGACTCAAATTTATCTCACACAAGATCCAGATGTCCCCATTGAAGATCATGGCTATCATGGTCATTTAACAAGCTTGAAGATTCTTTCAATATGGAACATGTTAGGACGCACGAAAGGCGACGAAGGGAGAGAAACTGAGTCTACATGGAAAACTGAGAAGGCCAAAGCTACCACACTATACAGTTTATATGTTTACCCTTACTTCCATGGATGTACCGAAAATCCCGAAGGTTCAGACCGTCTCCTTGATCTTAAACTGGTTCAAATCGCCGTTGAAATTTTATCTCGAAGTGAAGATGTTCCCAAGCTTACCTTTTGGGGTTCCCGTTCTGATTCGGCAGTTTTCAGTGTTTGTGCTCCTAATCATGAAGAAAATATACCTGTCTTCATAGAGATAACAGAACATCGAACACAATATCAGACTTTGTTTCCACCTGGGAAAAATTATACAACCAGGTCTTTTGATTTAAACCGTCAAGATCTTTTAATCGGCACTGCTTGTCTCAACGCATATGAAATCAAACCTTGGAAAACAATCATCAAAGAAGCGCCCATTCTATCTGGAACACGACCTGTTATTCCTCATTACTGGACAGACCCACCCCCTTGCTTACAGGGTCAAGAAACAATGCCTCCCCTAAAAAGCTAATACTTTACTCACCTTACGCACGCAGAATGAGAAGAGAATTTTGTTATTTTGATTTCCAGTGACTTATAAAAAGCGCAACCATATTCTCCAAATATGTTGAGTGTTTTTTAAGTCTCTGGGGATCAAAAGAATACAGTTATGTTCCATTCTGCGTGCGTAAGGTGAGTTTAAAACTGCATTAACCCACATTTCTCACACAAAACCCTCGAAAAGATGTGCAAGATTGTACAGATTTTCCGAGAAGTAGTGAGAAATACGGTTAGCTATAGTTTTTACAAGGATTGTATGCAGAAATAAACTTCCCTGTTGCATACTTTAGTATCTTCTTATCACAAGTCACTAAAATGGCATTTTCTTCAGATGCTGTTGCAATGAGCAAACGATCAATAGGGTCCCCATGAACTTCCCCTACTAATCTTGTACTTTGATTGGCAATTCTAGGAGTAATAGGACATAATTGGATCCCCGGGGTATCTAAAGCCTGCTCAACCCAATCCAAGACATCCATATCTATTTTGATCCGGTTTTTTTCAACAAGCATCCCCAACTCCCAAATAGACATAGATGCAATCAAAATCCCCTCTAATTTCAAAGCTTTTTCAAAGGCCTTTTGAAAGGAGCTTGTCAATTGCTTGCTACCCAAGAGAGTCCAAATCCAAACATGGGTATCGAGCAAAAGCTTATGCTTTTTAAGTTCCTTAAGAATCGGCATACCAATCCTCATCAATGGGATCGATAATATTCTTCTCAACATGGACAGTCCCTTTTAACTTACCGAACACCTTCTGCTCTTTTTTTTCTATAGGACCAATTTGCGCTATAGGAACATTTCTTTTGGTAATTGTAATTGTTTTACCCGTCTTTCTGACTGTTTCCATAATCTGAAGACAATGGGTCTTAAACTGACCCGCTGGAATTGTATTGGATGACATCATGCTCTCCTTTTTTACATCTATGGTCATATTACCATAGTCATAATTAAAAAGCCAAGGCATAATAATAAGATATTAATAGCCAATAATTTAAAATTTAAGTTTTTGCTTACCCACTCGTCGATCAGCCCCGCAATCTAGCCAAATCGGTCACCGTTGAATAAATGGGAACACCAGAACACAATAAAATTAATTTTAACACGAAAAAACTCCAAAAAATAAAGTAAATAAAGTAAAATACCACTGTTTTCATTAAACATTTTATTTTATGAAGGACATATAAAAACATTATGGCAAGTAGCGCATCATCTATCAGACCTCAGACTGGGCCATTAACCCCACCAGACGATGTTTTACCAACCAAAGAATTGTTAGATCTCCCTAATGAATTGATATTTCAGATAGCCACTAATTATCTCAACGATAAAGACATATGGAGTCTTGAGCAAGTTTGCAAACTCCCACTTCTTTCTCGATATTTAATTGGAAAGATTGCAATCCCAGAAGAAAGGGAGTACCTTCGTCATCAATACCTCCGGATGGTTGAAAGATTGACACGCCCACCAAGCAATCCCCTTCATATTCCTAGAAAGGAGATGGAACTCCCCAACAGTCTTTGGGAACGCCTACACTTTGTTCAAACAGGAGAAATCAAAGGGTATAGGGAAGCGATGAGAGATTTACAAGATCGATTTACAGTTATTGACAAGTACTTTACCCCTGAAACAATTTTTGATCTACGGAATCGGTATTGGTGTCTATGGCAACTGACACATTTATCCAATCAGTGGATGGCAAAAGTTAAACAGATCCAAGATCTTTCAATCGATCAAAGACTTGATAAACTTGGGGTTCACGACCCCTTTTATCGGATCGCTTATAAAGTTGTCCTTTTCTTCGATCGCATTTTTGTTCACCATTTCTCACAAATCACAAATCCCTTGACACCTCTTTCTTTTAGAGATCTCGCGACAAAAACTCAGAAAGAATCTGTACAAATTGGAGAATGCACCGTTGAAGAAGAGGTCTATCAAGTTCGAGCTCGAGGGTGGTTCCGTCTTTCAGAAAGGGCTGACAAAGTAACCTTTGTCAATCAGACTCAAATTTATCTCACACAAGATCCAAATGCCTCCCTTCAATCTCATGGCTATCATGGTCATTTAACAAGCTTGACTATTCATTCAACATGGAAAGTGCCAAACTCATTCCGCCACGATACATACGAAAATGCACATGAATGGGAAACTGAGAAGGACCAAGCCACCGAAGTATTCAGTTTCTATGTTGAGCCTTACTTGTATGGATCTACCGACAATCCCGAAGGTTCAAATCGTCTCCTTGATCTTAAACTGGTTCAAATCGCCGTTGAAATTTTATCTCGAAGTGAAGATGTTCCCAAGCTTTCCTTTGATGTTTGCCGTTCTGATCCAGCTGTTTTAAGTGTTTGTACTCTTCATAAGCGAGAAGAGATCTTCAAAAGTGTGAAAGAACATCGAGACAGCTATCCGACTTTGTTTCCACCTTGGGAAGATTATTCATCTATGTATTTTTATTTAAACCGTAAAGATCTTTTCAACGGCAGAGCTTGTCTCAATGCGTATGAAAAAAAACCTTGGAAAACAATTATCAAAGAAGAGTCCATTCTATTTGGAACAGGACCTGTTGTTCCTCATTACTGGACAGCCCCACCCCTTTGCTTACAGGGTCAAGAAACAATGCCTCCCCCTACAAAGGATCTTCCGATTAGGTTAGCATCGATAAAATCCTCGATAAACTAATCCTTGCAAATATCCCTGTTGCAGCTCTTTCCTTTGCTCTTCTTGCAGGTTTCTATTGGAAAAGAGCGACCTCCTTTGGAGCCTTTTTGAGTATCCTTATCGGGCTTATTTGGGGGGCATTTTCCTACCTCTATTTCGGTGAGGAGGGACTCTATACCTGGTATTGGGCTTTTTGGGGCATTCCCCTCATCTTTATCTCCGGCATTCTTGGCTCAATGATCCGCTTTAAAAAGCATCAACCTATGAACCTATCCTGAATTAAAGGATTTATTTATATAACTAAATACAATCATTTAATTTTAAAAAAAATAGATTTACTAAAATAGAAAAATAAAATAAAATACTCCCGTTTGAATTAAATTCTTTAAATGGAGGATATATAAATGGCACCAATAATCGGAGGAAGCTATCTAGGACTTCTAACATGCATCATCAATAGCGGAGTTCCTATAGCAGTTGCAGCTATTTCAAAAAAAAGATTCTCTTCTTTTGCTGGAGTCCCTATCTCAGCTGCAATGATTGGAATAACAGGTATGATTACTTTTACTACTAAGGAATCTGTTTCAAAAGATCCTAACACCCAAAGAATTTACCAATATGGCGTTCCTTTCATCTTAACAGCTTGCCTAACCCCTATGATTTCTACTCAACTAAACTGCCCTACAGTTACATGGCTAGAAAGCATCTCGTACGGAATTGGTGGAATGCTTGCTATTAAGGTATTTTCTTAATCAAAAAGAGCTCTAGTGAAAGAGCTCTTTTTTCTTCTGAAGAATAGATAAAAATCGCATAATCCTATCTAACTTTTTTTGGAAGAAGGATGATCACAACTGCACTCAATATTCCTGGGCAATGCATTTATCACTATGTTAAAGAAACACGTACAAAGAGCGACCTGGCTACGATTGCCCTTGCTCTAGCAACTTTCTCGGGCATTGCTTCTTACTATGTTCCTTTGAGTTACACCTTTGCTTCTTTTTCAGTATATATCATCTATGCTGGGCAATACCATGCAGCAAAAAAAGAATCGGATATCATTCCAGATACTCTTCTTAAAAAAATTGTGGCAATAAGTTTGACTATTATGATTGGAGCAAAAATAGGTCAACAGATTAGAGAACATCTTAGCCCAATGGCCCCCTCAGGTCGATGGTATTCAGTCTCCTGGAAAACTCCTCTCCATCTCGTCAACAATGTTTTGGTTTATGTTGTATCTCCGTTTTACCTAAATGAGGTCATTGATTTAAAAACCGTTGGAGCTACCCTTTTACTGCCTGGTCAGATCATCTGTGAATATATGGATAAACACCAGACAAACAGAGATAAAACGATTAGCTTGATTGCAGCTTTCTCTATAGGCACTTTGGCTTCCTACTGGGTTTCTTTATCCTATACTTTTTCAAGTGTTATGGCGATGACTCTTCTTTTTGGAGGAAAAACCAATGAAATTCCATTACATTTTTCAGGATCCCTCTATCTCTTCCTTTTAGGAAGTAAAATAGGGATGATGATTGCAAATTATCGTTTTCCCTCTTCTTCTCCTTGGTACTCTGTAAGTTGGAGAACCCCTTTTCATCTCATAAATAATACAATGATTATCGGTATTCCAGCAGATGTTATTCTAGCAGCTATGACATACATTGATGACACCAGGCCCTCTCTTCCCGATCTTGAATATACCCCTCGGAGTATGGATAAAACTAAACCTCAAGAGGAATTCGATGCGTTAAAAGAAAGGATAGCCAATCTTAAAGGTTTTAAGATGGACGCACAAATGAATTCAGAGGATGACATCCGTGCAGCGCGTTATATTCTACTAGTTGGAAAAGATTGGTGCCGAGAGAGAGTTAGGGAAAACTTTAAGAATTTTAATCTAATGACTCATCCAGATAAAAACTCTGAAATAGATTCTAATCCCTTCCACTATATTACCGAGGCTTGGAAAATTCTAGATCCTATCTATCCACTCGTCTATCAAGTTAGCGACTAAGCCACTCCATCCTGTCTGATGTGAGGCTCCGAGTCCCCTCCCAGTATCGCCATGAAAATGTTCATAAAAGAGGATATGGTCTCGAAAATGTGGATCGGATTGAAACTTATCATAGTCGCCATAAATGGGACGCTTTCCCGATTCATCTTGTTTGAAGAGGTTGATCATACTCGTGGCAAAGTAACGAGCCATCTCTTCAAGAGTGGTTCCCTCAACAGTAATGAGCGTGTGTGCATATTTATTGAGGTTTTTCAACGCTTCAATAAAGAGATAGGAAGTAGGAAACCAGATAGGCCCTCGCCAATTCGAATTCCCTCCCATGAGAATCGATTCCGCTTCTCCTGGTTCATATTTGATCCGATTATCAAGGAGTTCGTAAGGATTTTTTTCATGAAATTTTGAAAGGCTTCGCAGGCCAAAATCAGAACGAAATTCTTCTGGATCCCAAGCTCTTTTTAAGATCCTCTCAATCTTATTAGGTTCCATCAATGTTAAAAGATATTTCGTTTTCTCCTCTTCTTGAATCGGTGTCACGCACCGTTTACAGATATCGAGGCGGTTTTCTGTAAACCAATGAAAACTGCTTGCAAATTCCTTAAATTGGAGAAGATCCTCTTGAGTAATACAATCAACGGCAAAAAGAGGAATTAGCCCGACAAGAGAACGGACTTTAATACGCATATGTTTATCTGCTTCGGTCGTGGTTAATACATCATAGAAAAAACCATCCTCTTCGTCCCAGTTTTGCACCTTTCGATTTTCTGCATTCACCAAGGCATTTGCAATATAAACAAAATGCTCATAAAACTTGACCGCCATCCCTTCATAAACAGGATCTTGTCTTGCTAGCTCTAGTGCCATACGCATAAGGTTGATACAGAAAAATCCCATCCATCCCGTTCCATCGGATTGTTCGAGTTTCCCTCCTCCAGGAATGGCTCGACTGCGATCGATGACCGTAATATTATCCATCCCCAAGAAGCCCCCTTCAAAGACGTTGTTTCCTTTGGCATCCACTTTATTTACCCACCAAACAAAATTGAGGAGAAGCTTATGAAAACACTTTTTCAGAAATTTATAGTCTCGTTTTCCTGTTTTTTCCTCTTCCATGTAAAACAAGCGGAGGGCGGCCCACCCTTGAACGGGAGGATTTAAATCAGAAAATTCCCATTCATACGCAGGAACTTGTCCATTCGGATGTTGAAACTGATCAAAAAGGAGATACCACAGTTGCTCTTTTGCAAATTTCATATCGACAAGGGCTAGTGAAATACAGTGAAAAGCTAAATCCCACGCAGCAAACCAAGGATATTCCCATTTGTCAGGCATAGAAAGGATCCGCTTCGAGATCAAATGTTTCCAGTGAGTATTTCGAATATTTTGATGGGACGTGGGAGGAGGAGCATCTGGATTATCCCCCTTTAGCCATTGATTGACATCATAAAGATAGATTTGCTTACTCCAAAGCATTCCTGCTAAAGCCTGCCGTTGAATCAGTTTTTCTTCTTCTGTCGCTCCCTTCGGATGAATCTTTTCATAGAATTGATCCGCCTGCTCTTTTCGCTTATGGATGATTTCTTCTACCCCTGTTAAGGGATGATCTAGCGCGCAGTTAGAAAAACGGAGATAAAGAGCTTCTGACTTCCCAGGGGAAATTTTTAAATCTCGGAAATAAAAACAAGCTTTTGTCCCCTTCTCCTCAGGGTTTACCTTACCTTTTTCACCTAGGACAATGTAGCGGTGGAAGGCATCTTTTGTATAGGGATTCCCTCCTTTTTCTCCATAGATATGTTCTCGATTTGTCTCATTATTAGTAAAAAGAACCTCAGCCCTTTCATCAGCGTAAAAATACCGTTTTCCCACATGATAATCGAAACTTAACCGAGGAGGAGGTTCCATCATGGAATCATCTCCTTCAATGCAGTGAGCATTGATCGGTTCATGAGTACTCCTTTTTAAAAGAGGCTCGGTCAGTTTACGATCCCCCCAATTCCAGGTATTCCGAAAAATGATCTGAGGAATCACGTGAATGGACTCTTCTCGGTCGGAGTGGTTGAAAATATCGATTTTGATACAAAGATCATCCTTCCCTTCTTTGGCATATTCAATCGTGATATCAAAATAACGATTCTCATCAAAAATCCCTGTATCGATCAGCTCATATTCCCGATCCTCAACATTCCGTTTTCGCCCCTCCTTAGCAAGTTCCTCATAGGGATATTCTGCACAAGGATACTTGTAAAGATACTTCATATAGGCATGAGAAGGAAGACAGTCGAGGTAATAGTAGTACTCCTTCACATCCTCCCCATGATTGGCTTGATGGGTCCCAAGGCCGTAAAGTCTTTCTTTTAAAATCGGATCTTTTCCATTCCAAAAGGCTTGAGTAAGCGCCAAAATCTGATACCGATCCGAAATCCCTGCAATCCCATCTTCTCCCCAACGATAGGCACGATAAGGGGCCATTTCATAGGGGAAATGGTCCCAAGCATTTCCATCTGCACTGTAGTCCTCTCGAACAGTCCCCCAGGAGCGTTCAGAGACGTAAGGCCCCCATTTTTGCCAAGGATAGACATCCCCTCCTGTTTGGAGAAGGCGCAATTCTTCTTCGGTAAATTCAAGAAATTTCTTGTCTCTCTTCATATCCTATTTTTTATAATAATAATTTTAAAAATAATATTAAAATTTTTATTATATTTAAAATTGTAATAATAAATAATTTAAGGTAATTTATTATTATAATTTATGTTATAATAATGCATTAAGTAAAACTAATAAAAGGGTAATCCCATGGTTAGTCTCATATATCCAACTGGAGTTGCTGCTCTCGTTAATGGCGCTATAGGATCTTGGGCAGGCATTGTTAATGGCGGTGTTGCTTTAGTCAGTATTCTTCCATGGTTAGGTGAGCTGAGCCAGCTTACAGGAGACGCACCAGGACCGATTAAAGATTTATCAAGTGCATTAGAAGAACTCTATGTCGCAGCAGATAAAAATGATTATGAAGCTTTCCAAGCTGCAGCTGAAAAAATTATTCAAAAAATCGATGCATTAACTCGGGAACCATCAAAAGATAATTTTAAAAATTACTCTCGCTTTAAATCTTGGGAAACCTACCTTAAACCATTAACAGATTTAAGAGCTGAGCTTCAAAATGTGACAGACCGAGGGCTTGATGGATATGATACAGCTCGTTTAGAGGGGCCTCTAAAAGCTGCGGTAACCTTCATGAACGGCGAAATTAGAGCCCATACTGGCTTCTTGAATAAAACGTTGGGAACGATTGCTCGAGAAGCAAAAAAAATTGCCGTCCAAGAGCTTAGTGGAGTCTTTGGAGCTCAAGATGAAGGATTAAGGATCGAACCCAAACTTTCCCCACTGCAAAAGCTAGTTTATGATCTCAAAAGATTCCGAACGAATAAAGACGCTTATTTATCTCGTTCCGTTTCAGAAACTCTTTCTAACGATTTAAAAGCACTTGAAGAATATCACCCTCATTTTAGAGGAGTTCAAAGGTATGTTTTAGACCGAATCGGTCGTAGTGGTGGATCGTTGGCTGACGAGTTAGATACCCATCTCGTCTCCTTTATTCGAGAATTCATGATTAACGATGCTGAAGGTGAAAGATGCATTGATGGCCCAGATTTTCATCTAGCCTATTATCAAATGGCACTCCGCTTCAATCATGTTCATCGTGAATCAATCGTGGCAGAAGAAGATATTGCTGGAAAAAAAGCATGGGGAAGAGATGTTACGCGACCAGATCAAGAGATTCAAAGTGCAAAGGAAAAAGCAACCCTCTTTGCTTCGGTTGGATATATATTAGAACTACAACATTTTACAAAACTTGCTGACTTTGAGCCTACTCGTGATGACTCAACAAAGACCCTTGCACGAAAAGTTGCAGGTGTCATTGCTTTAATTGAAGAGCATCCAATCATTATGATGCATCCTGAGTTTGGTCCTCAAATCAAGGCTCTTATAGCAAAGTATATCGATACTGGATATCGATTAAACCCATCCTCTTTAGAAGGTCTGCAACAAGCTCATCGAGAAAATCATGGGAATAACTTTCCTCAAGCTCTATTGATTTTGAGAAAAGTTCTTTCTGAAGCAGGGCAAAGGAGTGAGCGAGAAGTTTCAGTTATTGATAGAGGATTAGAGGCTCTTAGAACAAGTGCTGGACAAATGGGGATCCCCCTTCCAGAAGCTGTCATGCAGCCTGTAGAAAGGTTGGCTCGACAGGTAGGATCTCAAGTTGAAAGTTGGATAGGCTCTCCTGCAGAGCAGGAAACGCTTCCCCCTTTTATGCTCTTGGAAAGAGATCTTAGAATGTTTAGAGCTGAAAGAGCTGAGCGTAGCGAAGCAACCATGCAAAGAGCTCTAGATAATGACCTGATTGGGATTGAAGGAGCATATCCTCAGCTTGAAGGAATTACAGAGTTTTTCAGAAGAGAAAGAGGTCTAGGACGTCGCAATCTAGATACGATGGAAGGAATCGTTACTCAATTCTTAGTGCAACAAGTGGAATCAGAAAGATCTCCTCTTCATAGACTTCTAGAAAAACACGGAGATACATTCCATCAAACTCTTTATCGAGCTATGGAAAGACGTGGTCAATTAAGAGAAGTAGACCAAGGCTTGCGCCCTGCCGAACAAATAGCATGGGGACAAGCCCTCTTTGCAAGAATTGGAGAAGTCCCTGCAGGAGTCCTTTGGGAAGCTGTTGAACTCGTTTTAAATATCGATAATTTAGAGCAATCCGTAAGAAGTTTAGAACTACTTGATCATGAAGCAACAACTCCCGAAGAACTTTCTCGAAACATCGATGTCGCCCTTGGAATCCTTGAGTCCAGTCCTCATATCGAAGGACTCGATGAATTGTTAGGTGCAATTCATGCTCAAATTCAATCGTATCTTGACGTAGCTGTGCGACTCTCTGAAGACCTAAGCGCCTTAGATGAAAGAGCCGTGAATGCTGAAGTAGATAGAGCTCAAAGACTTGTTAGAGAAAGAAAGCCAGCTGAAGCACTTAAAGTTCTAAAAGCGTTGTTTGATTCAGGACCTTTGATGCAAGTTGTAGGAAAAGTGAAAGCTGAAGAATCTCCTGCTTCTGCTGTTGCAAAAATGAGCGCTGATTTTGAGGCCGATAGAACACATAAAGAAGGAAAACTAACACCTGCAGTTGATCAAGGTGAAATTGAAAGAGAAGAAAGACTTCTTGCTCATAACCTCTCAATGTTTTCAACATTCAAGGTCATCAGCAGCTATTGTGGACTAGATCCTCAAACGAGTGAGCAAAGATTTGAGGAAATCCTTCAGCGTATTGAAAAAGTTTCGTACGATGGCTCTCCTGAACAACTTGCAAATAAGAGAGAGCGAGAAAAAATCTTCATGGAAGAGCTCAATAAATTAATGGATCAAAATTCACGGGTTAATTTCGGATTCTTGAATTGGCTTGTTTTCAAACTGGTCAAACACTTTACCAGTGAATTTAGTAAATCACTTGTCCATAATGCACAAAGCGCGATGCTCAACCCTTCGAATCAACCGTTAAAGGGACATCATGGAATTGTCCGTGGAATCAATAACGGAGTCCTCGCCCTTCTCTTTGCAGAACGGATTTGGAAGCAAGATGGAACGGGAGAGCATGGAGTCAATGAAAAAGAACTCAAAATGATTCAAATCCTTGAGGGACTCAATAAGGGCTCTCAAGAAAAGCTCATTAAACAAGTCGTCGATAAAGCAATTGATGAATTCCCGGTTGGAACTTTTAGTCAGTATCGAATTTTAAATGCAATTGCAACTTTTATTATGAAGTTTATCGCACGAGGCGCTGTCCATAGAATGGAAATTGCTAATACCGTTTTAGAAACAATGAGCGATGCCATCTACTCCGATAAACATATCAACTATAACGTCGATGCCCTTCTCCTTAAGCAAATCCAAGAGTTTGAAAAAATTCTCGGAGAAGAATCTGGAGAACTGGTGATTAAAGAGGGAGATAATGGAAAACGTCTTGTTACCCAGCTTGTTGACAACCTCTTTACCCTCCTTAGAGAAAAAGGAGAAATGACTCCAGGTCTTCGTGAAAGGCAACAAGCCTCATTCATTGAACGTCTTGGCACAGCAATGGGAGAGCAAACCGATAACATTATCAAAGGGGTTGTTCGTGATCTTATTATCTTTGGGTATGAACAACTGCAAGAAAAAGAACGGATGAATCACACCCTTCTTGATGTTTTAAGACACGCAAACCGTGCTTTAAGACCGAGTACAACAAGCCTTCTTCGAGAACTTTATAGTGACATTCCAGGGGTTAATGATATTCCCGAAGCTAAGCTTGTGGCTCGATTTGAAGAGGAATACCGCCCAGATCAACCCACAGGAGCTGTTACACGGCAAGAGTGTGAGGCTGCTCTTCAAGAGAAGTACCGAAAAATTGAACAAGAGTTGCATGAAGCCCTTGGACGTATTTTGAATAAGGGAATTAAAGGGGTGGTTGTTACGCAAGTTCAAACACATTTAAAAACACCGCGCGAAGCTATTCTTGAACATATTAAGTGGCTGAATGAACAATTTGATCCCTATCATGCGCATGCCGAAAAGAAACGGGCTTATACAGAAGAAATGAAATCCCTCGTCGTTGATGCTTTTGGTCAAAAAAGTAGAGCTGGAAGGGTTGATCCTGAAACCAAAGCTCAAATCGATGCACGCCATAAGAAACTCCTCATTCAACTGAAGAATCAATTAGCGCTGTTAAAAATTAAAGAAACAGAAGATCCTTCAAAAGGAAATCTTCAAATTAAACGTCTCTATAAAGCGACACAGAAACTTGTGAATAAACTCGAAAGAGTCAATGGAGCGCTCATTGAAGAAGATTATCAAGCTGCTTACAGAGAACTCAATGATCTGGAACTCGAAATGAAAGCGCTAAGAGGAGAACTCAAAGCCATTCAAGTCACTTTGAGTTGGGAAAACCTTTCAGGCTCTGAAAAAGCGACTGAAACAGCCTATTCAGTTGCTCGAAGAGGAGCAGAAGCTGCAACTCCTGCTGTCCGAAGCTTCTTGGGCCGGTGGATTACTCCTTTAGCTGAAGAGAGCGTTGCACTATATAAATCGAGAGCCGCATTTAAAGCGATGGTCGACCAAGCTGTCTTTAGATCGTATTTAGAGTATCAACCTTCTCCAGATAGCCCAGATCATACCGAAACCGTTGCTGAGGATTTCGGACGGACTTGGCAAAAAGGTTGGGAAGTCGTGGGAAGTCATGTAGATAGTTACATGTCACCATCATGCCCCCCTAAGTCATCAATGGAAGATCAATATGGAGCTCCATTTGATATGTATGCAAGTGGAACGATGGGATTGCCACCCCCCAAGCATCATGGATACGGATTTCCTCCAATGATGCGTACCGGAGGGGCTATGCATCCGTACCAATTTCAACATCCCCTCATAGATCTAGATGCACGTATATAAAATCTAGTAGTCGAAAATCCATCAACTTCAATAGAATTGCGGCATGAAGTTGATGGTTTTTTTTCATAGTCATAAAATACGTCCCTGGCTCGTCTGGGGTTTAGGGTCACTATTTGGTCTCTTTACCTTTCTGCTCCAAGGGTCTCCTAGTGTGATGATTCCTGAATTGATGAAAACCTATGAAATCGATGTCATTAAAATTGGGGTTCTCACTTCAAGTTTCTTTTATACCTATATCGTGATGCAAATTCCAGCTGGAATGCTTGTCGATCTTTGGGGACCACGCCGGATCTTAAAAATCAGCTTTATAATTTGCTCTCTAACTCTTGGATGGTTTGCCTTTTCCCACTATTTTTGGGAAGGACAAGTCAGTCGAATGATCATGGGATTCGTTACTTCACCTGCAATAATTTGTGCCTTTTGTTTAGGATCGCGATGGTTTAAACCAGCTCTTTTTACCCTCATCGTTGCCCTTACCGAATTTCTTGCTTTAGGTGGAGGGGTCGTTGGAGAAGCCGGACTTGCTAAGGCTGTAACGACCTTTGGGTGGAGAGAAACCATGACAGGCCTTGCTGTCATCTCTCTCTTATTAACTTTTCTCTCTTTATTTATTATTCATGATTATCCAAACCATGATGAACCTCTTGATGATGGAACCAGCTTTAAAGAATCCTTAGCAGCTACAGGAAAAAGTTTTCTTAAAATTCTTTCAATTAAACCCTTATGGATCAATGGACTTTTTGCAGGGTTTGTCTTTGCGGTTTTTCAAGCATTTGCAGCTCTTTGGGGAATCCCTTATTTTGAAAATCGATATGCCATTTCTGTTGAACTCTCTGCTCTTGTTGCTTCCACTTTTTTTATTGGGGGATGTATCGGGACACTCACCCTTGGTTGGATGTCCGTCTATATCACAAAAAGACGTCCCATTATGATGTGGGGAACCCTAATCTCTTTAGTCCTTTCCCTTTCGATTATCTATATTCCTGATGTTCCCCTTCCAGTAATGTTTGTTTTAATGCTCCTCTTTGGATTCTTCTGCAGCACCTATGCCTTGAGCTTTGCTTTAGCAGATACCTATGTGAGTCATAAAAATAAAGGCGTAGCCATGGGATTTACCAACATGCTCTGCATTGCTTTTGGTGCTCCTATCTTTCAGCCTCTCATCGGTTTTCTTTTGAAGTTGTCAACGAACTTGGAACCAATAAACCGGGTGAAAATCTATACCAAACATGACTTTACAGTTGCCTTAACAGTTCTTCCAGTTTCTTTAGTAGTGGCTCTAATCTTTAGCTTTTTTGTAAAAGAAGATCAGCGATCTTCTCAGTCGCCCCAGAAGGGACATTAAGACTTTCCCGGGTATGAAGAATTTCATGGATGGATCCATCTGACTCAATAGAAAACACCTTTTTTCCAGCAATGGCGGCTTTTGTTCCCAATGAAGAGCGATGAATAATGATCCGTTCTGAAATGCCGACAGCTTCAAGGGTTGATAAAGATTCCCCGACTTTGATGGAAGTCCCTTCTGTCCATTTTCTTTCAAGTTGTCCCTTGGTTTTGGGATGTGGACGAACAACAACTTCCCCTTTATAGTCTTTATAAATCGCTACAAAGGCTTTAAAGGCATCTTCATAATCTGAATCGTAACCTCCAAAGTAGGTGATTCTTCCCGGAGAAACAGGGATCGAGCGAATCTCTTCTTCAAAACGATCAAGATCAGGGTTTCCTACAATTTCCCATTTGGGAGCAGAAGATGATTTAGCAGCCAAACCACTGGGAACTAAAAAAAGATCTGCTTCTTTTTCAAACTCTCGAATGAGCGCTGCATAGGGAATCTTGTCAATTTCAAGAGGATTATCATAATAACAGATTGTTTTTGCTTTTCCCTTAAAGGCTTTTAGAAATTGAAGCTGAAGGTAAGAAGCATCACCTACTACTAAGACATCAGGATGGTACTTTTCAATTTCTTCAGGGGAAAGAGGGGCATAGCGGTTGCGTGTTTGGGGATCAAACTTCAGAATCGTAACTTCTTCTCCCCTCCTTTCTAGTTCTTTTGCCACAGGCGTCAATGCCACCGTTTCTCCAGCATCAAAGAGAACAAAAAGGGGCTGAGCCCAAAGGGAAAAAGGAAAAAGAAGGAGTAAGAATTTTTTCATACGAATAAGGATACCATCTTTTTATTAATTTCACCACTGAGATTCAAAACTTAAAGCATGGCATCGTACTTAGGACGACAATAGGTTTCTTTAATGAAGAAAGAACTGCTAATCAGCCCAATAAAGAAACAAATTGGAACGATTGTGAAGCCTAGGTGATAGTTTTCAATGGAGTAGAGGGGAACTCCCCAGTCATCTTTTGCACCATTCCAAAATATTTGGAGAAGAAATCCCACCATCGGTTGGAAGAACGCTCCTCCTGCAACAACAGCCATATTATTGAGTCCAATCGCTGTTCCTGTAGTTGAAGGGCGGTTATTATCTTTGATGAGAGCAAAAGAAAGGATTTGTCCACTTGCTGCAATTCCGAAACCAAAAAGGAGAATAAATGCATGAGCAAAAGTAATGTTAGGTACATAGAAAAGGATCAAAGAACAGGTAAGTCCGATTGCCGAACAAGCAATCATTGCAGGACATCTTTTTCCGATTTTATTCGAGAGCCATCCGATCAAGGGGCTCGTTAATCCTAATCCAATCCATAGAAGTGCCATTGCAAGAGCTGCATGAGTCGTCGGCACCTGAAAGCGAACTCTAAGATAGGGAACTCCCCATAGTGCTGCAAAAACAGCAACAGGTCCCCATCCACAAAAGGAATAGAGTCCAATCCACCATGTCTGAGCTGATTTTACAATCTCCTTTAATTCTCTAAAAAGATCATGTCTTTTAGGGATATGACGCTCTTGATAAGGATTATCCCGAATAATCATAAAACATAAAAGGGCTAAAACGATCCCAATAGACCCTAGGAAAATCATCACAACACGCCAACGCCAATGTTCGAGCATTGCAGAAAGAGGAAGTTCCCCTCCCAATGCACCAAGTGCAGCAAGAAATTGCCCTGTTCCCACTAGAAAAGCAAAGTATTTTGCTTCAAACCACCGTGCTGCAAGAATAAGAACTCCCACAAAAGCAAAGGCAGAACCAATTCCCATTAAAAAACGACCAAAAGCAGCCCAAACAATATGATGGGTAAAGGCAAAGAAAAAGGTTCCGATCGAACAAAGGAGAACAGCCCCCGTAATCAGCCCCCGAGCATTAAAGCGGTCGAATAGGAGCCCTACAGGAATCTGCATAAGGGTGTAACTATAAAAATAAAAAGCTGACATCACACCTAAAGCAGCAGCACCGACTTTGAATTCATACATCAGATCACGGGTCATGATACTAGGAGAGACTTGAAGCCCCATCTCATAGAGAAGGAAAAGGGCTGCAAGGATATAGATAAAGATTCCAAGAATTCTTTGACTTTGATTCATAATTTTTTTGTATACATATTTGAACTATACACATCGTGTTTCAAAAATTGAAAATTTGTCAAGGAGACCCTCAAAATTTTTTTTCGGAGCGAGTGACCATTGCCCAGAGGCAAGGCTCGAGTGAGAACAAGAGTTTTGAGGATAAGTCAACGCAGACAAAAACCAATTTTTGAATCATGATGTGTATAATCCTGAAAAGATGTAAAATGTCTGCATGAAAATTGCTGTAGCCCTCTCAGGAGGGGTCGATTCTGCGACCTCCCTTTACCTTTTAAAGCAAGCGGGACATGACGTTTTTGGACTCTTCATGAAAAATTGGGAAGAGGAAGATGAAAACGGCACTTGTATCGCTGAAAAAGATGCTGAAGATGCACGCGCTGTTTGCGATCTTTTAGGAGTCCCTTTTTACAGCGTAAACTTTGCTAAGGAGTATTGGGAAAATGTCTTTACCTATTTCTTAAAAGAGCTTGAGAATGGACACACCCCAAATCCCGATATCCTCTGCAACAGAGAGATCAAGTTCAAAGTCCTCTTTCATAAAGCAAAAGCTCTTGGAGCCGATCTCCTAGCAACGGGGCATTACTGCCAAACTTCTGGTGGCAGTCTACTCAAAGGAAAGGATCAAGGAAAAGATCAAAGCTATTTTCTTTATACCGTAAAAAAAACAGTGTTAGAAGAGGTCCTTTTTCCAATTGGACATCTGGAAAAATCAGAAGTCCGCAAAATTGCTGAAGAGGCAAATCTCCCTGTCTTCAATAAAAAAGACAGTACGGGAATTTGCTTTATTGGAAAACGGAACTTCCAACAGTTCCTAGAAAAATATATTCCTCATGAACCAGGAGAAATTGTTACCGTTGAAGGAGAAAAAGTTGGAATGCACGATGGCATTTACTACTATACGATTGGACAACGTAAAGGACTGGGAATTGGAGGTCCTGGCGATGCCTGGTTTGTTGCTGGAAAAGATAAAGAAAACAGAAAACTTATCGTCGCCCAAGGAGAAAATCATCCTGCTCTTTTCGCTCCTGCACTCTCTGCAACAGACATTTCCTGGGTAAATGAAGTTCCTACTTTCCCCTTAAGATGCAAAGCAAAGATTCGCTACCGCCAAGTTGAGATGCCTTGCACTGTTGAAAAGAATAATGAAAAGTTGATTGTTTCCTTTGATGAGGATCAACGTGCTATTACACCTCGGCAATCAGTGGTCTTTTACCAGGGAGAGATTTGCCTCGGAGGTGCGATCATCGAAAAGGCGCTTCTTAAAAGTAAGTCCATAAAGCCCTAAGAAAAAAACAAAAACAGATCCTGGAATGATAAAGCTGTAAATTTTATCGGAAAATAAGTGTCCTATTTTGTATGTCAATGCACTTGCCATCAGCACTCCTCCTAAGAGAAGAGAAAATTCTTTCCATCGATAGCCAATGATCCACCCTTTTTTCTTTAAAGTGGTCCGTAAAGCAATAAAATTGCACCATGCTCCTATGCTTGTTGCCAAGGCCGTTGAGATGGGGCCCCATCCTAGTCCAAAAACAAAAAGTGAATTTAAAGCGAGATTAATTCCTACGGTCATCACTGAAAAAAGGGCAGGTGTTTTAAAGTTGCCCTTAGCATAAAGGACTGCTGAATAATACATCACAAGTGTCGAGGGCAAAAGTCCCAGCGCATATGCAGCTAAACATCCAGTGGTTTGATTAACAGCATAGAGGGTAAAGTTCCCCCTTCCAAAAACAAGATTGATGGCTGAGAAACCTAAGATACAAATGGCAAAAGTCATCGGAATCATGATGAGTATCACGCGGCGACATCCAAAGGAAAAAATCCCTTTTGCCCGCTCTATTTCTTTCCCTTTAATCGCGCGAGATAAGACAGGAACAAGAGTATTGACTGCGGCAATTCCAAAAATCGCTAAAGCAAGTTGCTGAAATCTGTTTGCATACCATAAATAAACAGGGCCGCTGATATGAGCACATCTAGCAAAGATCGCATCCAGAAAAGAGTTGATTTGCATGGCTCCGACTCCAAAAGCTCCTAAGCTAAAAGCTTTGGCAAGGGTTTTTACTTCGGGGTGAAAGAGATCCTTCATCAGCCACTTTTTTGTTCCCATTTGACTCAGCATCTGAAAAGCAGTGATCATCCATTGAATGATGAACCCTATAAGGACAAATTTTGCTAAACCAAGCATCGCTCGATCCATTGGGAGATTTTTTAATGTCAAAGCTCCTGCAATCCACATTATATTGCATAAAAACGGGGCCATACTCGAGATAAAAAAACGGTTATGGCATTGCAAAAAGGAAACATTAAGCCCATAAAGAGAAATAAAAAAGAGACTAGGAAGCATCCATTTTGTTAGGATCAAAATTTCTTGATTCCCTTCTGACCACAAGCTTAGACTTCCCCGAATGCCGATCTCTCCAATTGCTATGACAATTAAGGTTAATCCCCCAATAATTATCGAGAGTTTTCGAAAAAAAGTATAGGCTTCCTCTCGATCACGATTTCTAAGCCCTTCAAATTGAGGAATAAAAGCAGATTGAAGAGGACCTTCCCCAAAAAAACGTCTCAAAACATTTGCAAATCGAAAAGCAACAATAAAGGCAGCAACCATGGGGTGATCACCAAAAGCATAGGCCATCGATAGATCACGGCCCAATCCACTCACGCGACTGAGCATCATTCCTGAAAAGAATCGGCGTAGTCCCGATCCAAAATACTTTCCTAGCTTTAACGTTTTTTCCATAAATCCATCTTATAGCTTACTCTTTTTCGACCTCCATAAGCAATTTTGCCATGAAATCTCTGTGCCTCTTCTGCATATTTTTAATAGATGGTATTAGTTTATGGAAAATTTTTCTCCTAGTTTTTTGTTTTGCTTTGACCTAAATCAATCAAGTTGGAAGAGAGACTGTTGGGAAATGTTCAGGGGCTTTAGGGTAGCGGTGGATTCTTTGAGCATAGCTCATCGCAACGGGATAAGCGAAAAGAGGGTGAAGCAGGAGGGAAAATAAGGTTGTTGCTAATACGATCGAAAGCATCAAACCCTCATTGGTAAAAGAGAAAAATTCTGTAGAAAGAAATGCCGCTGCAATAGGAATCAGCCCTTTTGGTGAAAAGAATGTAAAATATCCCAGAGTTTTCCACTGAAATTGACTTTTCTGAAAGCTAATAAGAACAGCAAGGAATCGGACACCAAATAGAAACGCCAAGGCAAAAAAGATTAAGGTAAACGTCATCATTGTTGAAAGAATATGGAGAGAAAAAATTCCAAAGAAAATTAGGAGAAGATAAAAAAGATAGGGAGCTTGTCTTCTTGAAAGATCAAAGAGCGAATCGCAGAGAAACCGTCCGGTATGTCCAAATGTCACTCCTGCGGCAATTACACCGATAAATCCATTGGAATGAAAAAGCTCACAAAAAGAAAAAATTGCAAAAGGAATCAAAAAAAAGGCCCCGCGGAAAAGGTCATTTTGAGCCCATCCACATTCTAAAGCTGTTTTCCCCACCAAACCACAGATGTAACCTAAAACACTTCCAGCAATCAGTGGAAAGAAAACTCCTAGGAAAAAGTGGAAGGGATGGGACAAGTGAATAAGAGAAAGAATAAAGAATGCAAATAACGTCGTAAAAGATCCCTCGACATTGAGCATTTGCGTAATACGAGGAGGAAGGTAAGAAGAAAATGCTGGAGAAATCACTTTTCCATCAAGGGCTAAAAGAGGAAGTGTGACAATAAAAGCTTCTTTCAGGGAGAGGGGAAAGAGAAATTTGATCAAGCCCACCCCTAAAACAAGGGTAACGAGAAGACCAATTGTTGGTAGACGAATCGATTGATAGTGAAGAATTTTCGGAATATGGAGTTTTGCTCCTTCAACAAATAGGAAAAAAACCAGGGCAATTGTTGCAACAAATTGAAGGGTTGTCTTATCGGGACAAGAACCAAAAAACCCCCAAATAATTCCAAGAAGCAAGCAAAGAAGAGGAATAAAAGGAAGGCGTTTGGAGCCCCAACTTAAAATCAAAAAGAAAAAGGAATAAAGAGCAATATCAGCAAGAGTCATAGTGGAATAAGTAGGCTCACAAAGTTTTGATAAATAAAGGCTCCGACACCAGCTCCAAGAAGAGGGCCCACTATCGGAATCCATGCATAATCCCAATCAGAATCCCCTTTTCCTTGAATGGGAAAAAGAGCATGAACAACGCGTGGTCCTAAATCTCTGGCAGGATTAATTGCATAACCCGTAGGTCCACCAAGAGATAAACCGATACTAAAGACAAGGAGTCCTACTGCAAAAGGTCCAACGCCACTTCCAATTCCATTATGGATATTAAAAATTCCTAATACCCCAATCAATAGAACCGCTGTTGCAATCAATTCAGTCACAAAATTCCATATTTTATGACGGATTGCAGGTTGTGTACAAAAAATCAGAAGTTTGTGTGTTTTATTTTCACTTTTTCCAAAGTGGAGATAATAAGTTGCCCAAACGAGTACCCCACCAATAAAGGCGCCAATCAACTGTGCAATAAAATAGGTTGGAACAAGATTCCAAGGAGTTTTCCCAGCAACAGCAAGACCAAACGTCACCGCAGGATTAATATGCCCTCCAGTAGCCCATCCAACAGTATAGACAGCTATAGAAACAGCAAATCCCCACCCAGTGCTGATAACGATCCAACCTCCCTTTTCCCCTTTAGATCGTTTTAAAAGAACATTAGCAACAGCTCCATCTCCTAGTAAAACAAGAAGAAGCGTTCCAATAAGTTCGCCCCAGAAGATATTCATATCAGTTACCTCTTAAAGATTTCTATTGACATATAGCACAACCCGTTGAAAGGTACAAGTAAGGGATGCATTAGACCTCAGTACACGAAATTTTTGGTTTAGAGGGTGAGCGAGGGAAAGATAAACTTTCTTGGATGAGGAAATCCATAGCCGAAGGCGTTATGGATGAGGAAAAAAAGAAGTTTTTCGAAGCCGCAGTCGTCATATAAACAAAAAAAATATCGTGTACTGAGGTATTAAAGGGAATTGCATTAACACTCAAGAATCGATATGAAATATATACTCGCTTTAGATCAAGGGACTACAAGTTCAAGAGCTCTCATTGTGAACCACGATGGTGAAGTCTTAGGACTAGCTCAAAGAGAACTTCGGCAAATATTTCCAAAACCAGGATGGGTAGAACACAACCCCATGGATATTTGGGCAACACAGGTTTCAGTCATGACTGAAGCAATGGCTCATGCTCGTTTAAACTTGCGTGATATGGCTGGAATCGGAATTACCAATCAACGGGAAACAACAATCATATGGGACCGAAAAACTTCTCGTCCGATTTATAATGCCATTGTTTGGCAAGACAGACGGACAACTCAGTTTTGTAAAAAATTGAAAACTGAAGGGTTAGAACCTCTTTTCAAGCAAAAAACTGGGCTTCTTCTCGATCCCTATTTTTCAGGAACAAAGATTCGCTGGATCCTTGACAATGTTGAGGGAGCTAGAGCTAAGGCAGAAAAAGGAGAACTTGCCTTTGGAACTGTCGATAGTTGGCTTGTTTGGCAAATGACAGAAGGAAGACAACACATTACCGATGTAACAAATGCTTCAAGAACCCTTCTTTATAATATTCATGAAGGAAAGTGGGATGAAGAGCTCTTAAAAATCTTAGATATTCCTCCTGAAATACTTCCTGAAGTCAGAAGTTCGAGTGAAGTCTATGGAGACTGTAGTGAAGATGTCTGCTCAACACTTATCCCCATTGGAGGAATTGCAGGAGATCAACAAGCAGCTCTTTTTGGACAGACCTGCTTCGAAAAAGGAATGGGTAAAATCACCTATGGAACGGGATGTTTTATTTTGATGAATACTGGCACAAAGCCTCCCAAATCTTGTGAAGATCTTCTCACAACTATTGCTTATCAGATCAATGGAGAAACGCATTATGCGATTGAAGGAAGTGTCTTTATTGGAGGAGCAGTTATTCAGTGGCTTAGAGATTCTTTAGGAATCATTAAAACGTATGATGAAGTTGAGAATTTAGCTAATAGCGTCTCTTCTGCAGAGGGAGTTGTCTTTGTTCCAGCTTTTACAGGACTTGGAGCTCCTCATTGGGACCCCAACGCGCGAGGGATTATTGTAGGACTCACACGGGGAACAACTGCCGCCCATATTGCTCGAGCAGCTCTTAAAGGGATTTGCTTACAAGTGACCGACATCCTTGAAGTGATTCAAAAAAATGTTCCCATTAATGAAATCCGTGTTGATGGAGGAGCAGTCCGCGATGATTTATTAATGCAAGCGCAGGTGAATCTCGCAAACCTCCCTGTTGTACGTCCAAAATGGAATGAACTCACAGCTATCGGAGCTGCTTTTTTAGCAGGATTAAGCGTGGGATATTGGAAAGACCAAGAAGAACTAAAAACACTTTGGAAAGAAGATAAACGTTTTGATCCAGAATTTGATGAAGAGAAACGTGCTCGTGAAATTGCCCTATGGCATCATGCTCTAAAATGTGCCAAAATGTGGGGAGAGTTCGATGAATAGAGATGAAATGATTCAAACGCTCGATCAAGATCAAGAGTGGGATATCATTATTATTGGGGGAGGTGCAACAGGACTAGGTGCCGCTGTCGATAGTAGCTCCCGAGGGCTTAAAACTCTTCTTGTAGAACAACATGACTTTGCTAAAGCCACTTCTAGTCGAAGCACAAAACTCATTCATGGTGGACTCCGCTACCTCCAAAAAGGAAACATTACCCTTGTCTTGGAAGCATTAAGAGAAAGAGGTCGGCTCTGTCGGAATGCTCCTCATTTAATCTACCATCGCGCTTTTTTTGTTCCGAGCTACCACTGGTGGGAAGGCCCTTTTTATGGGATCGGACTCAAAATTTATGATATGCTTGCAGGAAGTTTAGGACTAGAACCATCAAAACACCTTTCAAGAGATGAAACAATCTCTATTCTTCCAACGATCGAGCAAAAAGATCTTCGTGGAGGAACCATTTATTATGATGGACAATTCGATGACTCTCGCCTTGCTCTCACCCTTGCTCAAACAGCTGTTGATCATGGAGCCTCCGTTCTTAACTATATGAAAGTCATTGGCCTTTTAAAAGATAAAGGGCATGTCAATGGGGTTGAAATTGAAGACCGTGAAACAGGAAATATCTATAAGATCAAGGGAAAAGTGGTCATCAATGCAACCGGAATCTTTTCAGACGAAGTGCGCTTTTTAGATAACCCTAAAACGCCAAAAATTGTTCAACCTAGTCAAGGTGTCCATATTGTTTTAGATAAAAGCTTTCTCGAAAGCGAAACAGCAATCCTTATTCCTCATACAGAAGATGGGCGGGTCCTTTTTATGGTCCCCTGGCATGAAAGAGTTCTCGTTGGAACAACAGATACTCCAGTAAAAAATCCAACGTTAGAACCGATTCCTCTTGATGAAGAGATCGACTTTATTCTAAAAGAAACAGGAAAATATCTTACGCGCCATCCCACACGAGGAGATATTTTGAGTGTTTTTGCAGGCCTAAGGCCGTTGATCGCTGAAGAAGGAAATAAAAAAACGGCGGCACTTTCTCGAGAACATTCGATTCTGGTCTCAGACTCAGGACTTATTACAATCGCTGGTGGTAAATGGACAACTTACCGAAAAATGTCTGAAGATGTCATAGAAAAAGCTCTTCTTGTTGGTAACCTAGGAGATCTCCCATGTAAAACCCAAAACCTTAAACTCCACGGGTGGATGGAAGATGTGGATCCTTTAGATCCTTGGAGTACATATGGAACCGATGGAGAAAAGGTCAAAAAAGTCATTGCTGAAGATCCTACCCTTGATCAGTTTCTTAATCCTAAACTTCCCTATCTAGCAGGAGAAGTTCTTTATGCTGTTCGGTATGAAATGGCACGTTCTATTGAAGATTTTCTTTCAAGACGTACACGCTGCCTCCTTTTAGATGCAGAACTTTCCATTAAAATCGCTCCTTTAGTTGCTTCATTAATGGCAAAAGAATTAGGGAAGCCAAAAGAGTGGGAAGATGCACAAGTCGAAAGCTTTAAAACTCTAGCTAAGAATTATTGCTAAAACAGTTTAAATTATCCCAATTTTAAACTGTTTTGGGTATACTACGTTTCAAGTTGAGAAAAATCTACATCTATCGATACACTTTAATCATATGTTGAAACGAATTTTCCTGTTATTTCTTTTCCTATCTTCTGTCGTACTGTGTAAGGAAAGTACCCTTTCTTCTGTGCAATCTCTTGAAAAAATCACCGACTGCCCCTACATGGGGTGGATCCAACAAGGAGAACGCTGGACTTTTCAAGACTGGATGGAAGATAAGAGGGAAGAGATCCTTCCTATCATAGAAAAAATGGGTTATTTTGATGAAAAACGGGCTCAGGAAAGTTCTTATCGTTATGGGGTTGTTCTTGGATCTCTCCATGCTTCTGTAAAAAGAAGGATTGCTTTTCTTATTGAAGAATGGAAAAGAGGGGTTCGATTTGAGGCCGTTGTTTTCTTGACAGGACAACGGAAACTTCATCCTGAAAAAGAACCCTTTGAAGGACTCGAAACAGAAACAGAAATGATGATTTGGGCTTGGAAGAACGCCGAAATGCCTATGGAGCTCCGTTCTCTTCCCTTTGTTGCCATTGATGCAAAGCCTCATCCTTTCCGTCAACGTCCTAACACACTGATCACAGTCCAAACATGGCTTGCTCAAAATCCCCAACCAGGAAAGTGCCTTGTAGTTTCTTGCCAACCTTACCTCAATTATCAATATCAAATTCTTCGAATGGTCCTTCCAGAGACATTCGAAATAGAAATTGTGGGGCCTTCAGGAGGCCGACAAAATCCTCTTTCTGTTCTTCTAGATACCGTTGCACGAACAGAAATCATCAAAAAAGGTTACCTTCTTCTATAGAAACAATCTTCTCGAAAAAAAAAGATCTTTATGGGAAAAAGAAGAAAAAGAGGAAGGTCTTATGAAAAAGCTTATTTGTATCTTAGCCTTAATGGCTTCAGCCTTTGCAACTACGGGAGGAGAACTCTCTCATATTATTACCCCAAGAGGCGGAATTGACCCTCAATCAGAAAACAAAGCCTTAGTTAAAGAGTTTTATGATGCATTTGCTAAAAATGATCCTCGAAAGATGAATGAGCTTTTAACTGCTAAATATGGGGTTCAAGATTCGACCGTTGTTTTTGATTCAACCTATAGTAAATATGATGCTTTTAGTAAGAATCTTAATGTACGTCTACGCTCTCTTCACCAAGCGCTTCCTGAATTCAAGCTCCAAATCATTGAAATGATGGCAGAAGGAAATAAGGTGCTAGCAAGGATTCAAATCCAGGGGGTTCAACGGGGGTCTTTTCTCGGAATTGAACCTACTGATAAACCTGTAGTAATCAAAATTTTTGCTGTTTTTACGATTGAGGGGGGGAAAATCTCTCACATGAATGAAGTTTGGAATGAACTTGGCGTCATGAAGCAAATTGGCTACATTGTTTTGTGAACCAATTCTGATAGGTTCATGGAATGTTAAGGATTAGTCTAACAAAGCAGATCTTACTTGCCATTATTATTGGCTCTTTTTTAGGAGTTCTTCTTGGACCTCTTTGTTCTGTTTTTGAGCCAATCGGAAAAGCCTATGTGATGTTCATTCAAATGGTTGTTCTTCTTTATATCCCCTCTTCGATTATTCATGGGTTGGGATCCTCAAGACCAACCGTAGCTCGTGCACTTCTCAAAAAAGGATGGGTATTTCTCTTCTTTATTTGGGCACTCATCCTGAGTTCCGTCTACCTCCTTAATTTCTTATTTCCTCGTTTTAATATCTTGTTTCCTGGAACCCGAGATCATACTTCTTTTGAACTGAATTTCTTAAATTATCTTGTTCCTGAAAACCCTCTTTATGACATCGTCAATAATATCGTTCCTGCCATTGCAATTTTTGCCATTATTACTGGGATTGCTCTCATGCATCTTACTCATAAAGAGCCGTTAATTTCTTTCTTAGAAAGGGTGAATAGAATCATGGAGCAAATCTTAAAGGGGATTATGATTGTCTCTCCAATTGGAGTTCTTGCCATTTTTGCTACTTTCATAGGAAATGTTCGTTTTACAGATCTGAGAGCATTGAACTTTTATGTTATCCCCATGGTTATTATTTCCCTAATCCTTACTTTTTGGGTCCTTCCTGCATTGGTCATCAGTTGTACTTCTCTTAAATATAAAGAAGTCATTTCAGAAATTCGCTCTTCCTGTTTTCTTGCATTTGTCATCGGCTCCCCAAGCATTGCAATCCCTTTTCTCTATCATGCAATCAATCGCTACGCAGAAAGGTATGAAATTAAAGATAAAGAGCTCCATACTACCTCTCAAATGATTGTTCCGATTGCTTATACCTTTACTCAGGTAGGCAATCTCTTTGTCCTTTTTTTCATCATGTATCTCTCTTATTTTTTCCGTCATCAATTGGGAATTTTCGAAGAAGGACTTATTAGCTTTATGTCCGTGCTCATGTCTTTTGGTGGACCAGAACTTGCACTCAATTCGATCAACTTTTTAACAGAAACCTTAGGCTTCCCCTCCTCAGCAATGGATATTTATGACAATGCTTCTATCATTACTCAAAATTTTCAAATCCTCGTTAGTGTTGCCTCGATGGTGACCTTTGTCATCCTTCTCTTTCTGGGTTATTACAAACGGCTGACCTTTCGGCCTTCTTACTTCTTTCGCCATTTTTTTCTTTTTTTCTTTCTTCTAACTTTAATGATTATTGGAGCTAAAAACCTCATTCAGGAATTTTCTCCCTATGAAAACGTTTCAAAAACAAAGGAAATCCAAACAGATTATTCCGTTGTGAGAAATGCTAAGGTCTACAAATTTGGGCAAAAAATTCCCGATATAAATCAACGATCAACGATTCAAGATACCTTTGATCGTATCTATTCAACAAATACCCTTTATGTCGGTTATCACTCAAACCTTCCCCCATTCAGCTACTTCAATAGTGAAGGGAATTTGGTAGGATTCAATATCACCTACGCCTACAAACTCGCCTATGATATGGATGTAGATCTTGTCTTTGTCCCTTTTCTCTTTGAAAATCTAGGGTATAATCTTGCTCACAATCATTTTGATATTGCAGTAGGTCCAATTCTTCTAGCTGGAGCAACAGTAAGAAATATGAACTTTCCTCATTATTATTTAATGACATCAAACGTCATGGTTGTTCCCCGGTCACGCAAGGATGAATTTCGCAACTTTGATCGCCTCAAAAAAAACCCCTATCTCGTGATCGGCGTCATTGGTTTCTATGACGAAATCTTAAATCGAATTCTTCCTATGGCCCAAACAGTTCCTGTTGATCACATCGAGCGAATTGAAGATTACTTGACGCAAGGAAAGTTTGATGCTCTTTTTTGGACAAAAGAATTGGGAATGGAATACTGTCGCTCTCATCCTGAATATGTTGTGATCGATTATGCAACGGAAGCAGGTTCCTCTTACCTTTCTTATCCCGTAAAATATGATGCTTTTGCGTTTATATTTTTTTTGAACCGTTGGCTTCAAATCCAAGAGCATATCGGTTTCAAAAAAGAACAATATAATTATTGGGTCAATGGACAATCTCCCATGAAAAAAGAACCTCGTTGGAGTTTGATTCGGAATGTTTTTCATCTTGTAAATTAGATAGTATGGTAACCTGTACAATAAGAGATAGGTTTATGAAAAAAAAAATTACCCTTGTCATTTCCTCTATTTTTGTCTTTGTCCTTTTAGGAGTCGGTCATATCTATTTCCGTCAAGAAGAGATGCTTTTTCAAAAGGCTCTTCTACCTGATGATTATACCTTCTCCTTTGAAGAACCTTTTGAGGAACTTTTTCTTGAAACGGAAAAAGGTGCTCAAATCAACGCTCTCTACTTTACTGCTGAAAACCCTAAAGGAGCAGTCATCTACTTCCACGGTCGTGGGGGAAACCTCGCAGATAATTGGGGACGTGTTTCAAAAGAGTTCACTTCAAGAGGGTATGATCTTTTTATCATGGACTACCGAGGCTTTGGGAAAAGCCGTGGAAAGCTGAGTGAGAAAGCAATCTGCCATGACGCCGATTATTGTTATAATTATATCTCTTCTCGCTATCCAGAAAATCAAATCGTTGTCTATGGACGCTCATTGGGAACGGGAATCGCAACATATGTTGCTTCGCATCATGATCCTAAAAATCTTATTCTTGAAGCTCCCTATTTTAGCATTCTCGATCTCACACCTAGACAGCTTCCCTATCTTCCCCGTTTTCTGATTCCCCTCCTTTTGAAATATCATTTCAGAACAGATCAATGGATTGTTCGAGTCGATTCGCCAATCCATATTTTCCATGGGACAGAAGATGAGCTTGTCCCTTTCGATTCGAGTACACGACTCTTAAAACTCATCAAAGAAAAACGAAATGCTTCTCTTATTCGTATTGAACATGGGAAACATAATCATTTACGCTTTCATCCAACCTATCAAAAAGTCCTTGATCAAATTCTCGAACACGATCCCTCTTAGAACCTTAGTTTAAGGTAGAAATCTCCTTGGGAAAAAATCGATAAAAGACTATTATTTTTCCGATGTACGATTTACCACAACAACCACCTGATGGACAAGTGATCCTCCCGATTGAAGTTGGAGAAAAGGACAATAAAATTTCCCATGAGGATGTCTCATACGAAGTTCTAGAATGTCCTACCCCTCCTTTGACGAAACTCGAGGAAAAAAACCTCTATGCTCTTGCCCATTTCCTTCGAGCCCAATACTCCAAAGGGTTTACCTGGAGCCAACTACCAATTATCATGAATGAAATTGTTTCATTCATTGGTCCGAACCCTGAAATGACCCTCAAAGAAAAAAGAGTCGCGGCTATTGAAACCATTCATTATTTATTAGTGAGTATTGACTCTCTTTATCTTCCCGAAAAAGCAACGGAAGCCTTTTTTGAAGATCTAATCCCACCTTTTTTCCATTTAGCCCTAACTTTTCCTAATGACCGTGCTTTAATAAAACCATCACGTTCTGAGCCAATCACAGAAGCACTTCTTTGTGAATATGCTCAAGAATTATCTGAGCATTTTGAAGAAGGACTGAATTGGAAAAATTTAGCAAAAGTCACCCATCACGCAATAACCTATATCCTTTCCTATAAAGACTTAAAGAAAGAAGAACAAAGTGATGCTGCTTTTGCAATCATTGAAAGAATTTTGAGCCAGACAGATACTTCACGTCTTCCTCCCCACTATGATGGAAAACTCTTTTACCTCTTTTTAAAAAGCTTTATTGAGATTCAGTTGCCTTCCAAACAAAGTGCCCTCTAATAAGGCCTAACTCTTCTTGATAGATTTGTTTCCAAGGATTTTGATCAAGACTATCAAGCTCCTTTTGAGGAAAATTTTGAGGTTGTTGCCAACTTTCATCATATTCAAAACCAAGTTCATTCTCTCTTTCACTTGTTACATGGAGGAAAATTCCTTCTTCTTCTGCAAACCACTCAAAAGCATTAATGGAAAAAGTTGCATGAAGAGGTTTTTGCGTTGAACCATTCCAAGTCACCAACCCCAACCCTCTTAAACAAGTATAAAGAGCCCCCTGAAAGACTCTATTGAGAAGATTTTGTTTAATCAAATGATAATCGGTAATATGCACTCCTGCTCGGAAAGTTCCCTCAAGGATCTCTATTTTAGTCTCCATAACACGAAGGACAACCCTTTCAGGTAAGTGACAATAACTTCTTTGCGCAGAACTCCATGCACCAAGAAGTCCCTGCCAATAAACAACCTTAGTCATATCTTCTAGTGACATGACACCAATGGTATCTAAAAAAGTACCTACTAAGGGATAATCTTCCCTTAATTTTATGAGAAGATCCGATCCTTCTCGAAGACGTCTTCTTATGATCCCTTCTAGTTTCCCTGAAAATCCTTCTTCTAATCTTTCAATACGTCCAACAAGATGCCCCTCAAAAGTAAGACAATAGGTTTGCTCTTTAATCACTTCTATTGATTGAATCCTTGACAATGGAAGAAAGTGATTGGCCACATCATAGAGCCTGGTATTCGGAAAAAGAGTTTCTATGGTCACTTTCGGTTGACCCCTAGGAGGAGATTTTTCTTCTTCTTCCTCTTCAATGACTGGAGTTTGACTTGTTACAGGGTTACAATCCTGAAATTCTTCTTCTTCACTCCCAGATATGCATGACTCAAAGGAGCTGGGAGGATCATAAAAACAATGTTGACACCGATGCGTCATCCTTCCTAGAGAAGAGCCTTGAATTTCCTCTCGATCAAGAAAAGCGTTTGTTTCTTCAGAAAAATCAATTTCATCATAAAACCGAGCAAATGTATCAAACTGACCCTTTACTTCAATACCACTTTGAACAACCGGATCACTACGAAAGGCTTGGTTAAAGGCTAAAACAATAGTATCTTCTACTCCTTTTCTAGTTTGAATTTCTCCCTGAATCCTTGCGATTTCGCTTTGATGCTGCCCAATTTTTTTCTCTGAAAAGTATCTTTGGATAAGATAGTAAATCGTCTTAACAAATTGAATAAAAGCCCAGTCATCAGAATAAAAGCGAGGTTCATTAACTAAAGCAGGATCAATTCTTCTCAGATGCTTTTCATGAAGTGTTATTTCTCCTTGAAGGCGACCTGTCTCTTGAACATAGCTTCCAATTAGCTCAGAACACTCTCTAAAGACCTGCTGACGGGGAACAAATACCAAATTTTCCAAATCGTCAACCCCAATTATTCTCCTGAAAAGAGAGTATATCCTGATCGATTTAAAAAAAAGATTTATCCTATGAGAAAAATTCAAGACGGTTTATGCAAAGAGCCCAAATTGGACTCTTGAAGCAAAGCAACGGTGAAGTTTTCCATATTAAAAGTTAAAGCAACGCAGTGTAATTGATTACACGCCCTAGATATAGCTAAAACACTTTAAACTTGGGATGATTTAGACTAGAGATTTTTGATGAATTTTGGCTTCTTAAAACCGAAAATATTGTCTAAAAGACAAGGAGAGGTTTTAAGGAGTCAAAAGGGATCGGAAAGATCCGGCTAAATCATCCCAATTTTAAAGTGTTTTAGCTATAGTGTCACTAAACTTTGAGATTAAGAATCGGAGCCATTTTCCTAAGGTCTTCCATCATCTCATGAAACTCTTGCGGACTGATGGTCTGCTGCTTATCCGAAAGAGCTTTTTCTGGTTCAGGGTGCATTTCAACCATGATTCCATCAGCCCCAGCAGCGACTCCTGCACGTGCCATCGGAGGAACCATTTTCCGAATTCCGACGCCATGCGCAGGATCAACAATGATCGGAAGGTGGGTCAAATCTTGAAGAATTGGAACAGCAGCTAAATCAAGAGTATTACGACTATAAGTTTCAAACGTCCGAATTCCTCTTTCACAAAGCATAACATTGGGATTCCCTTTAGCCAGAATATATTCAGCAGACATGAGAAGATCTTTGTAGGTTGCTGAAAGACCTCTTTTAAGAAAGATCGGACATTTGCAGGTTCCTAACTTTTTCAAAAGGGTAAAGTTCTGCATATTTCGAGCTCCAATTTGGATAATATCGATATATTCAGCAACTAAATCGATCTGGTCCCCATCCATTACCTCAGTAATTGTGACGAGACCATACTTATCAGCAGCTTCTTTCATATACTGAAGCCCTTTCTCTTCAAGTCCTTGAAAAGAATAAGGAGAGGTTCGTGGTTTAAAAGCTCCTCCACGAAGAATTTTACATCCTTCCTGAGCAACAATTTTTGCACTCTCCATAATTTGTTCTTTGGATTCAATGGAACAGGGCCCTGCCATCACAGCTAATGTATCCCCACCAATTGTAATATCTTTGATAGTGATCACTGTTTTACTGGGCTGGAATTCTTTGGCAGCAAGTTTAAAAGGGTGTTTAAACTCGGAAACATCCTCAACAAGGGGAAGGCGATTGAATTGATTAATATCGGTTAAATCATCGATCCCTTTGATAAGGGCAATCGTATAATTCCCCTCTTCTCCAGAAAGACGTGCTTCAAAACCCATCCAGTGGAGCTTCTCAATCAATCGTTCAACATCTTCAATACTAGCATTTTTCTTAATTGTAAGGATCATGGTTTTAAACTCTTTGTCAAAGTGATTAATTCTTCTATAGATTTTCCTTTTCCAATTGCGTCGACAAGAAAAGAACCCACGACAAATCCATCGGCTATTTCAAGGATCTTCAAGGACATTTCCTTATTTGAAATTCCAAATCCCACAACAACTGGCAATGGAGATATTTCTTTGATCTCTTTTACACGGGCTTCAAGATCCTCTGGAAATCCCTCTTTTATCCCGGTTGTTCCTTTCCGACAGACATAATAGAGAAATCCTGAAGAAGCTTCAGCGATTTTCTTTATCCGCTTTTTTGGAGTAGAGGGGGCAATCAAAAAAATCGTATCGAGGCCCGCTTTTTTCGCTTCATTTCGATAGGATTCTCCTTCTTCAATAGGAAGATCGACAACCAACAGACCATCCACACCTGCGTAAGCTGCTTCTTTTAGGAAAGAAGCACCCCCAATAAAAAGAGGGTTGTAATAGGTGAAAAGAACAATCGGTACTTCACTTTGTTTTCTAAACGCTTTGACAAAGGAAAGGACCTCTTGAGGTGTTGTCCCACTCTCTAAAGAACGTTCCATAGCATCTTGTATCACCGGACCATCTGCAACGGGATCTGAAAAAGGAATTCCTACTTCTAATAAGTCAACCCCTCCTTTAACAAGCGCTAAAGCTACCTCCAGAGTTCGCTCTATTCCCCCATCCCCAGCTGTAATATAGCCAATATAGGGTTTTGTCTCCTTAAAGCACTTTGCAATTCTACTCATGGAATGAGACCTTTTTCAAAAAGTTCGGGAAGATCTTTATCACCACGTCCTGAAAGATTGACGACTATCACCGTTTCTTTTGGGTAGTTCTTTCCTTCTCTAACCAAGTAAGCAAGAGCATGAGCTGATTCAAGAGCAGGAATAATTCCCTCTGTCTTCGATAAGAGTTTAAAAGCCTCGAGGGCTTCTTTGTCAGTTGCAGAAAGGTATTCCGCTTTTTTTTGATCATGAAGATCTGCATGCATTGGTCCAATGGCAGGATAGTCGAGTCCTGCAGAAATCGATGAGGTTTCAACGATTTGTCCCACATTATCTTGCAATAAGTAGGTATAGGTTCCATGAAGAATTCCAGGTCTTCCCCCAGAAAAACGTGCTGCATGTTCCCCAAGCTTGTTGGACATTCCGCCACCTTCAACTCCCACTAACTTTGCTTTCCCTATAAAAGGAGCAAAAATACCAATCGCATTGGAACCTCCTCCTACACAGGCAACCACAACATCGGGAGTCATCTCTTTCGCCACCTCATCACCAATCACTTTTTGAAAAAATGATACCATCTCAGGATAGGGATGAGGCCCTAAAGCTGATCCTAAACAGTAATGACTATCCTCATAGTTCTTGGACCAATCACGCATCGCTTCATTAATCGCATCTTTTAAAGTTCTTGCTCCCTTATCGACAGGGATCACTTGAGCCCCAAGAAGCTCCATCCGCTTCACATTAGGTTCTTGGCGACTCGCATCCTTTTTTCCCATGTAGACGACACAGTCAAGTCCCATATAAGCACAAGCTGTTGCAGTTGCCACCCCATGTTGACCTGCTCCAGTCTCAGCAATAATTCGTTTTTTCCCCATCCGTTTTGCGATGAGGCATTGCCCTATGGTATTATTGAGTTTATGAGCACCGGTATGGAGCAAATCCTCTCTTTTTAAATAAATGTTAGGTCCATCAATCGCTTTCGAAAAAGAAACAGCCGGAGTCAAAGGAGTGGGACGTCCTGCATATTGGTTCAAAATCATTTGGAACTCTTTCAGAAACTCAGAGTCACCTTTAAGTGACTCCCACATTTTTTCCAGTTCTTTAATCGGCTCTGCTAAAACTTCTGGAATATAGGCTCCACCATAGTCACCATACCTTCGAGTCATGAGACCTCCCGGATAAACGCTTGGATAAGAGACTTATCTTTTTTATATTTAGGATTTTCCACTCCACTTGCAACATCAACAACATCTGGTTGCTTTTTCTTAATTGCAAGAGAAACATTCTCTGGGTTTAGTCCCCCAGCTAAAATAAAGTTAAAGTCTCTTCTTGGCTCCAAAGCATCCCACTCAAAAGTTTGTCCCTCTCCTGGAACCAAACCATCGTAGAGCAAGTAGTCTCTTTCCTTATTAAGGAATTCAAATCCATGATGTTTCTCTTCTTGAACAAAACCATCTAAAGATACTGGGCAAACATAGAAACGCATCACATTTTCACTTAATTCCCCATGTGTTTTTCGACATTCTGGTCCATGGAGTTGAACAGCATCAAGTCCGACATGATCAATGATCTTTTGCATTGCTTCAGCATTTTGCTCGACAAAAACCCCAACAACTTTAGCTCCCCCCTTTTTTGCTCCCTTTGCAATCGCAATCGCACGGTCAGGATCAACGACACGCTTTGAGTCTTTAGCAAAAATAATCCCAACAAATGCTGCACCACTCACCGCAGCAAAATAGGCAGTTTCAGGATCAGTCACTCCACAAATTTTAACAAGAGTCATTCATCTCTCCCAACATTTCTTTTGGATTCTTCGCCTTTACGAGAGTTTCCCCGATCAATAAGGCATCAAACCCCTCCTCAAAAAGTTCTTGGGCATCCTCGACAGATTTTATTCCCGATTCTGCAACTTTTATACATTCTTTCGGAAGAAGTTTTATCAGTTCTAGTGAATTAGAAAGATCGACTTTAAAGGTTTTTAAATCGCGATTATTGATTCCAATAATCGTAGCTCCTGCTTCAATCGCAAAATGTAATTCCTCTTTGGTATGGACCTCAACTAAAGCATCAATGCCAAGGTATTCAGCAATCCGTAAAAATTCTCCAGTTTGATCTTTTAAAACAGCAACAATAAGGAGAATAGCATCTGCACCAGCATTGATCGCTTCTTTAATTTGAAGAGGATCGATAATAAAGTCCTTTTGAAGAATAGGGATTCTTACTTCCTTTTTTACCTCTTCTAGATCTTTAATGGTCCCTCCAAACCCTTCTTTATCGGTTAAGATAGAAAGAGCTACTGCCCCTCCTGCTTCATATTCCTGAGCAAGTTTAATCGGATCAAGGGAAAGATCAATTTCTCCCTTTGATGGAGATTTGCGCTTGATTTCCGCAATCACCCCTTTTTTTCGAAGGGCATTTTGAAACCGCTTAAGATGCCTTCGCTTAATTTCCCCATGCAAAGGATGATAAGGATCACTCCCTACTTCTTCTTTTAAACGTTCAACTTCTTCTCTTTTCCGTTCAATGATTTGATCTAGAAAGGTCATCTTTTTCTCCATTTTTCTAAGAGATCCATGACTTTCCCCTCTTTTAAAGTTCTTCGTGCAAGGGAAATTCCCTCTTCAATTGTTTTGACTTTTTCAGAAATATAAAGACCTACTCCAGCATTTAAAACAAGGGTATCAGCAATAGGACCTGATCCTTTTTGGAAAGCATCAAGAAGGAGTCTTTTATTTGTTTCAGGATCTCCCCCAGCTAAATCTGAAAAAACGCATTTCTTAAACCCGAGTTTCTCAGGTTCCAAAACCCTCTTTTCCATCTTGTCTGGAGTGACATCGATGATCTTACACGGGCCAATTGGGGTCAGCTCATCCATTCCATTTCCATAAACAATAAACGCTCTTTTAATTCCTAGTTTTTGAATGACTTCAGCAAAAAGTTCCATCAAGTTCTCTCGAGCAACTCCTAATAAAAAATAATCGGGGTTAGCAGGATTGACTAAAGGACCAGCTAAATTAAAAATCGTTCGAATCCCCAATTTTTTCCGTATGGGAGCAACCTTTTTCATTGCTGGATGATACTTTAAAGCAAAAAGAAAGCAAATCCCTACTTCTTCAAGCAACTCAATAGGGTCTCCTTCTAAAGAAACTCCAAAGGCTTCAAGAAGATCTGCTGATCCACATTTAGACGATGAAGCTCGACTTCCATGCTTTGCTACCTTAGCCCCGCATGCAGCAGCTAACAGTGCAGCTCCCGTAGAAATATTCACTGAATTGGATCCATCTCCTCCTGTTCCAACAATGTCCAGAAGTCCTTTTCCTGTAGGAATTTTGATCACTTTTTCGCGCATAACTCGTGCTAAGCCTTCAAATTCCTCTACCGTTTCACCTTTTTCACTTAAAAGCTTTAAAAAAACTGCTGCTGCATCAGGATTTTTCCCCTCAGTCATTTCTCGAAAAGCGGCTTCATATTCCTTTTCAGAGAGTGTTTTTTTTGCAGATAGTTGTTCAACCGCTTTTTCAAGATGCATTACAGCACCCCACAAATTTTTAAAAAGGCTTCGATCAGTATTTTTCCTTGAGGCGTCAGAATTGATTCAGGGTGAAACTGAAGGCCATAAAGAGGATATTCCACATGCTTCATCCCCATAATCACTCCATCTTCCGTTTCTGCTTCAATCAGAAAGCATTTAGGTAAAGACTCTTTTTCAACGATGAGAGAATGATATCTTCCAGCTTCAAAAGGGAGAGGCATTTTTTCAAAGAGATCTTTCCTATTATGAAAAATGGAAGCAGGTTTTCCATGAACAATACTTCCTGCATGAACAACTTGTCCTCCAAAGCTTTCTGCTATGGATTGATGACCTAAACAGACTCCTAATATAGGAATTTCCTTATGGAATTTTTTAATCAACTCAAGGCAGATTCCAGCATCTTTGGGAGTTTTAGGACCAGGTGAAATGACAATTCCTTGAGGTTTAAGTGAAGCAATTTCTTCGAGAGTTAATTCATCATTGCGAAACACTTTGACTTGAGTATGAATGGCAAGCATTTGATAGAGGTTGTAAGTAAAGCTATCATAATTATCGATGAGAATGATCATATCGCCCCCTCCTCAGCAGCTTGTATCGAACTTAAAACTCCCCTTGCCTTATGACGTGATTCTGCAAGTTCCATTTCAGGATCTGAATCTATCACAATTCCCATTCCCGCCTGGCAAATAGCCTTTCCATCCTTAATCGTAGCCATACGAATCCCAATACAAGATTCAAGATTTCCCTCATGATCAATAAAACAGATGGCTCCTCCATAGGGGCCTCGACGAAAAGATTCCAATTCATCAATGATTTCCATCGCACGAATTTTTGGGGCGCCGGTCAGTGTTCCTGCTGGAAACGCTGCTTTTAGTGCATCGAATGCATCTAAATCTTCTCTCAATTCCCCAGTCACAAAGCTAGCCAAATGCATCACATGAGAAAAGTTTTGGACTGTTTTAAGTTTATCAACTTTCACAGTTCCCGGCTTAGAAACTGCTCCTAAATCATTTCTTCCAAGATCAACCAGCATCATGTGTTCAGCTGTTTCTTTTGGGTCTTCTTGAAGTTCTTTTGCCAAAGCGAGATCTTCTTCAGGAGTTTTCCCTCGTGGGCGGGTTCCTGCTAAGGGAATGGTTTCTAAAAACTTCCCTTGCGCGCTCACAAGTTTTTCAGGGGAAGCCCCCAAAATAGAAAAGTCCTCATGAGAAATATAAAACATGTAGGGAGAAGGTGAAATATGGCGAAGAGAACGATAGAGCTCAAAAGGAGTAATCGTGCAGTCCACTTCAAATCGACGAGAAGGAACAACTTGAAAAACATCTCCTGCATTGATATACTCTTTTGCTTTTGCAATGATTTTTCTGAAAGACTCATCATCGGGAAAGACTTTGACATTTTTAGTCAAATCAAAGGTCTTAGGCTTAACCTTAACGAAATTCGGAGCAGCTGAAATCAAATGATACGTATGTTCAATATCTTTAATTCCTTCTTTATAAGCCTTTTCAGCATCCCCTTTTACTTCCACAACACGGACAATTAATACACTGTTTTTTTGATGATCAAATGTGATTCCATTTTCAAAGAATTGAAAAAAAAGATCGGGAAACTCTTGCTTATCCTTGTGACGGTCGGGGATATCTTCAATATAGCGAACCGCATCATAAGCAAGATATCCTGCAGCACCTCCACAGAAACCAAAGAGACGTCTATTAGACCCACATCCATATTTAAGGTGCAATTTCCGAAGAATCTCAAATGGATCTCCATCATAAACCTTTGATTCCTCACTATTTTTCACTTCAATCTCAAAACCATATGCTGAGATTTCCGCGACAGGATTAAATCCAATATGAGAATAACGCCCCATATGTGTCTGGACAATTCCCGACTCGAGTAAAACAACCTTTTTATGTTTTTTCTCAAGAGCATGTAGCGCTCCCATCGGGGTTAGAAGGTCCGCTGAAAATTCTTGATAGACAGCAACACGATCATGTTCTTGTGAAAGCTCGGAAAATTGATCATAACTTAGTTTTTCAAACATAATAATCTCATATTACTTGAAGAAATCAAATAAACCCTTTAATTCAGGATAGGTTCAAAATCTTTTTTAAAAATTGCTTCATCTTTTCGGATACTTCTTTCAAGGCATTCGAGCCTCGAGTAATTTTCGCAATGCTAAGGTGAAAGTTTGTTGCAATTTCTCTCTGCGTTTTTTCTCCTTTCAACAATTCTTCAATGATTCGAATCCGCTTTGAGATTGCATCTCTTTCTTCAGAGGTAAAAAGGAGCCGAGAAAGCTCATCGAGCTCTTTGGGATCACCCATCTCTACCATCAATTCAAGAAACTTTCGCCAACCATCTTTATCCATATATTTGTAATGTTACAACAGTACAAGATAAATGTCAAATAGCATTTCCATCTACTTGATTATTAGTTAAATAAGCCACTAACCGCAGAACCGAATTCCTGCTGAACTACTGACGGTTGGATATCGATGACTTTCCCTTTATTTCCTTTGATACTACGGACTTCTAAAGCCTTCTTTCCAGATAGCCTAAAGATCCCCTTTTCTTCTCCATTTGAGATTAAAATTTCTTCGGGAGCACGTGGGCCATTAAATCTTCCTGAAACGATATATCCCTTTCTTTCTTCTTTAAAAATAGACTCTCCATCAAAGACTTGAAAGGGTTGTTTTCCAACCAAATAGTCAAGAACTGTAGGGAAAATATCAATATGAGAGATGACGAGCTCTTCGACATTTTTTTCGTATGCTCTTTGATTATTCCCCAATTTCATATAAATTGGGGGTTCTGTTTGCATGGGACTCAAATGTGAAGCATGAAAAAGTTGTCCCTCTTCAAAAAACTCCTCTCCATGATCTCCTGTAAAAATGACAATGGATTCATCATAAATCCCTTTATCTTTTAACGTTTCTAAGACATTTCCAAAAAGGGAATCCATAAAGTGGATGGAGTTTCGATAACGATTCTTGATGAGTTCAATGTTTTTTAACGAGTTTGAAACACGCAAATGGGTTTTTTCTTCACTAATCGGATTAAAATGAACGGGATAGTTTTCTGGCCAATTGTAGTTAAAGTGGGTAGATTCTAAGAAAAAAACATAAACATTTCCCTCTTTCGATCCCTTTTTATCAAGGTCGTGAATAAAGGTATCTACCACCTTAACATCTGATTCCCATGCTTGCGTAGGATAGTAGTGAGGATAAACATGATAAGAATCCGCTAAATAATGCTTTTTTCCAAACATCACATCGGATAGCCCATAATATTTAAGCTGTGCAGCAGAATAAACATGAACTTTGTATCCCATCTTCTTTAAAAGCTGCAGCGGAATGCTCCCAGATTTCCATTTCTTTTTTGCTTCAGCCCAATGAAGAGGATAGTTTGAATGAAAAATCGAATACCAAGAGATTTGAGTTGCATTGGCACTCGAAAAGGTTCTTTTAAAGGTAATGTTTTCATCTCTAAAAGCTTTGATATTTATAGCTGTTTTTTCGGTTAAAAAATCTTGCCTTAAGCTCTCAACAATAAAAAGATAGATGTTTGGTTTACTCGTAACACTTAATGGAACCGAATGAACCTTTTTCAGTGTCTCATTTTCATTCGGAAGTTTTTTTAAGGATTTCCCCATGTCAATGATCACTTCATTCCGAGAAAGCAAGGTTGATTTCCAGGGAAGGATCCTTTCATAATGATGGTACTGTTGACGTTCAACCTGAGGCGTTACAGTTACATCCATAGCTATCAACCCAAGGGGTAGACAACAAAGTGTTTTCGCAAGTCCTTTGTGAGTGATTTTAATTGTTTTTTTTTCAGCAAGTTTTCCCGTTAACACATAGAGAATGACTGCAAATAAAGGAATTAATATCGCTGCAGAAACTAAAAGGAAGATCCATGTCCCAATGCTAATTCCTGTTAGGTGAAGGAGCTCGATAAAATTCTCATAACTTTCATCAAAAACCCAATGAAGGCCATAATAGACCGAAATATCCATGTAACGAACTAAGATAAAATCGACATAATGAAGGGTGAAAAATAGAAAACATAAACTGATGAAACCGTAATAAATCACCCTATGGAAATAAGTCTTTATCACATTCCCTATAAAGACTAAGACTAGAACCTCTAAGAGACTCTGGATTAAAGCATAGGTTAAAAAATAGATCGGGGATAAAGCCCAGCCCTTTTCCAATGAAAAAATATGATAGATATTCATCGCGCACATCCCAATTAAAAGAATCCCAAAGTAATAAGGATTAATCAATAATGTACGCTGCCAAAATGAATTGGAAGTTTTCCCCCCTTCCATTGTTATCCCCGAGCCTTGTGTTTGCAGAACTACTGTCGAACTGGAATTTTAAGATCAAATACGCTATCTACCTGAACTCTGGGTTTATTTTACTTATTCTCAGGGATTTTTCTCTTTCTTCTTGGGCCTTTTATCTCGAAAAGGGCGCTTTGGCCCTTCCCTTCGATAAAAAGTCCAAGAATTTAAGAGAACTCTCCTATGACAATAAGTAAAATAAACCCAGAGTTTAGGTTATCTCAAAAAACCTCAATTCGAAAGCTGTCCCTTTATTAGCCTTACTGATCTCCTTCTGACAAAAATATTGCCCATTGTCAATTGCTTTTTATTCAAAAAAGCCTATCTTAATCATTATGAACCTCGAAGAATTTATCCAACTTTCTGGCCCTCTCTTTGAAGCGGTAGCTCAGAGTACAATTTATTCAGATGGAAAGACTTTTGTAGATAGCATCCCTAACTCTGATCCGAGTGAGATTCTCAAAGCTTTTGAAGCTAAACGAATTAATCCCTCCTTTAATCTAAAAGCCTTTATTGAATCTCATTTTACCCTCCCACATGAGATCAAAGATGAAGTTCCCAAAGCTTCATCGATGAAGGAGTATATAGAAAAAATGTGGCCGATTCTCCATAAATCGATGAAAGCGTCTTCAAAATGGAGTACTTTGATCTCACTCCCACATTCTCATGTCGTTCCAGGAGGACGCTTTCGCGAATGTTTTTATTGGGATAGTTACTTTACAGCATTAGGACTTCCCCTTATCTATATTAAAGAAATGGTCCAAAATTTCGCCTATCTTATCGACCTCTTGGGATTTATCCCAAATGGAAATCGTGTTTACTTTGTTTCTCGTTCTCAACCTCCCTACTTTTCTTTCCTCCTCAAGTTGCTTCACGAGCGTGGAGAACATTCCTTTGCCAAAAGTTTCCTCCCTCAACTAGAAAAAGAATATCAATATTGGACAAATCTTCAAGCTCCTCTTAATAGTTATTATGATGAATTAAATATTCCCCGCCCTGAAGCTTATAAAAGAGAAACAGAACTTGTTACGACTACAACACATCCTCATTTCTTTCAATCACTTCGCGCTGCATGCGCCTCTGGATGGGATTTTAGTTCACGTTGGCTTGCTGATCAAAAAACCTTTGCAACGATTCAAACGCTAGATCTTCTACCCGTTGACTTGAATTCCCTTCTTTATCACCTTGAAGATACCCTCTATTTTTTCTCTGAAAACACTGAATACAAAGTTGCAGCTGAAAAACGGAAAGAAGCCCTTCAAAACCTCTTTTGGAAAGATCACTTTTTTTATGATATTAACCTTTCAACGAAAGAGCCTACCCCCTCAGAAACACTTGCAGCTACCACCCCTCTCTTTGTTAAAGCAGCCACACAAAAACAAGCAGATTGCGTAGCAAAAAAGCTTGAAAAAGCCTTTCTCCTTCCTGGTGGTTTTGTGACTTCTTTAACCGAAGGAGAACATCAATGGGATATGCCGAATGGATGGGCTCCTCTTCAATGGATTACTATCAAGGGCCTTCTTAATTACGGCCATACGGATCTCGCACTTGAAGGAGCTCGACGCTGGCTAGCCCTTAATGAAAAGCTTTTTGCAGAAAAAGGAACCCTTTTAGAAAAATATAATGTCCGCGACTGCACAGCAAATGTTGCTCGTGGAGAATATGCCCCACAACAAGGTTTTGGATGGACGAATGGTGTGGCTATAGCACTCATGGAGCTTATAAAACTATCAGAATAAAAAGCTTCAGTCGATTTTTCGGTTCTTTTGAACCAATTTTGGCTCCAATTTACGGGGGTAATATCGACAAGAGTATATAACCCCCGTAAATTGGATTAAAAACTCGAACAAAATAATCCAAAAAATAGGCGAAAAATTTTATTCGGATAGGTTTACCAATGGATCTAAATATTAAAGGAAAAAAAGCCCTAGTTCTTGGATCATCTTCAGGGTTAGGATTTGCGATTAGTAAAGCTCTCTCAGAAGAAGGAGTAAATGTTGCTGTTACCTCTCGAGAGCTCAAGAGAGCTGAAGATGCAGCAAAACAACTCAAAAATGCAACTTCCTATGCTTGCGATCTTCTCGCTAAAGATGCTGGGAAAAAAATCCTTGAACTTGTTGGTCCAATCGACATCCTTGTCACTAATGCAGGTGGTCCTCCAAAAGGAAACTTTCTTGATTTGACTTCAGAAGATTGGGAAAAAGGATACCAAGGTCTATGGATGTCTGCTATTCAAGCTATCCAAGGAGCTCTTCCTTATATGAAAAAACAAAAATGGGGACGGATTATTCTTTGTACTTCAACCTCTGCCAAACAACCTATTTCTGAACTCACGATTTCTAATGCATACCGCCCAGGACTTCATGGAATGATGAAATCATTAGCTCAAGAAATTGCTCCTTATGGAATCACTGTCAATGCAATTATGCCAGGATCTACACGAACAAAGCGCATTGAGGATTTAAAAGTTCCTATTGAAAAGCTTATCGAAGAAATACCTGCTAAGAGATTAGGTGAACCTGAGGAATTTGCTGCTTTAGCGACCTTTCTTGCCTCTGAACCTGCTGCTTATATTACTGGACAATCGATTGCATGTGATGGCGGACTCATTCGAGGAATATAGCTAATGCAGTTTAAAAATGGGGTGATTTAAACGAGAGATTTTTGATGGATTTTGTCTTCTGAAAATCGACATCATTGCCCATGAGACAAGGGGAGATTTTAAGAAGACAAAAGGCATCGGAAAGATCCGGATAAATTATCCCATTTTTAAACTGTTTTAGCTATATAGCTAAAAGGCAAAAGTAAGGACTTAGATTCTTATTTCCAATGAGAAAGCAAGACTGCAGTTGCTTGAGAAACATTAAGAGAATCTATAGAGCCTTTCATAGGAATATAAAGATGAAAATCTGATTTTTTGGAGAGGAGAGGTTGAATTCCGGGTCCTTCAGCACCAATCATCAGAAGTGTCTGCTCTGGAAACACAAAAGAATCCAAAGCTTCTGCTTTATCTGAGATTTCCGTGGCTACTGAAAAATAACCTGCATCCTGGAATTTTTTAAGAGTATCAACGAGATTGGAAACAGGAATCAATGGGACAATTTCAGAAGCACCCACACTCGCTTTAGAAACAACAGGGGTGAGTGCTACATTTCGATTCGTTGAATAAATCACAGCATCTACCCCAAAACATTCTGCTGCACGAAGGATCGACCCAAAATTCTGAGGATCTTGAATGGCATCACACATTAAAACAAGACTTTTTTCCGGAGCCGTTTTAGAGGGTGTGGTCTCAAGATTGTTAATCCTTAAGTCTTTCCTATGGGAAATTTCATCGTTGTTCTGCTTTAAGAGCCCACTTTGGGGATCTTTCCGTCGGACGCATTGAACTTCACTCATAGGAAATTCTTCTTTATTAATAATCTTGTGACGACACCCTCTAAGAAATTCCTTAACCGTTAAAAACTCTCTTTCCTGAACTTTAGCAATAAATCCTTGATGGGATTCAGAACTGACAATGGAAGCTAATTTATGCTTAGGGGAAAAAGAAACTTTGATCCCTTTTTCTTTTAGTGCGTGAGTGAGTGGATCATCCTTTTTATACGTATGAACCTCAATAAACCGTTTAGGACTGTGCTTTAGAACCTCTTCTAATGCATGTTTTCCCATTATCCATCTCATCGCAAAAACTCACTTTCAATAATGTAATTTTTCTTTGGGCCTACCGTTTGATACCGTGTCATAAAATGGTTCATATTGATCCAATCCCATGTTAGACTATAACGATCTTCCTTACATGAAGCATTCCCTTTATACCGATTATATTTGAACGCTTGGTTTTCTCCCACATCGGTATTCCGCTTTTCACCCCTATCTGCATGACTTTTACCTATGGGATGTGAGAGTGCTTTGATAGGGATAAATCCCAAGCTTTGATCTTGGGAAAATTTGCTTGGAAGATGCTCTCCTTTATTGAGAGTCATAAAAAGACGATTATTCTCTTCTTGATAAAAGTAAATAGCAATTGACCTGTCCAAAAAGTGATACCGGTAAAATTTCGTTGCAAAAAGGAGGTCTTCATTTTCCGTTTCATGCCATAGTTGTTCCTGATAAAGGAGTTGGTTTCCTTCATAAAGATCAAATTGCCCCATTCCCATCATCCGTCCTTTAGGAGAACCATCAGGGTGGGTCATTATCCGATTAATCTTCCATTTTCCAATTAAATCTTCTCTATTCATAGGTCTATCTTACATGAACCTATCCGTAAACTCAAATGCTTTTGGTTTCTGCAAAATTTATGTTCGGAGCGAGTGACCATTGCCGATAGCCAAGGCGTGAGTGAGAACAAAAGTTTTGGGTGTAAACAGAAATTTGATTATAAATGGTATCTTAGCTATAAGGTGTTTATTTTATATTTCAAACCAAAGGTACCCCTATGGAAATACTTGTTGTTGTTAGTAAAGTGAAGAAAAAAATTAAGGAATTATCAGGTATGAATACCTCTGCTTCCGCAATGGAATCTCTAACTCGTATTGTTGAACGAGAATGTGAAAAAGCCATTAATTCAGCAAAAGCTGATGGAAGAAAGACAGTAATGGATCGCGATTTTGAAGTTTAAAGCATTTATTTTTGCATTTTTTCTATCCCCTGCACTCTTTGCTTCCTCAATCATTATAGGAATAGCAGGTGGATCGGGAGCGGGAAAGACAACTCTTGCAAGGAAATTGCAATCTTCTCTTGGAGAAGACGTTGCATTGATCTGCCAAGATAACTATTATAAAGATCTTTCCCATTTATCGATTGAACAGCGCGCACAAACCAACTTTGATGCTCCCAGCTCAATTGATTTTGAACTTCTTAAAACTCATTTAAAAGCTTTAAAGGCAGGAAAGTGCATTGACCTTCCTGTCTATGATTTTGTTACCCATTCTCGTACAAAAGAAACGGTCAAAATTGATCCTAAGAAAATCACAATTATCGAAGGCTGTTTAGTTTTTGCAGTTCCAGAAATTCGTGATATCTGTGATATGAAGCTTTTTGTCGATGCTGACATGGATATTTGTCTATGCCGTCGAATTGAAAGAGACCAAAAAGAAAGGGGGCGCAGTTTTCCAGATATCAAAAACCAATATCTCAAAACAGTTCGCCCCATGTTCTTAAAGCATATCGCTCCGAGTAAAGCTTATGCGGACTTAATTATTCCCAATGAATCTGAGAATGCTTTTGTTCTTGATTTTATCTCGGGACAACTCAGTCATATCATTAACCCTTCATTAACATGTCAAACCTGCCTAGGAAATAGTGATGCTTAGAAAGTCTTTGATCCTTCTTTTCTTTCCCCTAATTCTTTTTGCTCAATCCAATGAGAATCTCGATCTTTTTAATAAGGATGATGCAGCTTTTCTTATCAGTGGAGAATTTCTGTATTGGACTGTACAAGAAGGAGCTTTGGACTATGCAATTCGGATGAAGGGACCATCCTGGGGACCGAGTCATTCCTATGCCCAAGGGGATATGGAAAGAGCTGAATTTGATTGGGATCCAGGCTATCGATTCTCATTAGGATATTATCGTGCTCCAAATTTCTGGGAAGCGGACTTTCAATGGACCTATATTCATGTAAAGGGGAAAGATCAACAAGAACGCCCTCCTGCTGAAGAAGGACGTTTTATGACGGGAACTTGGCCTGAAGTTTTTTCAAATCCTATTCAAAAAGCAACAAGTTCTATTCACCTACACTATCAAATGGTGGACCTGATGGCAAATCGTGTTTTCCATATTTTTGATAATCCCCATCTTCGTCTCAGGCTAACTGGAGGATTAACAGGGGTCTGGTTCCATCAAGGGTGGAAAATTCGCTATTTTGATGCACATGAAAATGGCACACAAGTCAATAACAAGTGGCGGTATTGGGGTTTTGGATTTAAAGCAGGAGTTGCCTTTGACTGGTTTTGGGGTAAGGACTTCTATGTAACCGGTCGTGCAATTACTGGCTTAACTTCTGGGCACTATCATAATCATGGAAAGCAAGAAACTAATGTGATTGTACAAGTGGGAGATAATCCCAGCATTCCTATCCGCGATCTTCGATATAAAGATTATCGGGTTGCTTTCACCTCTCAGTTTTGTTTAGGCCCCTCTTATCAAAAGAGTTTTACTAATTGGAGAATGGAACTCTTTCTTGGATATGAAATGACGATCTGGACTAATCTCCATGAAGTTTACCGTTCCACACTTTCCGCAGCACCCCGCTCTAAAGAAACCTGGATCAATTCTAGTCTTATTTCCCTTCAAGGACTCTCTGCACGAGGAACCTTTAACTTCTAAAAACTATCTTTATTTTAGGATAGATTTTGAAGTTGTTTGAGTATAAACTAGACAAATAATTCTTTTTTTTAAATAGTCCGAATAAAGACTAATTATGTGGTGTTGCAATGAAAAAATCCCTCATTATTATATTCGGATTAATTGTTGTTTTATGTTTAGCAGCAGTTCTTATTTGGAATATGTTCCCAACAATTCTTTCTCATAAACTATCAAAACGTGCAGGAGTTTCTGTCACAATTTCCGATATTCGCCTTTCACCAGAAAAAATTAAAGTGGATGGAATTAGAGTGGGCAATCCTTCAGGTTATTCTAAAACACCTCGAGCACTTTCTGTTGATGATATGGTTGTTAATATCCCATTAACTCGTTTTTTGGATAAAAAAATCGTCATCGATGAAATGACAATGGATGACGTATACATCGGCCTTGAATTCGACTCTCCCAACAGTAAAAATGGAAATTGGACTACGATTATGAATAACATGAGCAAATCCACAAAAGAGGACAGTGACCAAGCAAAAGCAAAGGGAGAAACAACATCAGTTTTAATTAAGCGCCTTGTGATTACTGACTTACAAATTGAACTTGCTTATAAGACGGGAGGAAAACCTAACCGAAAACTCCGCCCAATCGATCGGATCGAACTGACCAATATTAGTAGTGAGGGAGGAATCCCTACAGCACAAATCATGAATATTATCATGCAAGAAACACTCCGCAATATCTTCAGCAAAGAAGGTCTCCAAAATATGTTAGATGGGATTTTGAATCCCCAAGATTCTGGAGGAGGAGTCATGAATACCTTGAAAGGACTTTTCTCTGATTTAATCCTACTCGATAATGAATGGGATTATCTCGAACAAGAATACGAGGAACTTGAAGAAGCGCTGTGAGAGAAGTCTATATCATTCGACATGGTGAAACACAGTGGGCTCGGGATGGAAAACATACCGGTCTCACAGATATTCCCCTAACTGAAACGGGTGAAATTCAAGCGGCATCTCTGGGAAGGCGGATAGAACGGATAAAGTTTTCCCATGTTTTTTCAAGTCCCCTCAAACGAGCCAAAGAAACATGTACGATATGTGGATTCGATGGAGAAATCGATAAAGACCTTGTTGAATGGGATTATGGGGCCTATGAAGGAATGACTTCTGAAGAGATCCTTAAAACAATGCCTGACTGGAAAGTTTTTACCCATGGAGCTCCTGGAGGAGAATCTATAGATGATATTATTAAACGTGCGGATCGCTTCATAAAAAAAATCGAAAATCTTGATGGGAAAATTGCTGTTTTTTCTAGCGGTCATTTTTCAAGAGCACTCACAATGCGCTGGCTAGAAATTCCCTTAGAAAATGGAACACGTTTCCCATTATTTACTGCATCGTTATCAATTTTGAGCTATGAAAAAAACATGCGAGCTGTAAAACTTTGGAATGACATTTCGCACCTTAAATGATATCTTATTTGTATGAATAATCAAAATGCATCAGAACTTATTTCCCTTTTAAGAGCTGACCTCCATGCTCTTCATGATGACTGGGAAGTCCTCCAAAAACAAAGCGCTATGCTTAAAGACTCTAAGTTTTTAGAAAAAATAGCCACACACATAAAAAAGCTGGATAGTAATGCTACGCTAGCACTTGAAATATCTAAATTGAAAGAACAAGCAGAAGTTGTTCACTATGCCCTTTCGACTCCATGGGGTGCACCCTTTATTGGGGAAACAACCCTTCTTGATGCTGCTAATAACTATAAGGCAAATAACCCTGAATCTGCCCTCATGCACCTCCTTTCAGATTTCCTAAAGTATGGGAACCATAAGCAGGTACCTCTTTTCAACGTTTTAGATGAAATTTCTGAAGAATTAGAAAATTCTAATTAAGACAAGACTATTAAAGATGAATTTAAGTTCTTGCAATTTGCTTGAGTTTGCTTAGTAGCAAGACATTCTTTTTTATCTCAGGAGAGCAAAGAACAAGAACCTCCGCATACCCTTCTCGATCTGCAATGCGGAGACCTTCATATAAATTTTTCCCATTGAGATGAAAGTGATCTCCTTTAATTGGAGAACTCTCATTACTCATGATCATTCGTTTACTGGTAGAGCTAAGCTTCAGATAAATTTTCATTTCATCCCAAGATGAAAAAAGGCAAACTGCAGAACAAAGCTTATCAAAAGCTAAGTTTCCATTTAGTGTTAACGCTAAAGGGTGAACGATTAGTTTTCTATTCAAGACATCTTCGATCTCTTTCTGAGGAATCACTCCAAAGCGAAGAATTGTTGGACGAAGAGGATCTTCTAAAGAAAGTAAGGTTGATTCCATCCCATATTCCACCTCTCCTCCATCGACAATCCCTTCAATTTGTCCATTAAAGTCTTCAAGAACATGACTTGCTTTAGTCGGACTTGGTTTTCCAGTTAGGTTTGCAGAAGGAACTGCAAGAGGACATCCCGTTAATTCAACAAGCCTTCGAGCAATAGGATCTGAACAAAGCCTCACTGCTATTGTGGGCTTTCCGCCTGTTACAACCTCTGAAAGATTTGGATTCTTTTTTAGGATAAGGGTCAAAGGGCCAGGAAGAAAGTGTCTTGCCAAAACCTGAGCTTCATGTGGAATATCTGATGCAACAAATTTTAGTTGATCCATGTTTGCAACTTGGACAGGAAGGGAATGTCCTTCATCACGTTTTTTCACTTGATAAAGGCGTTTAAGAGCTTGAACATTAAGGATTGTTGCTCCAAGACCATAAACCGTTTCTGTGGGAAAGGCAATAAGTCCCCCTTGCTGAAGCTTACGAGATGGAAATTCAAGATCTTTTAAATCTTCCCGATTAATAGGACCAAAGTATTCAGTATACATGCTTTCCCTTTTACAACTATTTTATCGAAAACATTATTACCATTTTTCGATTTTATAACAATAGAAAAGAATCTAAATTTTTTTTCTTGCTAATCAATGAAAATAGAGTAAAATAACGAACTTAACAAAGGAAAGAGAATGAAAGAAAAGACTCTTAAAACGATAGGAATTATTACCTTAATTTACTCACTCCTTGTTTTTTCTGGTGGAGTTATGGGGTTTGTAATGAAACAAAGTACCCCTTCACTTGTGGCGGGTTCTCTTTTTGGCCTTTCCCTTCTTTTTTCAAGCATCAAAACAATGACATACCATCGCTGGGGCCTTATCATGACCTTTGTTTTAATTTTGGCATTGGACACATTTTTCTCCTATCGATTCCTTACAACTCAAAAATTCTTTCCTGCAGGAATGATGCTCCTCTTAACAACTTCTGTAATCATTATCCAAATTTTTCAACTTCGTAAATTAAAATATTTAGGACGTATCGTCAAATAATCGAGGAAAATACAAGGCCTCCGATGAAGTGAGACCAAAATGGGCTCACGAAGCAGAACAACGGAGAAGTTTTCATAGAAAGGATTAAAACAACTGTGAGAATTTGACGACACTATCTAAGAATCGACTGAAACTTTTATTTGGATAGGTTGAAACGTTTCTGGACAATATCCCAATTGATATTTTGATAAAATGCATCGATGTATCCTCCTCTATCTAACCCATATTCGGTAATATAAGCATGCTCCCATACATCCATTACAAGAAGAGGCTTTCCACCTGATAAATGATTAATATTATGTTCATCAATCCAAACATTATGGAGGATTCCATTTGTAGGGTCTTGATATAAAATGACCCATCCAATCCCCCGTATCATCCCTGTTGCTAAAAAATCTTTGCGCCAATTTTCAAAAGAACCAAAGTCTTGAACAATTTTCTGATAAAGGACACTTTTTGATGAAAGCTCTTTCTGTTTCCCAAGATTTTCAAAATAAAGTTCATGAAGAACCATTCCATCATATTCCCAACCAAACCGTCTTTTGAGTGCTCCATAAGCAATAGTTCGATCGTCCCCTTTATTTCTCATCTCCGCTAAGGTGTCCTCAAGAGCATTAGAATTTTTCACATATCCTTGATATAGAGTGAAATGCATCTTTAAAAGAGAAGGGTTTATCCCCTCTAGCTTCCCCAAAAGATACGAGTAATCTTTTGCTTGATAGGGACCACCCAAAAGGGGGGAAATTAAAAAAATAAGTATAATGTAAAGATATTTTTTCATTCTTTAAAAATAGATTAAAGAAATTTTTTTTCATAGTTAAAATTTTAATTGATTAATTAATATAATAATAAAAAATTAATTATTATATTGTTGTAATTAAGTGATTTATTAAAATTATTTTTTTTGTTATAATATATTACATAAAATAAATCTAATAGGTGAAAAAAGGGATTCTTGTGGAAGATTGCTTACGTTCATTTCATTTTATGATTCCTGGGTATCGCCCTGAGCCTTGGGTAAATCCCAACCCTGAACGCATCAACCCTTACGAAGGAAGTGCTGTCTCAAATTATCCTGGCGGTACAAACGTCTTTTATATCCCTTCAGATGTCTATTATACGGGAAAAGCCTTAGTTGAATCGATCAAACATGGGGACAACGAAGAAATCCTTGATGCTTCAACACGCCTTTTCGGAATTCCAGCTAACGCTATCAGTACAGGAGGTACTATTGCGAGTTATGGAAAAGTTTTGGGATTAATTGGTCATCTTCCGTGGTATCTAACACCTATCACAATCATTGCTGGATTGATTCTGTGTGTTGTAGAAGGTCTTGTTGACATTTTCTCCCTAGTTAGACAAAACCACTTTGAGTCTAAGTTCGACTTTGAACTTCTTTCACACCTTCGAAATATCGTTGTGGATGTGGAACCAAACAAAACAATGGAAGCAATTAAAGGGATCACCAAGATGGTCAATGAAGATCCCTCTGCTTTTGAATCCCTAGTTGGGAAAGAACAAGCAGAAATTATTAAGAAGCTTTTAAACGAAATCCATCATAAGGTTGAAGAGAATCCAGAATTATTACCTACCATTGTAAGTCACTATCGGCCAGCTCTTGAAGAGGTGGCTACACAACTCCTTGTTGAAAACTTAGAAAAAATTAAACATGACTACCTTTTAATTACTGAATATGAAAAAGAGCAGATTGAAGAAGATGTCCGACAGAAAAACCCTGAGTTAAGTGAAAAAGAGCTATTAGAACTTCAAAAGAGTGAGCTTGAAATCGCTTCAACGATTAAAAAGAAAAAATTGGCACGGCGTGTACGCCCTTGGATGGTTGAAGAAGCCAATAAAACAATTAACCCCCTTTTAGAAGGAATTGCCAACGGTGAGACAGAGGCTATCCATGAAGGGCTAAAGTTTGTCGATGATATGCATACACAATCGAAAAAGAAGAAACTTGCCCATATCTTAGGGATTATTGCTCTTGTTGTCGCAGCAGCATCTTTAATTGCCTTAGCTGTGACTTGCCCTGCCGCTATCCCCTATATTCTCGCTGGGGTTGCGATGACCTTTGCCCTAGCACGTGCTGGAGTTTTTGCTGGAACGCTCGAATCTAGAGGATGGACTTTTGAGCCAAAAAAGATTCTCCCTGACTGGATCCGAAAAAGAATTTTTTCCGATCCTGGGCCAGATGTTCCAGAGATCAAACACACATATCAAAGAGTCCTGGTCCCACAAGAACAACGTGAGTGGATTGAACTCTTGCATAAGAGACAGTTAGATCTTCAAAAACAAGGGTTTGAATCCTTTAGAGATACAGAATTCGCTAATCCTTTTAATCCTGCGCGTCGGCTATTCGTTTGATCCCTTGCATAATTCCATAGCGTACTCCATACTTTTCGAGTTCTTCTATTCCTGCAATGGTTGAGCCTCCAGGCGAACAGATCTGATAACGGAGTTTTTGTGTAGTGTTTCCATTCATCCTAAGAAGGGCGATCGATCCCTCTAAAGTTTTAAGGATAAATTCTTGAGCTAGATCCGCTTTAATTCCCATACTAATGCCTGCTTCAACCATTCCTTCAATCATCAAATAGATCAATGCAGGATTTGAAGCAGCAAGGGCTGTGAAAGCATTCATATGAGGCTCGTCAATCCAAGCCCGACTTCCCATTCCTTCTAAGATTGCATTCACCTGCTCTTTTCTTTTTTGATCTATACTAGGTTCATCAGCGATTCCTATTACCCCCTTTCTCGATAGAAGAAGAAGACTCGGCATTACTCGAAATGGAATCCCATTGGAAAAGTTTTCCCGAAGAACTTCTAAAGAGATCCCTCCTAAAACACTAAGCAATAGAGTTTCTTTACCCATCAGAGGATCTAGATCTTCAGCAACGACTTCTAAGTGCTTAGGCTTAACAGCAATAATAATTGCTTCAGAAAAATCAGCTAGCTCTTCTAAAGTTTTACAGTGCTTCCCACCTACTTCTTTTGCAAAAGATCCTAGCTTCTCTTGACTCCGACTAAAAAGAGCTATCTCATGATTTTCCTTAATAATGCGAGCCATGGCTTTTCCCATCACTCCTAAGCCAACAATCCCAACTTTCATCTCCAATTCCTTGCGTTGAATGATCCGTCTTGTTATACACATCATGTTTCTAAATTGGCTTTTGTCTGCGTCGACATAAGCCTCAAAATTCTTGTTCTCACTTGCACCATTGCCTCTGGGCAATGGTCACTCTCTCCGAGCAAAAATTTTGAGGGTCTCCTTGACAAACTTCCAGTTTTGAAACATGATGTGTATAAATTTCAATGTTCTATGGATAACATTAATAGCGGACACCCTTTTCGAAAAGCATTTTTTTTAATTTTTCTATCAGTTCTCTCCTATGTATTTCTAGATCGCGAGCTTCTCCCTCTGATAGGAAAGCCCCCTTTTCCTCTCTGGAAAGTCTTTTCCTTTTTAATCTATCCCCCACTCCACCTAGTCTTCTGGGCGGGAGCCTTCATTATCGCACGAACGAAGCAAAACCATTGGACTCTACCCCTTTTTGAAATCACAGTTAGCCAATGCCTCTCCATTGCATTTGCTAGAGTTTTTAAAATTCTATTTGGAAGGGCCCGTCCCGAAATTTTTCTAAAAAAAGGGATCTATGGGTTTCATGGTTTAGAATGGAATCATCACTACCATTCCTTTCCTTCAGGGCACACCTTGACAGCCTTTACTCTGGCGACCTCTCTCTCTTATATTTTTCCAAGATTTCGGGTCCTTTTTTACTCTTTAGCCACTTTATTATCGTTGAGTCGCCCTCTTCTTTTAGATCATTATTTAAGCGATGTGATCGCTACAGCATCCATTGGGATAATCATTGCAAGTATTGTCCACATTATGACAAGGAGAATTCATTATGAGACAACCTGACTATCCAATACAGCCTCTAATTTTGAATCGTTGGTCTCCACGAGCCATGTCTGGAGAAATCATAGAAGATGAGGAACTGATGTCTCTTTTTGAAGCCGCTAGATGGGCCCCCTCAGCTTATAATGCGCAGCCCTGGCGGTTTATCTTTGCTAAAAGAGAAACAAAGCATTGGAAGCCTTTATTTGAGCTTCTCATCGAATTTAATCAATCTTGGGCAAAAGATGCTTCCGCCTTAGCATTGATCATTTCACATAAGGTTTTTGAACATAATGGAAAACCCTCTGATACTCATAGTTTTGATACAGGTGCTGCTTGGGAAAATCTTGCACTAGAAGGCTCTGCTCGCGGCTTAGTGATTCATGGAATGCAAGGATTTGATTATGTAAAAGCTAAAACGGTTTGCAATATTCCTGAAGACTTCCAAGTAGAAGCGATGATTGCTATTGGAAAGCCTGGAAAAAAAGAGAACCTTTCACCAGAAGCTCAAAAAAGAGAAGCTCCGTCAACGCGTAAGCCCTTAAGTGAACTTGTAATGGAAGGGAAATATCAATAAAAAAGCTGGACAAGATTAACCTGCCCAGCTTATGAAGGATACTAACGTAGTTATTAACTACTTAGCAGCTTTTCTTCTGCGTCTTCTTCTGCGAACAGGCTTAGCAGCTGCTGTTGTAGCAGTAGTTTTACGCTTTCTGCGACGAGTGGTTTTCTTCGCAGCTTTTTTAGCAGTAGACTTACGCTTTCTTCGGCGAGTAGTCTTCTTTGCAGCTGTTTTAGCAGTAGACTTACGTTTTCTGCGGCGAGTGGTTTTCTTCGCAGCTTTTTTAGCTGTTTTTCTGCGTCGAGTTGTTCTCTTAGCTGCTTTACGCTTAGTCGTTTTTCTAGCAGTTTTTCTTCGGCGAGTGGTTTTCTTTGCAGAAGAAACTGCTTTTTTTCTTCTTCGTCTTTTAGCAGGCATGTTTTGTGCTCCTTAGTTGGAATTCCTTTAAAACTCATGGTTCGGAAGCTCGAAGTAATAAATATGCTTCAAAACCTTAATATGTCCTACAATCTTTAATATACATTTTTTATAATAAAAAATAAAAAAGTTTTTTATAATTAACTAAATCGAAAGAAATCTTAATTATTAAATAATAGTTCAGGCGATATCCTGGGCTTGATTTGATCAAATAAAAAAAATTAAAAAAAATTTCTGAAATTAGAAAAATTATTAAAAAAAATAGCTTTATTAAAAAAAATAATAGTAAATTGCAATTAGTTAAAAATTAAAGCTTTAGAAAACCAAACAAAATGGAATTGTTTTAGATAGAATAGCTTATGATGTTTTAGAAAATGCTAAAGTTGGAGTACGACGAACAGCATGGCGCCTTACATTTGTAAAATAACGACGTCTTTTTGCTTTGAATTTGTCGATTAAAGGATTTTTCATAGTAGGTTTGATATTTTTCTTCTTGATCATTTGCTCTCTTTTTATTTTTTTACCCAAATTCCTACTTAAGAGGCTGAAGGTTTTTTCTCCCACCCACCTCTGGGAAAAAGAAAAAATTATGTAGCCACGCTTAGGTAGCAGTTTGGAATTTAAGTCAGTAACTCCTGTATATTTATTGAAATAATAAAATAAAACAACTTTTTATAATCCTCTTATAATCAATACCTACTATCAAACTCTTCTTGTTTATCCTCCCACTGATTGAGGATTTTTTCACGGTGTTTTTCAAGTCTATCTTTCTGATTCAAAATCTCTTGTAGTTTATTTGGAGGTGTTTCATCATAAAAGTTCGGAGCCGAAAGAATAAGATGTATCTCCTCAATTTCCTTTTCACTTCTTTCAATTTCTCTTTCTAGATTTTCAATTTCGCGTTTTAGACGATTTCTCTCTTTTCGCTCCTCTTTTCTTTCAGAAATCTTCTTTTTCCCTTTTTCTGATTTGATCGAAACTTGGTCAAGATAGTCTTTCTCGTGTTTTTCAACAAATTCTTCATACCCCCCATTAAAATCATTGATCCCTATAGGGAGAATCTCAATGATTCGATTTGCAACTTCAGAGATAAAATAGCGATTATGGCTCACAATAATGAGTGTTCCTTCATACTCTTTTAACCCTTTAACCAATGCATCTACGCTTTCCATGTCGAGATGATTTGTAGGCTCATCCAAAATCAAAATATTTTGATCTGATAGCATGATCCTAGCAAAAACAAGACGAGCCGCTTCACCTCCACTTAAAGAACGGACCTTTTTATGGATATCTTGTTCATCAAAGAGCATTTTTCCTAAAGTTTGTCGCACTTTTTGTTCTGGAATTTCTTTTGATACTCCTGTAAGCCAATCATATAACGTCAATTCATCTGAAAGGGTTCGATGAAAATCTTGTGGAAAGTAACTCCACTTAGTATGAGGTCCCCATCGATAGCTTCCCTGATCCGCTTCCAAGTGATCTGTTAATATTTCCAGCAATGTCGATTTCCCCATTCCATTCGGACCAACGATCGCGATCTTCTCTTGTTTGAGGACCTCAAATGAAATTCCTTTAAGAACAGAATGCTCTCCGAAAGCTTTATCGATATTTTTCATCGTTAGAGCTTGCCTTCCTGAAGGGCGATGGATAGGAAAGTGAAAGTGGGGATACTGGCGAGAAGAGGGAAAAATCTGATATCCCTTTTCCTCCTCTTCGAGTTTTTCGATCATTCTTTCTCGCGCACTCGCTTGCCTTGCTTTAGATGCTTTTGCCTTAAACCGGTCAATAAACCGTTGCATATCTTTTTTTCGTTTAGCAAGTGACTCTAATTGAGCTTCTTTGAAAACCACTTCCTTTTTCTTCTCATCTAAAAAATGATCAAAATTCCCAACATAACGACGCATTTCTCCATAGTCGATATCAATAATTTCCTGGCAGACTTGGTTGAGAAAAAAACGATCATGAGAGCTGAGAATAAGAGTTCCAGGATAGTCACAAAGATATCTTTCAAGCCACCTTATTGAGAAAATATCAAGATAATTCGTTGGTTCATCTAAGAGAAGAATCTCAGGTTCAATATATAGAACTTGAGAGAGGAGAACACGGAGCTTATATCCTCCGGAAAGAGTATTGAGTTTGTCCTTATGTCTTTTTGGATCTATTCCCAATCCACTAAGAAGTTGTGCTGCACGGGACTCCGCGCGATATCCCCCTTTACGAGTAATCAACTCTTCGATTTCACTCAAAGACTCAATTTCTGAGGAAGTCATCTCTCCTTTTTTTAAAAGTTTCTCTTTCTTTTCCAAAGCCTTCCAAAGTTCGTTGTCTCCCATGAGAACAATGTCTAAAATTTTCTTATTTCCAAAGCGGAAATAATCCTGATCTAAAATCCCCACTTTAGCATCCTTTGGAATCTGGACAATTCCTGAAGTCGGGGGTTGCTTTCCTTTCAATATTTTTAAAAAGGTTGTCTTTCCTGCCCCATTGGCACCAACAAGGCCATAACGCCTCCGAGCATGGAAATGCAAGGTCACATCTTGAAAAAGGACCCTATCTCCATAAATCATTGTAAGTTTATCGGTAGAAAACACTGAATTTCCTTTACTTATACTGCGAAAAATTATATGTCTTAATGTCTTAGATCGCATCAAAAAGTTTTAGGTCCCAATGGAAGAAGAGCAAAAGCCTATCCTTGTATTGTATTACAATCCTCATTGCCCCTACTGTCAAAAAGTCTTGGATTTCCTCAAGTCAATGGGGAAAGAGATTCCTTTAAAAAATGTGGAAAATGATGCGAAAGCCAAAGAGGAACTTCTCCATCTTGGGGGGAAAACGCAAGTTCCTTGCTTATTTATTGATGGAAAGCCTCTCTACGAGTCAGCAGATATTATTGATTGGCTCGAACAGAAAAAGGATATTTTATAATGAACCTATCTCAATCTTCTAAATCTCAGATTTTTCCTTCTTTTCCCAGAAGCTTTCGTTTCCTTTCTTGCCCTACTTTCTTAAGTATGTGCATCAAAAGGAAGCAAAAGCTTTTGAGAAAACCTTTCAAAAATCGATTAATTTATAATAGTGGGATAAGTTTGTGATTGCTCGCTCTAACTCGAAAAGAGTTATCTCTATTTTTGTTTTAGCCATGTTGAATGTCTCGATTATGGCTAGTTTGCGTAATCTTCCTTTAGTCGCTGAACTTGGCTATAAGATGATCTTCTTTTTCGGTATTGTCGCTCTAACGTTTCTCATACCTTGCGCTTTGGTTTCAGCAGAACTTGCAACTGGATGGACTAAATCTGGGGGAATTTACGTTTGGGTAAGAGAAGCTTTAGGAGATCGTTGGGGGTTTTTTGCAATCTGGATGCAATGGGTTCATAATGTCACATGGTATCCTGCAATCCTTGCTTTCGTTGCTGCTACCCTTGCTTATATTATCAATCCTGAACTTGCTGAAAATAAGGTTTTTATCCAAAGTATTGTCTTAATTGTCTTTTGGGGAATGACATTAATAAACTACTTTGGAATCGAAACCTCAACAATTGTAAGTACCATTGGAGTGATTGCCGGAACGATTATTCCTGGCCTTTTCATCATTGGGCTAGGTGTTACATGGTTCTTAATGGGACACCCCACCCAAATTCCCTTTAGTGCTCATGCCTTAGTCCCTGACTTTAGTCATTGGGGAAATATTGTTTTTCTTGCCGGTCTCTTCCTAGCCTTTTCGGGATTAGAGGTCTCTGCTGGATATGCTGGGGAAGTTAAAAATCCTCAAAAGAATTATCCCAAAGCAATTATGATTGCTGCAGGCATTACATTTTTTCTTTTTATGCTCGGAGCCCTTTCAATAGCCCTCGTTATTCCTAAAGAAAATATCAGTCTTGTTTCTGGGTTAATGGAGGCATTAAGGCTTTATCTTGCACAATATAGCCTCTCCTGGATCCTCCCAGTTCTAGCCATTCTTCTTGTTGTGGGAGCCATCGCAGAAGTCAACTCCTGGATTATTGGACCCGTAAAAGCTCTTTATACAACATCGATTCATGGAAACCTCCCTCCCTTCTTCCAAAATCTTAATAAGCATGGAATGCCAACGCATCTCCTTCTTTTTCAAGCGATCATCGTTACCATTGTTTCGTTTATTATTTTGTATATGCCCACCATAAGTACCTCTTATTGGATTATGACAGCCATGTCTGCACAGATCTATTTGATCATGTATATCTTCATGTTTATTGCAGCAATTCGCCTCAGATATTCTCATCCCCACGTTCCAAGAGTCTATAAAATCCCTCATCCTCATAAAGGAATATGGTTTGTTTCCAGTTTAGGAATCCTTGCTTCTATCTTTGCTATTATTATTGGCTTCGTCCCTCCAACTCAGTTAACAACAGGGAGCTCAATTATCTATTTTTGCCTCCTATTCTTTACTCTCGTTATCATGAGTGCAATCCCTCTAATTATTTACCAATTCAAAAAACCTTCCTGGATCATTAACCCTGAAGAGGAGTAATGACTCCACTAGCAGAACAACTTAGACCCCAATCTTTTGATGAAGTTGTTGGTCAAGAATCTCTTGTCGGAGAAAAAGGTCTTCTTTCTAAAATCATCGAGAAAGGAAAACCTCTTTCTATTCTATTGTGGGGCCCTCCAGGATGTGGAAAGACAACGATTGCCAGACTCTATGCAAAAGCTTTTGATCGCCCCTTTTTTTCTTTTACAGGGGTAATGAATGGAATTGCAGAAATTAAAAAAGCCATTCAAGAGGCAAAATCTCGCCCATTAATCCATGGAAATCCCATCCTTTTCATCGATGAAATTCATCGCTTTAATAAAGCTCAGCAAGATATTTTCCTCCCCAATATTGAAAATGGGACAATAGTCTTGATTGGGGCAACAACTGAAAACCCTTCATTTGCAATCAATAATGCCCTCCTTTCTCGCCTTCGTGTCTTGAGTTTGGAAAATCTTTCTCCTGAAGCTCTTTTGAAAATTATTAACCGTTTTGAAGCCATATCAGGAAAAATCTATCTAACAAACGATGCCAAAAATGCTCTAATTGGATTTTCCCATGGTGATGGTCGTCACCTTCTCAATGCTCTTGAAAATCTACAAACCTTACATGAAGGTGAAGTCGATTTAGAGTCGCTCTGCAAGCTTACGCTAAAAAAACCTGCAGGTTATGACCGTCATGATGATTATCATTATAATCTCATCTCAGCTCTTCACAAATCGGTGAGAGGATCAGATCCTGATGCAGCTCTTTATTATTTTGCACGGATGCTTGAAGGAGGAGAAGACCCCAATTTTCTAGCACGTCGTCTAGTAAGAATGGCTGTTGAAGATGTGGGACTCGCAGACCCCGAAGCTCTTCAAGTCTCTCTCAATGCTTGGCAAACCTATGAACGCTTAGGGTCTCCTGAAGGAGAACTTGCTCTTGCTCAAGCTGTCCTTTATCTTGCTCTTGCTCCTAAAAGCAATGCAGCTTATAGCGCACTTAAAAAAGCGCAAAAATCTGCCGAAGAAACTTCTCATTTGAACCCTCCCAAAACGATTCTCAATGCACCCACCAAACTGATGAAACAAGAAGGATATGGGAAAGGATATCAATATGATCATGAGTTTCCTCATGCTTTTTCTGGACAAAATTATTTTCCAGACGAAATGAAGCGTCCCTCATTTTATAACCCTGTTCCGAGAGGATTTGAAAGAGAGATGGAAAAACGCCTTGTTTTTTTCAAAAACTTAAGAAAGCGCAAAGAAAATAGTTAATATAATCAAAATGTTTGAATAAAATTTTCACCAGGAACCTATCCTGAATTAAAGGATTTCTTCAGTTTTTGAACAGATTTTTCAGCTTCTTTTTGATCACATTGTCCATGAGACAAGGGTTCAAAAAGAAGCTGAAAAAGGTGACAAAAAGTGTAGAATCAAAAAATATCTTTAATTCAGAATAGGTTCAGATACTTTTTAGTGCCGCATTGATTATTAATTAGTTCTTCCTTAAAATATCTTAGAAAATTTTGAGAAATAGATGTCACAGTGTCCATCTTCTGGAAGCATTACAAATTGTATAAGAAATCATTTTGTCGAATGGTTTGCGATCACATCAACCTTTATAACCGTTCAATTTCTTGCGGCAAAATTTTTTCAAAAACCACCATATGTTCCCGTTCTTCTAGGAGGAATCATTCCCCTCTCCTATTACACCCTTACAATTCTTGATCATCGTACCAAACCATCCGATGAAATCATTCACGGTGTTAAAAGCCAGCGTCAAAGACAAGTCCTAATCGTTTTAATCACGCTCATCATCATTCGAGCCTATCAAGATACTAAATATGCTGCATCCTATCGATGGGGAGTCGTCACACTAATATTTTCTAAATTTATGACACATTTACCAAACCTACCAAGGAATTAATCATGAGCATGAGGACATGTTTGTTTGATTCAAGCAAATCTCTTCAAAAGATCGTTACCGATCAAAACGTGCATAAAATGGTTGGGGCAAGACTAGTATTTACAGTAGCAATCAATACATTAGCAATGACCCTCTTAGGAGGAAGTAAAAAACAGGCCGTTCTTATTGGTGCCACAACATCACTAGGTGGTGATCTATTGCATTTTATGGCTCATCGTGTTGTCTCTGATAAACTTGTGGCTCCTGCCGTGCTTTTAAGTACCCTCATTATTCCTGTTGCTTGTAGCTATTTTTCGAATATTCCTCCTCTTTCGCTTAAAACCCTAGCCTATGTCGTTTGTCCTTTTATAGCTTTCTTTCCAACTGAATATGTACTAAAACCATCCTAAATGAAAAATGCATCTTTCTCTTAAAGCTGCATATGAGTTTTTATGTTGAAGTAAATATAGCTAAACTGGGTTAAAATAGTAATGAATTAGGCGAGGTATTTTTGATGGATTTTGATTTCTTAAAATCGAGAACATTGTCCATGAGACAAGGGGAGATTTTAAGAAGGCAAAAGACATTGGAAAGGCCCGCATAAATCATTACTATTTTAACCCAGTTTAGCTATAAATCCCACAATATGAAAACATAAAAAAACCTCCAAGCTTCAAAGGATTAGTTAGATCTTACGATCCAACCAACCACCAAGTCGCATTGGAGGTCCAGTAGCTTGTCTTGATCCTCTAGAAAAGTCAAGGTCGAGAGGAACTTTCGCCTCAATCTGACCTTTCGCCTCTATAAGAGACATGATGCCTAGAGTTGCCTGAGAATTGACCGCTTCAAGCGATCTGTGAGACCACGCGTCTCACCCAGGCTCACAAGCCCCCTGTAATTGTTACTGTTACAATAAAATTGCTAACTCCTTCTTAACGTGAGTTCAAATTGAATCGAACTCACATTATAATTAAGGCACTCTGCCTTAGAGAGTGTCATCACGAGATGATCAATCCTTAAGATCTTCCTATGAAAAGCTGTTCTATATTGATACTCTTGTGACGACACCCTCTACTTTTAATTTAGCATGGGTGTGACTATTTTTTATAGGGTCTTTTTTGAGATTGTTTTAAAGGCTTGACCTTCAGGAATCGATAGATCGTGATTGAAATTTGCCACAACCCAATTAAAGTTCTCCTCAAAAAGGCTAAGGTCTTGAAAGCGATGGAAATAGTTAATTTGATACTGAAGCCAAATCAATTGATCATGCAGCTTTGTTTTCACTTCTCCATTACCCACTTTTGAATGAAGATAGCCATACATTCTATTAACTTCTTGATTGACTTGCTTTTCATATCCTTCTAAATCAACAACTTCTTTTGCCTTCTTTGGAAAGAATAAAGACTCACTCATTCTATCCCCTCTAGATAACTTTGGATATCCGATGAAAATACCTTTTCACCTGTAGACGATTTTTCCTTACTCTCAGTAGGTTGATGGAGTCCATACCGAGAAAGGGAAACAGGAATCTCTCCGTTTTCATCAATAAAAAGGAGGCTTGCTGGAGCACTTCCATGAATCAAAACTCCTTCTTGTCCTTCTTTAGGAACCATAATGAAATGGGGAAGCTCATTTGCAATCCCCATTGCTATATTTGGCTGATTTGATTCATGATAGAAATTCATCATTGGAGTAGAACCTCCTCTAATGAATGTTGCCATGTTTCCTTCCCGATCTCCTAACCCGACCGCTGCTCCTCCATCTTTAAGAGGAAAAAGTGTACCAACAATTTCTCGCGCTTCATTTTTCATGATCAGCGCGGGAAAGACTCCCCCTTGCAGCTGTAGACGAATGTTTCCTTTTGAATCATTAAAGGTCATCACTGTATTTTCGTCGTCACCTTGAAGAATGATGTTTGGCTTTCCACTTTCTCCTTTCAAAACAAGGCGATTCGCTTCAATACTTCCACCTGAATGAATGAAAAAGGGAGCTCCAAGAACAAAAAATCCAATAATGCCAATAAAGAGCACTAAATTTGCTAAAAAGAAAATACGATTGAATCGGATAATTTGCCTAATCGTCATTAACATCACCATTTCTACTATTTAATTTAATAAATAAGAATTATCTTTATTTAATGAAAGAAGAATAAAAATTATTGCATGATATCTTTTTAGAATTTAAAAGTAGGAAATGGAAAATTACGATATTATTATTATTGGTTCTGGAGCAGGAGGAGGAACACTTGCTTATACTCTTGCAGATACTGGGAAAAAAATTCTTATCCTTGAACGGGGAGATTATCTTCCAAGAGAAAAAGAAAATTGGGATCCTTATGCCCTATTTATTGCAGAGCGTTATAATCCCGATGAAGAATGGTTAGATAAAGAGGGAAATCCGTTTAAACCTAGCACTCACTACTATGTCGGTGGAAATACAAAGTTCTATGGAGCAGCTCTCCTTCGATTACGAGAAAAAGATTTCGAAGAAGTCGAACATTATGGTGGAGTTTCTCCAGCATGGCCTCTTAAATATAAAGATTTTCAACCCTATTATTTAAAAGCTGAAACACTCTATTCAGTTCATGGTGAAAGAGGAACGGATCCTACAGAACCAAAAGAAAAAGCTCCTTATCCTTGCCCTCCCCTTTCACATGAACCCCGGATCCAAGAAATTTTCGACCAAATTAAAGCGAGTGGCCATACCCCCTTTCCCCTTCCTGTTGGAATACGGTTAAATGATAAAAATCGTGAAAAGAGCGAATGCATCCGCTGTGATACCTGTGATGGATTCCCTTGTATGGTAGATGCAAAAGCTGATGCCCATACGACCTGTATTCGAAAAGCTCTGGAACATGACAATGTCACCCTTAAAAGAAACGTTAAAGTTAACCGTTTGATCACTGATGACTCTGGAAAGCGAGTGACCAAGATTGAAGGAGAAGAAGAGGGAAAGTCCGTTTCATTTAAAGGAAAAATCGTAATTCTTTCCTGTGGAGCCATTAATTCTTCAGCCCTTTTGCTTAAATCAAAAAGTGACAAACACCCTAATGGGCTAGCTAATAGCTCTGGCCTTGTTGGCCGCCATTATATGTGTCATAACAACTCAGCAATTGTGGCGATTTCTACGAAGAAAAACCCTACCCATTTTCAAAAAACACTTGCCATCAACGATTATTATTTTGGAGCAGATGATTCTGAATATCCCCTCGGTCATATTCAACTCCTAGGAAAAGTTAAAAAAGAAATGCTTGAAGGAGATGCTCCAAAGCTCACGCCAGAACTTGCTTTAGAAGAGTTAGCCGATCATGCGATTGGATGGTGGATTACGTCTGAAGATCTTCCCGATCCTGAAAATAGGGTGACTGTTACAGATGAAGGACAAATCACTTTGCATTACACCCCTAATAATATGGAAGCTCATGAGCGTCTTCTTAAAAAACTTAAGGAAATGTTGGCTGAATGCGGAAAGTTTCTACACATCTTTCCAACAAATGTCTACTTATCGAAAAAAATCCCCTTGGCAGCAGTCGCTCACCAAGTGGGAACTTGCCGTTTTGGAACAGACCCTAAAACATCTGTTCTAGATATCAACTGCAAAGCCCACGATTTAGACAATCTCTATGTCGTGGATGGTTCATTCTTTCCTTCAGTATCGGGAGTCAACCCCGGACTGACGATTATAGCGAACTCTTTGCGGGTGGGCGACCACTTAAAAAAGGTTTGAAGTAAGCTTCAAAAGCTAGCATCCGATCGTTGACATCTGCATCTTCTTTTGAACCAAACCAAATGGCCCAGGTTTGATCATCTTCCGGAGCATTTGCTTGCCTAGCCATAATCGCAAAGGCAAATGATTCGTCCTCATTTGTCTGGATATAATAAGTCGCTCCAATCATTTCTGACTCTATTTTCTCGATCGGAAGAGGTTTATCGAAGATTCCTGAATAAGTCACTTTGGCTTCTTCAAAAATAGCCAATTGCTCAGTTGTTCTCTTTTCTTTTCCTTTTTCAGGATAAACCACCATAAGTTTTCCTTCATTCTTTAAAAACTCACGAATGATTTCTGGACGCTTCATGACTGTATATAACCGCCTTTGATCTTCAGTCATGCTTTCATCTACAAGACTTTCACTGATCTCTCCCTTAGTACAAAGAGGCGTTGCTGGAGTTGGTGTGTGGATAATTCCCCGAACAGATTTCACCTTTTTCTCTTTAAGAAAAAGAGCTAGAGCCCGTTCAAAATCTCCCTGAGCAGTCACATATAAAGGGCGAACCTCTTCATCTTTTCCTGTCAATTGTTGATGAGGTTGATCATAAAACCCTCGAACAAAAGCCTGTTGGGTTTCAGCAATTTCAGGAGAATTCATCTCTGAGAATTTTAAGACTTCATCAAGAAACTCTTTTCGAAAGTCTCCAGCTAATAACGTTCCCGATAAGGCAATCAAAAGAAAGAATAGTTTTTTCAAGTGGTACACTCCAATAGCTCTTTAGGTTCAATCCAACGATCATGTTTCTTAATAAGTGCGATCAAACGATCGACAGCCTCGGTATAATAGATCCCTCTTTCCACACATTCCTTCCCTACATAAAGATCAATTTTTTCTCTTCCAGAACCCACATATCCAAAGTCGGCATCTGCCATTTCACCTGGTCCATTGACAATACATCCCATGATTGCAATTTTTACTCCGGGGAGATGTGCAGTTTTAGCACGAATTTTTTTGGTCACTTCTTGCAAGTCAAAAAGGGTTCTTCCACAACTTGGGCAAGCTATAAATTCTGTCTTCGCCCATCGCATCCGACATCCTTGAAGAATATTAAAGGCAAGAGAGCTCTCTTTTTCTTTAGGAAGGTTAGTCTTTAAAATCACTCCCTCCCCAAGACCATCGGCAAGAAGGGCTCCAAGTTCTACTGAAGCATGAATCACAACATCTTCATCAGAAAGAGGATAGTTTCCAACTAGAATCACTGGAAGGTCGAGTTTACTTTCACGGATCCATTCGAAGAAATATCTTCCTTGATGAAGAATGGATTCCGTCATTTCAAGAAGAATAAAGGGGGTAGGATACTCTAGAAGTTTTTTCCAGATAGAGGGATCTCCATCTTTAATATAGATAGCCCCATTACCTTCAAACTCTTCAATAGGAATGACAGGCAATTTTCCCTCATCAAAAAGGATCTCATCTCCATTAAAAAAGGCGTCACCTTTGAGGTCACTTTGAGGTTCACCCCAAATCAAAACAGAACCATCCCGATGCAAGGGAGGCACCTGTCGCACAAAACGCCTCTTAATCTCGGCAATATTGCGCTCTCTTTCAATAAAAGGGATTGTTTGTTTTCCTTCATAACTTTCAGCAAAAGCCTTTAGCCTTTTACAAGGATCGATTTCAAGCCAAGGATCTTCTGTAAGAGAAACACGGATTGTATCTCCAAGTCCATCAAGAAGAAGAGAGCCAATTCCTATTGCTGATTTAACACGTCCATCTTCTCCATCCCCCGCTTCAGTCACACCTAAGTGAAGAGGATAGTCCCAACCCAGCTTCATCATTTCAGCAACCAAGAGACGATAGGCCTGAATCATGACAAGGGGATTGCTAGCCTTCATCGAAAACATGAAGTCATGATAGTTCATTTCGCGGCAAACTCTAGCAAATTCAAGAGCCGATTCAACCATTCCAAAAGGGGTATCCCCATAACGGTTCATGATACGATCAGAAAGAGATCCATGGTTCGTTCCAATTCTCATGGCTCTTTTAAGCTTTTTACACTTCTCGACTAATGGACCAAAGGTTTCTCGAATACGGTCAAGCTCTGCAGCATAGGAGGCATCATCATAATTAATTGTTTTAAATGTAGCGCGCCGATCAACAAAGTTACCGGGATTAATCCTCACTTTATCCACAAATTCAGCAACAAGCATCGCTGCAGGTGGATAAAAATGGATATCTGCAACAACAGGAATCGTGTACCCTTTTTTAATGAGTGTATTTTTAATCCCCTCACAGGCTTCCGCCTCTTTTTTTCCTTGAACGGTGACACGTGCAATTTCACACCCATGATCAGCAAGGCGAATAATTTGATCCACTGTTGCTTCAACATCACGGGTATTTGAATTCGTCATAGACTGGAGACGAATAGGGTTATCCCCACCAACGCCCACTTCACCCACTTTTACTTCGCGGGTTTTCCACCGTTTTGTCTGATAAATAGATTCTGCGTATTTCATAGACAGAAATTTTAAAGCGAATCTATTTACCTGTCAACTTATCGCCTCATTGTAAAGTCTTTGTACAACACGACAAAGCATCATAAATTGCTTTGAAGTTTGAACAAATTGAACATCCCCTCTGGCTTCACGGTATTCGATAATCTTTCTTTGAATGGCTTTAAGATCAAAATCTTCTTTACACAACGTCTTTTTCTCTTGAAGAAGGGAATAAAAATAGAAAAGAACCGTAAAAGTTCCCGTCCTTCCAACTCCAGCTCGACATCCTAATATCGCAACAGCATTAGGAGCTTTTTGCATGGATTCATAAAGTTCTTTGAGAAGTGCAATCACAATTTCCTCTTCTCCCATTCCATGATCCTTCCATGTGGGATAATGAAATAATGAAAAAGGGAGATCATCCATTGTATGGGTCTGCCTTTCCCACCCCTCTTTTTGCTCTTTCGATATAAAAGAAATCTTTCTTCCCCAAGATTTAACTTTAACTTCTATTGTGGGACTATCCTTTGTTGGGAAAAACCAACCACCATAGGGATTGATGTCATCTTGATGCATGAAGTTAATGATAAAAACATTCTTTTTTTCTTGGAGAAGAGAGTGAACCATGTACCAATAGTGATCCCTCATTTTTCCAGCAGTGGGATAACCCGTAGCAATCAGTCGATCGGTGATCCAATTTGCTTCAATAAAAACCTCTTCTTCATCAAGAATAAGCTTGGGGCGTGTATGGAAGTTTCCCCCAATATTTGGAAAGTTTGTAAAACCTTCTCCACATCGAGAATTTAAACAAAATTCAGACTCGAGTTTATAACAGCTGGGATCATCGGGAAATTGATGCCATGCTTCAATCATTTCAGCTTCAGTGAAATCGAGTAGGGGAAATTCCGATGAATGGGTAATTTTAGTTTTTTTAAGAGATGTTATTTCCATTTTTTTATGTCCTTATTAATTTTTTTCCGAAAAGACTTTAACAACATGCTAAAAAAAAAGCTAGCATAAGCCTTTCGCAATAAAAAAGTTTGAATTTAATAACTAATTCAATTTATAAACATAGACCTAATGGAAAAACTCTGAGGATTCATGGACAAACGCTTTATTCTTTATTTATTGGTTATTCCTTTATCACTTATTGCGAAGCCTAAAGGGTCAGATTTCTCTCCCGATGCTGCGACTTTCACCCATCCTTCTGTCGATAACATGGTGATCTACGTTAATGATCAACAGGCAATTATTAATTGGGATAGCTTCTCAATTGAAAGAAATGAAGTGGTCACCTTTATTCAACCTGATGAAAATTCAGCTGTACTTAATAGAGTCTTCTTAAAAGAACCGAGTAAACTTCTAGGAACTCTTGAAGCCAACGGAAAAATCTATCTGATTAATCCTAATGGAATTTTCATAGGTAATGGAGCTCTTATTGATACAAATGCTTTTATAGCTTCTACATTGGACGTTTTGGAAAGTGAGTTTATTAAAGGTGGAGATATTCGTTTCCGCGGTAATTCTGAAAATAAAATTGTGAACTTGGGGACGATTCGTGCTTCTGGTGGCGATATTGCTCTCATCGGTCGGTATGTCGAAAATCATGGGAAGCTCATTGCTCCTAATGGGATGGTTGCTCTAGCAGTTGGGAAAGAGATTCTCTTAAAACCAAATGAGAAAGAACGGGTCCATATTTGTGCTCTCAGTCAAAATGTCTCACAAAAAGGAACAGGAATTATTCAGAAAGGAGATATTGAAGCTTTAAAAATCCGCCTTCTTGCTGATGGAAATCCTTATAAATTGGCGATTAAGCACAAAGGAAAGCTAGATGCTTTAACAACAACTACCCAAAATGGTGAAATTTATCTCGTTGCTGAAAAAGGGATTGTTGAAGTCACTGGAGAAGTTCATGCTCCTGGAGGAGAAATTCACATCCTTGGAGAAAAGGTCGCCCTTCTTGAAAATGGATTTCTTGACATTTCAAGTGATCCGGGTGGAGGAGAAATACTTTTCGGGGGATCATTTAAAGGAAAGAATCCTGATATTCTAAATTCTGAATATTCCTACGTTGATAAAAACGCAACGATCAATGTTAGCTCCTTAGTGAATGGAAATGCTGGTCAAGCCATTGTTTGGTCAGATGGATTAACCTCTTTCCATGGAGTGATTATTGCCCGAGGTGGTGATGAAGGAGGAAATGGTGGCCTTGTTGAAATTTCAGGAAAATCTAGGCTGAATATGACAGGAACAACCGATCGAACGGCTCCTAAGGGAACTCCAGGAGAGCTTTTAACTGATCCCAGTACAATCATCATTAAAAAAGGATCCCTCTCCTCCATAGACACCTCCTACATTCATGGAACTTATTACCCCATTAAAGGAAAAAGTATTCTCGATGAAACAACGCTTCTAGCTCAACTCAACTCAGGACCTGTAACGGTTACAACAAGTTCGACATTTGATGGTGAAGGAGACATTATCATCGATACAAATTTAGATAGCACTTCTTCTGGAGGAGGCTATGGAACAGGTCACAAGCTAACCTTTATTGCCGATCGAGATATCCACGTTAGAGGAAACATCCAAAATAGTGGAAGAGGTGACATTGTCTTCAATGCAGGAAGAGACCTGCGCATCGATGGAACGGACCGAGTCGCTCGAGTCGGAACACAGCTTGGAAATACAGAGATTGACGTTGGACGGAACCTTCTTTTACTAGGGGGTGCTAAGGGACAAGCTCAAATTGGATTTGATAATGGGTTTATTAAAAGTAATATTCACTTAAAGGTTGGAAATGACCTAATCCTCCAATCCCTTGGAAACTTCACTTTGATTGGCCATACAAATACAACCCCCACTTCAACTGGAATGGATTTCCAAGGGAATATTAGGATCGATCACCTTGGAAGAAACCTTGTTCTTCTTGCTGGTGAAGGTTCCCATCAATTTGCACAAATCGGACATGCTCCTCATCAAGTTGAGACCCATTCCTATACTAGTGATGTGAATGCTTCAGGAGATATTCATATCCCTTCCATTGAAGGCTTTGTTAAACTCGCTGCAGGAAAAGATAAAGCTGGATGCTATGCTTTGATTGGTCATGGTGGAAAGCAAAGAAGTCATAATGATTCTTACCAAGGGAACTTTATTGTTCATTCTGATAAGGATATTCAAGTTTATGGTGGGGAAAATTCTACACCAAACAACTTTGCAGGCATTGGATTTGCACAAGATTTTGATGGTTCTGCAACCCATGTTTTCCATTCCGATCACATCTCCGTTAAAGCAAAAGAAGGGATCTACCTGAATGCAGGCTATGGAACCAATCCCGCCTTCATCGGTGCCTATACTGGAAATACCCCTGGGACAATGGATTGCAGTCTTCACCAACTCGAAGTTTCTTCTGGAACAGGTATTTTCTTAACCGCAAATCCAAATCCTAAAGCGATGGGAAATAGTGTTATCGGAATCACTGGTATTAATGGTCCGGCAATTGCAAATATTTCAATTGATGCCAACGAAACACTTCTTTTGCAAGGTGCCAACCAATCTAGTAGCACAATCGTTAACTACATTGGAGGTTCTACTGAGCCAGGATCTATTCAAATAGCAGCCAATGATTTCATTGTTGAGGGAAGTGATACAAGTGCTTATGTTTCAGGATTTGGACCACTTTCTATCACAACAAGCAATGACCTTTTACTAAAAAAGAAAGTTTGGATTGAAAACAAAGGAGGAGCTTTAACCATTGCTTCTTTAGGGAATATCAAGATGCATCCCAAAAGTTCAATCGCTAATCTTACAAAGGATCCACTCTCTCTTTCAGTAAGTTTCCATGAAAATGAGCCTCGGGGCCAGTTGATAATGGAAAAGGGGGCAAACTTAGAAGGATCTAACGTCACTTTATATCTCACAAGTAAAATGGATCATACATTCGCTATGGCTCCCCATTATACTTTAGTCTCTGATGAAGTCATTCCTTTGGTTTTAAATGAAGAAGTTAAGATCGTTCTACCGCCTGAAGTTCCACGAACCATTTTTTATAAAGATAAAGAGTTTGCCTATCAAAATATTCAACGGAGTCAACTTCTCGTCAGTGGAATGCTGACAGCTTTCCATCCTATGAATGAATACCTTGGCTGGGTTGAAAGATTTCAAGTTGCAGAGAAGCGAAATGATCAGCTATACTTCCAGCGCATGAGAAGCCTCTCTTTTAATGATCCTAAAAACGAAAACATTATCACTTTCCCTAAGAGGGTGTATGCGAATTAGAGTACGTTCAGATTTTTTTGCATTTTCTAAAGAAATTTTTCTTCGGAGAATGCAGTCAACTTTTATAAGTTGGCGAATTTGAGAAGGAAAATTAATTGGAAAAGGCTAAAAAAATGAACCATTATAATTCACATACACCCTCTAAGGCACTATGAAGAAACTACTGACACTTTCGCTACTGACAACGACTCTATTTGCTCAAGACTTTGAGCGAGTAAAACCCAAAGAACCCACCGAGTTTCAAGGGGAAAAAGGAATCACCTACCCCTCGACTCAAGAATCTCATCAAGTTCCCAATGGAAATGCGTTGATCATCCCTGAACTCAAAGGAGTCATTCTTACCGATAAAAAAAGGCATATTTCCGATGAAGAAGTCGCTCGTGCTATTGGTGGTGCAGAAGCTATCAACGTCCAAGTTCCTGGGACGATCAAGCACTTTGATGCAATGCTAAAAAACAATTTTCTCGCTCGACCTCTTACAAAACAAAAACTCGTCGACTTAAAGCAAGAAGTGATCAATTATTATAGACGGTGGGGACGTCCTGTTGTCACAGTTGAAATCCCTGAGCAAAAACTCTCCAGTGGAGTCTTAGAAATTGTTGTCATCGAAGGAAAACTTGGAAAGGTAACGGTCGAAGGAAACAAGTTCTTTAAAGACCAAAGATTGATCGATTATATCCGCTTAGAAAATGGCGGCCCGATAAACTCTGATATCCTTGTTACCGATCTTGCTTGGATTAACCGAAATCCTTTTAGACAAGTGGATGTGATTTATGAACCTGGAGAACTTGCGGGAACAACAGATATTCGTCTAGTTGCCGAAGATCGTCGCCCATACCGTTTCTATGCTGGTGTGGATAACACAGGGTTTGATGAAACCGAAAATACTCGCATTTTTGTGGGATCCAATTGGGGAAATGCTTTTGGGTTGGATCATCTCCTTTCTATACAATTCACCTCTGCACCAAAAATCGACCGTTTTTGGGCACTTACAGGTTATTACACGATTCCCCTTCCTTGGCGCGATATCTGGACTTTTTATGGAGGGTATTCCCATGTCCATGGAGATATGCACGTTGACCATCCCGGCCTTGATAATTCAGGATACTCTGCACAAGCCAGTACCCGTTATAACTGGATCTTGACTCCCCGTCCCGGCTACCTTCATGATGTGATTTTTGGATTTGACTATAAAAGAACCGATAACAATCTCGAATTCGGTGGAGAATCGGTTTATCGGCATAGCGTCAACCTTACACAACTCATCCTCGGTTATAATGGAGGATATATCGGTGAGGGATTCAATGCTTCCATTACAGCTGAACTCTTCTATTCCCCCGGTCCTTGGCTTGGAGAACAAAGTGATTCTGACTATAAAGATGTCCGCTTCCAAGCAAAAAGTTCCTATCTTTATGGAAGACTAACCTTTGCTCCAATGATTCGCCTTCCGAAAGACTTTTCATTTACAATGACATTCCGTGGTCAAGCCTCGTCACAAAACCTCCTTCCAAGTGAACAAGCGGGTCTTGGGGGGTATGATAGTGTACGGGGATATAAAGAACGGGAAGTCAACGTTGATAATGCTTTCTTGCTTTCAACAGAATTGCGCACCATGCCCCTTTCATTCATTGGAAAGAAAGCCTTTAAAGACCTTCTACAATTCCTCGTCTTCCTAGACTATGGGATTGGCCGAGATGTTAGAACGGAGCAAAATAACCCTAAGACCTATTACCTCTTGGGAGCAGGTCCTGGTGTCCGCTATCAAATCTCTTCCTATTTGACCTTCCGAGGCGATCTAGGCTTCCAGCTCAAAAAGTTAGACTCACGCGGCTTCCGCTTCCATTTTTCGCTCGTCGGCAGCTACTAAAAGTAACAAAACCACCGACCTTCTTTTGATTCCACATTTCAACGAGTTTTGGATAGGTTTGATGAAACCTAGCCATTAGATTACACTGCGCCAGCTTTAAATGATCGGGAGAACTAAACTTATCGAGAAGCGTTCCGACATAGTCAAGAAGGTTCTCTGATCGAATCTGCTCAAGAGTCGTACAAAGATGATCATCCTTTATCTCGTGACTTTCTATCCCGATGAAAGGATCAATCACGGGTTTTAGTGAAGTACTATCTAAAATTGCTGCAAGGATAGGATAGTAAAAGAGATCTCCAATCTTTGGCAAGAAATTACGCCGTGCAAATGCTTCAGAAACACTGCAAGCCACCCTAGCAACATCCCATAAAGGAGTCTCTCTAGTATCCTCATCACGAATAGTATACCTTAAAAGAGCTTCTCCAATCTTTGGGTCTTCTTGATAGGACTTACTCTTTAATAAGTATTTAAGAAAAATCAAATCTACCGGAAGGATGGCTTTAACAATACGCGATTGGTACACTTCTTGTTGGAACTTTTCATTTGTCCCCGCTCTATCAAAACCAACCATTACACAACACCTTGTATATCCATCCCAAGACTCTGATAATAAATCATCGATGTCCGATTCGGTTATATTAAGTGGGTTCTTGAGCATTGCATTTCCTAAGTCCCACTCTAAATCCCATCGATTGTCTTGTCTGGGGTCCTCTAAAAAAGCTCTACACTTCCTTGTAATGGATAGGGTAATCACAGTTTTAGAATCTTGAAGGTGCTCTTTAAATGCTTCAACATCTCTTTCAAATCTATAGATCAAAAAGTAATTTCCCAAAGCTATACATGTTCCCCCGAGAAAGATCGTTGAGATGCATGCTGTTTTGAGAGTCACTCTTCCAAAATAGCTGCCCACAGCAATCATTGCTAGTGTAAGCAATTGATACTCTTTTTTTGCTCCATTTTTATTGAGTAAAAGTTGAGAACATATCCCTCCTCCTAGGGAAACCATTTGCATTTTTAAAGCGGATGGAGGAAGTTGGCTTCTCATGAAATAACAATAGGTTCCTCCGAAAAAAGAACTCATTGCAAGATAGGCCTTGGTTGAAGAATTCATTTGCAATGCATCCATAAGAGTTGCTCCTAATAAAAAATTTAATTGAAAATAGTATCAATAAAATTCAAATAGAAATCTACCCTTGATGAGAATCTTTTGACACATAAATTCTTCTAGAATTTTTTTATAAGAGAAAATTTTAGCTATTGAATATTAATAAGATATAAATACTCTATACAAATATCCTTCTTAGGAGGAAAATGAGATCATAGTCATTTCAGACTGGGTATAGCTCGGAAAAGTGACTAGCAACAATTAAACCTTTTGGTAGGTAAATATGTCTTACATGGACAATAAAAACAAAAACAAATCTCAACAACAAAATAAACAACCTTCTTGTTCTAACATGTCGAAAGGGGCTAATCCAAAAGCGAAAAGCCATCCACGCGGGCAACAACAACAGTCCAAAAAAAAATAAGACTTATTGCAATTTTCTTGTAAAGGCATGCTCAGAAAGGGCATGCCTTTCTATTTCTGCCTATCCTTGATGAGACACGTATTCTGCTTCGATTTTAGCAGCTAGAATAAAATCGCTCTCTGTAAGCCCATCCACTTTATGGGTCCAGATTTGAAGAGTGACTTTTCCCCAGGCTAAGAAAATATTAGGATGGTGCCCCTCTTCCTCAGCAACAGCACCAATGATATTGATAAAGGCCAGAGCTTCTTTAAAATTTTTGAAGGAATAAGCTTTTTCAAGATGGTGTTCTTCAATAATTTCCCACCCTTCCCCTAACTGCATATATAGAGGTTTAAGATCCTCCCCTTTTAAAGGAGATGATCCCACAACGCAAGGGGTGCATTTTTTTTTAATCAATTCTCTCATGATGACATACCGTTTGAATGTAGGCTTCCGTTTCTCCCCATAGAAAACTCACAGGAAATGTTTTTTCTATCTGAAAACCATTTTCATCATAATCTGTGAGCGGATAACTGATGCTGATAATTTTTGTTCCTTTTGGATACTTTTTAAGCTTTTGAACTAACGAAGTAATTTCCTGGTCGGATAGTGCTGTTCCATAGAGGTAAACTACGGTTGCTTCAGGAAGTTCCCCTTTGAGCATATCTCCACAGATAAAAGTCACCCGTCCTTGGTGATATTTATGGGATAGATAACGGGATAATTTTACAAATTGAGGGATCCGTTCAATTCCAATCACCTGACATTTGAAAAAATGGTGCAAGAAAAGTGCTCCTCGCCCTCTTCCAGATCCCAGCTCTAAGAAGGTATCAGTCGGTTCAAGCTCCACTTCTTTTGCAATTTTCTCATAAGTCATGAGAGGTGTTTCACCGTAGGTATGAATCTCTTTCTCATTTCGATTCTTGAGGTAATTCTTACTAATCGTATAGGGATTTTTAAAGATGTAAGCAGTCAAAAGAGCACGATCAAGATGAGAAAAGGGATGATCATGATAGTAGCGCTTTTTGACCTCTTTTTGAAGCCTCCGATCACTCAGCGAGTACTTAATCATATTCCAAATTTGCATCATAAACAATATTTTGCATCAACACCTGACAATCGTCAATGAAAAATCATCCTGTGTCAAGGCTAGCTATGTTAAGCGGTTACAAAAATACTAGGGCGTGTCGTCAAAAAGTTGAAATAAAATTTTTTTCCTCCTATCATAGTTGGGCAATTCATTTGGAGGATCATATGATTTCATCAACATTATCAAGTCTTTCTTGGAAACATGTCGCTTTAGGGTCTGTCGCAGGAGCCGTCATTTCAGAGATTTTTTATAAAAGGGATGATCTGAGAAAAGATGTCGCAGCTCCAGAAACAGAAACTCAGAAATGCGCCTCGATTGCCGGAAAAATCTTTGTCACGATTGCTGCTCTAAGCACGACTTATGGGAATGCAGGCTATGGAGCAGCACTTATGACCGCAGGATGTTTTTACTATGCACCCAACTGCGAACCAAAAACAATTTTCAAAATAAGTAGCTTTACTAAAAAAAGGTATGCCGCAGACTACCATCCCGGCTTTAGTCATTACCAGCACCATGGTCTGATTCTTATCGCAGGGATTTTCTTGTGCATGGGTAAATTTTACTGGAAAGGGCTCAATGGAAAATATGCACAGGGCATTACCAATTAATCGTTTGACCAGGTTCAAGAACGCGAAACGTTTTGGGATCGATACCCCTCTTTTTTAGAGCGCAATAAAGATCGTAGGGAGGTTGTTCAAGATCCTCACTTGAAAGGCGGAAGGTTTTCCAATGCATCCCAACACTTAAGAGGGAGCCCACTTCATCGTGAATTGCTGCAGCTTTGTGTGGGCTAATATGAACAGGGTCCATAAAGGCTCCAGGAACATAGGTTCCAATAGGAATCAAGCTCAAATCCATTTCCCCAAACTCTTCACCTATTTTCTTGAAATCTTTTTTATTATACCCTGTATCCCCAACAAAATAGAGTCTCTTTTCTTGTTTTTCTTCTCGAAGAAAATCCACCACAAAACCTGTCCACAGCGTTCGATTTCTATCAAAAATCCCTCTTCCAGAAAAATGTTGCGTGGGAACGGCTGTAATCACAACCTCTTGTCCTTGCAGACCAATATGAGTCTTTTCCCACCACTTCATTTCTATGATATGACGAAGACCTAATTTATGTAGCCGCTTCTTCACTCCCAAAGGAACAATCCATGTAATTCCAGGGTTAAGCTCAGCAAGCTTTAAAAGAGTCTTTTTATCAAAATGGTCATAATGATCATGACTCAGAAGAACGAGATCGATTCTTGGAAGTTTTTCTAGGGCCAATGGAGTTTCATGCCTGCGCTTTGGCCCTAGAAAAGAAAATGGTGAACAACGCTCGCTCCAAATCGGATCCGTAAGCAAAGAGAGATTGCCCACATTTACCAAAAAGGTGCAGTGATTAATCCAAGTGACTTGGGGGACATTTTCTTTTAGCTTACGCTTTGAATTTGGGTAGCGAAATTTTTCAGGACGTTTCTTAGGGGGGTTTTTATCATCATAATATCCTAATTGCCAAAGAGCAATGTCAATAAGTGAACGCTTTGTCGTATCGATATGTGGATTAGCAAAACGTTTTCCCTTCTTATGAAATCCCTTTTTCATAATCCTTCCCCCTTATCTTTTCCAATACCTCAAAAAAGGAATAATCAAAAAGAGATTTTTGTAAAAAAATACAACTGATTGAACACGAGAAATATGAACTTAACTAATTAAACTTAAATAAGAAGAGATTTTGGAGGAGCATCGGTAAAGGAAGGATCTCCTTCAAATTGAATGGGCCCTGGAAAAAGATAGTGATCTTCTTCCATCCATTTTCTCCGATTCCTTTCGAAAAACTTATAAGCCGACCCGTTCAAATCAACTAAGGCCTTACGGATCACAGGCTTTTCCTTTCCCTTGCGCACTTCCATGTTCATTAAAGAGGTGATGGGAATTGCACAAATTTCCCAGTGCGATGGTGGCTTCGAAAGGTGAGAAACAGCGCACATATACCCTGTATGCCCTCCCTGAATCAGGAGAGCTGCAATATGGCCAAGGGTATAACAATAAGTCGCATCAAAATTTGTAGGGAGTCCGGCTCTTCCTTCATAACCAAAAAAGTGATGTAAGGGACTAAACTTCCCCTTAAAGCTTGAACGCTTTTTAAGTTCTTCTTTTACAAGGGTACTGAGAAGAATTTCTGTTTGAATGTGAGAAACTTGAACATTGCCATGAGGATCCCGGTCCAAAAGGAGCTGCTCAGCAATTTCTTTTGGAAGAAAGTCAAAGGTCGCTTTTGCTTCAACACTTAAAGCATTTTGATCTTTACCTTCAGCAAGAAGGGTATTAAGCTCACTAATCAAGACTTTCATTTCAGGAATAAATTCGATGATTCCTTCTGGAATTAAAATAACTCCATAGTTTTTTCCTTGGTTTCCCCTCTTTTCAATCAAATCAGTAAGAGAGTTTGTGATTTCTTTCAAAGTCATCTTTTTCTCAGCGATCTCTTCACCAATAAGAGTCACATTAGGTTGAGTCAAAAGAGCACATTCCAATGCAATATGTGAGGCAGAACGCCCCATAAGCTTAATAAAATGGGTATATTTTTTTGCAGAAGAAGAATCACGCGCAATATTTCCAATCATCTCTGCATAAGTATTGCAAGCTGAATGAAATCCAAAGGAAATATCAACGAAATTGTTCTTTAAATCACCATCAATCGTTTTGGGAACACCAATGATTTTAGTTTTACACCCTTTACTTAAAGCAAACTCTGCAAGAATCGCTGCATTCGTATTCGAATCATCTCCCCCAATAATGACCACGCCATCGAGAAGACGTTGATTAAAAACTTCGATCGACTTTTCAAGTTGCTCCTTTGTTTCAATCTTTGTCCGCCCCGAGCCAATGAGATCAAAACCACCTTGGTTCCGATAGTTCTGCAATAAATCTTCTGAAAGCTCTAGGGTCTTTCCTTCGATGATTCCAGAAGGTCCTCCTAAGAAACCGATCAGCTGTGACTCACGATGGAAGGCTTTAAGGGCATCGAAAAGACCGGTAATGACATTGTGTCCTCCAGCAGCTTGTCCTCCAGAAAAGACAACGCCCACTTTTAAAGCTTTAGCTAAAGGCTTTTCTCCTTTTTCAGGATGAAGAAGAGGTCTTCCAAATGTTTTAGGAAATTTTGCTTCGATTTCCTTTTCATCTCCAAGAGAGGTAGTCGATCCCCTTCCTTTGAAAACGACATTTTCTCCCAAAGCTTTAGGAAGACTTGGTCGATATTTTATCCGATGTTTTTGTAGTGGTGTCATAGAAGTTAAGATAGTTCATCGACCAAAAAAGGTCTATCTTTTTTGAGAATGTCGCTATTGCTCAATTTGTTTTGAAACACCCTTTTTTTCCTTCGGTTTACGATCGACAAATTTTAGGTCATCTTTAGGATAAAGGAAAATAAGAAGAATGGTTCCCACAACGATTAAACAAAAACCTAGGATGACCCCTTCGGGGATCCCCACTCCCCAAATGAAAAACTGAATGATGGCCCCAAAAACAAAACTCAAATAAACAAGCGGGCTGATCAATCTCATGGGAGCAAATTTTGCACTCACAGTCATCAGAACTTGAAAGATTGCAGCAAAAAGACCCGCTAGAAAAGCAAGACTCAAACTTTTAAAAGTGTAAACCTCTCTTCCATCCGGAAAAAGATGAAGAACAATCGCTGTGACAAGAACGGCTGTGGTAAAGAAATACGCCGTAATCCGCTCCCATGGTTCTGTATAGTTTAAAGTTCGCACAGCTACGAATGCCGTTGCAGCAAGCATTGCCCCTATGAGAGGAATGATTGATAATGGGTTAAAAAGATGTTCCCCAGGTCGCATGACAAAAAGAAGACCGATAAATGCAATTCCTAAACCCCACCAAAGACGGTGAACAAACTTGACACGAAGCCAAACACGAGAAACAAGAGGGACAAACAACGGGAATGAGTAAAAGATCAATGTTCCGGTTGCTAGTGAGAAATGGTTAATACTAAAGTAAAAGCAATAAAGAGCCCCCACACCAAAAATCGAACGCACAGCATGATGTCTGTAATTCTTTGTTTTATAGAGCTCTGAAATTTTTGGAGCTGTCGGTGAGAGCACAACCCATATTAGAAGAAGAATCAAGTTCACAAAAGAACGAGCAAACGTTAAAAAATTTGTACTCAAATAATCAGATGCTAATTTGACAAACATGGCTTGAATCGCAAGAGCAAGCGATGCAATAATCATCAAAGAGATAGCAAGGAGAAGCCGTTTTTGGGGACGCTTTAAATGTTGGATCATAATTCCTCTTTATCTATACTATACACCTATACAACAAGTAGGTTCAAATGGCAAAAAAATATATTTTCATGACAGGTGGTGTAGTTTCTTCTTTAGGTAAAGGACTTGCATCGGCTTCGATTGGAATGATATTAGAATCCCACGGGCAAAAAGTGGCAATGCTCAAGTTGGACCCTTATCTCAATGTAGATCCCGGAACAATGAACCCTTTTCAGCATGGAGAAGTTTATGTAACAGATGATGGTGCTGAAACAGATCTTGATTTAGGACACTATTATCGTTTCACAAACACTCCCTTGTCAAAGGCCAGCAATGCGACCTCTGGTCAAGTCTACGATACAGTGATCAAACAAGAACGCCATGGAGATTATCTTGGAAATACCGTTCAAGTTATTCCTCATGTAACTGACGAAATCAAAAAACGGATTCTTCTTGCTGGAAACCAAGAAAAAGGAATTGATGTTCTTCTAGTAGAAATTGGAGGAACTGTGGGTGATATTGAATCGCAACCTTTTTTAGAGGCAATCCGCCAATTCCGCCTCGATCATCCTGAGGACTGCGTCAATATCCATATGACTTATATCCCCTACCTAAAAGCCGCCGGAGAAGTTAAAACAAAACCCACACAACACTCTGTACACCAATTGCAAAGTCTTGGAATCTTCCCAGATCTCATTCTTTGCCGCTCAGAAAATCCTTTAGAAAAAGAAGTCAAAGATAAAATTGCCCTCTTTTGTAGTGTTCCCAAGCAAGCAGTCATTGAGCAAGTTGACGTCGCCCATTCAATTTATGAACTTCCTTTGACAATGGTTGAACAAAAACTCGATGCCCAACTTTGTTCTCTCCTAAAACTCAAGTGCAAAAGAACGAATATTTCAGCCTGGGAAAAAATGGTTAAAGCCTACCTCAATCCCAAGAAAACTATAAAAGTGGGGCTTGTAGGAAAATATATCCATCACCAAGATGCGTATAAGTCAGTGGTTGAAGCTCTCCATCATGGAGGGATTGCTCATAATGTCAAGGTTGAGGTTGTGGGATTCGACTCAGAAACTGCAAAAAAAGTTGATGGATGCGATGGATATCTTATTCCTGGGGGATTTGGAGAACGAGGATTCGAAGGAAAAGTTGCCGTTGCAAAATATTGCCGCGAAAAAAAGATCCCCTATTTTGGAATCTGCTTAGGAATGCAAGTCCTCGTTGTAGACTTTGCTAGAAACGTCCTTGGCCTTCCAGAAGCCAATTCTACAGAAATGAACCCCGATACCCCTGATCCCATTATCTCTCTCCTTTCTGAGCAAGAAGGGATCGAAGATTTAGGGGGGACAATGCGCCTCGGTGCTTATCCCTGCACTTTATCTCCTAAAACCAAAGCTTACTCTGCCTATGGGGAAAAGAAAATTGAAGAACGGCATCGCCACCGTTTTGAATTTAATAACGCCTATAAAAAAGCCTGTGAAGAGAAAGGACTTGTGATAGCCGGAAGCTATAAAGGGCTATGTGAAATTGCTGAGATCAATGATCACCCCTGGATGGTCGGTGTTCAATTCCATCCCGAGTTTAAATCAAAACCTACAGCTCCCCACCCTCTCTTTAAAGCGTTTATTGGAGCCATCCTTAATGGGTAGAGTTCTCGGGATTGACTTTGGTATGAAACGGATTGGTCTTGCCCGCTCAGATCCTATGAAGATGATCGCTTCTCCTCTCAAAACAATTTCTGCTGGAAAAAGTCTTGAAGAAACTGCTGACTTAATCCTTAAAGAGCTCGAAGGTGTAGAAACAATCGTTCTTGGCCTTCCCCTTCTTTTATCTGGAAAGGATAGTGAAACAACAACAACCGTTCGTAAATTTGCTGAGATTCTGGAGAAAAAAAGTGGTCTGCCTCTGATTCTTTGGGATGAACGCCTCACTTCAAAGCAAGTCGAAAAACTGATGATTGAAGGACAAGTCTCAAGGAAAAAACGGTCCAGTCATGTCGATACGATGAGTGCTACCCTAATCTTACAAAATTACCTCGATGGATCCTTTCATGAACCGAACCAGCATTAAAGATATTGTTTTATTTCTTACTTTTTGGAATCTTTCCTCTCTTGATTTTTCCCCTTTATCTTTTAGACAATGTGCTCAAAATAAAAAGAGAAAAACTCCTCAAAAACTGAAGAAATCAAATCAACCCTTTAATGCTGGATCGGTTCATGCTCGCTGAAACCCTCTATGAAAAACTGAAAAATATTAAAACCGATAATCCCCTCTGCCACTATACCCTTGAGCGGTGCGAACATCTTGTTCCCTTTATTGAGGAAATTGAAAGGTTAAAAAAAGAAAAAGATGCTTTGATTCTTGCCCACTCCTATGTCCATCCCGATATTCTCTACACGGTAGCTGACCACATTGGTGATTCTTATGGACTCGCCCTTAAAGCAAAAGAAGCTCAGGAAAAAATGATTGTTTTCCCTGCGGTTCGCTTTATGGCTGAGACAGCAAAAATCTTAAACCCAGAAAAAACCGTTATTGATCCCAATCCTAATGGAGGATGTTCACTAGCAGATAGCATTAAAGCTGAAGATGTCTATGCTCTCCGGGAAAAATACCCCGATTATACCTTTGTTTGTTATATCAATACGACAGCCGCTGTTAAGGCTGCTTGCGATGTTTGTGTGACCTCCTCTAATGTTTACCGCATCATTGAAAACCTCCCCAACGATAAAATTTATTTTCTTCCCGATAGATTAATGGGAGAAAATGTTCAAAATGCTTTAGGAGATAAAAAAAAGATTAAGCTCTATGATGGGAGTTGTTATGTCCATGAAGAATTTACAGCTGATGAAGTCCATCTCTTAAAAAAGTCCCATCCAAACCTTTCAGTTCTTGCCCATCCCGAATGCACACAATCGGTCATTAAAGAAGCCGATGTCGTGGGATCGACGAGTCAAATCGTTCATTATATTAAAGAACATCAATCAGACCCCAACCCTTTTCTAATTCTCACAGAATGTGGTATTTCCTCCCGCCTCCAGGTGGAGAATCCTAAACTTCAACTCGTCGGATCTTGTATGATGTGTCGGTATATGAAATCAAATAGTCTAGAGCTCATTCTCCAAGCTCTCAAAAATCCTACTCCCTCACAAATTATTTCTATCGATCCCGAAGATCAACGGGATGCCCTTTCATGTATCAATAATATGTTCAATTATAATATTTGCTAGTATTTTAAACTATTCCTCCTCTTGTTATAATGTCTCCGATTAATTCCTCTAACGATCTAGAAGAATTAGAAATGAACAATCAATAAACATAGGATTGAAGTATGTCAGAAATCACAAGACTAGATAGTAGCGAAACTAGAGTTGATGAACTCTACAAACATGATAGCGAAGTCGTTGAACCAAAAAAAGACGTAGCAACAGAAACCGCTGTAGAGCAGCCTGTTGCAGAGGAACAAGCTGTAAAAGCTGAAACTGTAGCTCAAGAAACAATTGCAAAAGCTGAAGTTACAGAGCAAGCTAAAAAAGAAGCTGTTGAAGTGAAACAAGAAGAAAAGCAAGTTCCTGTTCAAAAGGCTGCTCTTCCTGCTGTTAACCTCAAGAAAATCACTCGTAAAGATGTTCTGAAAAAAGACGCAGCTCTTGTAAAAGAGCACATCCCATCAAGAATCAAAGATAAAGATATTAAGTGGGACTCAGCTCGCAATGTTGTTGTGATCGTAAAGTCTGGAAAAGAACGTGCTTACCAAATTGGAAATGGAGCAGCACCTGCTCTTAAAGAAGGAAAGCATAGCGATGTGATTGCATACTTAAACAAAATGTAATCTATTCTGATTCATCCCCTCAACTCTTGAGGGGATGACCTCTTTTTTTCATCATCTATAAATAAAACAGTCAAATTATAATAAATATTATTATTCATTTATATCTATGTGGTTGATATAATTGCCGCAATTAATTCAAAAGAGAAATTAACATTGTATAAAAGAAGGGGTTTAAGTCTTTTATATTCAACCGATTATAAAACATAGTCGCAACTTTCCAAAAAATTGAACTTACATCGACCCCTCTTTAATTCTTAGATTCAATTTTTATGAGGTAAATTAATTATTTAAATGTTCAACCGTAAATTAAAGAAGGAAGAAGTTTTATGTCAGAAACCAAAAACGTAGATAGTGCTAGAATCACCGATCTATATGATGATTACAACGCTCTTATCATGGGCGAACAAAGTGAAAAGCCTGTAAAAAAAGAAGTTGAATCGTCTGATAGTACCGAGCAAAAAGCAGAAGCAATTGCTCAAGATGTGATTCAAAAGAGCGAAGTTTCAAAAGACGAAACTGCTAAAACAGAAGTTGAAAAAACAGATGTAGTTGCTCAGGAAGTGATTTCACCGACTCAACCACAAGAAGAACCCCCAAAAATTGAAGACACCATTGCTTCAGAAGCGCCCCAAACGGCTTCTCAAGTTGTTGAACATTCACATACTGAGGAAACTCAAGTTCAAAGACAAGAAGAAACACCTGCTGAAGAAATCGTTCAACAACAGGAAGAGGTTAAGCCAGCAACACCTCCAACTGTTGAAACCAAAGCTGCTCCTCAAAAAGTCGCTTTTCCACCCCTTGCATTGAGAAAAATTTCTCGTGGAGACGTTCGAAGAATGGATGCAGCTCTTGTCGATCAACACATTCCTAAAAGAACAAGAGATATTCGATGGGATCCTACACGACAAGTTGTTGTCATCAGAAAGTCTAGAAGAACTCGAGCTTACAAAATTGGAAATGGTTCGGGCCCATCTTTAGTCGAAAGCAAAAATAAAAACTTTGTTCTTGATTATCTAAAAAGAATGTAATCCCTTTTGATTCATCCCCTCATTTCCTGAGGGGATGAATTTTATTTCTACACCCAACATTTTAGGGTAATAAACGCATAGAAATTAAATTCACAAAGTACTAGCTAAAAAATTCTTTCTGACTTACCTTTAGGCTATGTCTAAAGATAGTGATGTACACCCCTTTGAAGAGCCTGGCCAAACGCTTCGTAGTTTAGATCCTTGTATTGTGGTTATTTTTGGAGCCACCGGTGACTTAACAGCGCGCAAGCTGATGCCCGCTCTTTATAATCTAAAAAGAGAAGGCCAACTTCCCACAAGTTTTGCTTGTTGTGGTTTCGCTCGAAGAGAAAAAACCGATGAAGTCTTTCGTGATGAGATGAAGAAAGCAATCGGTCAACACTCACGAGTAAAACCTATAGAAGAAAATGTTTGGGAAACCTTTGCCCCTCAAATCTTCTATCATCAATCAGAATTTGACGATGATGCAGGATACGAAAGATTTGCAAAACATCTTGCCAATATCGATTCTCAGATGGGAACGGGTGGAAACCGCATCTATTATCTTTCGACACAACCGAGCTATTTTACGACCATAATTGAAAAACTAAAAAAGCACAAACTCCTCTACGATCATTCAGAAAAGCAAGAGAAGTGGTCACGTGTCATTATTGAAAAGCCCTTTGGGCATGACTTGACCTCTGCTTTAGAGCTTCAAAAAGATTTAATGGCTCATCTTTCGGAAAAACAGCTTTATCGGATTGATCACTACCTCGGGAAAGAAACAGCCCAAAACCTCCTTGTTTTCCGTTTTGGAAATTCTATCTTTGAAAATCTTTGGAATCATCGCTATATCGACCATGTCCAGTTTACAGTCGCTGAAGATATTGGAATTGGAACAAGGGGCCGTTTTTATGAAGAGCAAGGCCTTGTCCGTGACATCATGCAAAACCACATGATGCAACTCTTTTCCCTCATTGCAATGGAACCTCCTGTCAATTTAAGTGCTGATGCCATTCATGATGAAAAAGTCAAAGTTCTCGAAGCTCTACGCCCATTCACAGATAAAGACTTTGAAACCTCGGCTGTTCGAGGCCAGTACGACAAAGGGTTTATTGGAGGTGAAGAGGTCAAGGGATATCGGGAAGAAGATAATGTCGATCCGAAGTCGAAAGTAGAAACCTATGGTGCTGTCCGTCTATTTATTGACAATTGGCGTTGGGATGGAGTCCCCTTTTATCTCCGTGGAGCAAAACGCCTTCCAAAGAGGGCCACTGAAATTGCCGTAACTTTTAAGCATCCCCCAGGAGTTCTCTTCCAAGAGCATGGACAAAAACATGAACCCAATGTTCTTGCGATCCGGATTCAACCTAATGAAGGAATTGCTCTAAAAATTAATTGTAAAGTGCCTGGCCCAAGCAGCCCTATCCAACCCGTTAAAATGGACTTTCGTTATGGAGCCTTCTTTGGTCTGACACCTCCAGATGCTTATGAACGTCTGATCTGTGATTGCATCGCTGGGGATGGAACACTCTTTGCTCGTCAGGATGAAGTGTTCCATTCATGGCAATTTTTTACTCCTCTCCTCGACTATTGGGCAAACACTGAGCCCAAAGATTTTCCTAACTATCCCTCGGGAAGTTGGGGCCCTAAGACCGCTGATGAAATGCTCGCTCGGGATGGTCGAAAATGGCGCTTGATTTGAGAAAATAAAGACAATAGAATAGATCCCATTATGGTTAATACAATTCATCCAGCAGATATTGAAGCAGAGCTCGAGAAGATCTGGGATTCCCTTCAGGGAACAAACAAGATGCGCGCATGCCTCTTCAATCTCATTATTTACGCGAAAAAATCGCAACGGATCGGTTACCTGAATGAAATGGCTCAAAAAATTATTGAGAAGTTTCCCTGCCGCATTATTTTTGTTACTTATGATGAAACTTGCTCAGGTCACGATTTAAAAACAGCTGTTTCTGTCATGACAGCAGATGAAGGAGAGTATGAGATTGCTTGTGATCTAATAGAAGTTGAAGTCTGCCATAAAGATCATCCCAAAGTCCCCTTTGTGATCCTTCCTCATATTCTTCCAGATCTACCAATCTATCTTGTTCATGCAGACGATCCTACCTTTGATAATCCTATCGCTCAAAAGTTAGAACATCTAGCTGACCGTATTATCTTTGATTCTGAAGCCGCTTGTGATCTTCCAGCCTACGCAAAGGCTGTTCTCAGTCATAATGAACGTTGTCATGCTGATATTGCAGACTTAAATTGGGCGCGCACCGAAGGATGGAGGCAACTTTTTGCCAGCGTCTTTAAAGGAAAAGAACGTCTTGAAGACATCAAGCATACAAAAAAAATTCAGATTCATTTTAACTCTCGAGAAACCGACTACCTTTGCCATACGAATGTTCAGTCGATTTATCTCCAAGCGTGGCTTGCTGTTCAACTCGGATGGACTTTAAAAAAAGTAATCAAGGGTTTGAATTTTCAGTATGAAAATAAATTTGGAAAGGTAGATATCGAACTTATTCCAGATAAAATGGAGGCTATATCTCCTGGAAGAATTTTATCGATTGAAATCTCAACGGACCGGGAGATTCAATATAGTTTCAAAAGAAAAGAAAAATGCCCTCATCATGTGATGATTGAAAAATCAAGTCCAGAGCTTTGCTCTCTCCCTACCAATTATGTTCTCGATAAAGATGTTTCTGGACAATCTCTTGTAAAAGAGATCTGCCATAAGGGAACGAGCTCTCACTATATCAAAGTCCTTAAACTTCTTTCAAAAATTGAAACAGAGTCCCTTTGCAATGACTAATGACCATCATTTTTTTTCATGGGATGAAAGGCGAGATATTGCAAATCCAGGAGATAAAGAAGCAACGCTTACCTTTGCTGCCCATCATTTCATTAACTGTGGTAAGGAAGCGATAAAAAACCATGAATTTTTCATCGTTGCCCTTTCTGGAGGTTCAACTCCTAAAGCTATCTTTGAAAAGCTTTCATCGAATGACTATTCAGGTGAATTAGATTGGAGCAAAGTTCTCCTTTTTTGGGGAGATGAACGGTCTGTTCCCCCTAAAGATCCCGAAAGTAATTTCCGAATGGCCATGGATGCAGGACTAAAAACACTTTCGATTCCTAAAGAGCATGTTTTTAGAATGGAAGCAGAAGAAAATATCGAAGCGAATGCCCGCGCGTATGAAGAAAAAATCAAAGAAACTCTAGGACCGCGTCCTTTTGATCTCATCATGCTCGGAATGGGTGAAGATGGTCATACAGCCTCACTTTTCCCAGGAACAAAAGCTCTTGATGAAAAAAAGGCCCTTGTTGTCGCCAATGAGGTTCCTCAAAAAAAGACCTGGCGCATGACTCTGACCTACCCTTGCATTAACCGAGCAAAAAATATTGTTCTTTATGTGCTGGGGAAGTCAAAAGCACCTATGGTAAAACAAGTCTTTTTGGAAAAGCATGACCCTCCCTATCCTGTCTCCCTTATTGGTAGCCCAGGAAATAAGGCTCTTTGGGTCCTCGATTCAGTCGCTGCTAAACCCCTCCTTTCTTCTAGAACTTCTTCTTAATAGTGCCTTTCTTGAGGGTGATAGTATGACATCTGGTGTTGCCATTCCTCTGGGCTCATTGGTGGCGCTGAGGGACGTGGGGCAGGACCATGCCGGTTAGGATAAGTCGGAAAAACGGTTTCAGGATCTCTATGCAAATGAGAAAGATTGATCGCTTCCCCTTTAAAAAGTTTATAAGCCTCATGATGTAGAGTAGATGCATAAGGGAAAAGAGGAAGGAGTTGAGAACTCCGGTCACTTTGAATCCGAGCTAAAACTTCTTTCTTTTTCACTTCAATTTCCTGAAGTTTTTCATTGAGCTTTTTTAATGCTTCTTTTTTTTCACTTTCATAAGCAGTTTCTGCTGCTTTATATCTTTCAGAAAATTCTTTCTCGACCTGTCGATGGTAATCAGGAATTTCAACACCTGTAGGAGGCTCCCTTTCCAACTTTGCTGTTTTTAAATCAAGGAGCCTTTCCTTTTGGGCTGCATACCTTTGATCAATGGGTTTTAACAGTTCTTCTTTTTCTTTCTCAACCATTTGAACCGGCACCTTAAAACTTTCCTCAATGCGCTTAATCTCTTCATTGATACGACTATCAACGGAGTTATAAGCTCTAAGGAAATTGTTATAGCGCACACGAATCTCTTCCATTTGATCAATCTGATGCTCAGGAATAAGAGCATAACGATAGATATGAGAAGCTAAAGGGCTGTACCGTGCAACTTCACTTAATAAAGCAAGTTTTCCTTTATCGTCATGTGCTGCCATCAAACGATCTTTAAATTGATGAAAATATTGATTATAAAGTCCCTGAAGTTCGTTTCTACTTAGAATCTTTTGGTATTCTTGCGGGCGAGAAGTTCCTGAAGCATCTTTCTTATAAATAAAGATGAGTCCTTCTTTTAAAGCTTCTTTCCTCTGATCAGCAATCGCTTTTACAGGATCTTGTTTCCAAGAATCAATCTCCGTTGCAGCCTTGTTCATCTGAAACAACTGATACCCGGAATAACACAAACTACCGATTCCAATCACTAACCTAAAAGGAGAGTGCGAATTCATGCCAAAGATAAACCCAACAACTGCTGCTAAACCGCCTATGGCAGCTTGATTTCGGCTACTCACTCTTCGCCCTTCCCAAAAGTTAGTTTTTTGCTGGATAATTGCACTAGAAAGGGTTTTAACCCTAACAACCTTATCAATCGTAGAATGGGTATAAATACCCTGTTCTACTTTTGAAACACGTTCTTCTAGGCCTTTATTTTGAATCCTTTGTGATTCTTCAAATGAGGGTTCCCTATCTTCTCGAATGATTTCAAGAACATTCGCTTCAGCATACTCATAATCGGTCGTTGCACCTGCAGTATCACTTCCTATTGCAAAATCAAGTCCAGACATAACAATTTCCTCAACATATCAATTAAAAAACCAGAAAAATTATTACATAACATTTCAAAAAAGTCAACGCGAAAGCGTGCATAACATTACATTCAAACCGAAGGTTGAATCACTTGATTCCAAAGAGAATAGCAATGCCTTTTCTGAAGGCTTAATCGTTCATCTTTTGCACGGTCTGCACTATATTGGAGTGTAGAACTGATTCTACTCGAGACTTTCCACCCAAATGTGAGAGGAGTCCAAATCACTTTGAAAAGAATTCCAAGATAACTATCTCCTTCATCCATTCCAATGGTTGGATCAATAAACCTTAAAACTCTCTGCGCCAAAGGATGAGGAATCCCGAAAAGGAATAGGCGAGCAAGCCACCCATAAAAAAAGATCTTCCATTTATTATCATTAATCCATCGATGCACCCTATAGGCATTCCGATAAGCTTCTCTTATCTGTGGATGAGCTTCTTTAGTGACATAACGATGGAACCGATTGGCCCAAACACCCGATTGTTCATAAGCTTGTCTTGTTAGCTGAACCAATTTATAGATCATCACGCATGAAAGGACCACTTTTAAAAGGGTATTTCCAAAAATCGCTGCTCCAACTTCAGGGATTCTAATGTAAACAACCGTTTTCCAATTTGGATAAAATGGGCCTTCACTTGAAAGCATCGATTCAGCCATCAATAGGATTGTCTGACTATTTTGTTTAAAAGCCTTTTCGAAAATAAGACGAGCAACTTCTTGAACATCGGTTTCTGCTCCAAAGATATACCGTTTCCCACCTGTTGATGCATACTCCTCCCTTAGAAAAGGAACCAAAATCTCTTGAACTACGGTGCTTTCTCCCGATTGCATTTGATAAATATTTCCATCAGGATCAATCGCTGCCCGATATGCAAGCGCTTGTTCAGCACCAATTGGTCTACTCATCGGTTTCTGAACTAAATCATTTGGAACAAAAATATGGTGAGCATCAAGAAGCCACTCTATTAGAACAGGTGAAAGACCATCCCTCGGCATCCCCTCAATATTCAATCCATAAAGAAACCTAGAATATAAAGGACCTTGAAGATATCCTTGAACAACCTCTTCGGCTTGAGTCTCTCTTATAAGAATACGTAGCAACACTTCTTCATTAACAGGGAGAACCTTTTTCATCTTTTTAACGGTTTCTAAATGACTCACCAGCTCTTGAAGAGCTCCATCAAGAACGATGCCTCCTGTTTCTTGATACTGCGTTTCAAGAGCTTTTCCAAGAGAGCTATTAGAGAGCTTTTGAATGAGGTCTTGCCGTTTCCTCATTCGGTCTAATAAACCCAAACCTGAAAATCTCTCATTAAAAGCACCTTTAACCTCATCTAATGCAAAGACCTGTTGAACAAAGTCTAACCATCCTTTTTCAAGATTAGGAAAAGAAACAACTTCATCCAATCCATGAACCTCCCCTTCTTTGAAACGAAGACACTCTATGAAAAATTCAATTTCTTGAATAGTCTCAGCTGGATCAACAGGTCCTCTCTGCGCCTCACCCAACTTTCTTAGAATCTCTTCTTGACCAGATAAACTCTCGGGATCCCAGTCTGTACCGACTTGCGTTTTAAACCAATCCATAATCTGCTCTCTAAAAGCTTGAGACTTTTTGATCTTTTCTTGGACTGCATCGATAATGAAATCTTCGGTATAAATCTCAAAGAATGATCTTAAATAAAGGGTATAATCAAATGTCCCTGAAAGATGTTCAATAACGTTTTGTGTTCCAGGAATCGCTAAAAGGCCTCCCATATGTTGCATGTATTGGCTAAACCCATGAGTACTTGTTCCAAAATAGCGTTGAATCTCAGCTAGAGCCACTTCATTTCTTTTTGCTGCTAAAAGCTCAATAAGGGTATCTTCAAGTGTCCCTGATACTTCTGCTTCACCATGAAAATTAAAGTAACTCGACATCGCATCTCCCATGTAGCGAGCTCCGCAATGTTTTCCAGCGATCGCTAGATCAATAACGAGCCGGGCTTGATCCTCAAGAAGATTCCTATAGGTTCTAAGATCTTCTTCACCGAGGGCTCCTAAATCAGGATGTGTCCCTTTAAATTCACCTAAGTCACGTGTCACTTTATGAAGAGAGAGTCGGACAGCATCTTCGATCTGTTGATAAAAAGCATTTAAACGAACCGTATCATGGGCTGACGGAGTCCCCAAAAAAGCGACCCGTCCATTCACATTTGTCACAAAAGTTCCTAAACCTTCTCTCAGTTCTTCTGCTGTATAGATCTTAGTATCCTCTTGGCGAGTTGTTGGAGGCATGAATCCAGGCTCATCAGGATGCTCAAAATTAATGGCATCAAAAAGGGTGAGTAAATCGGCAACTTTTACCTCTTCTGGAACTTCACTTGTATCTAATTGAATGTCTTTCGTTTGTATATGTCTGAGATCAATTCCATCTTTGACAAATTGCGATAAATAAAGTTCATTGGAAGAGGAGTAGGTATTCATTACCCTTCGCACCGCTGTAGCAACAAAGGTGAACCCTAAACTAAAAACCCAGTAAGCAACTTTAAAAGCTCCAAAATAAAAGTCAGTAATTGCAAAAGAGTTCAAAACAAGACGAACAAAAGAAGAAACCGCATAACGAAGTGTTAAATACCCCGCATGGAAGGTTGAAGAAATCACCACCCCAAAAAATTTGATAATCTCTACCCCAATACCATAAACTTTCTCAGTCAAAGTCAAGGATTCTTCTTTCTTTCTTTCCGGTAAATATTTAGCAAAATCGACTGTATATTTCGGATTCGTGATGAGTGTGACTTCCATTTCTTTTTCCCTATACTTAAAAAGAATTCTAAATAGCTTACCCTTCATAAGAAAATTCATCAACGAATAATTTAAACCCAAGAAAAAAGGAAAACTTGGTAAACTTCACCACCATGAAAGTCTTAGGAATTGAAACATCTTGCGATGAAACAGCTGTGAGCATCGTTGAAGATGGTAAAAAAATTTTAATCAATTTGGTTGCTTCTCAGGCTGAAATCCACAAGGCTTTTGGAGGCGTTTTTCCAGAAATGGCTTCACGTGCCCATATCGATCGCCTTCTTCCTCTTATAGAAGAAGCAACAAAGGATCATGAAATTGACCTCATTGCTGTAGCAAATGGCCCGGGGTTAATGGGAGCATTACTCATGGGGGTAACCGCAGCTAAAACTCTTGCCTACGGCTGGAATAAACCCTTGGTCGGCGTCAATCATGTGGAAGCCCATCTCTACGCTGCAATGATGGAAGTCGAGCCTCTATTCCCCTCCTTAGGAATCGTTATTTCAGGAGGACATACCTTCCTGGCAAAAATGACTGGAGTTTGTGATTATGAAATTTTAGGAACGACTGTTGATGATGCAGTAGGTGAGGCCTTCGATAAAGTGGCAAGTCTTCTGGGTTATCCCTATCCTGGAGGGCCTGAAATTGAAAAGCTCGCTAGGACAGGCGATGCTTCAAAATATCCTTTTAAAGGAGGACGGGTAAAAGGACGTCCCTTGGATTTTTCTTTTAGTGGTTTAAAGACCAATGTTCTCTATAAAGTCAAAGGGGCGAATTGTGATCGAAAAGGACCAACAATTATTGAGGAGAGTGAAAAAAAACATATTGCAGCCAGCTTTCAAAAAGCTGCCTTAGAGGACATTCTAAATAAAGCTTTAAAGGCAGCAAAAACTTTTGATTGCAAAGGAATCTATTTAGGAGGAGGGGTGACTCAAAATGGAGAGCTACGCACGATTTTTGAAAAGAGTCCTTACTCAGTCTTTTGGCCTCCTAAAGGGCTTAGCCTTGATAATGCTGCAATGATTGCAGGTCTAGGTTATCATCTCTATCAAAGAAAAGATTTTTCTAATGATGTTCAAGCCTTCCCACGTACCCCTCTTTAAAGAATTGAATGAAAAGATGGTCAAATAGAGTATAATCTTTTCTCTTCATGTACTAGACATTTTTAATCACTTTTAATAGAATAGTTGGGAAACAAGGAATTGTATTATGGCAAAGAAAGGCGCACGCGAAAAAATTCGACTAAAGAGCACCGAAAGTGCTGAAACCTATTGGACATTTAAAAACAAACGCAATAGCCCTGAACGGTTAGAACTTAAGAAGTTCGATAAGAAACTTAGAAAACACGTTATTTTTAAAGAAGCCAAGTGATTTTTGAATTTTCGATTGCACGCAAATACCTCATCCCGAGGAAAAAGCAGCTATCGATGTCGCTCATAGCCCTGATGTCAGTCGGGGTTATTTCATTAGTAGTCTGGCTAGTTCTCGTCTTCCTATCGGTCACTGATGGGATCGAAAAGAATTGGCTTAAAAAACTCACCTCTCTCAATGCTCCTATTCGGATCACACCCACAGAGGATTATTACCATTCCTACTATTATCAAGTGGATGGAATTAGTCAGGAATCTGACTATACCTACAAAAGTATTGGAGAAAAAGCATCTAGTTTACTCACCGACCCTTACTCGCCAGAATATGATCAAGAAGTCCCTAAACGATGGCCCGAAAAGTTATGCAATACAGATGGATCAACGAAGGATCTCGTTAAAGAAACCTTTCATGTTCTTCAAGGGTTGAACCTTCCCGCACAAGATTACGAAATTTCTGGCGCCGTATTAAAACTCCGCATGGTTCGGCCTCAAGGGATTCTTTTTTCTGGAACTCAAGAAAAGGGGCAAGGCTATCTCACACAAGTATCCTATATCTCGACTTTTAGTGGAAAGAGTCCAGAGCTTCCGAGTTTAATTGACCCTCCCCGCTCAGAAGATTTGAACCATCTTTTCTTTTTAGCAGATGTCTCCTCGAGAGGGGTCAGCGAAGATTCTCCAGATGACCTTGTAGAAGTTTCTGCATCTGATTTTCAAAAAAGATTGAAAACGCTTCTTACTCACATCACCATCAAGCAAATGGAAACAACTTCCCATCGATGGCAAGCACTAGCTGCTCTAATCCCAGAAGGAATTGAGTTTGATGTCTATGCGCCGATTAAGCATAAACAAGTTTCTCAAGTAGTTTTCCCCATTCATCAAAAGGAATGCAGCGGAAAAATCATTAAAAAACAAGGGCGTTTTCATTACATGGGACGTGATGGAAGTAGTCATGATGTCAGTCTTTCTGTTCCTCTATTTATAGAGGGAAGAATGTCTATGGAAGTAGACCTATGTCCAACAAATTTGAATGAAGTACGCTCTTTGAGTGATCTACGTTTTGAAGTAAAAACAGTCCTTCAAGGGATTCCTTTAGAAGGACAAGTTCCATGGGAAGGCCTTGAGATCAAAAAAGGGCAAGTAAAAACGCATTTTGAGAAAACACCTGAAATTACCCCTTTATGGCCTTACTTTGTCGGAAACGAAGCTTTTCTACCTAAGACCGAGACCCCAGCTGTTGTTCTCCCCAAACACTTTCAAAATAGCGGGGTTCAAATAGGAGATATTGGATATTTTTCGTATGGAGCTGCAACAAGTAGTTCGGTTCAAGAACAACGTCTTCCTGTAACAGTTTGTGGCTTTTATGATCCTGGTGTCATGGCGATTGGTGCAAAGGTGATTCTAACAAGTCCGGAACTCCCCCACACGATTAATGCCGCTTCTCAATCAATGATTGATCCTAATATGGTTAATGGAATTCAAGTCTATTTGGGAGATTTATCTGCAGCAAAGGAAATGAAAAGAAAAATTGAGGCTGCATTTGAAGAGCAAGGACTCTCCTCTTATTGGAAAGTGACAACATTTCATGAGTATGACTTTGCTAAAGATCTTCTCCAACAATTTCAAAGCGATAAATATCTCTTCACTTTAATCGGAGTGATTGTTCTTCTTGTTGCTTGCAGTAATATCATCTCTCTTTTAGTTATCTTAGTGAATGATAAACGAAAAGAAATCGCCATCCTCAGTGCCATGGGAGCTTCTAAGAAAAGTATCGCTATTATCTTTACCCTTTGTGGGGGCATTATGGGAATGCTTAGCACTCTCATTGGAACGATTGCAGCGATGCTGACCCTTCATAATATTGATAGTGTCGTGAGCTTCTTGAGTTTCTTACAAGGACATGAGGCTTTTAATACTGTCTTTTATGGAAAATCTCTTCCGAATCAGTTAAGTCACCACGCATTGATCTTTATTTTGATTGCAACACCGATTATTTCTCTTCTTGCCGGTCTAGTCCCCGCCTTAAAGGCTACAAAACTCCATCCTTCTCAAATCCTGAGGTCCGAATGATTATCCTCAAAGCAGAAAATTTAAAGAAGGTTTTTATCAGCCCTGGAAAGTGTGAAATCTTAAAGGGGGTTTCCTTAACCGTACATGAGGGTGAAACCATCGCAATTATGGGCCCTTCAGGAGTGGGGAAAAGTACACTTCTCCATATTTTAGGGACCCTTGATACTCCCTCAGAAGGAACTCTAGAAATTGCGGGGAAGAACGCCCTAAGTCCTCAAGCAGCAACTTTGCGGAATCAGCACATTGGGTTCATCTTCCAAAACTATAACCTTCTTGATGAATACTCAGTCATTGATAATGTCTTAATGCCAACAAAAATTGCACGAATAAGTGGCAAGGAAGATCTTGCAAAAAAACTCCTTCGAGAGGTTGGGTTAAAGGATCATATGCATCATTTAGCTAAACAACTTTCTGGTGGAGAAAAACAACGGGCAGCCATAGCTCGAGCTCTTTGTAATAATCCAGACCTCATTCTTGCTGATGAACCAACAGGCAATCTTGATGATGCAAACTCCGTAAGAATTCATGAACTCTTAATCTCTTCTGCTAAAACGCTGAATAAGGGGCTGATTGTAGTCACCCATGACCATGAACTAGCCAAACAGTGTGATGTTATTTATACTTTGCACGACGGCCACCTGGAGAAAAATAAATGAATATTCTAGTCATTGGAGTTGGATATGTTGGGTTAGTCACGGGCACCTGTTTTGCAGAGATGGGACACCATGTGACTTGCTTAGATATTGACAAGGGTAAGATTGACCGGTTAGCTAAGGGAGAGATCCCCTTCTATGAACCGGGGCTCAAAGAACTCGTCTCCCGAAATACCTCGGCAAAAAGACTCGAGTTTACAACAAGTTATGAAGCGGCAAAAACAGCCGAAGTTATTTTCATTGCAGTTGGAACCCCACCCCAAAAAAATGGGGCAGCAAATCTCAGCTATGTCGAATCAGCAGCACGCTCCTTAGCAAAGCATTTAACCCAGTATGCTGTGATTGTTAATAAATCAACAGTTCCTGTTGGAACTGCGCGGAAACTTAAGCAAGTCCTTAGAGATTCGTTAGCAGAAAGAGAGATTAACATCCCTTTTGACATCATTTCATGCCCTGAATTTTTGAAGGAAGGATCTGCCATAGATGATTGCATGAAACCTGATCGGATCATTATTGGAAGTGATAGTGAAAAAGCAACTCGGATTTTAAAACGATTATACTCTTCATTTACCTTTAATCATGACCGAATCCTCATTATGGATATTGAATCCGCAGAGCTCACTAAATATGCTTCAAATGCCATGCTTGCCACCCGAATATCTTTTATGAATGAACTCTCAGGAATTTGCGAAAAAGTGGGAGCTAATATTAATCAAGTACGTCTCGGAATGAGTGGAGACCATCGGATTGGATACCACTTCCTTTATGCGGGAGCGGGTTATGGAGGCTCTTGCTTTCCTAAGGATATTCGAGCCCTTTGCGCAATTGCAGAAGATCTTGGATGTGAAACTCCCTTGCTTGAAGCTGTTGACGCAGTTAATGAGAAACAAAAAAAACGACTCTCCAAACGCGTTTCCGATTATTTCTCAAAAAAAGGGGGGGTCAAAGGAAAAACCATAGCAATTTGGGGACTCTCGTTTAAACCAAATACCGATGATATGCGAGAAGCTCCCTCTTTAACACTCATTCATTCTCTCCTCAAGAAAGGGGCAAACCTTCGCGTCTATGATCCTATCGCGATGGATAATGCAAAAAAAGAACTTAAGGGAAAAAAACAAATCCGCTTTTGTTTGAATGAATATCAAGCAGCACAGAGTGCAGATGCCATTATTCTCATGACCGAATGGAAACAATTCCGGTTTGTAAACTTAAAAACTGTTTTAACAAAAATGCGTGGCAGGGCATTCTTTGATGGTAGAAACCAATACCATCCTAAGGAAATGGCACTCAAAGGATTTCATTATGTTGGAGTCGGAATCCCAAAGACATCTACCAATCTTTTAAGGGAGCTCCGTTCTGCTGATCGAAAGAAGGAACTTAAATATGGCACAAGCGCATTTGAAATCGACCCTGCATTTGTTGATTAATGAACGGTTAAATCAACTCATTCCTGAAAAAGATACTCCTCAATCCCTACTATATGAAGCTGCTCGCTATTCCCTTCTCCTTCCTGGAAAAAGACTCCGCCCCCTTCTCCTTCTAAAGGTCCTCGAAGACTACGGAGTCTCTATAGAAAAGGGACTTGATGCTGCAGCCGCAATTGAAATGATTCACACATACTCCTTAATCCATGATGATCTGCCCTGTATGGACGATGATGATCTCCGAAGAGGAAAACCCTCTCTCCACAAAGTTTATGGTGAAGGTCAAGCTGTTCTTGCTGGAGATTTTCTTTTAACTTATGCCTTTGAAGTCCTTGCAAAAAGCTCTCTTCCTAGAGAAGTCATCACAATCATTGCTAAAGCTGCAGGAGGAGATGGAATGATTGGAGGACAAGTTGTTGATCTTCTCTTAGAAGAAACAAATCCCGATTGGGATACCCTTCTCTTTATGTATTTAGGGAAAACCGCTGCTCTTTTTTCTGCAGCCTTAGAATGTGGAGCTGTCATCAGCGGTGTTTCTTATTCGGAACAAGCAGCTTTTAGAAATGCCGGAAAGTATTTTGGAATTGCCTTTCAAATTCATGACGATATTCTCGATGTCACTTCGGACGAAAAAACTCTTGGAAAACCTATTTTTTCCGACGCAAAGAATAAGAAATCAACCTGTCTCTCACTTTTTGGACTAGAAAAAGCCAAGCAATTTGCCTCTTCTTTCCTTGAAAAAGCTTTAAATAGCTTACCTCAACAAGCTTTAAAAGTTCATAAACTCCTCCAGTTTGAAAAATATTGAAAGACATGAGAAAATAGCGCACATGGAACTCACTATAGAAAAACAACTGCACCCTTTCTATCCTTTTTTTAAGCGCCTTTTTGATATTGTATTTAGTCTTGCCTTCGTTATCATCTTCTCCCCTGTCTACCTTATGATTGCTCTCTTAATAAAACTCGACTCAAGAGGGCCTATTTTTTATGTTGGGAAGCGCCTAGGAAAAGGGAAAAAACATATCAAAATTTATAAATTTCGAACGATGTATATCGATGCTGAAGAGCGCCTTGAAGAGATGTTAAAAAAAGATCCCAAAATGGAAGAAGAATGGAATGTTTATCAAAAGCTTCAAGAGGATCCTCGGTGTACAACGGTTGGAAAATTCTTAAGAAAAACTTCTCTTGATGAATTCCCCCAATTTTTTAATGTTTTACAAGGAGACCTGAGCGTTGTAGGACCAAGACCTCATTATATCTATGAACTTGAGGAAAAAGAAAACAGTCCCTTAAAAAAATATGCGCATCGCGTTCTTTCTGTAAAACCAGGAATTACAGGGCTATGGCAAATCTCTGGACGGAGCCATCTCTCTTATGAGGATCGCGTGGAACTCGATAGTCTCTACTGCAAAAAACAATCCTTTTTCTATGATCTTTATGTTGTTTTAAAAACAATTCCCCTCGTTTTACTATCCCGTGGAGCTGTATGAACCTATCTCACATGAAAGCTGTTCTTGTGACTGGAGGTGCAGGGTACATTGGAAGCCATATCTGCAAAGCCCTTGCTAAGAAGGGATACCTTCCTGTTACCGTTGATAATCTCTCGACTGGAAATCGGCAAGCTGTCAAATGGGGACCGTTTTTTGAAGGAGACATTGGAGATCAAAAGCTCATTAAAAGCCTTCTAGAAGCGCATCCTATTTGTGGAACCATCCACTTGGCAGCCTACTCAAATGTCCGAGAATCTCAACAGATTCCTCTCAAATATTACCAAAATAATGTAGGCAGTACTCTGAAACTTCTTGAGGTTCTTCTTGAAAAGAAGATTGCTCCTTTTGTTTTTTCAAGCACCTGTGCTGTTTATGGTATGCCTCAAAAAGTTCCCATAGAGGAGACCCATCCGAAAAATCCGATTAACCCTTATGGAGAATCCAAGTTAATGGTAGAAAAAGTTCTCCAAACAATCCCCGATCTCGATTACGCTATTTTACGCTACTTCAATGCTGCGGGAGCTGATTTAGAAGGCGACATTGGAGAATCCCATGATCCAGAAACGCATTTAATCCCTCTTCTAATCCAAACAGCTCTTGGGAAAAGAGAAACATTTACATTGAATGGAGACGATCATGAAACAGAAGATGGAACCCCCATTCGAGATTTTATTCATGTCACCGATTTAGCTCATGCACATATCCTTGCTTTTGAAAAATTATTAGAAGAAAAGGAGAGTCTTGTCCTAAATCTAGGAACAGGAAAGGGTTACTCTGTTCAGGATGTCATTTCTTATATTGAAGAGAAAGCGGAAGGCAAAATCCCCATCGTTAAGGGGCAGCGATTTCCAGGAGATCCTCCTACTTTGATTGCCAATGGAACAAAAGCAATGAAAACCCTTCATTGGAAACCTTCCTTAGACCTTTCTAAAATGATTGAAACTGCCTGGAATTGGCATCAACAAAGTGTTGAGATCGGAGTATGAGCCCATCCAAAACTAAATCCTTTAATTCTGGATAGGTTCATGAAGCGACAAAAAACATGGCCATTTTTTCTTATCGCTCTATTCTTTGCTCTTACCCCTCTTTTTCCCGTCCTCCCTTTTTCCCCATACCTCGCTATCCTATATCGACGGAGTGAATGGATAAAAGCCCTTTGGGTTTCAGCTCTTTGTGGTTTCGTTCTAGACCTTCTTTCTACATCCCCTTTTGGTCTTCATGCTTTGCAAATGCTTTTAGTCACGCTTCTTTTATATCGTCTGCGCATTTATTTTGTTGATAAACCCATAGGACTCGCATCCTATACAGCTCTTATTTCATTGGCATCGACCCTACTTTCCCGCTTCTCATTAATTTTTTATGATTCCAGTCTTCCCTTTACCTTTAAAGGACTAATTACCGATTTTATCCTGATGCCCCTTGGAGATGCTCTGTATGCCTTTCTCTTTTTCTCTTGTCCATTCATCCTCTATCAGTTACTTCGAAAACTTTACTTTCACTTCCTTTTTTTGAAAAAAGAAATTAATAAGAAGAAAGAAGAGCATTCTTAAAAGACCTTATAATCATGCATGAAGAACTCGATCTCCCTCATCTCCTTCGTTCACGCCTCACTATGGTAGCCACACTTTCTGCACTGAAAGCGGGAAAAATTCTGCGGAAAGGTTTTGGAACAGCCATGCACTTTGAAAATAAGGAAGGACGCCATAACCTTGTCACTGAATGGGATAAAAAATCAGAAGCCGTCATTATTGAATCCATTAAAGCCCATTTCCCCGATCATCATTTTCTTGCTGAAGAAAGTGGAGAATCTGGAGAAAAAAGAAATGGGATCCAGTGGATCATTGATCCTCTTGATGGAACAGTTAATTTTGCCCATAAAATCCCAATATTCTCAGTGAGTATTGCTGCGACTTTTCAGTCTGAGATTTTAGCCGGTGTTGTTTACAACCCTTTAGTCGATGAACTTTTTATTGCTGAAAAGGGAAATGGCGCCTATCTCAATGGAGAAAGACTGAAGGTTACAGAAACTGCTGTCCTAGATAGTGCAATTGCAGCGACAGGGTTTCCTTATAATGTTCATGAAAATCCCCTCCATTGCTTGGACCATTTTAATTGTTTTGCTAAAATGGGCCTCCCCATACGGCGAATGGGTTCTGCAGCTCTTGATTTAAGCTATTTGGCAGCCGGTCGATTTGATTCTTTTTGGGAAGTTTCTCTTCAACCTTGGGATTATGCAGCCGGAAAGCTTTTAATAGAGGAAGCAGGAGGCACCTTTACCAATTTTGAAGGAAAGCCCTATACTTCTTTCAAAGAAGGCCCTATCATCGCTTCAAATGGAATATTACATGACCAAATGGTCAAAAAAATACAGGCGACGATGAAACATGCAGCTGATTGATGGAAAGAAAATAGCACAAGAATTTCGACAAAAACTTAAAACTCAAATCGAAACAATCTCTGGGCGAAAGCCAGGACTCGCCTTTATTCTTATCGGAAAAGATCCTGCCTCGCAGGCTTATGTTCGAATGAAGAAAAAAGGATGCCAAGATGTCGGAATCCATTCGGAAATACTTGAGCTTCCTGAAAAAATTTCTCAAGATGACCTTCTTAAAGAAATCCATCGCCTCAATCAAGATGAGGCGATCGACGGAATCCTTGTTCAACAACCCCTTCCAAAGCAAATCTCAGTAACAGCTATTGTCGAAGCTACCGATCCAGAAAAAGATGTCGATGGATTTCATCCTATGAATATGGGACGTCTTCTTCTCGGTGAAAAAGGAGGCTTTGCAGCCTGCACTCCTCTTGGAGTTGTTAAACTTCTGCAAAAAAGTGGAGTTGAAACCAAAGGAAAACATGCTGTGATTATCGGAAGGAGTAATATTGTCGGGAAACCTCTAGCTGCACTCCTCGTTCAAAAAGGGGTCGACTGTACAGTCACTCTAGCACATAGAGAAACAACGAATCTTGCTGAGGTTTGCCAGCAGGGTGATATTCTCATTGCAGCTGTAGGAAAAGCTCATTTTATTAAAGAGAATATGGTCAAAAAAGGTGCCATAGTCATCGATGTAGGAATCAATAGAACCGATCATGGACTTGTCGGTGATGTCGATTTTGAAAGAGTCAAAGAAAAAGCACAAGCCATCACTCCAGTACCTGGCGGCGTTGGCCCTATGACAATTGCGATGCTTCTTTCTAACACCTATGATAGTTATAAAAAACGATGCGGATAATCCTTCTTTTCTTACTATTACTTGTCGGATGTGCAAAAAAACCAACAAGCATCCAAGGTATCGCTCATACCCATCCCTATCATCTTCAAATAGGTCACTCCCTTTCTACAAGTGAAAAAAGGGAAATCTCTAACCTTATCCATGCAGTTTTCGTTGAGATTGATGAAGTCTATAACCATTGGAATCCTCATTCAGAACTCTCAAGAAACCTTTCTACCCCAAAAGTTAAAGCGATTCTTACCTTAGCACACTCTTTTTGCAAACTTACCGACGGCTGGTATGACCCCACACTAGGGCAGCCCATCCACAACTTTAAAACAAAAGGAATACTCCCAACAAAGCCTCAAACGATCGTTTATGATCTTGATGGAATGCTCAAAGGTTTTACAATCGACCTCATCCTCGAAAGACTGATGGAAAAAGGATACAAAAATCTCTATATCGAATGGGGAGGAGAAATTGCTACAAGAGGACACCACCCCAAAGGAAGACCTTGGTGTGTATTAGTCGATGAAAAGCCTTTAGATTTGATCAATGCTGCACTTGCTACAAGTGGATGCCAAGAGCAGTTGTGGAAGATTAAAGGGCGAACCTTTACCCACATTATCGATCCCCATTCCCTTGAAATGCTAGAAGTCAAAAGTGGGCAAGTCCATAAAGTTTCTGTCAAAGCTCCCTCAGGTTCTTTTGCCGATGCTTTAGCAACAGCTTGTATGGCCTGTGGCAACTTAGAAAAAGCGTATGCTTTTGCAAAAAAAATAAAGAAAGAGTATCCCGAAGTAGAATTTTGGATCACATCATATGACCTATAAAACTCTCATTTTTGATCTTGGAAATGTTCTCGTTGATTTTAGTCATGAGAAGATGTTTAATCAAATGGCTGCACTCACAGGAATCCCCTCTGAAAGCATCTATGAGCTTCTATTTGAAGAACGTACAGGACACCAGTACGAACGAGGGCTTATTTCTACCGAAGAAATTTATCAGCTCATCCAAAAGCGAGCAACAACCACCTTTGAAATGAAAGAGCTGATTGATGCAGCATCAACGATTTTCTCCCCTAAAAAAGAAATGGAACTCCTTGTTAAAAAGCTAAAAGAAAAAGAATATAAACTCCTTCTTCTTTCCAATACCTTTGAGCCCCATTTCAACTACATTGCTGAAAATTATACTTTTCTTCCCCTCTTTGATCATTGGATTCTTTCTTATCAAGTGGGGTATGTCAAACCAGAAAAAAAGATCTATGAAGAAGCTTTGAAGCATGCAAGTTGTCTTTCTTCCGAATGTTTTTTTATCGATGACCGTATTGAAAATATCCGAGGAGCAGAAGTTCTCGGAATCAAAGGGCATCAATTTCGATCCCCATCTCTTCTTATGGACGATCTCATCCGCAATGGCATTGTTTAAAAGATTGGCATGCAAAGTCTTTTCTTGACTTCAGAAATACAATCATTATATCAGTAAAATAATGTATAATTCTTCTGGAGGTAAACATGAAGAAAGTAACGTTTCTAGTATTAGGAACACTTATGATTGCTAGTGGACTATTAGTCTCTTGCCAGAAAAAAGGGCCCCCTTGCAAACCAGCCCCCCACTGTCAACCTCAGACTCCCCCATCACCTGACCAACCTCAGAAAACCTCTCCATCTTCCCCTTGTCAACCAAAGAAACCTTCTCCTTGTCAACCAGAAAAAAAACCCTGCGGTCCTTGCAGGAAGTTTTGAAATACGATCGGTATAAAGTGAGTAAGAAGTCCAAGCTTTTTACTCACCATTTCTTTCTAAAAGAATCTCTTCAATCACTTTTATCTGAGTAGCAATCGAAATTTTTTCTTCTGCGATCACATCAAGCGCATGATCTTCAAGAATGGCTTTCAAAGGAATCCCTGAGCGATACTCAGCAATCTTATCATCTCGGGCTTCGATAAGGGCAAGAATTTGCGGCTCAAAAAGAATCAACATCGCTTTCAGCCAACGATTCACAACATAGGAAGGATAGGTATGTTTGACATCGAATTTTTCGATCATCTTCTTTAGATCCGCTGAAGAGTACCAATCCTCCCCAGTCACCCAGCGGTTCGTTGTAAAAAGAGAAAGAGGATACCCTTTATCATCCATAGAAATAGCAATAAGATGCGCAAAAGTATTGATAGCATTGGGATCTTTATTGTCATCATAAAGAATCGGGCGTATCCCTTCTTTCATTCCTCCTTGTCTAAGGAAAAGATGAAAATGGCCATGCTCTCCAGAGCGATGTGCATGATAATAGTATTGAGAATAAGTCTCTACGTCGAAGACATCATCTAGGGGATAATGCTCCATTTGAGAAAAAATGCCGCCACCTTTCAGGACTTTATCAACAACGTGTGTCCCTGTTTTTTCAAGCATCGCATTCCACTTTTGAAGTTTTTTTCCAGCATGAAGCATGTCTTGAAGTTTTTCTGTGCTATACTCTCTGAGTTGTTCTTTTAAAGCGCATTCATCTATAAAAACTGAAAGATGTAATGGAGAATGCGTTGAAGATTTAATCCCTTGGTAACCAAAGAGACATATGAAAAGCACTAACAGTCCAATGGTATTAATAACAAAAGCTGACTTAAGCGACTTGATCATTGAATTAGGTTCATTTTTTCTTATCAGTTATATCGGTTACAATCATATTTATACACATTTTGTTTCAAAAATTGGTTTTTGTCTACGTAAGCCTCAAACTTCTTCTCTCTTGTGCCTTATTTCTTCACAATAATCACTTGCTCTGAACATGAACCTATGCCGATAATTAATTTTATTGGGTTTTTTATGGATTTTCCTGCAAGTTTTAACCCTTTATTTGAAGCTATTGTCAAAAGACAAGGCTTAGAAATAAAGGGTTAAAAGGTGTCGAAAAGACAAAAAAGAACAAAAATTGATTATCGGGATAGGTTCATATTTTAAAGGTCTCCTTGACAAATTTCCAATTTTTGAAACACGATGTGTATAGAATAATGAATAAGTTAAATAAAAAATTTCGCCAAAATAGCAATAATGTCACCACTCAAGGTGTCATTCATGTCCATCCCAAAGGCTTTGCTTTTGTTTCCCCGGATGACCAAAAAAAATATCCAGAAGATATCTTTATCCCCAAACATCTAAAAGGAAATGCTGTTGATGGGGATCGTGTTGAAGTTGCTATCCTTGCAGAAAAAAAAGCTGACAAAGGTCCGGAAGGGTTTGTAAAATCTGTCCTAGATCGGGCAAAAGAAGAACTTGTAGGAATCGTTTGGATTATTAACCCCAAAGGACATTATCTCCTCTATATCCAATCACTTGGAAAATCGAAAACAGCACTTGTCAAAAGAAGTTCCAAAGCAAAATATCATATTGGAGATCGTCTCCTAGTGAAAGTGATGGATTGGGGAGACGAAAAAGCTCCTGCACTATGCTCAGTGATAAAAAAAATCGGTAGCATCGATCAACCACAAACCGATATTCCTGCAGCTATCAAAGATTTTGGAATTCGAAAAGAATTCCCTAAAGAAGTGATTCATCAAGTCAAAAAACTCTCAAGTGAAGTTGAAAAAAGAGATCTAAAAGGAAGGGAAGACCTCACTCATTTAGAAACATTTACCATTGATCCAGATACAGCTCGTGACTTTGATGATGCTCTTTCTCTAACAGAAGATAAAAAAGGGCATTTTCATCTCTCAGTACATATTGCTGATGTTTCTCATTATGTGGAAGAAGGAACTCCATTGGATAAGGAAGCTAAGAAACGTTCTAACTCTACCTATTTCCCTGGAGAGTGTGTCCCTATGCTTCCAGAAGAACTTTCAAATCATCTCTGCAGCTTAAAAGAAAAAGTCATTCGCCTCACCATCTCAGTCATTATAGAACTTGGACCCGATGGCTCAGTATTAAACTATAAAATCGTCCGGGGATATATCAATAGCCAAAAGCGCTATACCTATAAAGAAGCTAAAGAGATCCTAGATCAAAAGAAAAAAAGTCCCCACTACGACACCTTAAAACGGATGGAAAAGCTCTGTCTCCTTTTAAAGAAAAAACGGTTTGAAAGAGGTTCTGTTGATCTGGCTCTTTCTGAAGTCGTTATTAAAGTTGATAAAAAAGGAAAGCCATCTGACTATGAGGTTGTCGAATATGACATCACCCACCAACTCGTCGAAGAGTTCATGCTCAAAGCAAATGAGCTTGTTGCTGAAGAGTTTATGAAAAGAGGCCAAAATGCTGTTTTTAGAATCCATGAGCCTCCTGGAGAAGACAATCTCTCTACTTTTTATAATCTAGCTCGAAGTTTAGGGTTTCCTCTTCCCAATAAAGTAGAAATCTCAGATGTCCAAAAAGTTTTTGAACTTGCCAAAAATACCCCTTACGCTGAGCAACTCTCCATTGCCTATATTCGAAGCATGAAACTCGCCGTTTATTCAAAAGAAAACGTCGGTCATTATGGACTCTCTTTAGAAAATTACTGCCATTTTACAAGCCCGATTCGCCGTTATAGCGATCTTGTGGTTCACCGTCTCCTTTTCTCCACACAAGAGCAAGATCTCGATCAAATTGCTAAGGACTGCTCTGAAAGGGAACGGGTGTCATTCAAAGCAGAAGTCAGCGTAGTGATGATGAAAAAACTCCGACTCCTTGAGCTTTATCAAAAAAAAGAACCCGATAGAATTTATTCTGCTGTCGTTAGTAAAGTAAAACCTTTTGGAATTTACTTTGAAGTGTCTCCTATTCAATATGAAGGGTTCCTTCACATTTCAGCTCTATATGATGACTATTTCGAATATCATAATGAATCGTTAGTGGGACAAAATAGTGGGAAAAGTTATAAAATAGGAACTTCTTTAGACCTCTATCTTGAAGAAATCGATTTAATCACGATGGAAAGCAAATGGGCTTTAAATCAACCAAAGAAAAAAAAGAAAAACTCCCTCTTTCGTTCTTTCAAGAAGAAGAAACCCTCGAAGTCGCGCAAAAACTCTTAGGTAAATATCTCTTTACCCATTTTGATGGGAAAATCACAGGTGGAATGATCATCGAAACCGAAGCCTATAAAGGAGTCGAAGATCAAGCCTGTCATGCTTACAATAATCGGAGAACAAAACGGACCGAAGTCATGTTTTCTCCAGGAGGTGTTGCCTATGTCTATTTCTGTTATGGAATGCATCATCTCTTTAACATTGTCACTCATAAAGAGAACATCCCTCACGCCATCCTTATTCGCGCCCTAAAGCCCACCCATGGGATAGAAACGATGCTTAAAAGGCGTAAAAAAGCCTCCATCGATAAAACTCTGTCAAATGGTCCTGCAACCACTACGCAAGCATTAGGTATTCATACAAACCATTCAGGGTTAGACTTAACCGGAGACCAAATCTGGCTTGAAGATCATGGGATTTCTATTCCCAAAAGCCAAATCCTAGCCACCCCTCGCATAGGAATCGACTATGCAGGAAAAGACAAAGATCTCCCCTATCGTTTTCTTATAAAACGGACATAAACCCTAACTTTCGTTTAGGGTTTATGTATAAAAGCTAAAAGACGATAGAAAACGTTTAGAGTATGACGCTACTTGCTAAATAACGAAGTAAGACTTAAAATCGACTGAAAAGGATACTCTCATGAAAAAGTACTTCATTACTGGTCTCGTTATCCTCCTTCCTTTGGCGGTAACGATTGCGATCGTTGTTTTTACAGTGAACTTCTTGACAAAGCCTTTCATTGGACTTGTCTCTGAACTCCTAAAAGATTTTGGAATCCTAAATAAAGGTTTTCTTTTTCTCACACAAGAACAAGTCGTTCTCTATGGCAGCAAACTTCTTATCTTGATTTGCCTCTTTCTCTTTACCCTTTTACTTGGAGTGATTGCCCGCTGGTTCTTCTTCAAAGCTCTTCTTAATCTAAGTGATAAAATCCTCCATAGAATCCCTCTTGTCAATAAAGTTTATAAAACAACTCAAGAGATTATAAAGACGATTTTTGTGACAGATAAAAGCTCCTTTAAACAGGTGGTGATGGTCCCCTTTCCAAAACCAGGAACCTATGTGATGGGTTTAATTTCTAGAGAATCTCCAAAAGTCTGTTCAGAAAAGTCAGGAAGTGAACTCTACTCAGTTCTAGTTCCCACAACTCCAAACCCAACAACAGGCTTTCTCCTCATGTATAAAAAAGAAGAAATAATCTTCCTTGATTTAAAGCCCGAACATGCCATTAAGTATATCGTTTCTTGTGGTGTAATCACACCAGAACACCAAGTAAAACTCGAAGCTGAAAACAACGCATGAAGAAAACATTTCTTGCTGGTCTAGCGATTCTTCTTCCTATAGCTGTCACATTATTCGTCGTTATTTTTATCGTTGACTTTTTGACAGCTCCATTCGTTGGAATCGTTGAGGATTTTATTACGAACCAAGGAACAACAGAGCTAGCAGCCTATCACAAGTATCTTCTCCTTTTTGCAAGTCGAGTCATTGTTCTCATCCTCTTCTTAACACTGGTTTTTATTCTTGGAATTCTTGGAAGAAAACTCTTCTTTTCATGGCTCATCAACCTCACCCACCGTATTTTCTATAAAATTCCCATTATCAAAACGATCTATAAAATTACCCTTGAAATTAGTAACAGTGTCTTCTCAAACAAAAAAAAGGCCCTTTTCAAAGGAACGGTTGCTGTCCCCTTTCCTCATAGCAAAGCGAAAGCTTTAGGCCTTCTTTCGGGAGATCCTCCTGATGAGGTCAGCGAAAAAAAAGAGAACCTCCAAACTGTTTTTGTTCCCACCTCCCCCCATCCCATATCAGGATTTTTAATGATGTATGATACCCAAGAAATTCAAAAAACAGACATAGAAACAGAAGATCTCTTCAAATTTCTCCTTTCCTGTGGAATGTTCCATCCAGAGGAAGAAAAACAATGACTCGCGATGTTCGTGTAACCTTTTTTCAAGTAAAAAGCGATGGAGAAAAGCGTGAACGTATTATCCGTCTTGCGGAAGAATATTTTGAAAAAAAAGAGCCCCTTGTCATTCAGCTGCCCCATCAAAAGGCCTTAGAGTATGTCGATCTTCTCCTTTGGAGAGCCCCAAAAGAGAGTTTTCTTCCCCATACGATTAAAGATGAACCCACCAAAGATTTTATTGTCCTAACCTCTTCTGGGAAAAACCCTAATGGTGCTCGGAGTGTTTTGAACCTATGCCCAGAACCTGTTGACAATAAAAATCTTTCATTTATAAAAATTTATGAACTTGAAGATCTTGCCTCAACTCATAAAAACCATTCTGCTCAAGAGCGCTATAAAGTCTATAAAAATGCAGGTTATGGAATTATTACAATATAACCCTTGACGAAAACCATAAGTAGTTCCAAATAAAAATTTTATATCAAAGTTAACACTAATTTAACCTCCACATAACCTATTATCAATTAAAACCAAACAATATCAAAATTAAAATGCAACTAAAGCATTGATTGTGTTATAATTAAAAAATAGGGGATATAGATTAATGGGGAATTATGACAGACAGATTACTGGCTGAACACGCTTCTTTAAGAGCAAGAAAGACTGGATATCAGCCACTTCCAACAAGTCCTGACAGTGAGAGGGGACCCTCTCGAGAAGAAGCTATCCATAAAGGGCGTTCTTATACGTTTATCGGTCCACCTTCGGATTCTCCACAGGCAAATCAAACAGCTGTAGCCACTGCAAAGCGCGTTCATGAGGCTTCCCGAAGCTGCTTAGCAAGCTGCACCTATGGTGGTAGCTTGACGACAAAGGTTGCAAAAGCAATGGTTCTTGGAGCCGCTGCAGGTCTGATCGCCTTTTTCATATTTTCAAACCCTGTTGGTTGGGCAGTTGGAATCGCTGTTGGAATTTTTGCCGTTTCTCTTATTGCTATGCAAGTGATGCATACGATTGCAGATAAAAACACTGCAACCCAGATTAATCGAGCATTTAACCCTGAAGCTCCCACTGTAAGTTTTAGACAGATGGCTGAATTTAGGTGGAGTGCCTGGAAACGTTTGGGGAATAAAAACTTTGATCACGTCCATACAGCTCCCAATGGTGCACGAATTTTCTTAGGAGCACTCCCCAATAAAAAAGATCCTCTTTACCTAGCTCGCATGGGCGCTCATGACGTCGGAGCCGTTCTCTCCGTAAATGAACCTTGGGAACGTTTTAACCTTGCAGATTCTGTTCCTTTTACGCGAGATGATTGGGAAGCAACGGGTACAGACTATCACTCCATAGATGCTTTGGACCACTATTATCTTAACTTTGAACAACTCGATAATGCTGCAGATTTTATCAACGCAGAACTGCAGGCAGGGAAAAATGTATATGTCCATTGTAAATCGGGTATGGGGCGCTCAGCGATGGCCATTGCAGCCTATCTGATTAAATATGAAAAAATGACTCCCGAAGAAGCAGCCAACCAGATTGAAAATGGGGATTCCGATAAAGGTATTGAAGGACGCCCCATTTCGACCATTCAAAATAAACTTGATCCTCACCCGAAAAAGGGGGAAGGCTTAAGAGCTTATTACGATCTCTGTCGACAAAGAGAACTTGAAGCCGAGCATCAATAACTCTCTTAAAAAACATAGTATCTACTCATGAACCTATAGCTAAAGGATTTATTTTATTTCTTCAGTTCTAATTTTCTCTATTGTTATCCCTAGAAATTAATCCAAAAGATAGCTAGGAAAATTCATTTACAAATCTAATCCTCTGATCTCTTTGAGAAAAATGAAAATAGACCCTTGAAATTATCTCTTTCTTAAGTTAGACTTCTCCTTTACACGGAGTAAAATTATGACTAGAGTTAGTAAGAAAGATCGACTAAAAAGGTGCCCTCGCAAGCCTCGATATGGATCGGTAAAAACAGGTCCTCTGAAGGACAATTTACCTAAAGGCTTTAAAGAACACGCAAACGTTTTTACTGGGGAAAATAGTCACTCAGTATTCATTCCAAAGGTTAAATAGGAGCCCTATCAATGTCTAGACACCCAAGTTATGGTAAATCGAATAAAGCGGGCAAAAAGCGAAATGTCCTTAAACGTTTTGAACGCATTGATGTCCTAAAAAAAATTGGTCGCTGGAAAGACGGCGAAAATAAAAAGGTCACAGGGCTTCCTAAGACGCCCACCATGCAGTGAACGTTCATACAACTAATAACCAAAGCGCTCTAAGTATTAATCATGAAGATGTTGAGCGCTTGGTTAAATCGTTTCTGAAGTGGAAAAAAGTAGCGTGCGATGAAGTGATCATTCACTTTGTTAAAAAAGACGAAATTTGCCACCTCCACAAAGAACATTTTCAAGACCCTACACCTACAGACTGTATCTCTTTCCCCATCGATTCTCCTGATGAAGCCACAAGTGGTTACTCGATATTAGGAGAAGTTTTTGTTTGCCCAGAAGTTGCTATTGAGTATGTTAATGAAAATGGAGGAAATCCTTACCTTGAAACCTCCCTTTATATCATCCATGGACTCCTCCATCTCTTAGGTTATGATGATCAAGATGATGAAAGTCGAGCAATTATGCGTGCCCAAGAAAAATCTGCTATGTTATATCTAGAAAGAAACAAGGAAATTCTCGATGCAGTTTAGGATATTCACGATTCTTATTTTCATTGTCCCCGTTTTTCTTTTTGGAAGTTCAGAAAATGATTTTTTCCGTGCTTGTTTAAATGGAGAAATGGAAAAAGTTATTGAACTCTATAACAAAGAAGGGCTTAGACTCACATTTTCCCGCGATAAAGATAAAAACACTCCCCTTCATTTAGCATGCTGTTCGAAAAAAGGGGGAAACAAAAAAAGCTTAGTCGACTTTTTAATTTCAAATGGTGTCGATGTCAATGCAACAAATGAGGTTGGAGAAACTCCTCTAGTTATTGCTGTCTCTAACGGGAATTATGAAGCTACTGAGCTCCTTTTAAAGGCAAAAGGTATCAAAGTTAATCAAACGACTAAAGGCTTTACTCCCCTTCATCTAGCTGTGATTAATGAATTTATTCCCTTAGTAAAGCTCCTTTTAAGCCATCCAGAAACCAACCCGAATTTTGGAACAACAGACGGGGCAACCCCTCTCCACTTTGCGGCAATGATGGGATTAAAAGAAGAGGCTAAACTTTTAATTGACGACCCGCGAACCGATATCAATGCGCCTCAACATGATCATGTTTATTCTGGAGCAACCCCCCTTCATTTTGCAGCGATGCAAGCCCAAACAGACATTGTTGACTACCTTCTAAAAACCAATCGAGCTAAAATCAATGCTGTTTTAGATCGCGGGGATTACGAAGGGTTTACTCCTCTTCATTTTGCTGTATTGAACCCTGATGCCCCAAACGTCTTCTCAACAGTCAAACTCCTTTTAAGAGCTGGAGCTAACCCGAAAACAAAATGTAGTGTGGGGAAAAAGCCTGCTGAACTTACTTCTGTAAAAGTTGTTCAATCTCTTTTAAATAATCCCAAACAAGCTAGAAATTAGAGAAAATGACTTTATTATTGGAAATTGGTATTGTTTTCCTTCTCGGAGCAAGTTCTATCACTGCCCTGACAAAAGCGCTGCAGATTTTAGGTCGTATTCAAAGTAAAAAAGAGTTCAAGAAAAAGCCCCATTTTTTCTTTGCTTACACTTTTATTAAAAAGCTTTTTTCCAAAGATTCCTGGGATAATCTTTTCTATCTCCTCAGCTTTACGAAACACCTCCTCCGTCTCCTCTACTCGACAACTTTTTTCCTTTATCTCCTCTCTATATTCCTCAACACAACCTTTTCTCAAAGTGGAGATCCTCTTTATTTCACCTTTTCTCGAATCATCCTATGTATTGCAATTGTTGCAGCCGTCGGTCTTTTCTTTGATTTCTTTTTCCGCTTTATTGTGAATTTCAATCCTCCTCTTCTTCTTCGTGTAGTGACTCCAGCAACGACCTTTTTTCTTTTTCTCTTTTCTCCCATAACTTTTCTCTTCTTAAAGGCGCAAAAGGGACTTTTTCAAGGGAAAACGGTTATTCCCCATGGTTATTCCCGCGCAAGGGTTAAAGATAAAATCTTAGAAGTTGTCCATGAATCAGAGCTTACCCATTACTTAGAACCCTTCGACCGAAGAATTATCAGTGCTGTGGCTTCCTTCCGTGATCGCATCGCTCGAGAAATTATGGTTCCTCGGATCGATGTATTTACCCTTTCTGTCAATCAAACGGTCCATGAAGCTGCTCAGAAATTTGTTTCTGAAGGCTATAGCCGTATTCCTGTCTATAAAGAGAATGTCGATGCGATTATTGGGGTTCTCCTCTATAAAGATGTGATGGCATACTATCTCAATAGTATCGATAAAAAAGATAGCTCTCTACTAGAAACCTCCCTAGAAAAACTTGTTAAACCTGTCCTTTATTCCCCTGAGACAAAAAAAATCTCGCTTCTTCTTCAAGAGTTTCGGAGTCAACAAATTCACTTAGCGATTGTTGTCGATGAATATGGGGGAACAGAAGGAATCGTTACCTTTGAAGATATTTTAGAGGAGCTCGTTGGTGAAATCGCGGATGAATATGATGTGATTGAAGAAGAAAAACTCCATGTTCCCCATCCCGATGGAGGGTGGATTGTCGATGGAAAAATGACTATTCTTGATATTGAAAAAGAAACAGGCATTCTTATTCCTAGTAGCCCAGAATATGATACAATCGGTGGTTATATCTTTCATTGTGCAGGAACAATTCCTTCTAAAGGTTGGAAAATCCATAACGACAATTTTGACCTTGAAGTCACTGAATCAAGTGAACGGGTCATCGATAAAGTCCTTATTCTTCCCCCAAAATCTTAAATAACGCAAATTCTAGATTAAAAGATTGTTCTCCTATTGAAAAACAATTAAATTTGTGATATAGTGGTCATAAAAACCTAACCGTGTGGGATCTATGCGTCGTTCAATTAGTTATACAGAGCCAAAAGTTGCCCTAGCAGGCGAAATCAAAACTTGGAAATTTATTTATACTCCAGCAAACGACCTACCGAAAGGCGCGCGGTTAAAATTTGATCTTGGTTCTAAAGGACGCAGTTTTGATTGGGAACTCCCCCAAACAAATTTAAAAAGTAAGAAAAACCTCATTTGGCTAGAAACTTCGAGTAAAAAAGGAATTGCTGCTACAGAAGTCTCAACTCCTGATACAAATCTTCCCCAGTATGAGTTCACCCTTCCTGGAGAAGTAAAAGCGGGAGAAGAAGTGGTAATTTACCTAGGAACCCCTGATAAAGCAGGGATCGAAAAGAAAGGAAGCCGTGCCCAATCCCACACATTCCGCCGCCGTCCATTTGAGCTCTATATCGATGCTAAAGGGAAAGGAGAATATAAAGAGAGTGAAACTTTCCATATCGATGTGAAAGGAAATGAGCTCCACTCCATCCGTATCATCGTCCCATCCGTTGTGAATAAAAACCAACGTTTTGATGTCATTGTTCGCTTTGAAGATCAATTTGGAAATCTAACAGGAAATGCCCCAGAAGGAACTCTCATTGAATTTTCTTATGAGCGTTTACGTGAAAATATCAATTGGAAACTCTTTGTTCCAGAAACAGGCTTTATTAATCTTCCAAACCTCTATTTCAATGAACCAGGAATTTACAAAATCCAACTGAAAAACCTTTCGACAAACGAAACCTTTTCTTCATCTCCTATTAAATGCTTTTCAGATACCGACCGTCAACTTTATTGGGGAAATTTTCATGGAGAATCCATTCTTTATGATGCAGGGAAAAACATTGAATCTTGCCTCAGATACATTAGAGACGAAGAAGCTCTTCAATTCTTTAGCACCTCTTCTTTTGAGAGTGAAGCAGAAACCCCTGCGGATGTCTGGAAAGGAATTGGAAGCCATGTCGCTGAATTTAATGAAGATGACCGTTTTACCACTTTCCTAGGAATGCAATGGGCTGGAGCTCCAGGAACAGAAGGTCTTCGACAGATTGTCTACACAAAGGACTCAAAACCGATCCTTCGGAAAAAAGAGAGCAAAGCGAACCATCTCAAAAAGATCTATAATAGTCATACCCCAAAAGATTTCGTTTCCATCCCCATCTTTACCATGGGCTCTGAAACTTTCTATGATTTCGAAAATTTTGCCCCAGAATATGAAAAGGTCGTTGAAATCTACAATGCCTGGGGCTCCTCAGAATGTACGAAAGCTGAAGGAAATCTTCGCCCAATTTCTTCTAAATCAAAAAATGGGATGAAGGAAAAAGCTGAGGGGTCGATCCGCAAAGCCCTCAATAAAAACCTCCGTTTCGGTTTCGTAGCAGGAGGACTCGATGACCGCGGGGTTTTCCAGGATCTCTTTGATTCTGACCAAGTCCAATATTCACCCGGATTAACAGCCGTCTTAGCTGCCAATCATTCCCGCGATGGGTTGATTCAAGCTCTTAATAAAAAATCATGCTATGCAACAACGGGACCAAGAATCATTGCAGGGATTGAGATTGCTGGAGCTCCAATGGGTTCAGAGCTCAATACAAAAGCTAAACCAGGCCTTGCCTATAATCGACATATAACCGGATATGCTGTAGGGACAGCTCCCATTAAAGAAATTCTCATTATTCGAAATGGAAAACCTTTCCATACTTTTAATCCTAAAGATGATACCTTTGAATTTACCTACGATGATGAAGAACCTCTAGAAAAAGTAGTTCTTAAATCAAAAGGAGAGCGCCCCCCTTTCGTCTACTACTATATGCGTGTAGAGCAAAAAGATGGACACATTGCTTGGACCTCTCCCATTTGGGTAGACCTTGGTGCTCCTACCACACCTGAAAAGAAAAAGAAATGATCTTGACCATCCTTCTTGCTATTGGTCTCGTTTTACTTTGCGCTTTGTTTTTAGGAATCGGGCACCTTTTGAAATCTAAAAACCCTTTAGGTTGTAAAAGGTGTGGCACCCCAGAAAAGAAAGAATGCTCTCTGTGTAAAAAAGATCACTCTTCCTCAGATTGACGCAATAGTTCTAACTGAGTCCTTAATTGTCCCATCTTATCTCTACAATGCTCAACAAAAGGATCGATTCCAAGATCAGGATCTACACCCATTCCCCTTTTAAGGTCTTTTAAAACACTTACATGTAGTGTTTGGAAGTCGTATTTAAGGTCTTGAGTACTCAGCCAAAATGGAAATCTATCGGCAGGATTTGGAATTTTTTTTGTGTCCTCACCTCGAAGTATCATGACATGTTCCCTTACAAAAACTTCTGCAGTTATCTCTGGGGATAACCTTTCATCAAAAGCAACAATAAGGACTGCAAGAGTTCCTTTCTTTAGCGCTTCAACTTGGTTAAGTCCTTGAATCAATGCATCGGGATTCATCCGGCTCGAAAAAGGAATTTGTTGAGCATTAAACCATCTATCGATCATTCGAGGAATTATGACCTGCACCGAGCGATCCGCTTCACTGATATGACTCGAGAGGTAACAAACGATAAAATTTCCTCTGAACGCTTCAAAGAGCCATTTAACAACACTATAAATATCGCTAGCAACATCCGACCACCCTCTTTCAGGAGGAGGGAGCTCTTCTTCTCTATCAAAACGCACTTCTGGGGTTGGCCATGGAAGTGGAAAAGAAGGAAAAAAATTTTTAAAAGAAGCGGATAAATCCATGGATAAAACCTTAAATTCTTGGAAAAATTATATTGAAAAAAAGAATAGAACACAAAGAAAAATCCCGCATCCATAGAAGATGCGGGATTCAAATGATTTTTATTGGTTTTCAGACTATGCTGATAAATGAGCAATCATTTTGTCTAGCGCCCCTTTGGCAATATCTCCCGAAGGATTTTGATCCCTAGAGATATAATCAAACGTTGTTGCTCCCCAACCTACCAGTGGGATCCCTCCAGTTTTACTACCTGGCATCATAATACGGCTTCCAGCTACATCCATTTCTTGCATCACTTGACCTTGGAAGGCTCTTATGGGTTCTTTTTGACTTCCTTCATCAAGCTGGTCATAAAGAGTCAAAACAGTGATGTTTTGAGAGGTTTCTTGGAAAAATCGGATCACTTGACACATTGCAAGAGGCGTTCTAAGGAGAGCCACTTGATCACGAAGGGCACCAACTTCTTTAGCAATCACAGTGCCCCACTCCTCTTCATCACGAAGGCGACCTTGCTCTTCTGGAGATAACTTAGCAAGAACCGCAGCAGCATTTTCTTGCGTGACACCATCAGTCGATAAAAAGAGATGGAGATGGACCATTTTCTCTTCAAATGAAATCCTTTCGCTTCCCATCACACTTTCAGTGACTTTCTGCAGATAAGCAGGTTCCATTCTAAGAGCATCTCGGAAAGCTCCAATAATCACTTGATGTTCAGGTTTATTCGGCACATGAAGTGATTCAATGAGCTTTGGCCAGGTTCCAATCTTTGCAACCTGAGCAATCACCTCGAAAAAAGGTTGAAACTCTCCTTTTAACATTCCAGTTTCTCCTTCTTCAAGAAGGCCTTTATAAAAAGCAAGGGCTGGTTCAGAAACCGGCATTTTTAGATTCCACCCTAAAGATTGATGCTCCATTAAAAAGGAAAGGCGTTGTGCGGAAGAAAGCCCCACACCATTAAATTTTAGTATAAAGGCATCAGTAGAAACTTGCTTAGGCCCATACCACCAAGCTTTCGCAGCAGCAGTCATATTCCATAGCAGACTCATGGGAGATGCAACTGTGTATGCTTGGTCTACTTTTACATTATGTTCTGGGAATCGTTGTTGATGAGTTCGCGCTGCAGCAGCTGATGATGCTTTCATTTCTTCCATGATAGAACCTCCTTCATGGGTTTTGATCTTGTAAAGGAAGTATTTTATTTATTAAGGAAATATTAAGCAAATGAAAAGAAATTTTTTTATATATCAATTTTGTCTTTCCTAAATTTCTTTTTCATGTCACTCTTTTCAACGGAGCATCGTTTATAAAAGGAATTCTTATGCGTGTTATTTTAGGATCACAATCTCCACGACGAAGAGAAATTTTAGAATACTTTTCTCTCCCTTTTGTCATTGCTCCCTCAAACTTTGATGAAAGTGTCATGAAATTTAATGGAAATGTCGAAGCCTTTGTCCAAGTTTCTGCACAAGAAAAGGGACGTGCATTACTCGAAGAGTTTCCCGATGATGTCATTATCACAGCCGATACAGTGGTCTATTTTGAAGGAAAGATCTTCCTAAAACCAAAGGATGATGTTGAAGCTACACAAATGTTAAAAAAACTTTCGGGGAAGACCCATGAAGTGGTCTCTGGAGTTGCTGTGCGTAAAGGTGAAAAAATGGAAAGTGGTGTCGAAAGAACACGTGTGACTTTTAATCCTATTGGAGAGAGAGAAATCCATGCTTATCTGAAAGCTTCCCACGGAGCAGACAAAGCTGGAGCTTATGGAATTCAGGAGTGTGGGGCCCTTCTTATTAAAGGGATTGAAGGATCCTTTTATAATGTGGTAGGATTGCCAATAAACTTACTCCAAGAAAAACTGAAGCCTTTTGGGATTGATCTATGGGACGCACTCTCCTCTTAATTCTCCTTTTCTTTTCCACTCTTTTCGGAATAGAAAGTGAGACGAAAATTTCAAAGTATCAGGTCCTGTATCTCATTCAAGCCGGAGAGGTGGAAAGAGGGGTTGAGCTTTATCAGTCTTACGTTAAAGAGGTGGGAAGTCATGATTTTTCTATCTTAGAACAAATGGGACATCTTCTCTTAAACTTGGGAGCAAAATCGGAAGATGAAGAAAGCCTTCTTCTCACGATGTATGGACTCGGGATTGCAGATTCTCTTGAAGGGATGGATCTTTATGAAATGGGAATGAGCAGTCGTAATCCCATGACCCAAATGGCAACGATTCAGTTTTTAAGTCGCCTTCAAGATGATCGCGTTGAAGAACTCCTTTTTAAGGCATTTTCCTCCCCTTTTCTTCAGGTCAGAATGGAGGCTGCCTACGCTTTAGCGATGCATCGCTCTGAAAAGGTGACAGGGATGATTGATTCATTGATGCAAAAACTCCCCCCCTTTGTTCATGTCTATTTTCCAGAACTTTTTGCAATGATTGGAACCCCAGATGCGATGGGGGTTTTAAAGCGAATGGTCAGTCATTCCCATTTATCGGTTCGCCTTGCATCGATCCTGGCAGCAGCAAAGTATGGGAGAGATGATTTCCTTGCTGAAATTCGGGCAGGAGCAACCCATTCAGATCAAGCAGAGCAAGAAACATGCGCTGCTGCACTGGGATATTTAAAAGATTCCCACTCTATTCCTCTTCTAAAAAACCTTTCTGAATCGAATCACCTGAATGTGAAACTTGCAGCTTGTTATTCCCTATCAAAATTAGGGGATATTCACTTCCGTGAACCCATCATTGAAAGTGCTCTCCAAAAGAATCCTCTTGCGATTCCTATGCTTATCGAAATGCCGAATACCGAGCCTCTTTTGACCTCTCTTTTAAAGGATTATAACTTTCATATCCGTGCAAACAGCGCTTTAGTCCTCTTAAAAAAAAGGAATCCTAGTTGTGTCCCTACACTGATCCAAATGCTGATCAAGGATGAAAAAGACCTCGGATTTCAGCCCGTCTATTCTTTAGGGCATGCTCTCATGGCTTGGAAGGTGATTCCATCAGCAACACAATATGCAAAGAAACATCAGGTCGATATTCCTACGATCACTTTAGCTCTTAGAGAACAAATTTTGATGGATGCCATGGAACTTCCCGAAGAAGATTTTTTAAGCATCGCTCGTGCAATTTTTTCGAAAAAAGAAAATGAGCTCATCCCTCTTTTAGTACACCTTCTTGAAAATCTTAATACACCTGCTGCACTTTCTCTCCTTCAAGAAGAGTCGAAACGGGCTGGCGCTCCTTTTATCCGTACTTATTGTCATTTAGCTCTTTATCGCCTCAAAGCTGAAAAACACCATGCCGACTTTATCTATGAATGGATGGAAAAGGGGCAAGATCATGAACTCTTTCAGTTCCGAGAAATGCTCTCATGGACTGAAAGAAATGAAAGTCACACAGAATATCTTTTAACTCCTAAAGAAACCTCTCGCCTTTTGATCGAAGGATATGAAGTCTTAGCAGAGAGTCACGAGATGCGAGGGATCGATCTTTTAGTCCAAGCCATTGGAACAGGACATAAAAAAAATCGCTATGTTCTTGCTGGACTCTTGCTCAAGGCGATCCAATAGAGTATACTAAATCGCTCAGTATCGAAGCTACTTTTTGAATTATACTATGCCTCGCTCGCCCCCAACATTAAAAGTTCATACTGGCTTTGAAAGTGGTGAAATGGTTATCCGTAGATTAATCGGCCTATTTTTTTTGTTCTCCCTTTCGCTATGGGCATCCCCGCAGGAGTTTACGGTCAATTTAAAAAACCCTGAATACCATGGGGGAGTCATATCCACACATGAGGGAGGGATCATTTCATCTCCAGAACTTCGCATTCAAGCGCGCCATATCGTTTACATCAATAAAGTAGATAAAGGAGAGGAAATCCATCGCGTCATTGCAGAAGGGGATCTTATGCTCGATAGTGGAGGACATACCTATGTAGGCAGGCGCCTTGAATATGATTTCATTACAAAAACGGGTATTGTCTATGATGGGGTAACAGCGATAGATTTATGGTTTTTAGGAGGAGAAAAAATTCGCCTAAATGCCGACCGAAGTTTTTATCTTTATAACGCCTTTGTTACAACATCTGAAAGTAAGAATGCAGACTGGAAAATTCATACGCGAGAAGTAGAAATTACGAAAAAAAGCCTCCTCTCCGCAAAAAATGTAACGTTTCGCTTTTTTGAAACTCCCATCTTTTACCTCCCCTCTTTTAAAAGCAATCTAAAGACTTTTGCAGAATCTCCCGTGAAATATCGAGTAGACTGGGATACAGGGCTTTGGCCAAAGGTAAGCATGCGTTATCGGGTCTATTCGTGGGAAAATCTTGACCTCTATTTCCGATTGAATGTTCGTCCTTCAAAAGGTGTTGGAGGCGCGGTAGAAACCGATTATAAATCTTTCGATAAGAGGACAAAGTTCCGAACACGGAGCTATCTTGATCATGATGCCTTTTATCGTGATACCAATCCTGACAAAGCTAGAACCCATTACCGTCTACAAGGGCGCTATGAATCAAAGAGTGAGAATGAACAGGCTCAGTTTTATGCAACCTATGATTGGCTCAGCGATAAAAACATGCAGACAGATTTCGGAAGCGAGGATTTTGAGCTTAACACAGCAAAGCAAACAAAGATTGTCATAAGAAATTATCAAGATTGGATGATTTTTGGAGTGGATGGGAAATTCCGGATCAATGGATTTCAAGGGATGAAGCAAGAATTGCCTGAATCATTTTGGGCTCCCAAACCTTTTGAATTAGGACAAAGTGGGATTATCTCTGAAAATCGAGCGAAAGTTGCCTACCTTGATTACGTCTCAGCAAAAGATATTAAACCCGATGTTCCAGATTTTAACGCAGCCCGCCTATCGACACATAACTCCTTATATCGCCCCTTCCATTCTCATGGAGTTTCACTCACTCCTATTGTTGGGATTAATGGTGTGTTTTATGGGGATAGTCAACGGGATCGTCCTGCTGCTCTTGGCGTTTTAACCTATGAGCTATTGGCTGATCTTACTTTGAAGCGAAATTATCAAAATTTTCGTCATGTCTTAAAACCCTATATCTATTATCAAGGCATCACCCATCCTACTATTTCTCCAAATACCCCATATATCTTTAGTATTGATGATGGATTTAATCGACTAAATTTGATTCGCTCTGGGATCCGCAATCTCTTTTACTTTAAAAAGACTCCCCTCTTTGAGCCTAATATTATTGCGGATCTTTATGCTTATAGCTTTTTAGGAGATGACACCTTTAAGAAAACAATTCCAAAAATTCAGGGAAATTTTATTTGGAATTTCCCTTCTTGGCGCTTCACAGGGCGCCTTGGCTGGAATATTGAAAAGCAAGTTCTTGATTATGCAAACCTTGGCCTTGCTTGGACAATCAACGAAAACTTTGCCTTTAAAACGGAGTTTCGTCACCGGAGTCGTTTTGATTGGCGCAAAGCAGATCCTGAAAATTTTATTATGGAAGTCACGCGGGATATTTCAGATCTCCTTCATTCTCCCCTTTCAGATGGAAGAAATACCCTCTTAACCCGTCTTCAAATGAAACTTGCTCCTCAATGGATTGCTCGACTTGAATCCCATATCGGTTGGGGAAGAGGAGGAGAACCTAACTATAATGAAGCTAAAGTAGAGCTGATTACAATGATCAGTACCAGCTGGCGCCTGCGTCTTATCTTTATGCACTCTCCTGCTCCCCATAAGAAAAATGATCGCTTTACCTTTGGTCTTTCACTTGTCAAAAAGTGAGCGATACCGTTTTTCTAGATGGTGAATAAGCATTGCACTCACCCGCCAATTTTGAATTTTCTTTGTTTTTATAGGGTCTATTTGACGCTCTAAGTATTCAAATTCCCCATCTAAAAGGGCTAAACAATAGAGTCCATTTTCAAGATGGATATAACGGGTAGAAACTTTCAGATCCAACCCCTCTTTTAAAAACCTCTGTAAAAGATAGGGAGACAAAATTTTTAAGGAAATCACAACAATTACGCAAAGCTTCCCTCCCCTTTCATAAAGCTCTTTTCCTTGATGTTCAATCATTCGCCCTACAAGACTGGTTGTCATACCGAAGATAAAAGAATCAAACATTTTAGGGTGGGGAAAAGCCTTAGCCTCACAGATGGAATATAAGGTGAGTGATCCCATCCCTTCCCAAGTTGATTTTAAGATGATTCCCATGAATCTACCTCACATTGATAATCACCAAAGTTTATAGGGAGAAAAAAATGGAATCAGTGTTTTACTTCCCAAAATAGCTGCCCCAGCCATTTTTTCAGTCATCTCGCTAGGGATTGAAAATCGATATTCCATCACAAGAATACGTTCCAAAACTATTCCAGAAATCACTGCCAACATGAAACTGCTAATCGATAGTGCGCGGAGAAACCAACTACGCTCCTCCTCAATTGTTTCTTGCAGCTGACAAGAACGATGAGAAATAATCACTGCAGTGGTTGCCCATAAAGCACCCAAAAAAGCCCCACTATAACCATTCGCTGTGGGATCAAGAAATGCGTGCCACCGTTGTCCAATGATTCCTCCGATTGCTATTGGAGGAATCAGTGTTGCACTAGCCATGCTCAACCTCTTCTACATTCTAAGAAAATAGAAGTTGAGTCCTTCTCCAAATAGAGCTAGGTACTGGAAGCGATCATGAACGCTTACATTAAAGTGATTTTTTGCAAACTGCGCGACAGGAGGAACGGAAAAGTAAAAAACAGTAAGAGCCCCCACATTAATTGCTAATTTAGACCAGACACTTTTTTGAGGGAGTTGATTATTCACATGTCCAGCAAAAACTGTCACCCCAAAGGTAACAACTCCTCTCACCAATCCATATTTTGCAGCATCCATAAAAGAGGGTGCAGCCTTTCCGGTAATCTTCTGAGCAAGACCAATATAATTCATACCAACAGCACCCACTCCCATAACTAGAGCTGTTGATGCTGCAGTAATAACGCTGTTAGAAATGATATTCTGAGTAGATGCCATTTTCGCCTCCTTGGATTGTTGAGGACGAAAATCTAGCAAATAAAGATTTTATTGACTACTAATTATATTTTTTCTTGAGAGCACGAAGAGCAGGTTCAATTTTTTTTCGCCTTCTAGGATCAATCCGATCAATATAGAGAACTCCATTGATGTGATCGTTCTCGTGCATGATATTACGGGCACGCCACCCTGTTGCGACTTCAGTAAAGGTATTTCCTTCTAAATCCATCGCTTCAACATGAATTTCCCAGGGACGTGTAACCTCTTCATAAATTCCAGGAATCGATAAACATCCCTCACCATGGGTATCCATCCTTTCGCTTGGTTTCGATAAAATCGGGTTGATATAGATTTTTGGAGGACAAAGAATGGGCCATCCTTCAGAGTCTGCACCATTATCATAACGGGAAACAAACATTCTGACAAAATAGCCAATTTGGGGAGCAGCAAGACCTGCACCATCTTTTTCAAGAACTGTTTCGATTAAATCTTGAGCTATTTGCCTAATTTCATCATTGATTTCCTTGACTTCAACGCATTTTTTCCGAAGACCGGGGTTCCCATAGTAGAGAAGATCTTTAATCATTCTCTAACCTCCTGAAACCTCTTCAATATTGACATTGAGCTGAGGCTTGGAACGTCCCATTGCTGAAGTCCAAAGAGAAAGAATCAAACAGGTAATCAAAAAGATTCCAGCTAAGTAAGCTGTAAACCTTTTTAAGACTGAGGCCGTTGACGTTCCAAAAAGAGAATCTCCACTATCCCCTCCAAATGAGGCGCCTAGTCCTAAACTTTTACTCTCTTGAATGAGAATAACAAAGCAAAGAAGCGCACAGAGCGCCACAAACAAAAATAAAATGATATAAAACAATGCGGTCATGAACCTATCTCACTATTTAATTTATTCCTTAGCAAATGCGATGATTTTAGCAAATGATTCCACTTCTAGGGAAGCCCCTCCGACTAGAGCCCCATCAATATCAGCCTCAGCCATGAGAGCAGCTGTATTTTCAGGTTTTACCGACCCTCCATAGAGAATAGGAATACGCTCTCCCACTTCCTCTCCCCACTCTTTTTAATGAAAGAGCGAATAAGATGATGGGTTTCTTGAGCAATATCAGGAGTAGCTGTTTTTCCAGTTCCAATGGCCCAAACGGGTTCATAAGCAATCACTAAATTTTCTAACTCTTTCTTTGAAAAATCTTTGAGAGCTTCACTCAGTTGATGTGTCAGAACTTTTTCCGTTAGTTCTTGATCACGCTCCTCTTGACTCTCTCCAATGCAAAGAATAGGGAGAAGCTCTTCTTGGAGGGCCCATTTTACCTTCCGATGAATCATTTGATCATCTTCATGAAAATGAAACCTTCTCTCAGAGTGCCCGAGGATCACAAAACTGACGCCTCCTTCTTTAAGCATATTCGAAGAAATTTCTCCTGTATAAGCTCCTTTAGGAAACTCACTCATATTCTGTGCGCCAATATTTAAATAACTTTTTTCAGCTTCCGTAACGGCAGCTTCAATTGAGGTAAAAGGAGGGGCAATCCCTACAAAGGTTGTTGTCTCTCCTATTTTAGGAAGAAGGTCTTGCACAAAAGTAGCTGTTTCACTTGCTCCCATGTGCATCTTCCAATTTCCAATAATAAATCGTTGTCGCATAAACCCCTTTTAACAGTTTCGGATGAGGATAACATAATTATTAGAAATATTCAACTCGACTTTGTATATTTTTAGGCGAGCAGATCCGTGGAAACACGTGGCAATTTATTTATTTTTTCCCGAAATGCATAGACGAAGGCGCTATTCATGAGGAAAAAAATAAATTAAAGTGCCTGTGCTTCTCTTGGAGATGCCACCAAAAAATGTACAAAGCCGAGTAACGCTTGAAAATTCCTGAGAGATGCTCTAGACTGATCTGATATGAAAATTTTGACCGTCACCGAACTTACCCTCTCTATAAAAAAAGAGCTTGAACCCCGTTTTAATCACCTTCAAGTTGAAGGAGAAGTCACCAATATTCGTGCTCAATCTTCGGGACATTATTATTTTAGTTTGAAAGATCAAGGAGCTCAAATTTCTGCTGTTCTTTTTAAGGGAAATGCTCGGAATGTTTCACGCCTTCCTAAAGCAGGCGACCGTGTGATTATTAAGGGAGAACTTAGCCTCTATGCACCTCGAGGAAGTTACCAGATCATTGTCAGAGAACTTGAACATGCAGGAATCGGGGACCTTTTGGTCAAACTTCATCAACTTAAAGAAGAACTTAAAAAAAGAGGATGGCTCTCTCCAGACCACAAAAAACCCCTTCCAAAATATCCTAAATGTATCGGAGTTGTTACAAGTCCTACAGGTTCAGTCATCCAAGATATTATTCACGTCCTTAAACGTCGTTTTCCTCATTTTCACCTTATTTTAAATCCTGTCCGCGTTCAAGGGAGTGAGGCAGCTCCCGAAATTGCTCGTGCTATTCAGGAGTTTAATCTAAAGCAGAACGTTGATGTGATCATTGTTGGTAGAGGGGGTGGAAGTTTAGAAGATCTTTGGCCTTTTAACGAAGAATGTGTTGCAAAGGCTATTTTTGACTCAACAATCCCCATTATTTCAGCTGTGGGGCATGAAACAGATGTCACCTTAGCAGATCATGTTGCTGATGTTAGGGCTCCTACTCCTTCGGCTGCAGCAGAAATTTCTGTAAAAGAAATGTCCATGCAATTAGATTTCCTTAAACGCTCAGAAAGACAAATCGATCATCTCGTAAAACAAAAACTCCATCATTTAAAATCTCTCGTGGGTGGGATAGGACGCCATCCTTTTCTAGCTTCTCCCTATGCTATTCTTTCGGAGCATTATCAACGGATGGATGATTTTTCATCGCATCTTGACACCGCCATCAGGCATAAAATGAGTCGACAGGAACTCGGATTGATCGCTCTTAAACGAGAACTTCAAAGCTCTCTTCCTTCTACTCAGATCACTCATCTTAGGGAAAAACTTTCTTCTATAAAATCTGGGATTAAAACAGCTTATAGATATTTAATTGAGCAAAAAAAGCGGAACTTAAAACAGCTTGCTGAAATGCTAGGAGCTGTAAATCCTGAAGCTATCCTAAAAAAAGGTTACTGCATCCCCTTTAAGGAAAACACGAATTCGGTTATGCTGTCATCATCAACCGTTGAAGTTGGAATGGGGATTTCCCTCCGCTTTCACGATGGAATGGTCAAAACACGCGCTCTGGAGGTTAAGCCTAATAATGAATGATGAAAGTGCAAACTTCTCCTTTGAAACGTCCTATGAGAAACTTGAGAAAATCCTTGCAGAACTTAATAGTGGAGAAACCTCTCTTGAAAAATCCCTTGAACTTTATGAAGAAGCAAATAAACTCATCACTCTCTGCTCTTCTAAATTAAACAAAGCTGAGCAAAAAATTGAAATGCTCATAAAAACGAGAGAAGGGACTCTCCAAACGACTCCTTTTACTCCTGAATCTGAAAAGGTCCTTGATCCCGCTAATGACAACTATTCTTGATACACTCACCCATCCTCAAGAGTTGAAAAAACTTTCTCCTGAAAAACTGAAAGTTTTAGCTCAAGAAATTCGAGTTCGTATTATGGATGTACTCTCTGAAACTGGAGGTCATCTCTCTTCTAACCTGGGAATCGTAGAACTAACCATTGCCCTCCACCATGTTTTAACTCTCCCCAAGATAAGTTTATTTTTGATGTGGGGCACCAATCATATGTTCACAAACTTTTGACAGGAAGAAACCCCCGCTTTCCTACCATTAGACAAACAGATGGCCTTTCGGGGTTTATCTATCCTCCAGAATCGCCTCATGATCACTTTTATACAGGGCACGCTGGAAATGCACTTTCTCTTGCTTTAGGCGTTGCAAAAAATCGGGACCTGAGAGGAAAAGATGACCTTGTTATTCCTATCTTAGGAGATGCAGCACTGACTTGTGGTCTTACTTTAGAAGCGATGAATAATATTCCAAGAAAGACAAAAAAGTTCCTGGTCGTTCTAAATGATAATGCGATGTCCATTTCTAAAAATGTTGGTGCTATCACCAACATCTTAAGTCGCTTTTTCAATAGCCCTACAGCGAATAACATCTATGAAGAACTGACTGAAATTGTATCAAGAATCCCTGGTTATGGTGAGCTCCTTGCTAAGCAAGGAAACAAGATGAAAGAATCGATGAAAAACTTAATTAGCACCGCTCCCTTTTTTGAACAATTTGGTCTTTCCTATGTGGGCCCAATTGATGGACACGATATTAAAAAACTGATCGATACCTTTGAAGCCTTAAAAAACATCGAACACCCTACCCTTGTCCACGTCTTAACGGTTAAGGGCCAGGGAATGAAAAATGCTATTAACAATCCGACTCCTTATCATGGAGCTAAGCCTTTTAATCGGATCACGGGCGAGTTTTATCCCCCTAAATCAAGTAAAACCTCTTTTCCAAAAGTTTTTGGAGCCCATATTTTAAAAATGGCAGAAGAAGATCCCAGCATTGTAGCGATTACTCCCGCAATGCCTGTCGGATCTCATCTCGATACCTTTATGAAACGGATGCCTCACCGCTGCATTGATGTTGGGATTGCTGAGGGACATAGCTTAACTTATGCAGGAGGAATGGGGCACGGAGGAAAGCTTAAGGTTGTTGCTTGTGTTTATTCTTCTTTTCTTCAACGAGCTTTTGATAATATTTACCACGATATTTGTATCCAAAACTCTCCCGTAGTGATTGCGGTTGACCGAGCAGGTCTTGCTACTGGGGATGGAGTCACAGCTCAGGGAATTTATGACATTGCTTATTTAAATGCGATGCCAGGAATGATCATAGCCCAACCTCGCAACGGAAGGCTTCTTAAAGAATTGATGGAAAGTGCTTTTGATTGGCAAAAGCCTACAGCCATTCGATATCCTAATCTTTCAACAGAAGAAAATGAAGACCTTCTTCAAAAAAGAGAACTCGGAAAAGGTGAAGTATTAGCAGAAGGGAAAGACGTTGTTATTATTTCATTAGGACATATGGATCAAATCGCTCTTAAAGCTAGGGATCTTCTTCAAGAAAATGGAATTCTAGCAACAGTTATTGATCCTATTTTCCTCAAGCCTCTCGATAAAGAGCTCCTAAAGAAACACTTTAAAAAAGCTCAAATGGTGGTCACACTTGAAGAACATGCCTTGAATGGTGGTCTAGGATCTATCGTCAACACTTTCATTCTACAAGAAAATTTTACCCACCTTCATGTAAAAAACCTTGGGCTTCCAGATACCCTAATTGAACATGGAAGTCACAAAGATCTTTTAGAAAAGTATGGACTGACTCCTGAAAAAGTAGTAGAAGAGGTTTCTAGAAAGATTAAAACCCCGCTGACCATTTCATGAAAATTGCTCTATTTCCAAAAATTGAAGAAGAAGGATCCAAAAAACTTGCGATCCAAGTGATTGAGTTTCTTTCGAAGAATAACGTATCTGTTGTTGTTGAAGATGATAAAGCAAAAGCTCTTGAGATGCCTTCATTTTCTTCCGTTGATCCCCAATCAATAGATATCTTAATCACGATGGGAGGAGATGGTTCTATTCTTAGAGTCGCCCATCAATGTTCAGAGTTAAATGCTGCGATCCTAGGCATTAATTTGGGTCACCTAGGGTTTATGGCCGATGTACAAATTTCAGAAATTATTCCTGGCCTTGAAGATCTTTTAAATGGACGCTATACCATTCAAGAGCGGATCATCATCGATGGAATATCCAACAGAAACGAGTCCTTTTTTGCCATTAATGATTGTGTCCTTCATCGCGCAAGAAATCCTAGTCTTGTTGAAATAGCGATCTATGTTGATGACCTTCTTCTTAACAACTTTCAAGCCGATGGAGTTATTCTTGCAACCCCCACAGGATCGACCGCCTATTCTTTAGCTGCAGGAGGCCCTATTTTAAGCCCTGGAATCGAAGCATTTGTTCTTACCCCCATTTGTCCCCATACAATTTCCTATCGACCAATCGTTATTCCTCCCCATCAGGATATACGCATAGAATATGTCAGCAAACACCAGCCGGTAGAATTTGTAACAGATGGTCTCCATCATTTTGAAATGTCTTCCGGAGATCACGTTATTCTTAAAAAAAGTTCCCGAACTTTCAAACTAATCAATCTAAATCGCATTGATTATTTCTCTACCCTAAGACATAAATTAGGGTGGTCAGGAAAACTAAGATAGTGTCGCCCGCGAGTTACTCATTCCTTAAGCAACTCTTATGGAAAATTTCATCGTTGCCCTACTTCAAAAGCCCAACTTGGGCTTTTTCCATCGGGCGCCTTGAACTTTCCTCATAGGAGTCACTTTTTGAATGACCATCTCGCAGGCGACACTATCTAGATAATTAATTTATAAATTATTTTATTGCATTAAGTATTCAACTCCCTTATAGCAAAAAAAAGAGCTATTAATCACCGATTGGGAGTTAAAATAAATGAAGCAATACAAATTAGGTTTTATTCTTGGAATCGCTTCATCACTTTTTGCGGCAACATCATTTGCTTATGTAGATATGGATGACCGTCTTGATATTCTTGAAAAAGATATGCAAGAAATTTCAGCACGAAATCCCCAAAATTCCCTAGGCGCTAGTTTCACAACTTCACGTTTTAATACTGTCGGAAATAATTGGTATACCACTTTAAGTCTTATTTATTGGCATCCTAAAATGGGTGGAACCGAATATGCTTATACAAACACAATCGATAGTATTGACATTTCCATTAGTCGCCCATTCACGATTTCGATTCAAAGACCAGACCCTCCTCACGGATCGGTTAAAGAAAATGATTTTGGCTGGGATATGGGGTTAAAGGTTGGCTTAGGTTATAAAACCCCTCATGATAGTTGGGATGTTTATGCACGTTATACCTGGTTAAATGCTGAGGAAACAAAAACAAATCGTAAAGATCCTCCTAGTATTTTTATCTCATTAAAAAGTCTTGCTGCTCTTATTTCTGGCCATGTAAAATCTAGTGCTACGATTGACTATAATAATATCGACCTTGAGCTCGCTCGTGCTTACTTTATCAGCCCGCGACTTTCTGTCCGCCCTCATATCGACTTGAAAACAACATGGCTAAACTTAAAGCAGAATGTTACTTATACTTACTCAACATATCGAGCGACCCCTTTATCTGGGCTCGACTTCAAGGTCTATCATGACTGCAAACTAAGGGGATTTGGTCCTCGTGTTGGAATCGATGGAAAACTTTTTCTTGGATATGGATTTAGTCTCCATGGAGAATTAGCAGGATCGATTCTTTATAGTTACTTCAAAACACGTCACAAAGAAAACTGGCCTCTTATTCAAAGAAGCCCAACAGTTACTGTAGGCGGAAAATACTATTCGATGAAAGATCGTTTCCATCTTTTTACCCCATTTGCTCAAATGTTTATGGGACTTGGATGGGATACTTTCTTGAATAACGATCATCAACATCTCTCCTTAAAAGGAGGGTATGAGATCCAATATTATTGGAGAGCCAATCAAATGTCTAATGTTGATCAAGCTTTATCCTATTCAATATCAGGAAGTGGATTTCGAGCTGGCGGCGCTAGAACAAATACTCAAAAACTTTCTGAAGACTTAATGTTTTATGGAATCACAGGCGAGGTTCGCCTCGACTTTTAAAGGAGAAGGTAAAAGTAACGATGAAAAAAATATCTCTTTTGGTGGGGGGGATCATTTTAACAATGACAACAGTATCCGCATATATGGATATGGATGATCGACTTGATGAACTAGAAACCCAAATGAAGGAGATTTCTGCGCGAAACCCTGAAGAAACATTAGGGGCAAATTTTGTTGGAGCGCGTCCTGAAATTGAAGGGACAAATTTCTATACAACATTTGACATTACTTATTGGCACATGAAAACTGGTGGAACTGAATTCGCCATTACTAATAACGCTTATGACCCTGGCATTCCTCTTCCTGTTTTGATCGTTCTCCATCCTGGAGGTGATGTTAAAGAAAATGACTTTGGCTGGGATATCGGTCTAAAAACTGGGTTAGGATATAAAACCCCTCATGATAAATGGGATGTCTTTGCTCGTTATACTTGGCTAAAATCCAATGACATCAAATCTCTCCAAAAAAATGCTCCAGCAGTCCTTATTGGACTTCGAAGTTTTTTACCCGTTCTTGCAAAAAGAGCAAAATCTCATGTAGATACCCATTATAACAATATCGATTTAGAGCTTGCTAGAAGCTACTTTGTGAGCCAACATTTCTCCGTTCGTCCCCATTTTGATGTCAAATCAACATGGTTGAACATCAGGCAAAATATTTCTTATACTTTTTCAGAGGCTTTTCTTGTAGCTCTTGCAGGAGATTATGATGAAAAAATCAGTAGTTCTTCAAAATTTTGGGGAATCGGTCCTCGTGCGGGAATTGATGGAAAACTCTTTATTGGAGATGGATTCAACTTATTTGGAGAACTTGCCGGCTCTATTCTTTATGGACGTTTTAAAGAGACTCACAAAGAAAAATTTCCTGTAGGCATTATCAATGCTCTTAGTGGAACGGTTTTTTCTCTTCGAGATCATTACCATCGATTCATTCCCTTTGTTCAAATGCAAATGGGTCTTGAATGGGGAACTTACCTGAATGACAGAAGACAACATTTGGATTTTAAGGTCGGTTATGAAGTCCAATATTATTGGAGAGTGAATCAAATTATTCAAACCAACGAATTCCTTAATACCACTATACAAAACATTCAAAATCAATTTGTTAGTGGAGCGCGACACTTTTTTGAAAAAAACTCAGAAGATGTCATGTTCTATGGTATTACTGGAGAGGTTCGCCTCGATTTTTAATCAAAGGATGATAAAGGATGAAATTTTCTAAAATATTCCCACTATTATTAGCCGCTTCATCAGCTTTTTCTTATGTCGATACAAGCGAACGTCTCGACACTTTAGAAAAAGAGATGAAGGAGATCTCTGCTGTTAACCCTCAAGATACTTTAGGTGCAGGTTTCACAGCTTCAAGACCAAATACTGTTGGAAATCATTGGTTTATTACTTTTGATCTCCTTTATTGGCATCCAAAGCTAGGAGGAACGGAATACGCAATTTCTACAAATCCCGATTTATACATAACCCCGGGTGGAAATCAACGTTTTCTCTTACTTCAACACGAAGGTGCTATTAAAGAAAATGATTTTAGTTGGGATTTTGGACTCAAAGCAGGCATTGGATATAAAACTCCCTATGATAGCTGGGATGTTTATGCCCGCTATACTTGGTTCGATTCGAATAGTTCATCCTCTTGTTATAAATTGCCTCCTGCAACAATATTTACCCTAAGGTCTGTAGAAGGGACTGCAGCAAAGTGGGCAAAATCGCATGTTGACATTTCCTATGATACTATTGAATTGCAGCTTGCCCGGAGCTATTTTCTCAGTAGTCGCTTGTCGGTTCGTCCCCACCTTGCTTTAAAAACAGCTTGGATCAGCTTAGCTCAAAACATCACTTATAACCGATCTGACCTTCCGCGTGTTCGTCCTGAGCTCGTCGATTTAGATCGAAAAATCAAAGACTCTTCTAAAATGCGGGGTTATGGTCCCCAGGCTGGAGTGAATGGGAATCTCTATATTGGAAACGGATTTAGTCTGATCGGTGAATTATCAGGTTCGATTCTTTATAGTTATTTTAGAGTCCGCCATAAAGAAACCCATCCTCTCATAATTGAAGGTGATTTTGTTCAAGGTGGAACAATCTTTAACATTAAAGAAAAACAACACAGATTTATTCCCTATGTTCAAATGCTAATGGGTCTGACTTGGAGCACCTATCTTAATAATGATAAACAACACCTTTCTTTAAAGGGAGGTTATGAAGTGCAATATTTCTGGAGAGTCAATCAAATGATGAAAACAGAATCTAGAATTGCTTTTCCTTTCTCTGAAGACCAACGCGCATTGAGACATTATTTCGACACAATCACAGAAGATTTAATGTTTTATGGAATTACAGGTGAAGTCCGTCTTGATTTTTAAGGCATAGGATTTTTCGAATTAAATGAAGCTTAGATTTTATCAATCAAGTTTTTTTGTAAGAAAACTTGACTTATAGTTTTAAATTAGCTTTAAAGAAATTAATAGTGAATTTTTTAAACAATATGTTGGTTCACTGAAGCATTAATTGAATTTATCTGGAGTTTTTATGAAAACCCATCTTTCAAAACTTGCCCTTGGAGCTGCCTCCATGCTCCTGGCAACATCTGCTATAGCATATCAAGATCTTGATGATCGATTGGATGCTCTAGAAAAAGAAATGCAAGAAATTTCAGCCCGAAACCCTCAAGGGACCGTCGGTGCTGGTTTTAGAACTGCTCGCCCAGATACAGTTGGAAACAACTGGTTCATCTTTGCAGATGTCCTTTATTGGCATCCTAAAATGGGCGGAACAGAGTATGCTATTAGCTATAATACAGCTGACTTCATATCTCTTCCCCCTCTTATTAACAATGCAGCTCTATCCCATAGACCTAGTGGTGACTATAAGGAAAATGATTTTGGCTGGGATTTTGGATTAAAACTGGGTGTTGGATATAAAACTCCTCATGATAGCTGGGATGTCCTAGGTCGTTATACTTGGTTTCAATCCCACAGCACAAGTCAATCGCGAAAAGATTTTCCCGCTGCGATTATCCCATTAAAACTATCTACAGGGCTTACCCCAGGTTTTAGTGCTGTCAATCAAGCAAAATCAACGGTTGATATTGGCTATAACAATATTGATTTAGAGCTCGCTCGAAATTATTTTATTAGCAAAGATTTTGCGGTGAGACCTCATCTTAGCTTTAAAGCATCATGGATCGATCTCAAGCAAAAGTCCATTATGTTCAAACACATAATCCAGACTTAACCGCCTTGATTTTTGAATTTGAAAGTCCTGATTTTAAAGCAGATATTAAATCAAACTTATGGGGTGTTGGACCAAGAATGGGACTAGATACCCGATACTTTCTTGGAAATAATGTAAATTTCTTCGCTGATTTTGCTACAGCCATTCTCTATGGTCATTTCAAAACAAGTGAAAAGGATTATGTTCCTAATGCTGTCCCTGGAGGAGCTCTTCCACCCGATATTGCTCAGCAACTTCAAGAACTCTTTGATTTCACCCTCTCTGCACCCAATCGTAAATTAAAGCATGATTTCCACCAATTTGTTCCTTTTGCTCAAATGCAACTAGGACTTGAATGGAATAAGTATTTGAATAACAAGAAACAACATCTCCGACTAAAAGCTGGATATGAAGTGCAATACTACTGGAGAGCTAATCAGATGGGAGATTTAGGAGATCGCACCGATGTCCTAGCTATTACAGGCCTTTCATTCGATCCTCAAAACAATCAGCTTTCTGTTTCTGGGGTTACTCGAGGACGCCACCAGAATAACCACACAAGTAAAGACTTGATGTTCTATGGAATCACTGCAGAGGCACGCCTCGACTTCTAAAAGAAGCATCATTGAAATAAAAAAAACCCAGATCCTAAAGACCTGGGTTTTTTTTATGTCTAAAGAAACATCTACCCTAAGCTAGTAACTCGCTTCATCGAGTTTGACTTTTCCTCGAAAGATTCTATAAATCCAATAGCCATAAGCAAGAACAAGAGGAACACCAATCACTGCAACGATAAGAACCACTTTCATCGTTTCAATCGTTGCTCCACTATTAAAGAGGGTGAGGCTATAAATTCCATCATTAATGGATGAACGAACCATATAAGGATAAGTCCCTAATCCAAAAAGACCTATCAAAAAGGCAATGCTCAAACATGAAAAAATAAAAGCTGTCCCGTCTTTTTTTCTATGAACAAAGAAAGGAACACAGACAATCGTAAGAAGGGTTAAAACACCTACCCCAAAAAGATAGGGAAATCTTTTCATGAGATCAATCATGTGAGATTTATAGACAAGAGTCACAAAGGTTGTTACAAGATAAAAAGCGATGAAAATAATGATGGATGGATTGACCCATCTGCGTACACGCTCATGCATCTCCCCCTCGGTTTTCATCAACATATAAATCGCTCCATGCATCACAAAAACAGCAATCCCCAAAAGTCCCACTAAAATGGTATAAGGTGTGAAAAAGCCCCAAAAAGAACCTAAGAACTCCCCTTGATGGTCAATAGGAATCCCTACAATTAAATTTCCAAGAATCAGTCCAATAGTAAAAGCAATCACATAAGAACCGATTGAAAACATCCAGTCCCAAAAACAGCGCCATTTGACTGATTCCTGTTTCGATCGAAATTCGATCGATACCGCTCGAATCATTAGCCCCGCTATCAAAACCATGATCAAACCATAAAAGGCTGAACAGATCGATGCATAGACAGGAGGAAAGCCTACAAACATTCCCCCAAAAACAATAATCAACCAGACTTCATTTCCATCCCAGACAGGACCTATCGCGTTAAGCATTAAACGCCTTTGGTTGTCACCCTTTGCAAAAGGATGCAAACATCCCACTCCTAAATCAAAGCCATCAAGAACCGTATATAAAACGACACTAACGCCAATAATTAGATACCAAATGAATTGAAAGATTTCTTCCATCTTACGACACTCCTACTTGATAAGGATCGGTATAAACTGCATCCCCAACTTCTCTTTCTTCCTCAGGACCAGCTTTGATTTTCCTATTGAGAAGGAAAATAAAGAGGATAAAAAGGAAAATATAAATAACACTAAACATAATTAAAGAACCAATGACTTGTCCGACGTCCAAGCCCCTAGTGACACCTTCACTTGTCCGAAGAACATTGTAAACAACCCAAGGTTGTCTTCCTATTTCAGCAGTAAACCATCCCGCCTCATTGGCAATGAAAGGGAATACTACCGATAAGACAAGGTATCGGTTCAACCATCTACTTTTTTCGAGCTTTTTTCTTTTCCACAGGAAAAACCCTAGAAGAGCAGCTAAAAACATTCCAATCCACATATAAATCATGAGGTGGTAGAACTGAAAAACCGAATTCACCATAGGCCAATCCCCTTGATCAAAGTGATCAAGACCAGTCACCGGAGCTTCAGTACTCCTGTTCACTAAAAAGCTTAATAGACCAGGGATTTGAACCGCATGAACCGATTGATTTGCTGTATCGACCCATCCGATCAAGTTCATTGCAGCATTCGACTCCGTTTGAAAAATCCCTTCCATAGCGGCTAGTTTTGCAGGTTGATATTTTGCGACCCCTCGTGCGGTGCTATCTGCAGACACCAATTGTAAAAGAGTCATTATAATTGCTACAATCAGTCCTATTTTCATACTTAATCTTGCAAAATCTTCGTGGCGCTTTTTCAAAAAATAGTAGGCAGAAACGCTGATGACCATAAAGGCACCTGTCAGCCAACAACCAATCAAAACGTGGGTGAGTCGATCTAGGAAAGAAGGATTGAAAATCATTCCCCAAAAATCGGTAAGAATTGCACGTGCTTCATCCCCAGTTCCAACAACCTCATATCCCGTCGGCGTTTGCATCCATGAGTTTGCAGCAACAATCCAAGTCGCACTAAAATGGGCTCCAAATGCTACACAAATCGTTGAAAAATAATGAACTGCAGGTTTTAGCCGATTCCATCCAAAAAGCATTAAGCCTATAAAACCAGCTTCTAGAAAAAAGGCAAAAACTCCTTCTGCAGCCAAGGCACTTCCAAAAACATTTCCCACAAAACGGGAAAAAAAGGACCAATTATTTCCAAAAGCAAAAAGTTGAACAAGTCCTGTCGCAACCCCAAGAGCAAAGCTCAAAGAGAAAATCCGTGTCCAAAAGATTGTTAACTTTCGATGACGGGGATCCTTTGTTTTCATGTAAATCCCTTCCATGACAACTATCATCAAGCTCAATCCAATGCTTAATGGAGGAAACAAATAATGAAAGCCTGCTGTAAGAGCAAACTGTATTCTAGAAAGCACTGTTACATCCATGAACCTTTCCTGTATTTAAAGAATTTATTGAATTTCTTCAGTTTTTGAACAGATTTTCTCTTTTCATTTTGAGCGCATTGTCTAAAAGACAAGGAAGTAAAATGAAAAGAGAAAAGATGCCAAAAAGCGCGGAATAAAAAAGTAGATTTAAAGGATAGGCTCACAAGATCCTCTTTTGCAAAGAACTTACTACCAACCTATTTGTTTCAAATTTTATTTGTCAATACTTGATCTTGCCGCTTTGATTTCTCAACGAGAGGTTTATACCCAAACAAGTTCAAAAGTTGGTTTTGGGTATAAGGCGAATTTTCATTTAAATTTAATCATGCTTGCAAGCAACTCAAAAAAGCCTTAAAATAATAAAATTATGGAATTTTACTATTCAATTAGGCCCTTTATTGAGATCGCGATCATTGCGATAATGATCAATTATATCTTATCTCTCTTTTGGAATACCCGTTCCATGGACTTGATATTGGGTGTCCTCGCATTTTTACTAGTTTTTGCTGCTTCTTCTGTTTTCAACCTCCCAGTGTTACATAAGTCGTTACTTGATATATCAAGTGTTGCTGTCATAGCTATTCTGATCATCTTTCAACCAGAACTCCGCGTTGCCCTTTCAAAACTCAGCTTAAAAGGTAAGCGTTATAAAGAAATTACTGAATTTGATAAGTTCTTAGATCAACTAGCCTCATCGGTTTATCGTCTATCAGACAAGAAAACAGGGGCCCTTATCGCTTTAGAAAATGAAGATTCTCTCGATGAATTTGCATTGAAAGCTGTCATGCTGAATGCAAATTTTTCTTCAGAACTTTTAGAGTCCATTTTTGTGACAACAACTCCCCTTCATGATGGTGCAGTCATCATTCATGATCTCAAAATTGTTGCTGCCTCTGTGATTCTTCCTCTTTCAGAAGACAGCCCACAGTTTGGAAGAATGGGTACACGTCATCGTGCAGGACTTGGGGTTAGTCAACTGACCGATGCTCTTTTAATCGTTGTTTCAGAAGAAACAGGTAAAGTTTCGATTGCAAGAGATGGCATTATGACAAGAGGGATTAAAATCGATCGCTTCAAAGGAGTGATTCGTAGTGTCTTTAATCCTCCCCTTAAAAAGACACTTCAAAGTCGATTCAAATTCAAGGAGTGGCTAAGAAAATGAGAACCCTCCTAAAAAATCTCTTTATTAATAACTGGCCTCGAAAATGTCTTTCCGTCATTTTAGCGATTATTATTTGGTTTGTTGTAAACAAATCCCTAACATCAACCAAAACGATTAGTAATGTCCCCGTTAAAATTGAGAATATCCCCCCAGGAAAAACTGTTGAAGGAATCCAATCAAATGGTCTTCTTAATCGAAGAGTCAATCTGACCCTTTCAGGAAACAAAGGTGTTCTTGATGACTTGAACGCCAATGACTTACAGGTTATCTTTGATGCAAGTGGCCAAGAAGGAGAATGGATTGCAACCATTACTCGCAAAAACCTTCGCGTAGACAATTCAGATCTCAATATTTCTCAAGGAATCAGTCGTGTTTCTCAACAAAATTTCATTATCAAATTGACAAAACTTGTTTCTGAAAAGATTCCCATCATCATTACTCAACCTATTGGTGAAGCACCTTCTGGCTACCAATTTGTCGATATTTGGCCCTACCAACTCAATATTACTGTCAGTGGTCCCGAAGATATCGTTAAAAAGCTTAAAAGCCGAGGGCTCAATCTTACTTTTAACCTAAATGACATAACAAAAACAAAACTCGATGAACTGAGGGCAAGCTCAACAAAAAGCCATTCTGATGTTGTAAGTTTTTATATTCCAAACTCCTGGAAACAAATCTCTATCCCTTCCCTTTCACCGACACCCATTGAAATCAATGATCCCGATGCACGACTATTACGAATCGATTTTCTACGCTATGAACTATTAAAATTAAACTCTCCGATTCCTGTTTCACTTTATTTTCCTCCCAATGCTGTGGGAATAACCAGCCCCTCAAAGGTTAATCTTGTTCCTAATAATGTTGTAGAAAATAGAAGTGGTATCAAAATGATTACTGAAACTCTTTATGCAAAGGGAGTCAGCGCTCTCTTCTTAGACGTGATTAAAGATATGCTTGAGATCGCTGTTATCGTTAACCCTAATGGTGAAGGGAAACTTGAATGGAGTACACAATTCATTAATGCTCGAGCTCTTGAAGAGCGCTACCTTCGTTTTATCAAATCTGATGCAACGGATGATGAATTCCGCGACCTCCAACCTCACCTTCGCGATAATTATTTAAGAAATCGATTCCGTAATTATATGAATCGATTCCAACTCTATAAGTCTGATAATGAAGTTTTTGAGCTTGCTCCAAAGCTCCAAGGAAGCTCTATTACAGTGACTGAAACAAAACAAGATGAATCGTAACGCTTGCCCCATTCCTTCCCTTAAAGTCACACTCCTTTCCCGCCATATCAAAGCCCGTGGGGGATTGGAAAAGTGGGCCTTTCGCATTGCTGAAGGGTTCTCACGAAAAGGAGCCTTTGTCACTATTCTTACCTCAGATACCCTTGAAAAAAACATCTCAAAACCTTTGATCCATACCCACACCCTTCCCCTTACAAAATGGTTGAATTTTCAAAAAATGGATCAGTTTAATCGCCTTGTTCAAAAGTGGAACAAGAGCCATGAGGCCGATATCATCTTTGGAATGGACCGCACAAGTCACCAAACCCATATTCGCGCAGGAAATGGTGTTCATGCAGCCTATTTAAAACAACGAAAAATCTTTGAAAATTATCCTCGCTATAAAAGCTTGATCAACCCCTTAAATCAAACGATCTTAAAAATTGAAAAAGAAGCTTTTGAAAATCCTGAGTTAAAAGTCCTCTTTACAAATTCCTATATGGTCAAAAATGAAATTCTTGAGCATTACCAGGTTTCTCCAGACAAAATTGAAGTCATTCACAATGGAGCTCCTTGGAAAGAAATGGAAAAAGAGTTCATTCCTTGGGTTGAGAAAAAGCAAAAGGGATGTATCCAGCACTCCCTTGATCCTACCCTTTATCACTTCCTTTTTATTGGCAATGGATATGAAAGAAAAGGGTTAAGCTCTCTACTCAAAGCATTAGCAACCCTTAAAAATAGAGAATTTCATCTTTCCGTTGTAGGTAAAGATCGAAAAATGGAAACGTTTATCAAACTGGCCAAATCCTTAGGACTTGAAAAACATGTCCGCTTTTTTGGCCCTGTTTCTGATGTCCGCTCCTTTTTTCAAATTGCAGATTGCCTTGTGATCCCCTCCCACTATGACCCCTTTGCAAATGTCACTGTTGAAGCCTTAGCTATGGGACTTTTTGTGGTCTCATCAAAAAGTAACGGGGGACATGAAATCCTCAAAGAAGAAACAGGAACAATTATTGAAGACCTCTCATCCATTGACTCTTTGAGAGCATCCCTTGAACATGCCATGCTCATCCCAAAAACATGGGTCCGTTCACAAGCAATCCGAGAGAGTGTCAAACACCTCGACTTCTCAAATCAACTCGCTTCGTATATTGAATTATCCCTTGAAAAACGATGAAACTCACTTATTTAGCCATTAGAGCTCTTACATTTCCATTAAGCTTCCTTCCTTTTAAGGTCATCCACCTCATCGGAAAAGGTTTAGGAACCCTTGCCTATTACACAATGACCAAATATCGAAAACGTGCCCTTTCAAATCTCTCTCTTGCTGAAAACTTGGACATCAAAGATCTCAAAAAAATCGCAAAAGCTTCTTTCCAAAACCTCGCAATTACTACCCTTGAATATTCTAAATTTTCTTGGATCAAGAATACGAAAAAGATCATCATCTGCGAAAATCCTAAGCTTGCTAAAGAGCTTATTGATAAAGGAACAGGGATTATTTTCTTTTGTGGACATCAAGCAAATTGGGAACTTCTCTTTTTAGAAGGAACACAACGCATGCCTGGGGTAGCCGTAGGGCGTCCGATTAAGAATCCCTTTCTCTATAAGTGGATCGTTTCCATTAGAGAAAAGTTTGGAGGAATGATTATTACCCCCAAAGAAACGATTAAAGAAGGCTTACGTGCTCTTAAAAAGGGTAAATTTCTAGGAATTGTCGGAGACCAAGCTCTTCCTGAAAGTGAGTATGCCTTTGATTTCTTTGGAAGACGCGCGTGGACAACCCCAGCTCCAGCTATTCTCTCCTATCGAACAGGGTGTCCGATTATGGTTGCAACCATCCGGCGCGAAAGAGGAAAATACTTCATTCATTATTCCGATCCGATTTGGCCTAACCCAGACTCTCCAATGGAAGAGGAAATTCACCGCATGATGAAAGAGTCTCTTCTTATTCTAGAAGATGATATTCGAAAACGCCCCGGACAATGGCTCTGGCAACATAACCGTTGGAAACAAGAAACTCCTGATAATGTCTATTATCGCTACCGTTGGGATACCATTTTGATTATCCTTCCCAAGGATTTTGACCTCAATGCTCTTAAGACTTTTAGAGAAATCTATCCCAAGGCTTTTATGACTATTTTAGCACCTCTTGGCACTTCGATTTCTCTTAAAGGAGTTGAAGTTCTCTATTATGAAAAAGAAAAAGAGCTTTTCATCACCGATTATCGCTTTAAACTTGTTTTCAACTTTTCTGGAAACAAGAAGCTCCGTCGTCATTTCATGAAACAAAGTGCCTTTGAAGTTCTCGACTATGAAGCCTTAAAAAATGGTGTAGCACAAGAGCACCTTCTGCCAGGCGATGATTTTTCGATGCTCTTGAAAAAGGCTCTCACCCGCCCTAATACCCTTTGGAGGAAAGATGCCTCATGACCGTTTCTATATTGATGCCCCTTTAAAAGGGACCCTTTCCCTCGAAGGAGATGAATTTCACCACCTATCTCGAGTGATGCGAAAACGGGAAGGGGATGAAATCGAACTGGTCAATGGAAGGAACTCTCTTGCATTAGCGCGCATTGAATCCCTACATAAGTCCTATGCCGAACTCACCATTCTTAAAACAGAAGAAAGAGCCCCAGCACTTCCTCCCCTAATTCTCGTCCAAGCCCTTCCCAAACTATCAAACCTTGAGTTGATCATTCAAAAAGGAACCGAGCTGGGAGCTTCTACCTTCTATCTCTATCCCTCTACTCTTAGCGAAAAAAAAGAGCTCTCGGAAAATCAAAAAAAACGGCTCCACCTCATTCTTATTGGAGCAATGAAACAGTGTGGCCGCTTAGATCTCCCTGAAATCAAATGGGGGTTCCCAAAACTAGAAGGAAACGTTTATTATGGAGATATCAGTGAAAAGGCTCCTCCCCTTTCTAAAATTGGAGAGCTTCCTGCAACGCTCATTGTTGGACCTGAAAAAGGATTCACTAATGAAGAAATCGAAACATTAGCAGAAAAAGGAAAAGGAGCCTCATTAGGCCCCTATATCCTTCGCACAGAAACTGCAGCCCTTGCGGGCCTCGCTATTCTTGCAGCTAAAAACTTTTAAGCTGCAGCACTAGTAGATCGATAGAAAATCATCGAGAAGATAGCTGAGATTCCGCCACAAAGATAAGAAAGATATCCTTGCTGCAAATATCTCGCCCGTTCCCAAATAGGTTGAAACATGCATTCAAAGTACTCTTTCGAGTCTCCAAGTTTATGAGCATGAGTCCTAATCGTAACTTCAGGAATCTGACCATCACTAAATGTATGTCTTCTGACATCAAAGCTACTTCCCTCAGCAAGGCGATATGCGAGAGCTGCACAGGTTGTAACAGATTTCATATAGTTATAGGCTTTCAAACATTGCTTTCCTGGAAGCGCACAATGATTTGCTTTGCTACTTTCTATTTGGCTTTTAGATAATCCATATAGAGTCTCTGGATGATAGATATGAATACGATCAAGATTGATATATCCTTTGTCATCGAAATCCCCTCTTCTGAAGTGTTGTTTTATTTGCCAAGGGAGCTTATCATAATCAATCGAACCATCACGTCGTTGCCATACGGGTTGACTTTTTGAAGCCACAATTGCAGATGCTAAGATATCAATCGCCTTAACAATCCTCATCCCACATTGTGGGATTAAGTGAACAAAGACTTTTTCATCCATAAAATCTCTAAATTGTGATGCCTTTGGCCCAAAAAAATCTGTTGACGGTCTCAAATAAAACATATAAGTCCTCTGTTTTAATTTGATCGTAATTATATAAAACTCATAATTAAATAAAATAATAAAAATAATTTTATTTATTTAATTAAATGTGACAAACTTGATTAATCATTTCTTGTTCAGACTCAATGACCCCTTCAAAAATAAGCCCTTTAGAGGGAATCTAGAGTGACCAACTGGTCTTTTTTTAGGATTGTACAGGCAGCATCAGCTCTTACTAAGTAGGGAATTTTGAGATTGTGAGCAAATTCTTTCACAAACTCCTCAGACTGAGAGTCATCTGGATGGTTTTGCAAGATAAGCCCTAAAGCACCCTTAAGATGAGGGCCATACTCTTCGGCACAATGAGACATAACAACAAGTTTCTTTTTGAAATCATAGGTTGACTCTGGATCAAAACTGAGAAAAAACTCCACTTTTCCAGATACCCGCTTCCCCTTTCCAGGACAGCCTCGGACAAGAACATCTCCAATATTATCGACAAGCATCATATTCGTTGTTCCTGAAACCCCAAAGGGGGTTCCTGAAGTGATCACAATGAGATCCCCATACCGAACAAGCTGATGGGTCAAGATATAACAACTCGCTTTTGGACCCCTTCTTTCACATTTTGAACCTTCTCATGAACAGGAACTGTCCCCCAAACAAAGGCCAATTGATGATAGGTTTTCTCATCGGGAGTGACAGCAATGATTGGCATTTCAGGACGAAATCGCCCCATTAATTTTGCCGTAAAACCACCCGTTGTAAGAGCGATCAATGCTTTTCCATGAGCACTATAGGCTGTTTTCACTGCCGCTAACGCTACAGACGATGAAAGATCATGAAAGACATGACTCATCGCATCTTTATAGAAAAATTCTTCATAATTAAAGTCTTTTTCCGCTTCAATGATCGTACTTCTCATCAATTTGACTGTTTCGATCGGGTATTTTCCTACAGCTGTTTCTCCAGAAAGCATCACAGCAGAAGTACTGTCATAAATCGCATTGGCAACGTCAGAAACTTCAGCCCTTGTAGGACGGGGATTTGAAATCATCGATTCCAGCATTTGTGTCGCCGTCACTACAGGTTTAAAAGATTGGTAGCACTTTCGAATCATCACCTTCTGCAACTTTGGAACCTGCGTCACAGGAAGCTCTACCCCTAAATCTCCCCTTGCCACCATGATCCCATCTGCAGCTTGGAGAATACTATCAAAGTTTTTCACACCCAGAGCGTTTTCAATTTTTGCAATGACTAGAATATGGCTTGCTTGATTTCTCTTTAAAAGCTCTTTGATCGTATAAATATGTTCCGAACTTCGAATAAATGAAGCAGCTAAAAGATCGATATCATTCTTGCAACCAAACTCAATATCAGAAATATCCCTTTCAGTCACTGCGGGAAGATCAAGTTCTACATTCGGAATATTTACCCCTTTTTGAGACTTGAGAATTCCTGAATTTTGAACTTCGACAACCAAATGATCTTTTTTCTTATCGATAACTTTTGTAGTGATATAGCCATCATCAAAGAGGATTTCTCCACCAATTTTTACATCCTTTATCACTTGAAAAGGCTCTATCGTAATCTCCCCTTCTTTTGGAGATTTTGTAATCGTAAGTTTTGCCCCTTTCTCAAGAGAAAGTGGTACTTCAAGAATTCCTACACGAATTTCAGGCCCCTTTGTATCAAGCATGATTGCAAGAGGAATTCCTTTTTCCTTTCGGGCTCTTTTGAGATGATCAATGGTTTTTTTATGATCTTCATAGCAGCCATGACTCATGTTGATCCGGGCTACATTCATCCCAGCATCGATAAGCTGCATGATTTTTTCATAGCTATTCGTTGCAGGTCCTAAAGTACAGATAATTTTCGTTCGTGTTCGCATACTTTCCTTTATACACACTCATTTTTTATTTCACCACAGAGAATACGGAGGAGGTAACTATAGGGAGTTACTTTAAATAAGTTTTTTTTTATTTAGAGCTATGATAACATCTTTCCAAATGTTTTTTTAATGACTTATGACCATCCATTAAAAATGATAGAGATTAATCTTGTTCAGATTTTTCGACCTTGGCATTCTATGGAATTCGAGCGAACAATTGTTACTCAGCTTGATGAAACTCAAGCAGACAAAATTATCCAAAAGATTCAGAACCATTTCCCTTTCTATCAGCTAGAATTGAAGAATGATTATTTCTTTGAAGCTAGAAAGATTGATGTCCGACCAATAATTGCTCGTCAGAAAAAAGAGCATGGTGAGAACCTTTGGCGGACTCAGGTGGTGACAGCTGTCTTCGCTGGCATCACCGTTTGCACTCTATCTCTAGTTACCCATCGCTATTTTAAGAATCAGGCTAAGATCGTCTTTTTTGGTGCAGTCTCTTTTTCTTTTTTTGTTGTCTATCGGTGGTCCTATCCCATTAACAAAAGCTTTTATCCCGATAACACTTCTAGAGACAGAGAAAATTTTCCTTTTGATGTCATTCTCTATCGAGTCAAAGGAAACCGCATACCTCCCAAAAACTTTGATATTTCTTCTGATGATGACCCTTTGACTTGTGAGAGAATTTCACCAGAAAAGTTCGATTCTCCTCATGTGATTTTTCTACCCAGTTACATTACAAACGCAAGAGGATGCGTTCGACATATTTTGATTGAAGGAACAGCTAAGTTTCTTGATCCTTTCGACCGAAGAGCCTATTCGGAAAAAGAAAGAAAAGAGATCTTTCAGCAAATCACGCGGATTTTTGGAATTTCAAAAGACGCTTTTATTTCTTGTTTTGATTCGGTTACTCTAACTCCTCTTGAATACGACTACCGTGGAGTAGATAAAGACGGAAAATATACTTCAAGAGCTAAAGATGCGCTTAACTATGCAATCAATGAACTCGAAGATTCCAGTCTAAAAGAAATTGAGGCCTTTTTTGATTCTCTTGAAAAAAAAATTGAAGGGATTCTTGAGGCCCTACGTGAAAATGCGTCATTTAGAGAAGAGTTCTATAAATATGTTCGGTTAAGCAACCTCCCTGGCTCTCAAGAAGTCTGCAGCCAACAATTTTCTAAACTTTTTTCTTCTTTTGGACCTCCTCTTATCATCATGACAATTTCTTTGGGCTCTGGTGATTTTATTCGTCCCGTCTATCTTCCTTCATTTTTTAAATTATCGACCTACCAATTTTTTGGTCCTGATTCTTTAAAAGAAGGAGTGGACAAAGCTCTTAAAAAACTAAAGAAACAATATATTCGAGAGATCCGCTTGGAAATCCTAGAAATGACGACTTTTAATGAAGACTTAAAAAAAGAAGATGAAGGAAATGCACGTGTGGAACGGTTTGAACGCTTGACTGGGATTTCCCTCAGCATTCTTGACAATAGAGTATAGTAATAACTTCCATTTTTTATTGAATGCCCTACAAGTCTTGGATATAATATCGACTCATTGAAATCAAAAAAATTCCTCAGCGGAATAGGTTCATGGAAAAACAATCGATCCATCTTAAGAATGTTCGGGTCCATAATTTGAAAGGGGTTAACCTTCGACTTGACCCAGGAACATTTATTGTTTTCACAGGAGTTTCAGGTTCTGGAAAGTCTTCCCTTGCCTTTGATACGATTTACGTTGAAGGACAACGGCGCTATATCGAATCTTTATCGAATTATGCCCGCCGCTATATGGGCAACCTCACAAAACCCGATGCCGATCTGATTGAAGGAATCTCACCCACCATTGCCATCGAACAAAAAACTGCCGGACGGAATCCCCGCTCAACCGTGGGAACCATCACAGGAATCTATGACTATTTGCGTGTCCTTTTCGCAAGAGTTGGAACTCCTCACTGCCCAGTGAGTGGAGAAAGAGTCGAACCACAAAGTATGGAGCGGATCCTTTCAACGATTCATAATCTTGAAGAAAAATCGCAGCTCATCTTTTTAGCTCCACATACTCAGGGAAAAAAAGGAGAGTTTAAAGACCTTTTTGAAGAGCTCATTCGAAAAGGGTTTATGCGGATCCGCCTAGATGGAGAAATCGTTGATCTTGAAGAGGAAATTGAAGTTGATAAAACAGTGGCACATGATATCGACTTAGTCATTGATCGGATCGTTTTAAAAGAAGAGGAGAGAACACGGATTACTGAAGCCGTCACTCAAGCCTTAGAGCTTGGAGAAGGGGTGATGACCGTCCTCAATAAAACAACCAAAGAAGAAATTCTCTTCTCTCAACATGCTTATGCAAAAAAATCCAAACTCTCCTATCAGCCACTTGAACCTCACGATTTCTCCTTTAATCATCCGAAAGGAATGTGCCCGACCTGTGAAGGATTAGGAGTCACTCAAGATTTTGACCTCGATAAAATTATCGACCCAGATAAAAGTATTCGTGAAGATTGTTGCTCAGTCGCCAGCTCCTATCATACCGTCAAATGGGGAAACGTTTATAACAATATCGCCGATCTCTATGGGTTTGATGTAGAGACTCCTTGGAAAGAGCTCTCGGAAAGTGCCCAAAAGCAGTTCCTTTATGGAAATAAAAAGAAATGGACCAAAATGGTTTTTGTCCATCCCCATAAAAAGGGAAGTTGGGTCGAATATATCAAATGGAGAGGCGTCCTTTCAGAAGCAAAGAAGCGTTATAACGAAGCAAAAAGCGCCCTCTATAAAACGAAGATGGAAAAGCTCATGCATCAAACCATCTGCCCCGAATGCCAAGGCTCCCGCATCAAATCGTATCCTTCTGCTACAAAATTAGGAGGTCAAACCATTCAAGAGCTCACTTCAATGACAATTGAAGAACTTCAAACTTTTTTCCAAACACTGAAACTTTCTCCTTTTGAAGAGATGATCGGCCATGATTTGATCTTGGAGATCAAAGCCCGTTTAGAGTTTCTTCTCAATGTGGGCCTTTATTATTTAACTTTGGATCGGACATCTCCCACCCTTTCTGGAGGAGAAGCGCAAAGAGTCCGTCTTGCCGCACAAATTGGATGTGGCTTGGTCGGAACAACCTATATTTTAGATGAGCCCTCGATCGGCCTTCATCCCAGAGACAACACAAAGCTAATCAAAACGCTTGAACACCTCCGCGACCGAGGAAATACAATCATTGTTGTTGAACATGATGAAGAGACAATGGAAGCCGCAGATTTTATTGTCGATATTGGCCCTGAAGCAGGTTCACGCGGTGGAGAAATTATTGCAGCCGGAACCATCGATGACTTAGAAAAAGCCCCTCGCTCCATTACAGGAGCATATTTAAGTGGAAAAGAAAAAATTCCTGTCCCTAAAAAACGACGAAAAAAAGGAGAGCAATGCTTAAAAATTGAAGGGGCAGAGCATCATAACTTGAAAAAGGTCGATGTTGAAATTCCTCTGGGACTTTTTGTTGCTGTCACAGGGGTTTCGGGATCCGGAAAATCTTCTTTGATTACTGACATTCTCTATCCCGCCCTTGCAAACAAACTCCATCGAGCAGACCGCCGCGTCGGAAAACACAAAGCGATCCATGGGATCGACCACCTTGATAAAGTCATTGCCATTGATCAAACACCCATTGGACGCACCCCCCGATCCAACCCCAGCACCTACATTAAAGTTTTCGATGATATCCGCGACCTTTTCACAAAACTTCCAGAAAGCCAAGCTGCCGGATTCAAACCGGGACGTTTTAGTTTCAATGTCAAAGAAGGATCCTGCACAGAATGTGGCGGAATGGGACAAATCCGCCTCGATATGGATTTTATGGATGATGTTTGGACCACTTGCTCTCTATGCGAAGGAAAACGGTTTGATCCCAAAACCCTTTCCATCACCTATAAAGGAAAAAACATCCATGATGTTTTGGAAATGACCGTTGAAACCGCCCTTGAATTTTTTGCAGCTATTCCACAAATCCATCACAAACTTTCTCTTTTGAAACAAGTCGGCATGGACTACATCACCTTAGGGCAATCATCGACAACTCTTTCCGGTGGAGAAGCTCAACGGATCAAGCTCGCACGAGAAATGATCCGTCCAGCGACAGGAAAAACCCTTTATATTCTCGATGAACCTACAACGGGACTCCACTTCCATGACATCCGCAAACTCATTGCGATCCTTCAACACCTCGTCGATTCCGGAAACACCGTCCTTGTCATTGAACACAACATTGATTTGATTCAAACAACCGACTGGATCATTGATCTTGGCCCTGAGGGTGGAAAAGGGGGCGGTAAAATTCTAGCAACTGGAACACCCGATCAAATGGCAAAAAAAGAGACCTCGACAGGCTTAGCACTCCGCCCCCGAAAAAAGCCGAAAAGTCGTCCCCATGCCCCAACCGACAATCCCCTGACCACAATCCATGCGAAAGGATGTGCTCAAAACAATTTAAAAGGAATCGACCTTGAAATTCCTCGAGGAAAAATCTCTGTTTGCACCGGGCCCTCTGGATCAGGAAAAAGCTCTTTTGCTTTTGATACCATTTATGCAGAAGGACAACGTCGCTACATCGAATCTCTTTCTTCTTATGCGCGTCAGTTTGTGAAACAAATGTCTAAACCAAAAGTGGAAGAAATCGACGGCCTTTCTCCCGCCATCGCCATTGAGCAAAAGCACCATGCAGGAAATCCTCGCTCAACCATTGGAACCATGACAGAAATCTATGATTTCCTCCGCCTCCTTTATGCTCATAGTGGAGTGGCTTATTGCCCTGAAACCGGTGAAAAAATTGAATCGATTAGCAAAGAATATGTTCTTGATCACTTAATGGAGCTCCCTGAAAAAACACGCCTCCATATTTTAACTCCCATTAAAATTGGACGGGGACAATCGATCGAAGAGATTAAAGAAGCGCTCACGCAGCAAGGATTCATTCGAGTCCGTCTCAATGGAGAGTATTATGAACTAGATGACGAAATCCCTTATAACCCGAATCGAAAAAATGCCCTCTTTCTTGTCGTTGATCGCTTAGCTATTCGTCCAGGAATTGAAAAACGCCTTTTCGAAGCCATTGAACAAGCGACTTTGATCACTAAAGAACCTTTCACAGTTGCCACACCCGATAAAGATCTCCTCTTTAACCTTGCCTTTGCTGTTCCCAGTACAGGAAAAACCTATCCACCACTAACCCCCCACACCTTTTCCTTCAATGCCGAAGAAGGGATGTGCCCCGACTGTTTAGGACTGGGGTTTCAATGGGGCGCTAATGTCTTGCACCATCAAAAGATCATGGCCCTTTCTCCTTACTCGCTTATCTCTAAACTCTGGAAAGAAGAGGCATCAGAAACAGCTGAAGACATTTTTCTTACCTTTTTAGAAGAAGAAAAAATCGATCCCGATACTCCCCTTTATCAGCTCCCTATCAAACAACTTCAACTCATCCTCAATGGTTCAAAAACCCCCTTTAAATTTGATGGGATGGAACTCACCTGGGTCGGAATTAACCAAGCCTTTTCAAAAATTGCAAAAACAGGGAAGAAACAGCAACGAGAAACCATTCAACACCTTTTGGAAACCTCTCCTTGCATCAGCTGCCAGGGAGATCGGTTAAACCCCCTAGCACGCGGCGTCAAACTTGAAGGAAAAACCATTGGAGAGTTTTGCAACCTTCCCCTTTCAGAAGCTCTAGCATTTACAAAAAAGCTTCCTTCTAAAAAACACCTAAAAGACATTCTCGATCAATTGCTCAATCGACTCACCTTCTTAAATAATATTGGCCTGGAATATCTCTCTCTTTCTCGGAGTGCTCCCACTTTAAGTGGAGGGGAAACGCAACGGATTCACCTCGCAAGACAACTCGGAAGTGGTCTCACAGGATGTCTCTATGTTTTGGACGAGCCAACGATTGGTCTCCACCCCCATAATAATGAAAGGCTGAATGTTGCCCTCAAGCATCTCCGCGATTTAGGAAATACCCTATTGATGGTCGAACATGATCCGCTCACCCTTCAAATTGCCGATTATCTCTTTGACTTTGGACCCAAAGCAGGACGTTTAGGAGGAGAGCTCATTGCAGAGGGAACCCTTTCCCAAATCAAGAAAAACAAAAACTCCCTCACAGGAGCCTATCTTAGTGGCAAGAAAAAGCTTCCCATTCCAAAAAAACGACGCTCATCGAAAGACTACCTAACCATTGAAAAAGCAAAAAAACATAACCTAAAAAACATTACTGCTAAAATCCCTACTAAAACACTCACATGCGTCACTGGGGTTTCCGGATCCGGAAAATCAACACTCATCGATGATCTCCTAAAACGGGGCGTGCAATCCCACCTCGCTGCCCGTTCAGATGCCGATGAAACGACCCTTGATGGCGCAACCATCAAAGGACTTTCTGCCTTTAACAAACTCATTGCAATCGATCAAAATCCCATTGGAACAACCATCCGTGCCGATGTCAGCACCTACACAGAAATTAATGCTCCCTTACGCCACTTCTTTGCTTCTTTGCCAGAAGCTGCTGCACGTGGGCTCAAACCAAAACACTTTAGTTATAACCATCTCAAAGGAATGTGCATGAGTTGCTGGGGACTCGGGTTTAAAACAATCCGCCTTCAATTTCTCCCTTCTTTGCGTGTCAAATGCGATTCTTGCAACGGAAACCGTTTGAAACCTCTCAGCTTAAAAGTCACCTACAAAGGAAAAAACCTGGGACAACTTTTAAACCTAACCGTTGAAGAAGCCACAACCTTCCTTCCCCCAATCCCTAAACTGCAAAACATTCTCGATACCTTAATCTCCGTTGGACTCGGTTATTTAACTCTCGGACAAGAAATCCAATCTCTATCTGGCGGTGAAGCGGGACGGATTCGCCTTGCAAGAGAACTTTCTAAACGAGGGACAGGAAAAACCCTTTACCTCTTTGATGAACCTACCATTGGACTCCATCCAGAAGACATCGCAAAACTTCTTCCGATCTTTAATACTCTCGTCGATAAAGGAAATACCGTCGTCATTATCGAACACAATCTCGATATCCTTGCAGCCGCCGACCATCTCATCGACCTCGGCCCAGGAGCCGGCGAACAAGGAGGAGAAATCATCGCCACTGGAACCCCTGAAGAGCTCTCTAAATGCCCCTCATCCCTCACAGGAAAATACCTAGCAAAAATCCTCTCCATCTGATAAAATTATCTTTGCCGGGGAACTCCTGGAATAAAGTCGTCCGAACCAGGTCAGGACAGGAATGTAGCAGCCTTTAGGACACCCCTTTATGCCAAGAGCACTCTCCGGCTTTTTTTTTGGGATGAAAAAAAGTCTCTTGAAAGGTTATCCTTGAACAGATAAATAGCAGCGTATAAACGAGAATGTATATGATAACGAGTGACATTAACCCACGAGTTGACATCGCCTTTAAAAAAATCTTTGGCTCCGAAGAGAATAAGGACCTCTTAATCTCTTTGATTAACTCTATTGTAGGTGAAGAAGATCAAGTTGTTGATATTACATTGCTCAATCCCTACAACCAAAAAGACTTCAAAAATGATAAGCTTTCCATTCTTGATATCAAAGCTGTAGGAAACCACGGCAAGAAATTTAATATTGAGATTCAGATCACTGATGAAGCCGATTACGATAAAAGAGCTCTATACTATTGGGCTAAACTCTACGCGAGTCAACTGAAAGAAAAAGAAGACTATTCAACCCTAGAAAAAGTCATCGGCATTCACATCCTCAATTTCACATCGATCGTAGAAGCAGAAAAGTATCATAATGTTTTCCATATTACAGAAAAAGAAACCGGAATTCATTACTTTAAAGAGCTAGAACTCCACACAATTGAGCTCAAAAAATTTACCGACGCTCTAGGAAAAGAATTTGAAGATATTGGCCCAAAAATCCAAAGCGCTTTAGATCTTTGGTCCGCATTCCTAACAAAACACGACCTGATTAGTCAGGCTAAACTCTCTCATAACTTAGACAATATCCCAGTAAAGAAGGCAATTGAAGTCTTAAATGTCATGAATTTCTCCGATGACGAACGCGAAGCTTATGAAAGCCATCTCAAATGGCTTAGAATAGAAGCCAACACCTTAAAAAAAGCCGAAGAAAAAGGTCTTGAAAAGGGACGTCAGGAAGGTCTTGAAGAGGGACGTCAAGAAGGCATTCAGCAAGGTCTTGAAAAGGGACGTCAGGAAGAAAAATTACATATCGCATGTGCCTTACTTAAACAAGCCCTTTCACTTAAACAGATTTCTGAAGTAACAGGTCTTTCAATTCAAGACCTTAACTCTCTCATGGAAGAAAAAAGCTAAAGAGGATCTAGTATCCTCTTTCCTTAAATTTCAGGTTAAAAGATCCAGATAAATTAACTGAGTTGTACATCCTAAACATGTACTCAAATTCGATGATACTTTTTTCTTGGAGTAAATAGAAGAGTTTTTATATCCTAGAGTGGTACGTAAAGTGCCCCGGAAGGTCGGAACCCTTCCGGGGCGTGAAACTAAGGTACAACCTTTTTTAGCACAAAGGACCTTAGCTTCGAGTCCCATTCTAATGGATTCGAGCAAAAAAATCTAGTGTCGCTATTGCCTTTTGAAAGGTTGTACCTGCTTTTATTTAGGAGGTACTGTTCATGTCAGACGAAACGTTTTATTTATATCGCCTTTTTCTAAAAGAGCCAAAGGTCACCGTTACCGATGAAGAAATCGGTAAGATTTATGGCATTTCTCTAGAGAAGGTTCAAGAGTATCTCGCTGCAGATATTGAAACGGGAATGATCTTTGCAGATCGTGAAAACGCGACCTACTATCTATCCGTGGTTGGTTTTGATCATCTTCAAAGCTTAAAACGAAACGAATCAAGACCTTCTCTCCCATAAACAGAATAATTTCGGAGTCCATTCCGAAATTATCTGGATTTTTTCGGAATGGACTCCGAAATTATCCGGCTTACCATAGAGATAAAGATTTTTAGTTGTGAGAGATTTCTTGTTTTGGTACATTTCGATTTTTAATTATGGAATTAAATATGTCGAAAATGTTTCTGAGACTGGTTTGTTTACTAGGGATTGTATCGAGTGCATTTGGCGCTGTCCGTGGTGCATACTATAACCACTTTGCCATCGAGGGCGACTATGTTCTTTTAAGGCGGGCTAAATCTCAAAACAAACACTTGGTATCAGCAGCTGGAGGACCCGTCAACTTCTCGCCCCAGTTGGAACCTTCAGAATGTGCAAAAGAGCCTGGAAAACCACTCATTGCATCGAGAGATCTCATTCATGATATGTATTTCGATAGTGGTTTTTCTTTAGCACTCAAAGTCTTTCAAAACATTAAAACAACTTGGGAAGCCCGCTACTTAGGAGGCCTTGCTTGGCAAGGGAAAAAGACCCGACACTGTCTAGAAAATCTAAACCTAGATGGGACTGTCCGTTTTGGAACACGTGATTATGAATTTGCAAATCGCGTTAAAGCCCTTTATGATTCAAATATGTACTCATGGCAGCTCAACTTATGGCGCCATATCACTCCCCGCTATACCGACCACTTTTCTATTTCATGGCTTGCTGGTTTCCGGATGTTTAACATCGATGAAAAAATTAAACTCTACTTTCATAAAGGCTATCGCACCAGTCGTTATCGCGTGAAAACAGAAAATGAATCTTTTGGGCTGCAGCTCGGAGGAGATATTGAATATAACCCCTACTATTTTCTAACATGGGGTCTCGTTGTCAAAGTCGGTGGGATGTTCAATCGAGACAAAGAAAAAACCAAAATGTTTGACGATGACAATACCATTGAAATCCGTGATATTGACCGAAGTGGTTCCAACTTTTCCTATATGGCTGAAGTCTACCCCTTCATAGAGCTCCGTCCAACCAAACACTTCTTTTTTAACATTAACTATCGCGTCATCTATGTCGGAGCGATAGCCACCGCTGAACGAAATATCGTTCTTCATAGCTCAGGGTCCGTTCTCGATCATGGAGGCCATATCATCTATCATGGTCTGACAGGCGGGATGCAATTTAATTTTTAATTTAACATTTTTGCCATCCTTTGTCATCTTTAACCACCCTAACACCCTTATAACCATCCCTATATAAAGGTTGTAAATTCTATACTTTATTATTGTTTTTTTCGTAAAAACTCTTTAAAATCCCCTCTTAAATAAGAAGAAAAAGATTAAAGTCGAGGAATTTATCATGGGTGCACCCTTATCTTTTAGCGCAGCTTGTGGTCAACTAGGAAATGCAGCTTATGGCGTTGTCTCTGCTGCTTGGAGAGCTCCTTTTACAGGAGGAAAAATTCGAATGGTCACAGTTGGCATCCCTGTTCTTTTCGTGACTGCCGCCACTGGTGCTGTAATTTATGCTGTCATGACCACTATCTTAGGCGCAGTTTATAGTAAATGTCGAAGTGGTACGCATCATATTTATAAAAGATTTTTCGAGAATACAACTGTTAGACCGATTTATCCTAATAGTCCACGAGATCAAGATAGAAGAATTCAAAGAAGCCCCGTTGAAATTCCCCTAGATCAATTCCATGGAATTGAAAGGCGTGATAGCCGAGATAGTTTTGATGAGGTTCAAGAAGTTCCTGTTATTATTACCCCTCTTCCCCCCAATGCTGCCAAAGAGCGGAATGAAGCGCTACTTAAGTTTTTAGATTTAGTTGATCGATACTTGATCGATCCTTGGGTGATTAAAAATAAAAAGCTTCTAAGCAAAGCAGCCCAAACAGAGGATCCCTTCTTAAAGGCAATGATGGAGGATCCAGGAGCTCTAAGGTCTTGGCTTCGATCGATTGCCCTTTGGCAGCTCGGTGTGCAATGGGACCAGCTAGAAACAAAATATGTGAAAATGGAAACCCCAGCACCTCCAACGCTCAAAACATTAGAGCTTCAAGTCCGAGCAGCAGGGCTTGAAGAGGGCCTTCGTGATGCTTTGATTGAACAGCTTAAATCTGTAGAAGAAGGAAGAGTTGGTGTTTTCCAACATATCGTCACCCATAGCAAAATCCCCTCTGATAAACAACTAGCTCTTATGGGGATTTCTCTTCAGTTCGCTGTGATTGTTCGTGAAGAGCCTATCGATGAACTTGCACAGTCTGATGCAACCGAAAAGATCCGAACCAATTTTGCGATGATTATGCATCATGGAATGGCAATCTCTATGACACAAACATCTGTGATGATTGAAGGATGGATGGCAGTCATTCAGCAAATGTCCTCTCATTCTCCACGTCTTGCTCCACGAGAAGAACGTCAAGACCCTCCAAGCGTTCTAGAAGATCACATGGGCTCACGTATGGAAACAGCAATCGAGCGATTAGTTAAAAGAACCTCTGCTGTTCTTTCTGGCGAGCTTAGTAGAAACTATCTCCTTCCTTTATGGGCAAAACAACAAGGTGAATGGGAACTTTCGATTGGAGAAGCATTAGGAAAGGAAGGTGTGGAAGAACGCAGTACTGCTTATGTACTAGTTAATCGTTTCATGAATGAACCTAGAATGACTGAAGCAGAATTTCTTTTAGTTGCTGAAAGCTATGGTCTTTCAACTTCACTTACCTCGAAGATCGCTTTCTTCCGATCTATTCGCATGATGCAAGCTAAAGGAGATGCTTTAGTAGCGACAATTCAGACCCTTCCAGTAAGTCTTCTTCTTCAAGTTGAATCTGTATTTAATGGTACATTGCATAAATCTGCAAAAATGATGTCTGAAATCAATTTAGCAACAACAGTCCCTCGCGTTGTCAACTATGCTCTTGATCTTTTAGGATGTTGCCGTGCAATGCAAGCTGTTAGAGAAAAGGCGGAGGAATTTGAAGTGGTTGTTCCTGAACGTGTCGAAGATACCCCTTTGATGCTAGCATTAGCCAAAGGAGGTCAGGACGGAGATGCGGAAGGAGTGCAACGCTTATGTTTAAAAATTCCTGAACAACCCGTTACCGGGCAAGCAGTCATTGAAAGACTTGGTCCTAAAGCTCATAAAGCCGTCCGGTTAAGTCAACCCGAGATTCAAGAAAGAACCTGGATCCATACAACAAAAGAACGTTTAGAAGGACTTCTCCGCGTAAAAGCAGCAGAATACACTCGAGAACCAGAAGGACAATGGTTAGCAACACTCTTAAAAAGTAAGCCCAATGGAAATGGTGGAACCAGTCTTATTGGATCCCTTCTTTCTCTTCAAAACAAACTATGGAAACTCCTCCCTGGAGCGGAAAGTGTTGCAAAAATTCTAGTCATGGGAGTTCAAACGTTTATTGAAGAAGAAGCCTGTGAAGGGGTTCAAAAACAACTCAATGAACTCACTTCCACAGGATTCTTAAGTGCAACGATTGGAAAAACACTTGTGAAAGGACTTGTAGACCAATCAAAAGAAGCTAGAGATTGGAAAGCAAACCTCCCCCTACTCCAACAAGTCTATGCCTTCTTACAACCCGAAGAACAAAAATCTGTTCTAAAACATCTGAGTGCACAGTGGAGCGACACCAGAATCTTTGACAAGCGTCGAAGCGATTTAATGACTCCTCCTGTGAACAGCCAAGAACTAAATGAAGAAATTGCACGCATGAAACATCAAGAAGGAATTCTTATTCGATCTCTTGAGGCAATCACAAAAGCTTATAAAGTGCTAGTGAAAGATGAAGCTGGAAATCGAGCAGAAATCGCTGCTCTTAAAGAGGCCTATGGTAAGATCAAACGAGAAAAGGACCTAAAACAGTTTGCGAGAATTAAAGGGCTTGTCATTCACTTCGTCGATGTTACACTAGAGAAAAAATTGAATTTTCCTGGTGGTGGTAGTCTAAAACAAATCATTCTAGCTGTCATTCACGAAGTTTATACTCTCCTCTCTTATCAAGAAGTGGTAAAACATTGGATCTTTACCATTGTTGATCTTCTGTTAGATGAACTCGAAGAAGCAACAAGTCCAACAAGAGCTCTTCCTGATCGGGACTTAGCTCGCAGGGAAGAAGTTGGTCACTCTCATGATGAAATAACTTCGATGCTGGATTTTATTCCAGAACAACAACAAAGAGATCTTCTTGTCCAACTTTGTAAATTAATGGAAACAAGTTCAAAGCAAGAAGCAAGCGGATGGTTAAGTGTGGGCGCCTGGATGAAATCAGGAGCTCGTTTAGCAACAAATTGGGTGCCTGGAACTGTTTGGGGCTATATAGAGCAAGCTTTCAAAGATGATCTACGGATCACTCCTCCTGAGCTTACTAACTTAGCTCTGAAGAAATTTGAAGCCTTTGCAACAGATCCCACAGGATTAGCAGATTCAGTGATTCAGGCCTTAGTCGAAAGCGTGGCAGATCCCCGCCCAGAAGAATATGTCCGTGCTCAAGAGGAATTTCTATCAAGAAGTTTCATCGATTTATCATCAGTAAGACATGATGAATATGAATCCAAAAGCGCCGAACGTCATGATGGTGCTAGCAGTGCTTTACCACCACCTATGGGCCCATCTTGCGAAACAGTAGTCCATCGTGATGGTGAAGAGTATTAGATAGTGTCGCCTGCAAGATGCCCATCTTATGATGACGCTATCTAAGCTAGGAGTTTTTCGTACCGCTTAAGGGCGGTGCGAAGAGCGCTTTCAGCATCGACATCTTCTGCTTGGGCTTGAATGACAAGATCAAGGAGTTGATCCCCAAAAGAAATTTCGGCAGAACTCTCTTTGTCAGGAAGTGCAATCTTTTCCCGATGAAGTTTTGAAATCACTTTTTGAGCACGTGCCAAACCGGTGAGTGTTTTGGGGATTCCCTCCAGAGCACTTTTTCGCTCTTTTTTCTCTTCTTTTTTAACTCGCTCCCAATGATGAATTACCTCTTCTGAGGTTTCTACTTTGAGATCTCCAAAAACATGGGGATGACGCCTGACAAGTTTTTCAGAAACGATTGTGATGATCTCTTCAAGGGTGAACTTTTTGCTTTTTTCTCCAAGCTTGGCAAAGAAAAGAATCTGAAACAAAATATCGCCAAGTTCTTCAACCATCCCTTTAAAATCTTCTTCATCGATGCTATCGAGAAGTTCGTGGACTTCCTCTAAAACATGAGGACGAAGGGATTGAAAAGTTTGTTTTTTATCCCATGGACATCCATTCGGTCCATGAAGGGCATCGGCAATTTCTATGAGTCTATCAAATTCTTTCATGAGAGGTATTTTATCTTTTCATTTCTTAAATGACACCTTTTAATTGTCTTTTTCAATAATTTGCTCTATACTGTTGCCCCAAAAGGTTCAGTCCATGACATTTTTAGCTATAAACAAAAAAATGTCGTGTATTGAGCCAAAATGGCTTTAAAAGAAGGAAAAATCATGGAACTTTTTTCTGCTGTACATGTTGCTCAAGATCCCCATCGCCATGGAAAACTTTATCATGCTCTACCCTGGAGTGTTTTAGATTTCTTTGACCTGGGCGCTTTCTTTTCTTATGAAAAAGAACACATCGATCGCGATGGCCATACGATTTTAGAGAATCTTGTACAAAAGATTTATGCACTCACCCAAACGTTTGACGTCTCCGCAAAAATTGATGGTGCTTTGCTTGGAGAAATCATCCCTCTTTTAAGGAAAATAGAAGCTGAAGAACACCCGATTAAAATTTTCTACCCACAAATCTATGCGAGGAGAGCAAGCTCTACCTTTGAGCGTCAAGCTAGAGAGGAAGAAGAGAGGATTCGTGTTGCACAAGAAGAAGCAACAGTTCAAGCAACACAATATAAACGAGCTGCTGTTTCATTATTAACGCTTTTAGTACCTAGGCACCAACCTGGAATAGGCCCTGCAGATGCTGAAGTGATTCAGGCTTTAACTAGATTTGCTGAAATTTGTGAAAGGGCAAGTTATGAACAACAAGGGCTCGTTGCTAGAGCTCTAAACTTTGTTTCGAAAAAAGTCGTTGAAAAAGCACGAGAAGTCAGTCAAGCTTTCTTTCGTTCAAAAACTGTTGAAAGAGATCAAAGTTGTGGAATTGCAGGAAATCATCCCCTCGTTCAACTATTAAGCCTTCTTTCAGATCAGACCTTCCGTTCTGGCGTTGATATTGAAGCAAGGGTTAAAGATGCTCTCCCAAGACTTGAGCAATATCACCCAAGTTTTAGAGGGGTTCAACAATATGTCGAAACAAGGGTCAAAGCCCCCTTTACTCATTTTAGAGCCCTTCGTCAAGCACTCCATCAATTTCTGATGCTTCAATGGATTCCTAAAGTCAATCCCCACGAGCATTTCCAAGATGCTTTAATTCATGTCTACACCACTGCACGAAACCTTGGTGTTGCAGATGCTCCCCACATCCGGGCTCCTGAAAGGGTGGAGCTTGTTTGGATGTTAAGGGGGATTGAAGATGTTTCCGGTGTACAGATAGATCTTGCAAAAGAGCTTTGTAGAGCTCAAATTGCATATGAACATGAACTCATGGAATTTTATCATGCTGCATTAGCGCGAAGCGCTGATGGAGTTCCCCCTTTAAATAAGTCGGATAAAGACAAAATTGATTGGGCTTCTAAACAGCATGATCATCTTCCAGCTTCTCTTACCGAAGCAAAAAGTGCGCGTAGAGAGGTTTCCAGGAGACTTAATAGTAGTTCATCCCCTGAAAAGACTGTCATTCAAGCAAAAAATCTTCTCAAAGCTGCCTGGGCTGATAAATATATTAGGACTAGTCAAAGTGGAGAAAGCCAGGTTCTTGCTGATGCAATTGCAATCGTGCAGGCTTTTCAAGAATCGATTAGAGCGCGAGAAGCTCTCCTTGGTGCTATTGCAGCTGAAGCTAGAAGACTAACGATTGCCTCCGCGCCTGGAGAAGCTGCGCGTCCAGATCAAATTGCAACTTGGGTAAGTGAGAGTTTAACGCTGAGGGATCATCTTGAGCACCGCGATTTTGTCAGGATGGTTTATCGTTTGAATGGAACCATTAAAACGCCTGATGAAATCGACAGAGATCTTTTAGATTTTTATGAAAGAGCGCTTGCTCAAGGTGTTGCAGGTGTTCCTGATCGCTATACCGAAGTGAGCTTTAAAATTGAGTGGGCTAGACAAGTCATCAATGGGGAACTGCCTTGTGATAAGGAGGCTCTTGATCTTTTGATTGCAGCAATCCGAGACGATCTCCACGATCAGTTTGTTGCTGGCCTTATCCATTTTCATGGCGTTTTAAGAAGAAAAAAAAGCGCCCCAGACACACGTGACATGTCTCGCAAGATGGCTTGGGGTCAAGAACAAGTTAAAGGATGCTTTCATCATCTTTTTCATCCAGAGGATCCTGAAGGGATGCAAAGTGCCGAGCTTGTCTGGATGGCAACCGCTCACTATCAACAAGTTGAGTGAACTTCACCATATTCGTGGTGAAATTCTAAGACAAAAAGGGGCAGAAAGTATTCAAACGATTCTCCATAGCATTAACCTTTTGATTAAAGCCTTGGAAATGCAACCTGACCTTTTAGGAGCAGAACGTGCTCAAGCATTAACTGCTATGGTGGTAGAACCTACTCTTGATTGGATCACTGTTGCCCATGATTTTCTTCGGAGTGGACAAATCAGCACATTAAAACAAGGGGAAGTTGATCAACAGTTTGAACCGATTTATCGAGAAATTCGTGCAGCACAGGCCCATGCAAGTCGTGGCTCTTATTTGGAAGCTTTTAAACAGTTAAAGGTAGTCCTTGAGAAAAGCCCCCTTTCTGCTAAGCTCTTAGAACAAGGGGCAGATAAAGCTGCTTTAGAGCAACTCGAACGGGCCTTTGGAATTTTTCTTAAGGAAAAGCCTCCTCAAAAACCTTCCCCTCTTCGAGGAGAAGTGCTTCAGGCTTTAGGAAGGCCTGCTGAAACGCCTTTAATAAAAGAGGTTCTTGTTGAAGGGGTAGAACTTCAAAGAAAACGGATGATTTCGAATGGGCTCGTCCTTGCTGGATACAAGATTCTTGCATTGATTTTTAAAGGACCAAAGGGGCAAAGCGAAGGATTAAGACAAAGTTTTGCTTCCTATCGCACTGCTGTTGATACGATTGCTGGAGAGCGTCACGATTATGATCCCGTTCGGGTTGATGGGGCTGTGAGAGCGATGGTAGCGGAAAGCGGTTATCGCCTAGACTCACAAGAAGGACGTGAGATGTTGGAGAGGGTTCGCGGAGCCATTTCAGAAGCTAGGCGCCGTTTTAGTGATCACCTTCAATCGGAAGAAGCTCAAGAAGCTCTTCATGAAACGACTTATCAAAATCTTCTCTCAGTATTGATTACTGTGAATACTAAAGATCATACCCTTCAAAGTCATGTTGCTCGAGGATTTTTACCCCTTATTTTATGGGCCATTAAACTTTTCGCAGATCCTTTTTCGAAAACACTGATCGAAAAATTTACTCATGACATTATTTTGGAGTCAAAAGGGCAATTAACCGATACCCACCTTCATCCGATTCAAGGTCTTAATGAAGGACTCGGAACATATAACGAAAAAATGCGTCAATGGGGAGATATAACATCAAGAAATGCTGTTGTTGATGGAACACTTCATTCTTCTCTTCATGATGTTCCTTCCAGAGGTCAAAGTGCTGCAATGGAAGCAATGTTGAAAGCTCCTCGAACATATCCGGGAAGAATGACCCATACACAAATCGACCAATGGGGCCTTTACATTGCTGTGGATCAATATCTTTATGTCGCCCACCTCTGTCAGAATATCGATCAAGCCTTCGCAATGATTCGTGAGCGTCTTTTTGAGAAAAGTCATGAAAGCAGCCCTCTAATTAATGCTGCTGGTTTTGCCATCAAAGGGCTTCTTTCTGTTTTCCCCTATCTGTTTGTCTGGGGACAATATTTTCTCTTAAAGATTTCAGAAATCCTGATTAACTTCTCCCTTCAACAAATTGCAAAGTTTGCCATTTGGTATACCCAAGCGGGAACCGAGATTCTTATGCGTTTTATCAATGCTTTAGTCAAATCCTCAGAATACACGACAGGACTCGATAAAATCCTTTTAGAAAAGTTAAAAGAACTGGAGCAAGATTTAGAAAGGGAAGCGCGCCTTGCAAAAGGAGAAGATCGTGGACCTTCTTCTGTCAATCATGAACCGATTCGTTCTCTCCTTTCTCATGTGAAAGAAACCGTTGAAATGATCAAATGTGATACTCCTGATGAAGCAAGAAAACGTAGAGAAGAACTTGAAGGATTATCAGTAGTGGAAGCCTTTGCCACTGATCAAGTGAAAAAGCTTGTGGTACCAATGATGATTAGTACCATTGAATCTTTTCTGAACCAAGAATCGATGCTTTTAGCATTATATCGTGGGTTTGATCTAATGAATCAAGGGCTTCGAGAGGAAGCTCCTCAACTCGACCACACTCAGATGGGTGAATTGAGAGAAGAAGTTCGGATGCAGGGACGAGAAGTAACCCAAGAAGACATTTCGAAAAAATGCGAAGAGTCCATCAAGGGCTCAGTCGTGAAATGCAAACAACCCTTAAAAGAATCCTAGAGAATGCTGCTTATCCCACTATCGACCGGAAGATTGATCAATCGATAAAATTTCCAGGACAAGTGGTCAGCGAATGCATCGGTTGGCTTGAAAAAGCTCTCTATGCTCCAGGAGCTAATGGAGGTGTCAAATCAGAAAATATAGTCGTTCTTTTAGAAGCCCGTTTAGGAGAATTAGAGGCAGCTCAAAGAGATCGCGGAGAAATCCTTAGAGACCTCTACATGGACTTTAGTCACTTTATTAAGAAATTCAGAGAATATCAATCCGATCTTGATCAAAATCCTAGCTACAACGGAATTCTCCTAAAAAAACAGGTTTTTGAAGTCATTGCAACCCCTTTAAATCCTTTAGCGATTGCACTTGCACAATTCATTAAAGATCCTGAAGGAGGAGGAAAGCAAGCGCGAGTTGTAGAATGCATCCGAGCCCTAAAAGAAACAACAACGCGGAATCGTCCCGCTCTTAATAAACTTCGTGAAAGCGAAGCTTGGAATCATGATGAGAGACACCGCGGTGTTTTAGGACAAACCATTGGAAGTTGGGAAAAACTCTTTACCTATTTGAAAGAACATGCAAAGGCTCCTGTTCATGAAGGACTCAATCGTTATGTGGGGCTTATAGCAGAAAACTTAACAGCTATTCCCAAAAAACCTATCCTCGTGCAACACTTATTACGTAGTGCAATGGTTCCCTACATTAGAATGTACCAATAAATCTATGAAGCGACACTTTACAACAACGGTTTATTTACTTAAGGGTGACCAAGTCCTCCTTCTCCTTCATCCCAAACTGAACAAGTGGCTACCTCCAGGTGGACACATTGAAGCCAATGAGTCCCCACCCATGGCGGCAAGAAGAGAAGTTTTAGAAGAAACGGGACTTGAGTTTATCTTTATCCATGAGGAAAATGTGTGGATCGATCGGTGGAATGCCAAAAGTTTTGAGCGTCCCTATCTCTGTTTAATGGAAGAAATTCCTGAGCATAACGGAGTCCCTGCACACCAACATATGGATTTTATCTATCTTGGAAAGCCCATAGGAAATCAAGCGCCTGTTTCTGAAGACCCTCTTCGCTGGTTTACTTTAGAAGAAATTGAAGCCCTTAGAGATGATGAAGAGATTTTTGTCGAAACAAAAGAAGTCCTTCGAACCCTTCTACCTGCGGAGGTTTCTTCATGAATAAGCCCGGTTTTTTTCGTTGCAGCAACAGGACAGCATGTCGGAAAAACAACGACATGCTTAGGACTCGTCTCGGGACTCATCAAACGGTATAAAAAGGTCGGATTCATCAAGCCAATCGGTCAAGAGCATGTGGAAATCAATACAGGCATTCATGTCGATAAAGATGTTGTTCTTTTCAAAGATCATTTTCATCTTGATGAAAAAGAAGAAGTCATGAGCCCTGTCCTTTTTCCTCGAGGATTCACGCGTGACTTTATAGACGGAAAAGTCTCAGAAGAAGAATTAAGCGAAAAAATCCAAAACTCCTTTAACCTGATCCAAAAGAAAAGCCATGCTGTTGTTGTCGAAGGAACTGGACATGTAGGAGTGGGCTCCATTGTGAACTTGAGCAATGCTAAAGTGGCTTCGATGTTAGGACTCGACATGATTCTTATCGCATCAGGTGGGCTAGGCTCTTCTTTTGATGCCCTTGCTGTCAACAAAGCTCTCTGCGATGCTCATGGCGTTAATATTGCTGGAGTCATCCTCAATCGTGTTCATGCAGACAAACGAGAAATGGTTCTCTCCTACATGGAACGAGCCCTTAGCCGCTTCGATATTCCAATTCTTGGGTGTATTCCCTTTGATCCTTTTTTAAGCAATCCTACCATGCAAGATTTTGAGCTTCTTTTTAAAGCGACCCTTCTTTCGGGAGAGGATCACCATATGCGTCATTTCCGTCATATGCGCCTCGTCGCCACTTCTCTAAAGAATTATCGAGAACTTATTCTCCCCAATCAATTGATCATTACTCCCGCTAATCGCGAAGATATCATCCTTGCAACCCTGACGAAACATTGGGATGTCAAAATCGCCAATCCCAATGATGATCTTTCTGTTGGAATCATTCTTACAGGAAACGTTCCTCCACGCCAAACGATCCTTGAAGCACTTAAAAAAGCAAATATTCCCATGCTCTACGCCCCTGTTAGCAGCTACAAGGCAATGGAAATGATCACTTCCTATACAGTCAAAATTCGAAAAGAAGATAAAGAAAAGATTGTTGAAGCCGTGGAACTTGTCGAATCACACATTGATTTCGATAAACTTTCAAATGCGCTTCAAAAGAATGCCTAATGATGTCTATAGCGTATCGTAGTCATCAATTTGCTCAGGAGTCACCTTTACGATATCGATCCATGCTGTTTCAGGGTTAAAATCTGAAGGTTCAGTACCGTATAGATTAAAACCTATTCCCGTTTGAGAATCGATAAACCAAATGCGATCTCCATCATTATAAGCATTATACCAATGAGCTCCTTCTCCAATTGAAATAAGAACAGATTCTCCTGCTTTGGTATTCGCTCGAACTCTTTCTTCTACCCTTTCTTGATACTGGTAATAACTCTCTCCACCTATTCCTTTAACAGACTCAACACACTTCACCATTTCAGGGCTTAAGTTAAAATAAAACCAATAACTAAATTTCACAAATGCATCGGTATCCCCGCCTTCAGCTTCTTTAAGATCTCTTCCAATAAAGTGAAGGTGAGTGTTAAACGCACATTTTGCGCAATGTCCATCAGGGATTTTTGTCGGATTCACAGATTTATTAAATAATTGGGCTAAAGCTACGTCTCTATCTTTCAACGCAACATTCTCATTAATTTTTTTCATTGCGCTTTCAAAAGATTCTTTCTTTGAAGATTTCTCTGGAATGGGATGTGGAACAATCCCTTTATCTAAGATATCAAACGATTCTTGATGCGTTGAATTCGAGCCAAAGCGTGCTCTGAATAAAGACTTAGACTTGACTTGATCTCCACTGCTGACCTCTAAACGATCGCCAGATTCTTCCTTTTGATACGTTCGGCCTGAATAATCTCTTCCAACCAGGGGATCTTTAATTGCATCCCTATCTGATTCCTCTTGAATTTTTAAAGAATCTATAGTAAGATTTTCCATAACTAACCCTTTTACAAGTTATTATTATAACATAAAAAAATGGATATTTCAAATTATTTTATTACAAATCGAGACCCTTTATTATTTAAAGACTTAGATTTAGAACAAACAGATAGTTATACTCTAGAGACGTTCGAAGAGCTTCAAAGTCAAAGATTTAAAGCAGGAGCTTACTGTTTTATTTGCATTGTTGAAGATAGCGCTAAACCTCATCTCTTTGACGCTTCGAGGTTTATAGAAAACTGTGTCCTGGAGCATGAAGTTATAAAAAACCCTCTCAACCGGCAACCTGTTCGAGATTTGAAAGTCCTTGTTTCCTCAAAAGATTCCCCCGTATTTAAGCTCTTTATGACAAGAGAAGAGGTCACAACCCCTCCCAACCATTTACCGATTTTCTGGAATGATACCTCTAAACCTTTAGACAAGCGTTTCCATTATATGCTTACTTATGGTAAGCACTTTGAAACCAGTGACATAGAAAAAACTCTCCAAATCTACCAAGAAGTTGCAGAGTTAGGAAGTATAGAAGCTATGAAACGACTCGTCGACAAGTACAAGTCCCGAGGACAAAAGGGTGAGGCCCTCAAATGGCTCGAGCACCTGCTTGGACAAAAAGATATCAGAACTGAAGATCTGTTCTATTGTGCCCATAACTTCGAAGATTTTGGTGATGATCAAATGGCCCTTAAAGCTTTTAAGCGCGCAGCTGAAAGGCAAAACATGATCGGACTCGGCGAAGTGATTCAACGATTGGAAGAAGCAGAAGGTGAGGAGGCTGCTGCAGAACTTGCGGGTTGGCGTCAACAGCTCCCCGAGGAGTGGAGAGAATCTACAATGGATGCGTTTTGTGAGCACTTAGGTGAGATAGAGTATGACTACTCCCGAGAAGGTTATCCTTAGATTTCTATAACCACTCTTTTCTTACAGGGCTAAAAACATCTAAAATTCGAACATCTTCCAAAACAGTTAAGGTATGGGGTTGATTAGGAGGGATGATAATCATATCCCCTGCTTCTAAAATCAAGACTTCCCCTCCCGTTTCCACCTGCAACTTTCCCTCTAAAACATAGGTGAACTGTTCGTTAATGTGGGTTTCATTTTTTTGAGAGACGAACCCTTTTTTTACCCGATGTTCTAACACCATGGCTTGTTCTCCCACAGCCATCTTTCGCTCTACCTGTTCATTGATTTTCTGAAAGGACATCTTCTCGAACTGAATACATTGATGTTTTGCCATGCTAGAAAATCTCCCGAAAAATCACAACTTTTTGATTAATCCAAAAACACCCAATTACCAGATTTTTTAGATAAATAATCTTCCAAAACTCCTCTTCCTAAAGTTTTATAAGTATGGGTTTTCCTATTTTCATCTATACTCCACATAGAAAATTGCTTATAATTTTCTAGGATGTAGTAGCCTGCTGTGACAAGAACAATGCCATTTCCAATTTGTTGAAAAGCTTTTGTTGCCCAATTGGCACGAATCATTTGAATTCCTTTATAGAGACAAACAGCTCCCACTCCTGCCATTGTTGCAGGTAAAGAAATCATTGCGGTTCCCAATGCAGTTAACCCTGGGTGTTTTGTTTTGTAAGCAGTAAAAAATGCGGCTGCGAGAACTGCAGCACGAATAGAAGCTTTAACATGACCTCCAAGTTCAAAATTAAAACCATCACGTAAGGGTCTAGGAACCAAATATTTTGCTTGAATAGAATCCATCGTTATAAACCTCAATTTTGTAAAAAAGAAGAGATAATTAAATCATATTTTAATGTTTTCTACACATAAATTCTTTAAGCATGCCCCAGTTTTACATGTCCGGAGAGCTGGACACCGTTTGACAAAGGTTTTTCCATATGGGCAAGGGGCTTGAAAGGATTGATGATCCTTTCCTGGAGGTTGGTAGATTGCTGCAGATGAAGGACCAAAGAAACTAAAGGTTGGTGTCTTTGTTGTTGCTGCTAGATGGAGAGCGCTCGAGTCGACAGTATAGATACGATCCATTTTAGACATGAATCGTTGCCAAATAGGAAGGGACATTTTCGGGAGGAGGGTACTCGATTCTGGAAATTGGGAATGAAGGGCTGCTCCATCTTGTTTTTCTCTTTCTGATCCCCAAACAAAGTAAAAATGACAGGATTCTTTAGCCTTTTCTTTTTTGAGGAGTTCAATCCAAGTGGGAAGAGAAAGTTTCTTATTTTCCCAATGAGATCCTGGACAAACCATTATCTTTTTCCCCTCTTTAAGAAGACTCGCAATCCATTCTTTTTCTTCAGGAGAAATTTCAAGAGAAAGATCGCTCTCGATAGGAGTTGACTTCACTCCAAAATGGTTTTGAACAAGGGATAAGTACTGCAAGGCGATCGATTGTTTCTTATTCAGAGGATACCGATGGGTAAGGAAAAAAGCATTTGGCCATTCGGGTGCAGAGGAAAACGTCGTTCCAATTTTCTCTTTAGCATGAGCAAATTTTGTAATGATTCCTGATTTAATATTTCCTTGAAGATCGACAAGAAGATCATAATGATTTTCTCTTAAAGAGGAGAAAGCACTTTTGATGGCTTGGCGATGCTTAATAAGATTTTTCTTCCATGTACGTACTTCGACAGGAATGACTTGGTCAATATTAGGATGGGCTTCTAATAGGTCCTTGAAGGGTTTTTCAACAACCCAATCGACTTTTGCCTGAGGAAACTTTTTCAGAAGAAAAGTCACAACAGGAAGAGATTGAATGATATCCCCAAGCGAGGTTGTTTTAACGATTAGAATCCGCATTTTTTGAAAAAATCAAATAATTTAGTACCAAAAATATAGACATATTGTACAAAATGTTTAATAAAAAGTCACATACACATCGCGATTCTAAAGAGGACCAATGAAGCACCAAGATGTCATATTTTCGAATAAACATCCTAAAGAAATGTATTTACTTGCACTTACAGAGATGTGTCAACGTTTTGCTTACTGGGGCATTGGAAACCTCCTCGTCCTCTATCTCGTAAAATATTTATCTTACAAAACTCCGATAGCTACCCATATTTTTGGAGCCTACACTGGGATAGCTTTTATTCTTCCCATCCTAGGTGGGTACATTGCTGATAAATGGAACTATAGAAGTCCTATTTTGTTAGGGAGTTTACTAACGGCTTGCGGCTGCTTTTTAATGTCAACTCTTTCAGAAACATTAGTTTTACCCGCCTTAGCATTAATTGCCTTCGGTGGCGGTCTCTTTACTCCTGCGATTTATTCTCTTCTTGGGTGCGTTTATGCAAAAAGACCTCACATCCGTGAAGGAGGATTTTCGATCTATTATTCAGCGGTCAATATTGGAGTGTTTGTCGCAATGATTATTTTGGGATATCTACAAACCGTTGATTGGCGTCTAGTCTTTATCGTTTCAGGATGTGTGCAACTTTTTGGCATTATCCCCTACTTTTCTGTTATTAATTCTTTAAAAAAACTTGAGGTTCCTTCCCATTATTTCGTCAAAAAGAAAGATGACCCTCACCATTTTCCTCTAAAAAAGCATGAATGGGATAGAATTATTGTTATCCTCATTATGACTTTTATCTCAATCGTTTTCTGGATGGCATATAATCAAATGGGATCTTCGATGACCCTTTTTACCCTTAAGTACGTGGATCGTCATGTGGGAGGATTTTTAGTTCCTACCCCTTGGTTTACTTCTTTTGAAACCTTTTTCTTAATTCTTTTTGCTTTCCCACTTGCTCACCTCTATCTTTTTCTAAGACGGATCAAATCAAGTGCCAGTCCTCCTATGAAAACAGCTCTGAGTCTTTTTTTCATGGGCCTCTGTTTTTTAGTCATGCAAAGAGCTGCAGCTCATATTCCTCATAGTGCTAGTACAGCTCTTGAAAGCCCTTTCTACATCATCTTTGCTTTTGCTCTAATGGCACTTGCTGAACTCTTCCTTGCGCCTATTGGCCTTTCGCTCGTTACAAATCTCAGCCCTCACCGCTATCGAGGTCTTTTAACAGGTGTTTGGTTTGCGTGTATTGGAATAGGTTTTTACCTAGGAGGATATTTTGCTGGATTCATTGCAAAGATCAATATTTCTTCATTCTTTGATATCTTCGTGATCACTTCTTTTATCCCTGCTTTTTTCCTCGTTCTCTTCTCTAAAAAGCTCGATAATATGCGTCACATCGATTATCTGTAGCCGGTAAAATTTGCTTGACTAATAAGTGAAAAAATCTTTATACATTTTGCTTATGATTTGGCGCATATGTATTTTTCTTATTTCTCTATCTCTTGCTTATTCCAAAGAGGTTCGTATTGCAACCTTTGATGGAGGAGGCATTAGAGGTGTTGCGACTCTTGAAATTTTAAAAAATCTCGAAAATGACACTAAAATTGTCATGCATCAAGACTTTGATGTTTTTGCAGGAACATCCACAGGATCTATCATTGCTGTTTCATTAGCGATTGGCATTCCTATGGATGAGATGATTGACTATTACGTGACGATGAGTTCTACCGTTTTTGCAGATGGAGGATATTCCATTTTTAGCCCTAAGTATGATCGAGAAAAACTCCGTCTTTCTTTAATAGAAGTCCTGAATAAATATGGATACAATGAAGAGAGCACGTTGGCCGATCTTCCCAAAAAAGTGATTATCCCAACTGTACGCCTCCATGACCCCAAACTAGGACGGTGGCGGATGGAGCTGCGTGAAAACTTCACCATCGCTGGAGGAAAAAATACAATCCTCGATACTGTCATGGAATCAACAGCAGCACCCACCTATTTTTCTTCGTATGAGAATTGCGTTGATGGGGGCATTGCTATCAATGACCCCGCTCTTGCTGCCTACTCTTGTGCGTTTCATCCGCTAAAGGTAGAAAAAAATGGCCTTCTCCTTTTATCGGTTGGAACGGGTTATTTTAAAAAATATTACAAGGAAGAAGAGAATTGGGGATTTTTGGGATGGCTCAATCCTGCGACTTGGTGGAGATCTCAAGGGTCTAGCCCTCTTATTTCGCTGATTTTAGATGTCGAAGATCAAATGCCTGGACAACTTTTGTCTCTATTAGTGCCTGCTTCTTATCAAAAAATCGATTTTCCCCTCGAAAAAGATGTTCCTTTAGACGATTACCAAGCAATCGAAGCTTTAATCAAAGAAACCGATAATTATATTGCTTCCCATCCAGTCTATTGGGAAAAAATCTGCTCCTGGATTAACACTTCTTTTTAATTATAGCTAAAACACTTTAGTCCCAAGAAATGCTCGTAGTTTAGGATGTTGATTTCCACGACGGAAAACTCCCTTAAATACTGATTTAGAATAGCTTCAAGCTTTCTAAGATGATTATTTTCTGCATAAATTTACGATCTCAAGCTAAATTTATGCAATTTTTTGGTTTTTATCAATGGATAGAGTTAAAGATTTTAGGAAGTGAAGCGGTGGCTTGCACTTTTTTCCCTGTCTTGGGATGGATAAATGAGAGTCGGTAAGCATGTAAACAAAGACGATCGATTTCTTTAGGAAAAATTGTATCACGCCCATATTGTAGATCACCGAGAATCGGATAACCCAATTCAGATAGATGAACACGGAGTTGATGGGTGCGCCCCGTTTCTGGATGGAGTTCTAAAAGAGAACATCCCTTTCCTTTTTTTAATACTTTGTAATGGGTAATCGCTTCTTGCCCAGTGGGTGATGCTCCATAAAGGGTTTGTCCATGAAAGGTTCCTTTCTTACCCAGTTTATTTTGGATGGTTCCTTGTTCTTTTCTAGGGATCCCTTTGACTAAGGCAATGTAGATCTTTTTTACTTCCCGTTTCTTAAAAAGTGTTTCAAGAGCTTTTTTCATGGGAACCGTTCGGGCCATCAATAAAACTCCAGAGGTTCCTTTGTCGAGGCGATGGACAAGATAATGTCCTTTTTCTGGAGCAGACACAACCCCCGAAGGCTTATTAAAAAGAGAGAGTAAAGAGTCTTGATAGAGAACTTTCAAAGTTCCTATAAGAGCTTTTTTAGGGGGGTGAAAAGTTAGTTTGTCTCCAACCTTAAGTTTTATAGAGCCAAACCTTTCGATTTTACCATTAAGACGGCATGCTCCATCTTCAAGGGCTCGTTTAATCTCTCTCCCAGAAAGGGAGGTTTTCTCTTTTAAAAAACTTAAAAGGGATTCTTCTTTTTTTACTCTAAACATTCGAGAAGCTCAATCAGAAGGCGGACACCTGATCCCGATGCTTGAGAAAGATGGTAATCTTTCGGGCTATCAAGGAATGCTGTTCCGGCTATATCGAGATGGATCCATGGTGTTTTCTTGAGGATAAACTCTTGGAGAAAGATCGCAGCAGTGATCGATCCTGCGGACCGTTTCTTACCAGAATTACGGATGTCAGCAATCTCTGACTTCATGAGGGACATATATTCAGGATCTAACGGCATACGCCATACCCTTTCTCCTGTTACATCTCCAGCTTTTTCACAAATTTTCGCAAGCTTTTCATTATTGGAAAAAAGACCGGCACGGATATCACCAAGGGCAATAACCACCGCTCCTGTTAAAGTTGCCATATCAATAATCCGATCGGGACTGAACCGCTTTTGCCCATAAGAAAGAGCATCTGCAAGAACAAGGCGTCCTTCTGCATCTGTATTCGTGATTTCAACGGTTTTTCCTAAGTGGGAACGATAAACATCTCCTGGCTTGTAGCTAAGAGCATCCATTGCATTTTCTGTTGTAGGAATGAGGACAACAATATTTGCTTTGAGTTTGATACTTGCTGCAGCTTGAATTAAACCGATCGCAGCAGCTGCTCCTCCCATATCTGCGCGCATATCTTCGATTGAATTGGTCGGTTTAAGGTTGATTCCTCCAGTATCAAAGGTAATTCCTTTTCCCACAACCATTGTCAGATCTTTCTTCTGTGGAGCACCCCGATATTCTAAAATGACAAGAGCAGGATCGATCCGAGAACCACTACCGACAGCAAGAAGAAGGCCCATTTTTTCTTTTTCGAGCTCTTTTTTAGTAAGAACAGAAGCTTTTACCGAGCTAAATTTTCGAGCCATTTTTTTTGCTTCTGCAGCAAATGTTTCAGGAGTCACATCAAGAGCATTTCCATTGATGAGATCTCGAGCTAAATTCACTCCTGTCAGAATCTCTAAAGTCTTTTTGCCGATCGTAGGATCTTTTGCACCGACTAAAGTGGCTTTTTGAATGTAAAAAGGCTTTTTTCCTTCTTTAGATTTCCAGTGATCATAAACATAGGAAGAAAGAGCTATTCCCTCTGAAATAGCACGAGTCATATCTTGTATAGCGAGTTTTCCAACCTTTGGGAGGACAAAGTTTACATTGACCCATTTTTTTCCTTGGCAACGCTTCATTGCTGCGCTATAGCCTCGCCTCAATGCTTCCATCGTGCAGCCTTTCTCTTCTCCAAGGCCTAAAAGGAGAAGCCGTTTTTCTGTCTTGCCAGTCAGATAGGCAAGCATTGTGGCTCCTTCTTTTCCATTAAAATCTCCAGCTTTCAAGATGGGGTTGATGACCCCTTTAAGGTCTGGAAGGTCGACAGCAAAATCAGCTCCTTTTTTCGTTTTGAAAAAGGGAACGACAACAAGATCGGCCTTAGGCCGTTTAGAAACATTGGGACAAACTTGAAACTGCATTAAAAGGGTATTTCATCCTCTGCAAAAGCATTTGATTCATCATATTGAGATTGCCCTTGTTGCTGACCAGAAGGAGACTCTCCCCCGCCACCATAGGAACTTTGTCCTTGTCCATATGAAGATTGCCCTTGTTGTTGCCCTCCTTCTTGGCGCTCTCCTTTCCCAAAAGGAGGAAAAGCGATGTGATAAGCGACTAAGTTAAGAGAAACTTGAGGTTGCCCTTCTTTATTTGTATAGATTTCAGGTTTGAGCATCTCTCCACTGACAATAATTGCACTTCCTTTTTTAAAGAAAGTTAAAACCTTGTCAAAACTTTCCCCCCAAATCGTTACCCGCCACCAAAATGTTTCATCTTTTCCACCTCTACGCTGATTGGCAGCGACACGAAGAGTTGTGACTTTTTGTCCTGAAGATGTGAAACGGACTTCGGGATCCGCTCCGAGATGTCCCATAATTGTCATCTGATTCATAGCATGTACCTCGTATTTGACTAAATCCTGATTGTACCCGATCTACAAAAAAAGCCCAAGAGTTTCCTCTTGGGCTCTACTATTTGGAGATCTGCATCGATTTAGAAATCGAGGCGAACTCCTGCATGAAGACCTGTGAAAGTAAGGTCACCAGTTGGTTGAGAATCAATAATGATTCTCATTTCATTTTGGTTCCACCAATATTGCTCTTCCCAACCAAGGTTAAAGGCTAGAAGAACTCCATTTGAGAAGCATTTTGCCCACTCAAGGCCAACAGCAAGTTGTGCCATTGCTCTTTGGCGGTATTCACTATTCGCAGTGATTCTAAAGGTATTTCCTGTTGAATCAGTTTGTCGAATGCGTGTATCATATCCTCCATAGAGAAGAGCACTTGCTATTCTAGAGTAGAGAGAAAAGCCCCATCCCATATGAAGGTATCCTTCAAATCCGGCTTGAAGACCAACACCCCAATATTCTGATTTGTTACGGATTGTGAGATCAATGAACTGCTGATTGCCATTAAGGCCACCAATATTTGCATTTCCAAAATAGGTATCATAATCCATATTGATCCAAGCAGCTTTTAACCCAAAAAAGGATCGAACAGAAAACATGTTGCTAAAGAAATAGTCATATCCCATTTCTAAATCAGCAACATTGATTTGGTTTTGCCACTTGGCTCGAGCTGTTTCAGCAAGAGGTTCAATTTTCACTCCTTGAGGAGAAAGATATTCATTGATAACAAAAAGGCCAGCGCTATCTGATCCAGCACTTGCATGACTTGTTGGATCGGTATAATGATAAGTCCATCTTGCGATGACATCCCAGTTATCTTTACCAAAGTCATATCCTGCAGAAACTCTCACTCCTGGATCAAATTTGAAATCAGGAAATTTAAAACTTCCACCAAGATTAAAAGGACCATTCTGTGGAACTGTTCCTTTGAGGGCTATAGCATATTCTAGGTTATCTAGACTCGCATGCCACCAAAGAAATTCTCCTTTAAGAACAAACCCCTGTTCTACACACCCATGGACTGAGTCCATAACTCGGTTGCTATTCGAGGACATTTGTCCATTGGCTCTCATCATATCATTTGCTGATGAGCGCCCATTATTTTGGTAGCTAGAACCATTGTTCATCGTTTGAACAACAGTTTCTTCTACCTCTTGTTTCTCAAGTTGGCTTATGCGTAGATCCATCTCTTGTGGACTATCTTCTTCGCAGAAGCCACTAGCAGATAGACATACCGTCAATGCTGCCGTCGAAAGTAGGGAGAAAACTTTCATCTGTAGCCTCCAATTAGAGAATTAAAAAAACAGATATTTCCAGCTATCGCAAAAGTCCTTGATTTTAAGCAATAAAAAAAGCCAAGAAAAAATTTTTCTTGGCTTTTTCTCCATGACATTAAAGGAAAACGTTAGAAATCAAAACGGAATCCCGCGTTCACTCCAGTAAGTGATAAATCACCATCTGGAGAAAGATCTTTAAAGTTTAAGAACTCCATTTGTTGCCACCAATATTGACCTTCCCATCCAAGATGCATGCGGAAATAGAACCAATCCCAAAAGCATCGACTCCATTCAAGTCCCATACTGGCATAAGTCATAGCGCGCAAACGATAATAGTTATCAAAAATATGACCACCTTCATTGTTTCCAACACGATCAGAGCCAGGCTCAACACGGTCCGCCACAACACGTGCTACAATACTATTTTTTGTTTTGAATTGCCCATAGAGTAAGGACGCATGAACATTTCCAAAAAAACTGAATCCAGCACCCAATTCCCATTCGCCAGAAGCTCCGAGTTTTGGTCCTACACCCCAAAAGCGACTCTTAAAGCGGGTAAAGGCATTATCAAATCCAATGACAAAAGGGGCTGTTGTTGCTGTCCAATCTCCTGCCGATCTGCATTGTACATAAAAGCTTGAAGGTGTTGACGGATTAATGCAGCTTTTAAACCTACAGTAGGTTTGACTGCTAGATGCTTGCCCACATAATAGTTACGCCCTAAATCTAAGTCCCAAACGTTAAACTGATTTTGCCAATGACTACGTGCCCTTTCATAAGCAACAAAAACTGGCGCTCCATCATTAAGGGGAAGAATGGCTAGAGTCCCAATAATCGTTCCATTCACACTTCCATTATTTTGAACAGTTGTTCCCAGTACAGAAGAATGAACATAGGTATAATGCCAGGTATAGGCTGTATGAAGATCCCATCCATCGTAAGGTAAGTTATATCCAAATCCGATTCGAAATCCGGGTTTAAATTTGAAATTTTGATCCTTAATCTTAATGGTTCGATCATTCCCTGAAGACTCATCTACATCCCAAGCATAGCTAAGACTATCTTCAATCGCTCGAAGCCATAAAAACTCTAAATCAAAATAGGGCATATTTTGATTGCGACATCCTCGAGCATAATCTAGAACAACTTTGGGATAAGTATCTGTTCCTGCTTCTGTATACGCTTGATTTGAATCAGCTGGTTTGGGAGTTTGATAACTTTTATTGTATCCACTTTGATTTGCTTGATGATCAATAGAGGAATCAGAAACCTTGTGAGTTTTTTCTAATCCCGAAATACGTCCTTCGAGATGCGTGATCTGAGAATCACAAAATCCGGTAATTGGCAATGCTGTTATTACTGCCGCTGATGAAATTAGGGAGAATAATTTCATTGTAAATCTCCTGTTAGTAATTAAAACTTTGATCCTTCCAAAAATAGACCTATTTTTTCAATAAAAATATTATAATTTTTTTTGGACAAAAATACTGTCAAGTGTCATAGAGGAGAACAAGTACGTAATTTTATAAGAAGAGTTATCATGTCAGAACTTTCTCACCCAAACGATGAAGTCAATGAAGCTTCCTACTTCAATGGAAATCAAGATTCTTCTTTCTTGCATCCTATCGATGAAGCAGAAGATTTCTATGACCCCTTTTCCGATCTCAACCTCTTCCTTTCCAAGAAGATCAAAAAGGAAATTCAAGAATCTGGCTCATCGGGAAAGTGGTCTGGAAAAATTGAAGCGAATCTATTAGCAAAAATTCTTCCTGAATTTAAACAAAAATTCCCTAAGTACCGTTTAGGAACATCTGCACTTAAAAAGGTGTGGGAAAAAGTCGCTTATTATTATGAAAAAATCCAAGGGCAAAAAGGAGCTCTTAAGGAAAATGGCACCTTGAATCTAAAGTTCATGATCCGTGAAAACCTTAAGTCTAGTGTTTCTCCTTATCATCTTCCTCCCTACACAATGGCCCAACAAATCGCTACAAAACTCTCTGAATGCATTGCTAGCATTGAAGGGGAAAAACCCCAACTTGATCATTTAACAAAGGTCATTTGGTCCGTTCAAAAACACCTCATCAAAGATCTATCTGCTATTCAAGCAAAAAACCCTTACGAAGAGTATGATAAGCTCGATAAATTGATTGTTAAAACAGAGCTTGAAGTGACAGCAAAAGGAGAAAACTTAGACCCTTTATCATTAAAACGACAAGTGCTGAAAAATTTAAAAGCTTACTCAGGGGTCAAAAGCCTCCTTAAAGATTGTCAATTAACTTCTACCCTTTCAATGATCCTTGCTGAAAAACTCTATAACAGCTCATTAATCACCTGTCATTTCTCACTAAAAGAAAAACACGCAATTGAAGACTTTATTCGGAATCAAATCGAAATGGGGCAATATAATGAACTACTTACTAGTGATGAACACCGACTAGAACTCATTCAGAGAATCTTAGCTCTATATACCATAGCTGGGGAGCTTCCAAAGGATTTAAACGATCAGTCTATTAGAGCTTCTATTCGACATATTAAAGAACTCAGTAACGATAAAAATTGCGCTCTTACACCTAACCTTGATCAAGGACTATTTGTCTTTATTAACGCTGAAATTCATTTGATGAATGAGGAAAAGTGTTATGGAGAAGAGGCAGAAGATGCCATTGTCAAAGCTTATCAAAAAGCATGTGCTCTTCCCAAACTCTCTCCCTCTCAAATGGAACAGTTTGAGCTTCTTATCTGGAAAATCATTGAGGAAGAAGGAGATCTTCTATCACATACCCCTCCTGATATTTACACCCTTCTTGAAAAAGAACTTGGAAATATCTTGATTGATAATCCTAAACAATCCTTCCGAATGATCATTAGCAATGCCCTTCAGTTCTTTAAAAAAGTTTTAGAAACTTCTATGGACGATGAAAAGGTCGAGAATAAAGTAGAAACCTGGGTAGCTCAAAACGATATGCTCATTAGAACGATTCATTTTGATCCAAAGACTTCTCTTTTGCAACTTTTGGAAAAAGGGTGGAAAGAACAAAACCTTGATGAACAAACGGTAAACCATGAAAGATTTATTGATGTCATGGAGAAAAAAGCTCTAGAAACCTTTCCTCTTCTCTCTTCTTTTCAAGAAGAATTAAAGGTCCGTTTATGGATTCTCTATAAATATCTTTGGTATACGATTTTTTCTGATGGGAGCTCTTCAACTTATGAAAGATTCCTCCTTTGGCATCAAGTTCTCCTAAAGAATCGTCATCCTGAATGGTCGAAGGAAAAGTTGAATGAAACGCTTTCTAAGCTTTCAGATCAATTGATCCCTCTTGCTCCTTACGAAAACGTATCGTAAGTAAAACCAGTCCAAAGAAGACCATTGGAATCGAAAGCCACTGTCCCATGGTTAGCCATTGTTCACCAACAAGATGACTTTGCTCTTCTTTCACAAATTCGATTAAAAACCGAAAAGAAAATGTTGTGACAAAGAAAAGACCAGCTAATCGTCCAACAGGCTTTAGCAATTTCGAAAAGAATCTCCAAAACAGAATAAATGAAACAAAGTAAAAGAGAGCTTCATAAAGCTGAGCAGGATGACGGGCTACAGGAAGGCTTCCATCAATGGGATGACCGAAAATGATCGCCCAAGGGACTGAGGAAGGAATCCCTAAAACTTCTTGATTAATAAAATTTCCTAGCCGGATAAGGGTTGCAACAAATAAAGAAGGGACAACCATAAGATCAATGATCCGACGAATAGACAGCATGGGAAAATCTTTCCGACTTCTAGCATAGAAAAGAGCCAGTCCAATCAAAATCCCAATCACTCCTCCATGACTTGCAAGCCCTCCTTCCCAAGTTTTTACAATATCTATTGGGTGGGATAAATAATGACTCCATTTCTCATAGAAAAGAATATGACCCAGTCGAGCACCCACAACGGTTGAAATGATCACATAAACGGTAAGTCTCTCAGAAAAAAGAAGGGCTTTTTTCTTTAAAACCTCCTCGGACCAATCTGTGCAGGTTTTTGCATACCTCTTAAATAGAGACATAAGTAAATAAAAACCGATAAAAAACCCTAAAGCAAAAATAATTCCGTACCAGGCAATCGGACGATCGATGAAAGGAATCGTAAATGCTGTCGGGTTCGGATCCCAAAAAATGTAGCCAACCATTGCGTCTCCACGATAAAATATAGCTAAACTGGTTTAAAATAGTAATGAATTAGACGAGGTATTTTTGATGGATTTTGATTTCTTAAAATCGAGAACATTTTCCATGAGACAAGGGGAGATTTTAAGAAGGCAAAAGACATTGGAAAGACCCGCATAAATCATTACTATTTTAAACCAGTTTAGCTATACCCTATGATTGTAGCAAAAACAGGAAAAAAATGTTAAAATTAAAAATTATCACTCCAGGAAAGATGAAAGAAGCTTGGCTCGAAGAAGCTCTTGCGGAATATGAAAAACGGCTAACAGGGACTGTTTCCATTGAGTGGATCCTTAAAGAGGTGGAGCCAGAATCCCCTTATATTTGCTTAGATCCCAATGGAACTTCAATGTCTTCTCCAGAATTTTCAAAATTTCTCTATAAGGAATGGGAAAGATGTGGGTGCCGCCTTACCTTTGTGATTGGAGGTCCAACAGGGCTTTCTCCAGAAATACTACGGGGTGCCAGCCACCTTATTAGCCTTTCAAAGTTAACCTTTACACACCAACACACCCGTTTAATTCTCCTTGAACAAATCTATCGAGCAACCCAAATTGAAAAGGGTTCTGATTATCACAAGTAACCTGAACTCAGGGTAAGTATCAGATTGTTATTTTTGTTTGAGAGGCAAAGGCGGCACGAAAATAGAGCATAGCTCCATTAATGAGTGCTGTACCAATTGTAAAGTCGATCAATCCTTTGATATCTAATGGAAGAGGTAGAAACTTAAAGATCATCCCCATACACATCATTCCCCCAATCAAAAAGAGATACCCTTTTGAAAAAAGTCTTTTTATCGGAAGAGGAGAAGGTTGAGACTGTATCCGATCAACGACACGATTTACAGATTTCTTTAAAATCACTCTCCCTTTAAAAAATCCAATAAGGAGACCACCACAAATAAGAATCAGAGCTGCTTGCTCTGGATTTTTTGTATATTCAGTGAGCTTCTTAATGAGAGAAAAACCTTCTTGTGTTCCATTAATGACTGCATTCCCTCCATCAACTAGGTACCGAATTCCCTTGGTTAAAAGAAGAATCCCAATACCCATCCATAATGCTCCTGATAAAAGAATAGCGTTTCGTGTATTTAGGCGCATAAAAACCCTTTAAAAAAAGTCTTAACTTGGTATAAGAATAAATAAGTTAATAAAAATTTACAAATCCTATCGGATTTATACGGAGTTTTTGTCATATGAACATCTCTTTAGCCTTTATCAGGATCTTTTTCACCATTATTTCGATCTTCTTTATGACAACTTACATGTTGTCCCGCCCTGAAGGCCTTTTAGCAACCAACGCCCTTATTGGAATATTAATTGGATTTGTCTTTAGTCTCCTCTTAATCGGATTTGATACTCTTTTCAGAAAGTTTAGTCTTCGTTCTTTTAATATTGCTGTTGTGGGTCTCTTCGTCGGCTACCTAATGGGACAAGCTCTCGTTTTAGTTTTCGACGCTATTCTAGATTTGAGCTCAATCTCTCTTGTTTTGACTCCCCAAGCTCTTGAAGTGATAAAAATTGCGCTATTCCTGTTTGGAACTTACCTCGGTTCTATCATGACTTTGCGGGCTTCTGACGAACTATATATTAGCATCCCGTTTGTAAAGTTTGCTCCAACAGCTCAAAAGAAAAGAGACTTACTCATTGATTCATCAATTCTCGCTGATGCCCGTATCATTGATGTATGCTCTACTGGCATTTTAGATCAGCACCTGGTGATCCCACGATTCATTATTAAGGAACTCTACTCTCAAACTGAAACAGGTGATGATGCAATAAAAACTCGCGCGCGTCGTTGCTTGGAAGTCATTAAAAAAATGGAGCAATTGGGAACACTGGGACTACGTTTTAATGATACTGATTTTCCTGAAGTTAAAGATACCACAAGTAAGTTCATTCGTCTGGCTCGTTTAATTGATGCAAATATCCTAACAGCTGACATCAGTCGTGTTCAAATGGCATCGATTGAGGGGGTTCAGATCATCAACCTTCACTCTCTTTCTAATTCTCTAAAACCTCTGATGGAAACAGGAGAGATGATCAAAATTAAAGTTCAACGTTATGGAAAAGAGCCTCGCCAAGGTGTCGGCTATCTCGATGATGGAACCATGGTGGTGATTAATGGTGGTGGAAGCTTTATCGGAGATGTGATCGATGCACAAGTTCTTTCCGTAAAACATACCTCTTCTGGTAGAATGATTTTCTGTAATGCTTTAGAAGCTGGTCTCGAAGATGAGGAAGGAACTAAGCATGATGAATTCTTCGAGAATGATATTGATGAGGATGAAGACGAAGAGTGATCAAAGGTCTTGGGAATGATATTCTGGAAATCGATCGAATTCGAACAACAATCGAAAAGCATGGTCCCCATTTCTACAAAAAATTCTTCAATGAACGAGAGCTCGAATATTGCCTTGCTCATAAAGATTCTGCAACCTTTCTAGCAGGCCGTTTTGCTGCAAAAGAAGCCATTGCTAAAGCTATGGGAACAGGATTTGGTACTTCAATATCCTTTCTCGATATCGAGATCCTCAATGATGAACTAGGCCGCCCCATCGTTGAGCTCTCCGATTCCTTCAATGAAACTTTCAATAGCCCACAGATCCTCATCTCCATCAGTCACTGCAAAAGCTTTGCATCTGCTGTAGCCCTTTGGGTGGAATAGAGTAGAATGTTTAGGGGCACGCTCTTGCTATTATTTTAATAATTCCTTAACATTTCTTCTTTAAAAAAAGGATCAAAATATGGCAAATGAAGCATTTATTCTATTTTCTAGTCTTTCACATGATGTTACCAATAAGATTAATACAGCTCATCAGTTTATCATCAATTCTCATCTTCCTCTTCCAAAACTTCAGGAAGTGCTCAAGACACATCAAGCCTCAATGGCAATTTTTGCAGCATCGATTAGTTTCTATAAAACCCTGACATTGGGCTCTCTTGTTGTAACTGTCATTTCGGGATTAGCAGCTGGATCATCAAATTCTCGAGATCAAGCACCCTTTATATCGCTTGCAATCATTGCCGGAATCGTCTTTGTGGTATCGGGAATCATGTGGATGATAAAATCCTCCAACTATTCCGACCACCAATATTGGAGCAACTGTTATACCCAACTCATTGATATAAAAAGATTGCCAGCTGAAGGCTAAAATAGTGAAAATGGAAGGTGATAGGTCAGGCGCGCAGTCACTGCATGTTTAGGAAAACAATGCGCATAAAGGCGATAAGCTCCTTCTAAGCTTAGGCTCCCCCAAATCCGAAAGAGATAGGTATAGTTAAGGCCTAGGTCAATCGAGCGGTGAGCAATTTTTGCATAACCGTTAAAGTCGTTGATATTTATACTATGTCGATGGCCTAACCCAACATAAGATTCTGTAAAGGCTTTGAGGACATGTCTCTGCTGAAATTTCATCTCAGCTGCAATTAAAGGACGAACCCATGGCATCCCTCGGTTAGCAATTCCCACACCAAAAAATCCCCAAAAACGAAAGAGCCAGTTGTAGGTTTTATCAATCTCTTTCCCCATCGCTGCTCCAAGTTCAAGATTCCCCTGAGCATGATAAGGAACACTTACATCGCGAAGAGATCGCGTCGGTACATAAAATCCTTGCAGTCCCACTGATAGACTGATCGGATCTCCTACTACATCATCAAAGAAGAGGTGTCGGACTTGCAATCCCACACGCTCTGTTCCCCAATTCAGTTTGTGGGAATGTAAAAAGTCTGATTCAAATTGGAATTCCCAATTCGGCCAAAACTGCACTCCAAAATTAAGGTCGATCCGATGATCATGAGAATGATAAAAAGAGGGGTTTTCTCCCTGACTTACAGAAGGGTAATAGCGATAAGAATAAGCAGGACGGAATTGAAATTCTCCTATTGGAGAATACCAAGGCTGAAGAACAAACCCAAAAAGGGTACAGGGAAAAAGAAGGAGAAAAATCTTCTTCATGATAATCCATTTGCTGAAAGCCACCGCTCTGCATCCAAAGCAGCCATACAACCGGAACCTGCAGCAGAAATCGCTTGGCGATAGACCTTATCTTGGACATCACCTGCAGCAAAGACCCCATCTACATTCGTATAGGTCGAACGTGGTTTTACGATGAGATACCCGTGTTCATCAGCTTCTAACTGCCCTTTTAAAAAGGCTGTATTCGGTGTATGCCCTATGGCAAAAAAGACTCCTGCCGCCTCTTTTGTTACTTCTTCTTGTGTTTTGACATTTTGAAGGGTGACACTTTCTACAACATCTTTCCCCGCAATTTTTGTACAAACAGTATCCCAAAGGATTTCAATTTTGGGATGTTCCAAGGCATGTTTAGCCATAATTTTGGAGGCGCGAAGTTCATCTCTTCGATGAACAATGTAAACTTTACTTCCATACTTTGTGAGAAAGGTTGCTTCTTCAACAGCAGTATCTCCTCCTCCGATCACATAGAGTTCTTTATCTCGAAAGATAGGCATAGCTCCATCACAAACAGCACATGCCGTAACTCCTTTTTGCCAAAACTCTCCATCACCTGCACCAGGGATTTTCAACCTTTTTGCCGTTGCTCCTGTAGCAATAATCAGACTATCAGCCAAAACGGTTGTGCTTTTTCCTTTCACTTTGAAGGGACGTTCACTTAAATCAACATCTTCGACATCTTCCGTTAAAATTTCAGTTCCAAAACGGAGAGCCTGTTTCTTCATGGAATCCATGAGCTCAGGACCTGTAATTCCTTCTGGAAATCCTGGAAAGTTCTCCACCTCAGTCGTTGTCATCAACTGACCTCCAGAGGGGCCACTAAAAAAACCTTCATACATCAGGGGGGACAGATTGGCACGGGAGGCATAGATAGCAGCGGTGAATCCTGCTGGGCCCGATCCTATAATTACTAATTTTTTACGATCCATAGGATTCTACACATCTCAATTTAAAATTTGAGTTTTTTCCTTTCCGGGCATTCTCATCTTTTTGCCCGGCAGCATCGCCCATATTACTTTCTAATATGAGCTGCTTCACCGTCCTAAAAGCTGAGACGCCCCGTTTGGAAAAATTCACAACTTTTAAATACCGCTGTGTATCTATTCTTCAAAATTTCGATTTTAATGCAATAACTCTCCTCATTTATTTAAGAAAATCGTAAAATGTTTAGGAAATAAGGAGTGGCGCTTGAGAAGTATTCGGCTTAAAGAGATGACGAAATCCAAGGGAGAAGGAGTCATCCTTAACAAAATTAACTTAACAATCCCGTCTGGAGAGTTCTTTGCTCTATTAGGACCGAGTGGATGTGGCAAAACAACCCTTTTAAGGCTGATTGCTGGCTTTGAAAAGCCTGATGGTGGAATCATCTACCTTGGAAATACCGATATTACCCACCTTCCCGTCAATAAGCGTAAAATCAATATCGTTTTTCAAAATTATGCTTTATTTCCCCATCTGAATGTCTTCAATAATGTTGCTTACAGTCTCTTGATTCAAAAAGTTCCTAAAGAAGAAATTGAACAACGTGTTATTAAAATTTTAAAAGCTTTCCATTTAGAAAATCATATTTTTAAACTCCCCTCTCAACTTTCTGGAGGACAACAGCAACGAGTCGCCCTTGCCCGCGCAATTATTAACGAGCCTGAAGTTCTTCTACTCGATGAGCCTTTAGCAGCCCTAGATTTTAAGCTCAGAGAAAAAATGCTCGTCGAGCTTATTGATCTACAAGCTAAACTCAAAACAACCTTCGTCTATGTCACCCATGATCAATTTGAAGCTCTTACAGTTGCAGACCATATGGCTATCATGAACCACGAAGGTGAAATTGAGCAAATTGGAACTCCTAAAGAAATTTATGAATTCCCTATTTCCAGTTTCGTTGCAAAATTCGTAGGAACAACCAATATCTTAAATGGAACTCTCCATAATCTCGATACGAACCCTGAAATCGATGTTCCCCATATGGGACGTTTTAAGGTTTTTATCCCACAGAAAAAAGAATGGATGTATGAAGAGTGCGAAGCAGCCCTGAGTCTTCGTCCTGAAAAGATTTTTATTTCAAAAAAACCCGTTGAGAATTTTGCTAACACCTTAACAGGAGTTGTTTCTCAAATCGTCTATCATGGCCGGTCAACACAATATAATGTCATTATTAATAACCAGTTTAAACTCCAAGTCTTTGAGCAAAATGAAGAACACTTTGCTCAAGAAGATATCGACTATGATGATGAAGTTTTTCTCTATTGGCAAATAAAAAATGCCTTACTCTTGGAGAGTTAAAAATGTATGCCCTTTTCCATAAAATTCAGAAGAAAACAAAGGATGAAAGCCCTTTTGCAATTGGCTCACCAGCACTGATTTGGCAGATTATTTTCTTCTACCTCCCCCTTCTGCTCATGATGGCCAGTAGCATTTTTATTCTTTCTGAGGATGGAGGGGTGAAGGGATTAACGTTTGAAAATTTTGCTCCCCTTTTCTCTAAAACTCACCTATCAATTATCTTTAGTTCCATCACTCTAGCTCTTTCAACAGCGTTCTTTTCCCTTTTGATTGCCTACCCCTTAGCCCATTTTATCGCTTTTAAAGGGGGGCGTTATAAAACTCTCATGCTCTTTTTCCTTATTGTCCCTTTTTGGACAAATTTCCTCCTTCACGTCTATGCATGGTTTTTTGTCTTGGAAAGAGAAGGCTTTTTAAATACTCTCCTTAAAAGCATAGGATTGATTCACGAACCTATCCATTTTTTAAATTCTCGTTTTGCCGTCATCCTTATGATGGTCTATTGCTACCTCCCCTTTATGGTTCTCCCCATTTTTTCTACTTTAGAACGTTTTGATCGTCGCCTTCTTGAAGCCTCTAATGATTTAGGAGCTTCCTGGCTAGAGACCTTTAGGAAAGTGATGCTCCCTTTAACACTTCCCGCAGTCCGTGCTGGTTTTTTTCTTGTCTTCATCCCTGCTTTTGGAGAGTTTATTATCCCAGAATTAATGGGAGGAGATAAAAAATACTTTGTGGGAAATGTTGTCTCACAATATGTTCTCGGCGATGAAACAGGAGGAATGGGTGCAGCCTTCATGGTTCTGAGTTGTGTAGCCTTAGTCTTTACTGTAGCATCCATCTACATCGCCTTTAAAAAGTTAAGTAAAATACTTTTAGGGGGGATGAAGTGAAAAAAGGGTTATTTGGAAAGCTTGCAAGTCTTTTTATCGTCATGGGATCCTATCTCTTTCTTTATCTTCCGATCTTGATTTTGATTATTTTTTCCTTTAACACTAAGAGCTTTCCGTCGCCTTGGGATCAGTTTACTTTCAAATGGTATCATGAACTCTTTAATTCCTCAGCTATTTGGCGCTCCTTTACTAATTCACTGATAGTCGCTTGTATTTCTACAACCCTTAGCCTTCTCATGGGAATTTTTCTGATCTTCTTTCGTGCTCAAGGAGGACGTATCCAAAAAGCTCTTCCCCTTTTCTATGGAAATCTAATTATTCCTGAGACAATGCTCGCGATTAGTCTTTTAAGCTATTTTACACTTTTCAAAATTGAGCTTGGGATGCCAACATTAATTGTTGCTCATACAGTATTAGGACTAGGTTTTGTGATCCCCATTCTTTATACCCGTTATCTACAACTAGACAGACGTTTAACCGAGGCATCCGAAGTCTTAGGAGCCGCTCCCTTCCAAACATTTATCAAAATCACTCTTCCCCTATTAAGACCGACTCTCCTTGCAACAGGTCTTCTGATTTTTATCCTCTCCTTTGATGACTTCATTCTCTCCTACTTCTGTGCTGGAACTTCAGTACAAACTCTTTCTCTTTACCTCCTTTCTATGCTCAGATCGGGAATCTCTCCTATTGTCAATGCATTATCAACCATTCTTCTTCTATTAAGCTCTCTAATGGTCATGCTTTTTTTCTCACCAAAAATTCGCTCTCGTATTTTATAAAAAGCTCTCAGGGCCTCCTTCATAAAATTTTGCTAAAGCAACTTTTCATAGGAGAAAAGTTCAAGGCGTTCAATGCAAAGAGCCCCGCAGTGGGCTCTTGAAACAGAACAACGGAGAAATTTTCCCTAGGAAAGTTGGAGTAGTGAAACTTCATGAAAAGGCCTTGAGAAATCCCTTGATATTTATCTAAAAAGAGCCAATAAGGGGTAGAAATGGGAGCCCCTTTTTTGATGAAGAAACGGACAAAAACCCTCTTTGCTATCTATTTTGCCTATTTTCTCGATTACTTTGGCTATGCCATTGTATTTGGGATCTTTGGTCCTCTCATGCTCGCTCCAGAGTTTGGAATGTTTTCTCCCGAAACTTCGCCCCAAGCGAGAAACCTTGCTCTTGCTTCACTTTTTGCAGTATTCCCTCTGATGCAACTCATTTCTGCTCCAGTATTCGGAGATCTGGCAGATCATTTTGGAAGAAAAAAAACCTTTATTGTTTTGAATCTGGGAGCAACATTAGGATACTCTCTCTCAGGATTAGCCATTCTTATGCACCATTTCCCCCTCCTCATGATTAGTCGCTTCTTAACAGGGGTTTTTTCAAGTAGTCGAACAATCTGTATGGCATCTCTTTCAGACCTTTCCCCAGATGAACAGTCTCGCTCAAACTCTTATGGAGCGATCGCAACTTTTGGAGGATTAAGTTGGATTGTTTCCATGCTTGTTGGAGGAGTTTTTTCTGAATCGATCAACCCTGCCATTCCTTTTTGGATTACAACGGCACTTTCTTTCTTAAGCCTTGGAATCGTTATGATATTTTTCCATGAAACCATTTCTCAAAAGGAACGCTTTACCTTTGAACCCTTTAAAGGGATTAGGAATATCTCCTCTTGTTTTAAAATTAAGAGACTTGGAAGTTTATATTTTTTCTATTTATTTATGATGATGGGATGGGGAATCAATCTCTTATGGCTTAACCCTTATACTCTCACACGCTATCCTATCTCCAATCAGTCTCTCTTTATTTTACTTGCTTCCACAGGTGTTGTCTGGTCATTAGGTAGCTCCATTATTAATAAACTCCTTTTGAAACGCTTTCACTCCCAAGAAATTGCTTATATTGGAACCGTTGGCCTCCTTATTATTTTTATCCTCTGCTCTTTAATGAAGAGTTTTATCCCTTTTGCCCTTTGCGCTCTTCTTGCTTCAGCATTTGGGGCACTTGCATGGACAAATGCTTTAAGTACCATCTCATTAAAAGCGCCTGAGGATATCCAAGGGAAAGTCATGGGAATTTCACAATCTTTTGGATCGATTTCTCTTCTCTTTGCCCCTCTTTTAGCAGGAAGTATCGCAGGAGTCGATATTGCCTATGTCTATCCCATGGCAGCCTTTTTAATCCTTATTTCTATTGGCGTTTTAGCCTTAGCCACACGAAAAAGTAGGAAACCCTATGAATCAAAAACCTAATGTTTCATTATTGCCTGTCTATTTTGTCTTATTCATAGACAACTTTGCCTTTGCAGTTATTTTTGCGATTTTTGGACCTTTGTTTGTAGATCCTACTTTTAAGTTTGTTTCAGCTGGAACAAGTATGGCAACAAGAAATCTCATGCTTGGAACAGCACTTGCTCTCTTTCCTTTAGGACAGTTAATCGGCGCTCCACTTCTTGGAGATATTGCTGACCGCTTCGGAAGAAAAAAAGCCTTTTATATCACTATTTTGGGTGCTGCTATTGGGATAACCTTATCGGGATTTAGCATAATGATCCATAGTTTTACCCTTCTAATCTTAACCCGTCTGATTACCGGATTCTTTTCAGGAAATTTGAGCATCTGCTTAGCCTCCATTGCTGACCTTTCCCCTGATGAAAAAACCCGGGCAAAAAATTTCTCGATCATCATCATCATTACCGGAATTAGTTGGATGATAGCGATTTTGTCAGGAAGCTTATTCTCAGATAAAAACATCTCCCATCACTTTAATCCAGCCCTTCCCTTTTTTATCACCGCGATTTTATTTATCCTGACCTTCTTAACCATTGTTTACTTCTTTAAAGAAACACACAAAACCACCGAAAAATTTCATATTGACCTTCTTGAAGGGGTTAAAGATGTGATCAATGCCTTCAAAATTAAGAAACTCAAACTCCTCTACTTGATGTATATGTTTTGGATTTTAGGATGGGGAATTGCTTTCCAATGGTATAGCCCTGTTGCTATTCAAAAGTTTCATACCTCCCCGATTACTGTTAATTGGGGACTCTTTATTGTTGGAATCACATGGATGTTTGGGGGGTATACGGTGAATAATTTTCTCATTAAAAGGTGGCATGCACGCCCCCTCATTGTGATTGGAAATGCTTTAACAACCCTTTGCGTTTTAGCAATGGCTTTTTCAGATTCCTTTTATCCCTTTGCCATATTCTTCGGAATTGGATGTATTCCTTCCGCATTTGCTTGGCCCAATATGTTGAATCATATTTCAATCAATGCTCCAGAGAATGTTCAAGGTAAAATCATGGGAATTAGTCAATCCTTTCAAGCCTTGGGCTTTATTTTTGCAACAATCTTTGGCGGCATCATCGTTGGGTTAAGCTTAGCATCGATCTATTACTTTGCAACATTCTTTGTCTTGATTAGTTTTATTCTTATCTTGATCAAGCATATCCATCTGAAAAAAACCACATCATGATCAGAAAATTAAAAGGCCTGTTTTTCTGAAAAAAGATCAAGGTGAATTTAGAAGCGACTCTCATGGGAGAGGTTAAATGCCCAAAACCATTTTGGTTTATTGAAATTTTTTTTTACATCTTTTATTATCGCATCGCATTGCGATACCTTAGGAGGATTAAATGATTTTCAAGCCCAATCGTAAACCTGTGTTTATATTCACTTTATTAGTAGCACTAATCTTAAAAAGTACTCTTTTATTTGCCGATATATTTGTCTATGCTCTGAACTATGCCAGTGGCGACCTGAGTGTGATCGATACTGCAACCAATACTAATATTGCAGACATTCCAGTAGGGCCGGCCAATACTACTCGAGGACTTGCTATTTCCCCAGACGGGCTGTTTGTCTATGTTGGAAGCCCTACTCTCAACGAGGTCGTTATTGTCGATACAACAACAAACTCAGTTTCTGGTTCAATACCAGCCACTAATCCCTTTGGAATTGCGGTCAGTCCAGATGGAGCGTTTTTATATGTGGTTCAAAATATTCCTGGCAATAGTGTAGCTGTGTTCGATAGATCCAACAACAGTTTGATTACCACTATTCCTGTCGGGATTAATCCTAATCCCAATCCTTTTTACATTACTTTAACACCAGATGGTAATTTTGCTTATGTAGCAAACCAAACCGAAGATACAATTAGTGTGATCAATACAACAACAAATACGATTCAGACAACCATTAACCCCGCTGGTAACGGTCCATTTAAAATAGCTATGACCCCCAACGGAAATTATGCCTATGTCACCAATGGTGTTGGTGCAACTGTCAGCGTTATTGACCTGTCGACCAACCTGATTATCAGCACCATTCCTGTAGGTAGTGCCCCAAGAGGCCTTGCTGTTACCCCAAACGGTGATTTTGTCTATGTTATGTGTCCTGGGGACAGCAGTATTAGAAAGATCTCAACAGCAACCAATACTGAAGTTGCAAACATTGCTGCTACTCCTCTTTTTGACATTGCTATTACGTCAGATGGAGCTTTTGCTTATCTTACAGATATTGTTAATGATACCACTGAATTGCTTGATCTAACAACAGACACTTTTGTTGATAGCATTTCTGTTGTTAACCAACCTCGGGATATTGTGATCACTCCTGTACTATCAGTATTCCCTGATAATCCTACCCCTTTTCTGACTATATCAGGAGCATATAAAAGAGATCATTTTTTAACAGAAACAGATTTAATTAATGTTATTGAATGGTCAGCACCTAGCAATAATACAATTCCACAAAGCTATAAAATATACCGTGATTCAAAACTGATTGCGACTATTCCAGGAGATAAACCTCGCGTTTTTGAAGACCATAATCGAAAGAAAAACAAAAGTTATACATACATGATTGCGGCTGAGGTCTTTGGAGAAGGCCAAACGGATATCCTAGCTTCAGGAACTATTGTTCTACGTTATAAATAAGACCAAGAAAGAGAAAAATCCATTGAAAAAGGCCACCTAATGAGGTGGCCTTTCATATACTAAGAAACCAGTAAGGTTTTAGGGCGTATCGTCAAATTCTCCCAGTTGTTTTAGTCCTTTCTATGGAAAACTTCTGCGTTGTCCTGCTTCGCGAGCCCGCTTTGGGCTCACTCCATCGGACGTCTTGAATTTTCCTTATAGAAAGAACTTCTCCAACAGCGATTATTTTACGATCCCCCCTTTAGTTTGCAGCAACTTTCTTTTCGTTGACAAACTTAATCACATCTCCAACAGTACGAAGCTTTTCAGCTTCCCCTTCAGAGATCTCAAAACCAAACTTCTCTTCGAAGGTCATGATTAGCTCAGTAAGATCTAAAGAGTCCGCATTGAGATCTTCCACAAAAGATTTCTCAGCATTCACCTCTTCACGATCAACTCCAAGTTGTTCCACAATGATATCAATCACTTCCTGTTCTACTGACATAAAGCAAAATTCCTTTTTTCAAACATGTTTAAAATTCGGGTGTATCGTCAAATTCTCTCAGTTGTTTTAGTTCTTTCTATGGAAAACTTCTCCGTTGTCCTGCTTCGCGAGCCCACTTTGGGCTCACTCTATCGGACGCCTTGAATTTTCCTCATAGAAAGAACTTCTCCAACAGCGATTATTCGACAATAGACCCTAGATTCATAAAAAATTAAGCAATCATACCCCCATCAACAGTGAGTATCTGTCCGGTTATATAATCGGACATATGACTCGCTAAAAAAACTGCTGCGTGAGCGATTTCTTTCGGATTCCCAAGGCGTCCCATGGGAACCTTCTTTAAAATTCCTTCTCGTTGTTCTTCTGTGAGAACATTGGTCATTGGGGTTTCAAAGAAACCGGGAGCAATACAATTTACATTAATATTGCGTGGGCCAAGTTCTTTTGCAAGAGACCTTGTAAACCCAACCATTCCGAGCTTAGAAGCAGAATAATTAACCTGACCAGGATTTCCTGTCAAGCCAATCACTGATGCCACATTAATAATCTTTCCCTTACGGGCTTTCATCATCGGACGAACAAGCGCATGGCTTAAGTTGTAAACCGATTTAAGGTTTGTATTGATCACTTGATCCCAATCGTCTTCAGACATTTTCATAAAAAGTGTGTCACGAGTAATGCCTGCACAATTGACCAAGATATCAACCCCACCCCACTCTTTTGTGAGACGTTCGATCGATTGATTGACTTCTTCTTTCTTAGCAACGTTTACAATATCAGACCAAAACTTTTGATCATCAGAGATTTTAGAGTCTTTTAAAGTCTCAAGAACAAGTTGCGCACGCTCTTGATTCGTTCCCATAATCGCTACATCTGCCCCTTCTTCGGCAAAGGTCAAAGCAATCTGCTTTCCTAGACCTGATGTTCCTCCAGTAATGAGTGCTCGTTTCCCTTTAAGTAACGCCATGAAATACTCCCTGATTTAACGTCTCTAAGTCTTCAACTTTTTCCATGCTTAATGTCTTACCATTCACCCCAATCTTACGATTCATACCGCTGAGGGTTTTCCCAGGTCCAATTTCAATAAAAAGCTCTATCCCATTTTCTTCCATCTTGCGGACACCCTTTTCCCAATAGACAGGAGCAACAACTTGCTCAATCATATTCTTTCGAATTTCACTTTCCGAAACAAAATCCCCAGGGACATTCATTACAAGTCCAACAGAGCTTTCTCTTAGCTCAATTTCATCGATCTTCTCTTGAAGCCTTTGCTTAGCTTCATCCATTAATCCACTATGGAAGGCCCCTGAAACATCTAGAGGAAGAACTCTTTTGGCTCCTTTTTCCTTTAAAAGAATACTTGCCTTTTCGATTCCTTCTACTGTTCCAGAAATGACAACTTGTCCAGGACAGTTTAGATTCGCTACCCATACTCCATTAATGGGACTAACAATCGTGCGAACCTCTTCAGGTTTCATTCCTAGAGCAACAGCCATCGTTCCTGGAGATTTAACTCCAGCTTCATACATATATTCACCACGAGCTCGAACCAAACGGACTCCATCCTTAAAGGAAAGTCTTCCAGAAACAGTCAATGCACTATACTCCCCTAAACTCAATCCAGCAACAACAGAAGGCTCAATTTCAGGGAGTTCCTGTTTTAAAACGCGCCATAAAGCAACACTCATCACATAGATTGCAATCTGACTGCTTTTCGTTAGAGTTAGTTCATCTGCAGGGCCTTCAAACATTAACTTTGAAAGATCAAATCCCAATAAATCATTAGCCTCTTCAAAGGTTTCTCGTACAATAGAATAAGCTTCGTAGAAGTCTTTTCCCATCCCGACATACTGAGCACCTTGACCAGGAAAAATAAACGCAACTTTTTTATCCATTATCGACCTCACATGTTAACGATGCAGCACCCCAAGTCAGTCCAGCTCCAAAGGCAAAAAGAACGATCCTTTCACCTCTCTTCACATTTTTTTCTTTTACAAGTTCATCTAAAGCAATTCCTACAGAAGACGCTGAAGTATTCCCATACTTATGGATCGTTAAATAAACATGTTCCTTGGGGACCTTAAAACGTTTTGCTAAAGCTTCGATAATCCGGATATTGGCTTGATGAGGAACCATCCAGCTAATGCCCTGTTCATCGAGGCCCGAAGCATCGAGACACTCTTTCACTGCTCCTTCCATCCGACGAACAGCATGCTTAAAGACTTCACGTCCTTCCATCCGAAGAAAATGTTCTCCTCTCTGAACTGTTTCTAAAGATGCAGGTCTTTTAGATCCTCCAGCAGGAAGAATTAGAAGTTCTGATTGCTGCCCATCCGATCCTAGAGAAACATTTTCAATCGAAAATCCTTTTTGAGCATTACTGACAACACAAGCCGAAGCTCCATCCCCAAAGAGTACACATGTATTCCTATCTTCATAATTCACAATCGATGAGAGTTTCTCAGCAGCAACGATTAAGATATTCTTGTACATCCCCGATTCAATATAAGCTTTCGCAGCAGATAGAGCATAGATATACCCAGTGCATGCTGCTTGCATATCCATCGCTGCAGCATTCACTGCTCCAAGACGCTCTTGGATCAAACATGCTGTACTTGGGAAAACATAATCAGGTGTTAAGGTTGCAAAGAGAATCAAATCGATTTCTTGCGGCTTTTTTCCGCTATCTTTTAAAGCTTTTTTAGCCGCTTCATAGCCCATATCTGAAGTGAACTCATCCGCAGCAGCTAAACGCCGCTCTTTCATTCCCGTTCGCGACGTGATCCACTCATCAGATGTCTCGACCATTTTTTCCAAGTCTTGATTCGAAAGAACGCGTTCTGGGAGGTAGGCCCCTAAACCAATAATTTTTGCTTTACAGTTCATCGTCAAATGATTCCTTTAGATATGACTTAAGAATCATAACTAAAAAAACATTAAAACCCAAGTAAATAACCGATTTGAAAGGGGCTAGATAGGATATCTCATTAACTCAGAAGAGAACGTTTATTGAAACCATTCATCAAAGCAATTTAAATTTTTACTGTTGGTAAATATTTTTTTAAGTTATTATTTTACCCATTTCAACCCACACCCTTGAGGTAAACTATGATTACAGCGCTATCAAATTTTTTTAATAACAGCAATCTTTTGAATAAGGCTTCCTTAGGTATTTGTGCCGTTGCTTCCTTTGAAATGGGATGCCGCTGCATTATTAATTTTAATGCTATGAACCAAAGCGAGAAAAACTCACAAGAACGAAAAGACTATAGCGCTGATCTGAGTGGAGCTCTTCTTTTTGGCCTTGCTGCAGCAAACCTCTTTCCCGGAACAAGAAAAATTGCCGCTATTGCTTTTACTATTCGAAGCTTTTTGGTCTTTGCATCCAAGCCCGAGCATGAATATCGACAACAAGAATATTGGATAGGAAGAGCCATCACCTTCTTCCCTGATCAAGCTTATCAAGGGTATAAGTGGGTAAAATCAAGACTTCAACTTCCCTCTCACCCTTCATGGTATCTATTAATTGGACTTGTAGGGCTTGTGGGGTACTACCAATTTGGAGGCAATGTAGCGAGTTATTTTTCACGAAGTAACTAAAGTCTAAATACCTTTCTGCCTACGTTTTGTTCGTAGGCAGAAATTCTTAATCTTGCTATCTTAATTTTCATGTTAAGATATCCAAAAGACCTCCTTACTCTTATTGCACATTTAAAAAAGCTTCCCGGCGTTGGAAAGAAGACAGCCGAACGGTATGCTTTTCACCTTTTAGAATGGGAGGGAAAAGATCTCCATGAGTTTGCTGAAGGGCTTGCTACATTAAAAGAAAAAGTCCAAGCCTGTATGGAATGTGGATGTTTAATGGATGGGGTCCGCTGCACATTTTGTGATCATAACAAAAGAGATCGTTCGACCCTTTGTATTATTGCTAGCCCACGGGATGCTTATGCGATTGAAGAAACGGGGAATTTTCGCGGAATGTACCATGTTCTTGGAGCCCTTCTCTCTCCTTTAGATGGAAAAACTCCTGAAAATTTAAACCTTCCACAACTAGAAGAACGGATACAAAGACTCGAAACAAAAGAAGTTATCTTAGCACTCGACTCAACTTTAGAAGGTGATGCCACTTCACTTTATCTTAAAGAACAACTCGCTAAAATGGGAATTGAAGTTTCGCGTTTAGCTTTAGGTCTTCCACTCGGAAGTTCTCTTGACTTTGTCGATGAAGGAACACTTTCTCAAGCTTTTTCTGGAAGACAGAAGTTCTAATAGATTGGTTAATGGGTTGCATTTATTTTTCTCCGTTTTCTATAATCAACAACTTAATCGATAATAGAAATAGGCGTTCATGAATAAAAAAGTTCTCGTGGCAATAGCCCCTCTCCTTCTTCTAGCAGCACCGATGAAACCTATCTTTGCAGCACTTCCTTCCTCAGAAGTTTATGAAAATAAACAGGTCGGAAAAATCACCATTATCATGGAAAACCTGCCGCGTGGAGCAACCTTTAATCAAGAACGCGTTCTATCAAAACTTCGAACAAAAGCAGGAGATCCGTTCTCTCAATTAACCTTCGACCACGACTTGAAAGCTCTTTCAGAAGAATATGATCGCGCTATTCCCACTATTGAAACAAGCCAAGGAGAGGTCTATATTACGATTAAGCTTTGGCAAAAACCGATGATTCGTGCGGTTACATGGAGTGGAAATACTAAGGTTAAAACGCGCTCACTTCAAAGAGAACTAGGAATTAAAGCTAATACTGTTTTCAGCAGAGAAGAATTCAATCGTGCTTTCACAAAAGTGAAAGAATACTACATGAAAAAGGGTTATTTTGACTCACAACTCGAGTATAAGCTCATCCCCTATCCTAATACCAATGAAGTGGATATCGAAATCACAGTCCACGAAGGAAATTCTGGGCATATCAAAAAGATTTGCTTCAACGGATTTAACAAAAAAGAAGAGTCAGCAATTCTCGACCTTATGACGACGAAGAAGTACAACTTTTTCACAAGTTGGCTAACTGGAACAGGAAACTATCATGAAGAAGCATTAGAACATGATAAACTCGTGATCGTTAACTACCTTCAAAACGAAGGGTATGCTGATGCACAAGTGAATATCCAAATCAAAGAAAGTAAAGAAGGACGCCTCGAAATCTATCTCACCGCAAATAAAGGCGAAATCTATAAGTTTGGAGAGGTCAATATCTCTGGAAATGAGCTTTTAACGGAAGAGCAAATCGAAAGAGTGATGATCATCAAAGATGGATCGACCTTCTCACCAGAAAAACTTAGAGATAGCATCGACAATATTAAAGATCTCTACGGGAAAGATGGATATATTGAAACCGATATTAACTACTCCCTTCACCTTTCACGAACCGTTCCCGTATATAATGTTGACATTAGAATTACAGAAGGGGAACAATTTAAGATCGGTTTGATCCGTGTCCTTGGAAACGTCTCGACTAACAAAAATGTGATTCTTAGAGAGTCTCTACTCGTCCCAGGAGAAGTTTTTGACTCAAGAAGACTCAAAGTCACTCAAATGCGTCTTGAAGCAATGGGATATTTTAAATCGGTCAACGTTTACCCCGTCAAAACACCTGAAGATCAAGAACTTGGTGAAAACTACCGCGATGTGATCATTGAAGTTGAGGAAACCACTACCGGAAGTTTAAGTCTCTTCTTTGGATTTAGCACGATTGAAAACCTCTTTGGAGGACTCGACTTAGCAGAAAACAACTTCGATCATCGGGGCCTCAGAAACTTCTGGAAAGGACTTTCAAATCTTCGTGGAGCTGGAGAATATGCTCATGCCAGAGTGCAAATTGGTAAAAAGCAACAAAGCTATACCGTTGCTTGGATGGACCCTTACTTCAGAGACTCCCTCTGGCGCTTTGGAGTCGACCTCAACTACTCGAAAACAGGTATTCAAGCCGATGATTATCATGTGAACTCCTTTGGAGGATCGCTATTTGGAAGTTATCCCATCACCTCTTATTGGACCTATGGATGGAAATTCCGTGTAAGAAATTCTAATACCCATATTCATGGTGTGGAAAATGAAGAAGCTCAAAGAGAGCGTCAAAATAGTGGTTGGGTAACAGGTCTAAGCAGCTCAATTTCATTTGATTCGATCGACAATGCCTATAAACCTCATAGAGGATTCCGCTCCTCTGTAGAGCTAGAGCTTGCTGGAGCCCTCCGCCACGATGACGACCATACAATGTTCCCCTTCTTCAAGTTTGCCTACCTCAACAACTATTATTATCCTGTTTGGCGCAAAGGAACATTAAAGCTTAAGTGGGAATTCCGTTTTGCCTGTCCTTTTGGTGATGGAAAGCCCAATCTTCTTCCTCTTAATGAACGTTACTTCTTAGGGGGTGAAACAACGGTTAGAGGTTATAGACCTTATATTTTAGGTCCTCATTTTAGAAAACCACCTGTAGCTCCAAACAAAAAAGGGCCTGAAAAAGACGATCCTATGGGAGGGGTATCTTCTACACTCCTTTCTATTGAATACAATCAAACAATTTTTAAGATGTTAGATCTCTTTACATTCGTGGATGGTGGTTCGATTTCAATGAAACGATTTGACTTTCCAACGATACGAATGAGTTCTGGTGTTGGAGCGCGAATTGAGCTCGGAAACCGCGTCCCAATCACCCTTGGATGGGGATTCCCTATCAACCCTGAGAAACGCTTTACAGGCTATAAAAAATTGAAAGATGCCAACGGAAAAGTTGTAGAAGATGGAAGCGGAAATCCCGTGTATCTTCGAAACCCTGATGGATCCCCCATCAAAAAATATAAAAAACATGAAGATGAAAAAATCTTCTTTATCTCAATGGGAGGACAATTCTAACCTGAGCTTAAGCAGAATAAACTCAAAACTCAGGTTTTTAGCCCCATTAATTCCTAAGTTTGCTATGATTAAACACAAGTTAAAAAATGTTTTAAGGAGACTACTCATGAAAAAACGACAGATTTTCATTCTACTTACCACTCTCTTCTGTCTAACCTCTCTCAAAGGCTTTACTGAGGAAATTCCTTATGGAATTGTCAATTTTGGAAACTGTGTCACTGAATCTAAATACGGAAAACAAGAACAAGAGTCGTTTGAAAAGCTTCGCGAACAAATGACCACATTGATGACCGATATAGAAAAACAACTCAATGAGATTGCAACTAAGTTCCAAGATCCTGAATTTATCGATAGCCTTTCTCCTGAAGCTGAGCAAGAAATGAAAGCACGCTTTCAGTCTTTAAATGAAGAGCTTAATCGGTACCAAAACCAATACATGCAGGTTATGCAGCAAGCAAATATGAGGCTCATGCAAACCATGAATAATCATATTTCAAAAGCTTCAGAAACCATTGCTAAAAAGAAAAAGATCCCCATGGTCGTTAGAGAAGAGGCTTGCTTCTTCTTCAACCCTTCGTTTGATATCACAGCCTCTATCATTGAGGAAATGGATAAAAGCTATAATAAAGAGTCCAAAACTGCTGAGACTCCAGCTGTAGATCAAGCGAAAAAATAGGACAATTTTTCATGGCTAAGACATTTTCATTAGGTGAGCTCTCGGAGCTCACCGAAACAGAGCTTGTTGGTAACCCTGATCTGGAAATCTCAAGCGTTGATAATTTAGAATCGGCATCTGAAAAAGATGCCTCTTTTTTAGCAAACCCCAAATACAATGAAGCAATGAAACAGTCAAAAGCAGGGGTCATTTGTATTGACCGTAAAACTGCTGTCATTGAGGGAAAAAACTTCTTAATTTCTGATAATCCTTCACGGACCTTCCAGCTTATTGCTGAAAAGATCATCGCATCAACACATCAGTCCTCTGCCTTTAAAGGTGTTCATCCAACTGCCGTTGTTCATGAATCTGCAAAGATAGGAAAAGATGTCACGATTGGTCCCCATGCAGTGATTGATGCTTTTACAGAAGTCGGTGATGGATCACAGATTTACCCTAACGTTTATATTGGCGTTGGAGCAAAGATCGGAGAAAACTGCACTCTTTATCCCAATAGTACTGTAAGAGAGCGATGCATTTTAGGAAATCGTGTGATTCTCCAACCTGGAGCGGTCATTGGATCGTGTGGCTATGGATATACCACCGACCCTAAAACAGGACGACATACCAAGCTTGAACAGCTTGGAAATGTTGTTTTAGAAGATGATGTTGAAATTGGTGCAAATACAACGATTGATCGGGCCCGTTTTAAAGAAACCCTTATTAGAAGAGGGACTAAACTCGATAATCTTGTCCAGGTTGCTCATAATGTTGAGCTCGGAGAAAACAACATTATCGTTTCTCAAACTGGAATTGCTGGCTCTTCAAAACTTGGAAACAACGTCTTCTTAGGTGGACAAGCAGGAGTGGTAGGCCATATTACTATTACCGATAATGTCAAAGTTGCTACACGTGGGGGTGTTAGTAAATCAATTACAGAACCAGGAATCTATGGTGGAGGCCCCGTCTCTCCAATGCCTGAATTTAATAAACGACAAGTTCTTCTTAGAAAGATTGGAATGTTTGTTAAAGATCTAGCAAATCTCAAAAAACGTGTTGATAAATTAGATAGTATCATTAAAAAAACATCCTAATCTTAGCTTTATAGATAGAGTTTTATTATCTTAATCTGTTACCTTAAAGCTCGCCTTACCCAATGTGAATAGGGGAAGAATTGCGTTATTTTGATTTCCAGTGGTTTACAAAAGGCGCAAGTCATAAATAGGGCGAGCATTATTTAAACTGCTGGAAACCAAAAAAATGTATTTATCCTCCATTCAGCTTGTGTAAGGCGAGCTTTAAGGAAAATTTATCCTGAGAGGTAGTGGGCCTATGATCACCATCTACGATAAAGGTGAGCATGACGAAGAATTCATTGAAATCTCTGAGCCTAAAAAGGGATGCTGGATTCACGTCGAAGATGCAACCACCAATGACATCAACCAGATCAGTAAATTGATCGATCTTGAGTATACAGATATGTATGATTCCTTAGATCGGTATGAGATCCCCCGCGTTGAAAGAGTCGATGAAACGGTTTTAATCTTTACCCGTCACCCTATTGATCCTGAAGCAGGCCTTTACACAACGACTTTTACTATCATTCTAACCAAAGATTACTTTATTACGATTTGCCCCCAAAAAAGCCAAATCGTTCACAACTTCATCTCACAAAAACCCAAACTCAGCCCCTCACAAAAATCAAAATTTCTTATCTATATCCTCCTCAAAATTACCCAGGAATACACCCTTCAAATTAAGAAGATCCGGACAACAGTCCTCAAACAAGAAAAGAAGATGTCATACGTTGATAGCAAAGACATCACCAACCTAACAGCAAACGAAGAAGTCTTGAATCAGTACCTCTCCTCTCTTGTTCCCATCCGAAATGTCTTGGAATCGATTACTTCTGGACGCTATACCCTTCTTTATGAAAAGGACCAAGATCTCTTAGAAGACCTTTTGAATTCCAGTATGCAGTCAGAAGATCTCTGTTCGATCAACCTTAGAAGTATTCGGAGTCTCCGTGACTCCTACCAGATTATTTTTACCAATCAATTGAATAAAACGATTAAACTTTTAACAGCTTTAACGATCATCCTGAGTATTCCGACGATGATCGCTTCTCTTTATGGAATGAACGTCGGACTTCCCATTGCAAACCTTAAGCACGCGTTTTCGATCATCTTGATCATCATCATCGTCCTATCGATCTTTTCCCTTCTTATCTTCCAAAGAAAGAAATGGCTATAGAAATCTATCCTATAGCTAAAACAGTTTAAAATTGGGCATGGACAGCGTTCCATTCCTGGATACTCTTTCTTTTAAGTCCCCACAATACCCAGAGATTTTAAACTTAAAATGATATATTTCGTAACCGATCGAATTAACTAACCGAGAAGAAATTACACGATGAATAGGGTTCATAATCAAGTAATCAACAACACGCTGAAATCGAACATTCTCAGTTTGTTGATAAGAATGCGTTCCCAACATAAGGATAGCAAGAGCAGCAATACTCCCTTTCGCAGCACAAGCTTTTCCTGAAAACATCTGATACGGAATTGAGTGTGGCAATTGGCGATTGATTAGATTTAATACATTAGCCATTATTTCCTCCCTTTTTATTCTTAATGACATTTTTGATTAACAATCTCTTTCCTTCGAAAAGATTAAAACATTTCTCCGGTAAGAGCCCTTGATAATAATCCTTGAGAAAGTTGCTGCTTAAACTCCCCTTCTCCCACCTCAGCATGATAACTTTTAAGCCACTCCCAACCCAGACTCTTTTGAACAGATTGCAGTGCATCGATATAGAGTCCGTATAACCGATCAAGAGAGGATGTGTCATGACCAGGATATTTTGCTTTAAAATCTGCAACAGCGCCTCTAAAACAATTTTGAGCAGGAGAGCGATCCTCTCTTCCTACTCCCCAACGCTCCTCTAACTCTTGAGCAATTGCAAGAAATGGGCGGGAAAGTGATGTCCGAGCCATCTCGGTGAAATCGTCCCAACATCCTTGTAATCCGGCCAGAGAAGGGAGGCGATTTGCAAGCCGCTCCGTCTCTTGGTGCATTTCAGCTTGCAGAGGCCTGAGTTCTGCACGCATTGCAGCTTCTTCTTGTTCCTGCTGAACCTCTTTAGCAGAGATAAACAGTGGGTTATGGTAGTGATGTTCTATTGTCTGTCTTGACGACGTTTCGCCCGGCCTTGGGCTTACGAGTTGATCGGCTTTATGAGCTTCTTCTTTTTGCTCCCCAGACAGCTCATGGTGAGGATTAGGGATTGTTCCACGAGTAAGGGCAAAGGTAGCCATTCCTGAAAAAAAGAGCCCTCCCATAGCAAGTAGACTCTTTGCCGCAACAAAATGAGCTCCTGGGGCCAATAAAGGGATTCCTGCATAGATAGATGCTACAATAGCGGGTGTCATGTGTGTCCTCCTCCGTTTCTTTTAACAAAAGAGTATCAATGAAATAGTAATTAAGTCAAATAATCAAAAATTTAATTATTATGATTTAATTAATTAAAATTAATTATATATATTTATTTCGAATTAACTAATAAGAAAGTGACTTGATGATCACTTTTAGGATTCTAACTAAAGAAGTGGCTTTAAGCTTTATTAAGGACGAGGAAGGTCTTCCCCTTCACGAACCTTTCTTAAGAGTTCTTTAGAAAACTGGGCTGCAAAAAATTCTTCCCCAACTTCGTCATGATATGCTTTGAGACGTACCCATGCTAACCTTTCATGCACTCGATCAAGTACTGTAGTATAGCTTTGATAACTCTTAGCAAGAGCCTCTCTTTGCTGAGCAAAAGATTCTCCTTCATCGGGAAACTGAGCATTAAAACATGTAACTGCTTCGCGATAACGATCTTTAGGAATCGAACAGTCAAGACTATCTGCTAGACCACAATGGCTTTCAATTTCTTGAAATTTCGTTGTAAATGTTTTTTCAACTTCATTCCCAACATAACAAGCCTGACTAAAAATAATTTGCCAAGGCCTATCTAATGGAATAAGTTCTTTGTAGCGAATGCCAAGAGCTGTTGTTGCTTCTATTAGGTTATCTTGAAGCGGGGTGAACGCTTTTGTCATTGCAGATTCTCTTTCTCTTAGACTCTTTTCTTGTGCTTCTCTTAATCTTTGCTCCAGTTCTCTTTCTTGGTCTATCCCAATAGTTTCTTCATACTCTCGATCTTGCTGTTCTCTTAAAAGTCTTCTTTGTTCATTAGTTTCACGGCTAGGGTCTACTCTAACAGATGGCTCTGCAGAAGCCGGAGATGATAGCTTGGCAAGTAAGAGATTAGCAGCTTCAATATCATGTCCAGTAATTGGGCAGCTACCAGTGAATACAGCAGCAAGTCGCTCAAATTCAGCATTGTGTTGATCAGGAACTACTTTTTCAAAATATTCTAGAAGGATTGGGCGAATTCTTTCGACCTCTGCTCGTTGCTTTGCATCTAATTCATCTTCTCTACGAGCTGGGGGCATGGGTCGGTTTGAGCTTGAGCCAGAAAAGGCGACATAAAGATATGCTGTAAAGAAAAGGGCTGCAATCCCAATGACGATCTTTGCTAAAGCAGACATCCCAGAGGGAGCTGGAGCAGGTGTTGAAAGGTGGGCTACGAAAGGGTGACCGATGGGATTCAAATTATTTGTAGCCATTTTTTCTCTCCTTCATTCGAATTTCGACAAAAGAATAGCAAATCCAAAACTTAATTTAAACCCAAATCAGGGGGCATTTTCCTCTTAAATCAATAAGATTGGGGGATTTTCAAGATATTTCTGTATGGTAACGATGAATTTCGCGGCATCGGCTCCATCCACAACACGATGATCACTAGAGAGAGAAATCATCATCCTTTTCCCTGGGACCACCTCACCATCCTTGACAACAGGACAGTCACGCATCCCTCCAACGGAGAGGATACACACTTGAGGAGGGTTAATAATCGCCTGGAAATCATGGATCCCAAACATTCCAAGATTGGAAATCGTGAAAGAGCCCCCTCGGTATTGCTCTGCTTGAAGCTTTCCTTCTTTAGCAAGAGTTGCTAGATGTTTTACTTCAGCGGAGATCTGACCTAGGTTTTTATAATCCACGTGACGGACAATCGGTGTGATTAATCCTTCAGGTATACTAACTGCAACCGCAATGTCTATTGTTTTAAAGTGGATAATTTTACTTCCAACAGCATCGAAACCACAGTTTACATTAGGATGTTCTCTGAGAGCTAAAGCTGTGGCTCGCATGATAAAATCATTGAAAGTGACTTTAATGCCCCCTTCTTTGAGTTGGTTGCGCAAAGTAATCATCGGTTCGACATCGATATCTTGTTGCACATAAAAATGAGGAACAAAGGTTTTGGAAGCTTGGAGTTTTGAACCAATCGCTTTTCGCATCGGAGTCATGGGTTCTTCGGTATAACTTCCCGGTTTTTCTGTCGGTTTTTGCCCTGCTGAAAAGTTTGCGGGAAGGGCAGGTTGTCCCATATCAAGATCGCGACTCATCACTCGACCATCAGGACCTGATCCTTTGACTGAGGTGAGATCGATTCCTTTTTCTTTGGCAAGTTTTTTAGCAAGAGGAGATGCTGCTAGGCGATCTTTCATTTCGGTATCGAATTCAAAGGTATAATCTTCTAAGGGAGGTTCGATAGGGAAATTGATTTGTGTCATTCCAGTTGCAGCTGGTTTTGCAGTAGGAGTTTCTCCTTTCTTTCCTTCTGCTGAAGTTTCTTCTTGAGGCGCTTCTTCTTTTTGTATCATTCCTTCAGGTTGATACCCTTCAATGCTTTCATCTTTCGATTCAGTGAAGATCGCTACAGCTTGATTGACTAAAGCCTCCCCTCCTTCAGAAACAAGAATTTTTCTTAAAAAACCGCCATCGAGAGCTTCATGTTCTACAGTCGCTTTATCAGTCGCAACTTCAAAAAGAAGTTCGCCACTTTTGACTTGATCTCCTTCTTTTTTGTGCCACTTGACAATGGTTCCCCCTTCCATTGTTGGTGAAAGTTTCGGCATGGTGAGGGTAAAAGGCATAGTCGTTAGCTCCTAAGATGTAATGTTTCCGTAATTGCTTCTGCAATCCGCTCAGGATTGGGTTGAGATGCTCGCTCTAATCCTTTATTGTAGGGAAGAGGTGTTTCCCTTTGACACACCCGTTTTAAGGGGGCATCTAAAAAGTCAAAGCATTGTTCTTGAATTTGAAATCCAATCTCTGCAGAAATACCGGTGAAAATATGTCCCTCTTCAACAAGAACTGCAAAATGGGTCTTTCTAACAGACTCGGCAATGGTTCCCATATCCAGAGGTTTAATTGTTCTAAGATCGATCACTTCAATCTCAATTCCCTTCTTAGCAAACATCTGGGCTACTTCCATACAGTGATGAAGCATACGGCTATGCGAAATAAGTGTCAGATGTTTTCCTTCTCTCAAGATCTTTGCTTTCCCAATGGGGAGGAGGTATTCCTCTGTAGGAATTTCCATTTTCATTCCATAATCGAGTTCGTTTTCTAAGAAGATTACAGGATTGTTATTTCGAATGGCCGCTTTTAAAAGCCCTTTTGCATCGTAAGGATTGCTAGGAGCAATGATAATGAAACCTGGAAGGTTTCCATAAATTGCTTCAACACAATGGGAGTGTTGACAAGAGACTTGTGCTGCAGCTCCATTAGGGCCTCGGAAAACGATGGGAACACTAAAGCGATTTCCCGACATGTAATACATTTTACAAGCATTCGAAACGAGTTGATCAAATGCTACAAAGGAAAAGTTAAAGCTCATGAATTCAACAATCGGGCGAAGACCGGTCATTGCAGCTCCAATACTGAGTCCTGCAAACCCATTTTCAGAAATGGGGGTATCAATAATGCGCTTAGATCCCCATTTATCTAAAAGTCCTTTTGAAACCTTGTATGCCCCATTATATTCCGCGACCTCTTCTCCCATAAGGTAAACCTTATCATCCCGCTCCATCTCTTCATCGATGGCTTGTCGAAGCGCTTCTCGTAATTCTACTGTCTGCATTTTACTCATGGCGCAAAAACATCCTCTTCTAAAGTCATCGGTTCTGGATCGGGACTTTCTTCAGCAAATTTCATAGAAGCTACAACAATATCTTTTTGCTCTTTATCCATTTCTTCAAAAGCTTTGTCTGTCAAAATCTTTTCTTTCTTAAGATACGCTTTAAAAAGCTCAATTGGATCTCGACCTTTAGCAACTTCGAGTTCTTTTTTCGAGCGATAAAGACCTGGATCAGAAATCGAATGACCTCTAAACCGTTCGGTTACAGCTTCAACGAGAATAGGACGTCCTGTTTTTCTTACTTCTTCGTAAATATGCTTAAACCCTCCATAGCAATTCGTAAAATCCATTCCATCAAGGGTATATGCTTTCATTCCATAAGCTGGAGCGAAATGTTCAGCAATGGGCTGAACACAAAGAGCGCGATTCACAGCTGTTCCCATTCCCCATTGGTTGTTTTCAACAACATAGATACAAGGAAGATCCCAAAGGGAAGCTAAATTGAGAGATTCATGAACAGCTCCCTGAACAAAAGCGCCATCTCCTAAGAAGCAAACAGCAACTCCATCCTGTTTTTGATACTTAAGGGAAAATGCAGCACCAGTTGCAATCGGAAGATGCCCTCCTACAATTCCAAAACCACCGAGCAAGCGATCTTGATAAAAATGCATGGATCCCCCACGACCCATCGCATTCCCTGTTGCTTTTCCATAAAGCTCTGCCATCATTTCATTCGGAGTTGCACCATTAAGATAAGCCAGAGCATGGCAACGATAAGTAGTGATCCACCAATTATTTTCTCGACCTAAGGCATGAACAGCTGCTGTTTGAATAGCTTCTTGTCCCATATAGGCATGAAAAAAACCTCCAACTTTTCCTTGTTGGTAAGCAGATTCAGCTCGCATTTCGAAGTGACGAATGAGGAGCATCTCTTTTAGAACTTGAATCAGCCCTTCTTTTCCAAGTTCCTTTTTAGCCTCTTCAGCCTTAGATTCAAAGAAGTTATATTTAACGTGTTGAACGGTTTTTCTTACCATAGATGCATCGGCCTTCTTTAAGAGACCTTCTCTGAATGACCTTTATTTTTGTCTTTTCTAATTAATTTTTCTGCTCAAAATTACCAACTAACCTCTAAGTTGGTTGCATTCTCCATATAAAAGTTCTTTTAGAAATTAGTAAAAAATCTAAAAGAACTTCATTCAGAGAATGTCTCTAATGCTGTTCATACTGCAATCATCTGTCTTAAGTCAATAAGGCAATCCTTGCATGGGCCCCAAGTCTCTATGAGGTGTAATGTTAGGGTTATTTGTAACGGGCATCGCACGTAGGCCATCATCTTCATGTGTTTGATAACAACCGACCACGAAAAATAATAACCCAATCAGCATTAAAGCAATTCGCATAGTCTTTTCCATATGTTATTCAAAGAGGTAATCATACCTCATAGAAGTCTTTTTGACAATTTATTATGAACCTGGCTAGAATGCTTTGCATGGCTAAAAGACCGATCTATTACGATACTGAAACGACAGGGGTTCGACCTGATAAGGATCGAATCATTGAAATTGCTGCTTTTGACCCTATTAAAGATCGAACGTTTCACAGCTTAATCAATCCTGGCTGTCCCATTCCTCCTGAGGCTAGCGCTATTCACAATATCTCAGATGACATGGTTCAAGATGCTCCTACTTTTACTGAAGTTGCTAAGCAGTTTATTGAATTTTGCTCCGAAGATGTTGTCCTTATTGCACACAATAATGATGCCTTTGATAAACCCTTTTTGGAAAATGAATACAAAAGAAACGACGTTTCCCTTCCAAACTGGCCTTATATCGACTCCCTAAAATTTTCTAGAAAATACCGGCCAGACCTTCCTCGCCATTCGTTGCAACATCTCCGTGAATATCATGGAATCGAAGCGAATAATGCCCACCGCGCCCTTGATGACGTCATCATTCTTCATCAAGTTTTTTCAATGATGATCGATGATTTGACCATGGAAACAATCATCGAGCTGATGAATCAAAAACAAATCCTTCGTCACATGCCCTTTGGCAAACATCGTGGCACGCCGATTAAGGACATGCCCCCTGGTTATGTCCGATGGCTCCATGAAAATGGAGCCCTCGATAAACCTGATAATGCCGAGCTCAAAGAAGCCTTTGAAGCTTTAGGCATGCTTCCGAACTAACGAACCTTTCTCGTATTAAAATAGACTTTTTTATTCCACTCTTTTTGGCATCTTCTTTCTTTCCATTTTAACCTCTTGTCCCATGGACAATGTGATCAAAATGGAAAGAAAAAATCTGCTCAAAAATCGAAGAAATCAAATAAGCTCTTTTAATGTGAGATAGGTTCTTTGGAAAAATTCTCTTTTGCTAAGTGATAGATTTTCAACCCAAAGTTTGGAATATCATCAATTCCTTCCCATGGAGGCACACCAAACGTTTCAAGGAGCGTTCCGTGAAAGGCTTCGATTTTATTGATTTGCTCTTGCCCACCCTCTAGTTTAAGAAGTTCTGTTCGAATATTTGCATTTTGTACAAGAAGGTGATACCCATATCCTTTTGTGATAAGCCCTGAGCAATAATTACTGATATCGACCCCTTTTTCATAAATTTCTTGCTCTTCATCATCTGTTGCATCTTCACTAGCCTTAGGCAAATCAGGAATCGAGATCTCACTCTTGAAGGCATCAGTTATCACTCTTTGCGCAATAATTTTTGGATCAAAGCCGCTTTCTAAAAGAGCAATCGCTGCAGGCTCAACAACCTTTTGGTATATAAAGCAGTTAAAAATTCCTACATGAGGATAGTATCTAAAAAAGTCCATGGCTAGTTGTGTCTTGGTTTCCATAGATAATTCTACCCCCTCCTCATTGATAAAAGGGAGCATAATGGCCGCTAGACATTTCCGTTGCCTAAAGGGAAGCTCAAGCTCTTTTTCAATAAGCAACCGGGTCTCATTTGAGGATGGAACAAGGCCTAAAGTTTCAAAGACCTTACAATCAGATTTCGCTTCTCTTATCCCTGCTTCACTCTCTTCTCCCCAAAACTCTGCAACTTTGAATTTTTCTTCAAATTTGTAGAAAAAAATGCCCGAAATATAGCGGAGCTTTTCCATTTCAGGATTAAAATCTGGATGATTCATCATCATCATCAAACCATTAATATCTTTATTGCTGAGAGCAACACCCCATGCAGAATTATATTCTGTATCAAAAGGATTAGCACCATGATCGATCAGGATTTGAGCAAGTTCTAAACGATGAGGAAGCTCTCCTTTCCTTCCTCCCTCGTAAACTTCCCCATGAATTGCTGCTTCTTGAAAATATTCGTTTAATGCACCTCGAATATGCTTTTCTTTAATCAATGGAGACGTTACAAGCATTTGCATCCCTTTTAAATCATCCATTTCACCGAGCATATATTTTAGGTTTGATTTATCCTGTTCCACAAGAAACTTTTCAATCTCTCGAACAAACGTTATGGGTGTTTGATGAGCAGCTTTCGCATAGACAGGAATCAACAGTCCAAAATAAATATCATCTTTTCTCTGAGCGTAAACCGCTGCAAAAGCTTTCATATCTTGAGCTTCGACAGCTTTCTTAAGCTCAAGCTGCGCTAGAGCTCTTCTAGCCTCTTTTTCTCGCTCTCTAACTTTCCATTCTGGTAAAGGCTCTGGGGAAGAAGGGCGAACCTCTTCCTTTTGCTCTTCTGTTACAGATTTTTTTGAAACCTCTTCAAATTCTGTCACATAATGCTCTATAGGATTTGAGGATCCTGAATTAATTTCACTTGTCATAACTTCTCCTAAATTAGAGTGTCATCTTAAAAAAACCGTAAAAATTTTCTCAGAATGAAGATAATTAAAACAAGGAAAAAGATTTGTTGAAATTTAATATTCTCTATAGGATACTTCTTAAAACGTTAATTAGGTTACAGGAAGATTAATGAAAAAGAAGAATTTACTACTACTTTCATTAGCAGGAGCCCTTATTGTGGGATGTACTTCAATGAAAGGGACAAAAGAACTTGCCAGTATCACAAATTATGAAATCGATCAGTTTATTGTGGATGGAAAGACAGACAAACATGACATCGTTGCGAAATTTGGAACACAATATTCGGTTGAAGAAGACTTTGATGGCCGTGAAAAGTGGACCTACGAACTCTCAACATATAAGCCAAAAGCCTCCAATTGGATTCCGATTTATGGAGACATTAATCGAGGCACCAACAATGTGGATTATAAACTGACTCTTTTCTTTGATGAGAATGGAAAAGTGATCCGCCATCGCTTTCATCAACAAAACTATGATAGTACCCGCTGGCATCAGTATCATCCACAGACAAACTAAAGCTTTAATAGAGGGAGTTTTCTAAACACTCTCTAGTAGAACAGGGAAAATAATGAAAAAACATATGATGCTATTTGCCCTCCTTGGAGCCCTAATTACAAGCTGCTCTTCCCTTAAAACAAATACTGTTCACACAAAACTGCAAACCTATGAAATCGATGATCAAATCATTACAGGGAAAACAACTCAAAAAGAGGTTCTCAAGAAATTTGGGTCCAACCATGAAGCTGAAATCGATACAAATGGGCGAGAAATGTGGGTTTATAATCTAGCAATTTCTATTCCCACCGCAGTTAAACACTCAAAGCAAAAGATTGAGATTGTCGCCGATTACCCAAAAAACAACAAAAATGACTTTTCTTATTTAAAAAAATATGAAGGTTTCTCCCCAGAATATGACATAAAAGAGTTCTCTCTTATCCTCTTTTTTAATGAAGAAGGAAGAGTTATTAGCTATCATCTAACCCCCAAAGACTCCACCAAGCCCCCTTCATGGCAATCTTATGACCCTTCTTTTTCTAGATAGTGTCGCCTGCGAGATGAACATCTTATGACAACACTATCTAACGGAGGGTTAACTTAAAAACTTCTCCTTTTCCAAACATTCATTTGATAAAAAAAATTTTTTCAACTACATTGCTAAATTTATCATGAAAACCTAACGGAAGAGGAACTAATGAAAAGAATCTTAGCCGCACTCATAGCAACCGCTTGTACTTTCTCTCTCTATGCTCAAAATCAACCTCAACAACAAAGTCAAAATACTACTTCTTATAAAGATTTTAGATTTGATTTAGATGTCAACTACACCCGCGTTTATGTTAAACCCCAAGGACATCCTACTTTGGATGGAAATATGGGAGGAATGGAAGGAAACTTCGAATATATTCCTGCTGATTTTATTTACGCTGCTGTAGGAGGTTCTTGGAGATATGGCAGTATCGATGGCAAAGATAGTAAACGCCACTTGTTAGACGGAGAAGTTTATGAACGGATTGGATACAATGCGACCTTCTTAAACAAACGTTTTCTTCTAACTCCTTTTACAGGGTTTGGATACCGCCACCTTTCTCACAACTTTAAACGTGGGGTATCACTCAAAATGCGTTATAATGAGTTTTATATCCCTGTAGGCCTCTTAGGAAGATATAATTGGGACTGTGCTTCTATTGGATTCTTCGCTATTTGGATGCCACAAGTTTATCCAACTGTAACGTTTGATGTTACTGATGGAGCCCGTTGGGTGACTAAAGCGACTTATAAGAATTTCCGTGTAGGGCTACCTATTCTCTATCACTTCCAATCGGTAGAAAACCTCAGTATCTTTCTTAAGCCCTCTTTTGAGCTTTGGCAAGATGGAAAAACAACTGCAAGAACTAGCTCTACTCGTGTAGCCTTAGGGATCCCACAAAACACCTATATCTTCTGGGAAGTTGGCTTAGGTCTAGAGTACAAGTTCTAATTCAAGCTTAGATAATGTATAAACAAAAACAATAACAAGAAATCGAAGAGGCGTAATGAAAAAGTTTCTGATCCTTATCATAACCTTTAATGCTTTGCTTTTAAATGCAGTAGAAAGACAATTCTCAGACCCCCTCTTCGATGACTTCCTCAAAGAGTTTTACGACGAGTATATTTGTGAAACCAAGCATGCTGTTGCCCCAACAGGATTGACTTCACCTTGCGGAGGAAGAATCTTTTCCCCTCTTTCCTCTGTTCCGATCCCACCTCCAGCCCCTCCAGCTCCCCCTCTGCCCTCACCTCCTGCACCAATGGCCAATTTTCTACCTATTTTATTAACCAATACCACTGGAAAGCCTGATTCTGATGTTTATGTTGTCATTACAGGTCAAAATACGTCAAATGACATTGGAGTTCTGAGCATTGCTGGAGGAATTGGGACTTATGTTCTGGGAGTTTCTGGGAATACTCTAGATACTTATGTTTACAAATTCTCTTCTCTCCCAGCAAGTGGAGCGAACCGGTTGATCTACCTTCCTGAAATCATCTCTTCTCGTTTTTGGTTTTCAGTAGATGCCCCCCTTAAAATGTCGTTTAATACCACAAAAACTGGAGCCGTTGGACTCGTTGAACCTAACTTTACCAACCCAAACGATCCAAATTTCAACATTATCTTTGATAAAGCAGAGCTTAACTTCCAACTCACTCCATCTGTTAGTATCTTCACAGATGCAACTGCTGTTGACTTCTTTTCGATGCCGATCTTCATCTACCTTAACTCTCCTGATGTAGCACCTCAAAACAATACAGGATTGACCTATGCGAGATCTACAGCAATGGGTTATCTTGAAGAAGTGCTTAACTTCCCAAATGAGCCTGAAAAAGATCAGTGGAATAATTTAGTGATTAGAGATGCTGGTGGAACACCACTACGTGTTGCATCCACTCAAAACGCAATATCAGCACCTAAAGATCCTTCTAACCCAAGCTTAGGTCAAATCTTTGATCCTAATTATTTAGACAACTTAGGAGCTTACGGTTATAGCTATCTCAATAACATTTGGGAAAATACAACAAGCTTCTATCGTAAAAACCAGTTAAGGATGGTTGGATACAATAGTGGGGAAACATACATTGGAACTGTACAAGGGGATAATAGCATTATCTTTAATAGCACCTCAAGCAGTAAGACTGTTACTTTTGACCCTCCAACAACAGGGCCTACCCCTGTCGACACCACATCATTCAAAATCTTTGGGGGAAAACCTCTTTTCACTACCGATACAACAGGTGTAGGCGATGCGGTGCAGCTCAGTAAGCTTTTTGAAGAATGTATCATTACAGGTCTGATTCCTACAACGGATACAATAAGCCTCCAATATTTAATCAATAAACAAGCTGATTACTATAAAATAAACTCTAGCCTAACAAGTAATGGACAAATGTCAGGGCCATGGTATGATGTCTACTCCCAAGGTCTCCATAACTTGGGATTGATCTATGCCTATGCTTATGACGACGCTTTTTGGATACAAGTTCAAATCCATAGCGAAACTTTATCGCCAACTACCTTTGTTAACTTTGTGCTTAATCCATTGAACTAGAAAAATGGTATTTGACCTAAAAAAAGGCTCCCTAGTAGGGAGCCTTTTTTATATATCATGCCATCAGACAAGGAGAGATTTTAAGAAGTCGAAGGACAACACAAAGATCCGCATAAATCATCCCAATTTTAGCTATGTAGCTACTGAACCACTTGATTTAGATCTATGATAAACTGCTCGTAAATTTCACTCAGCGAGCTATTAAAAAGATCATTTACAGGACGCTGCAAACCAAAAAAAACTTTGTAAAGAGGTAGGGTTAGAGTTTTTTTAGTTGAAGTGTATGACTTGATAAAAATTAGCTCTTCTTTTTCTTTAACTGAGATTTCTAAGCTCATCTTCTTATCGGTTATATCAACCATTCCTAAAGAAATTTGATATTTTGCCTCATTACCATCAGTTTTAAGAGAATACCCTACTCGTTTAAGCTCTCCTTTCAACGCTTCCCATGCCCAATGAGACACCTCATTCTTCTCTATTATACCGATAGTAATCCCTTTTGCTGGTGGATCACCTGTAAGATTTGCATCCTGATCTGGGGGTATCACATATAAGCTAACTGGCTGACTGGCATAAACCTCTAAAGAAGGCTCATAGGACAAAGATAGCTGTCTAGAGCAGCTTGTTAACAAAAATATAACAGCAAAAATAGTGATAATCTGTTTCAAGCGGGAGAAGTTCATAAGTCTAGAGTCCTCGTTTTAAAAAAACCGAAAACAGTATCTAAAGAATCGATCTATTTTGTCAATTGACGAGTAATGAATCTTCTGCTTTTTGAGTCCGGAAGTGAGTTTCCCAGAGATGGCGAAAGTCAGGGCATGTTTTAAGAAGTTCTTCTTTCGTTCCCTCAGCAGCTTTTTGCCCATCTTTCAAATAGATAATCCGATCAGCATATTCGATAGTAGAAAGGCGATGAGCGATAAGAATCTGAGTGATTTCACCATGGAGTTCTTTAATCGCCATTTTGATCTTATTCTCACTGATAGCATCTAGAGAAGAGGTTGCTTCATCAAGGATAAGAATGGGAGCATTTTTTACTAAAGCCCGAGCTATCGCTAAACGCTGTTGCTGTCCTCCAGAAAAGTTCTTTCCCGTTTCTGCAAGCATCGTATCGTATTTACGAGGAAGAGCTTTAATGAATTCATGAGCATGAGCTTTTTTTGCTGCTTGAACAATTTCTTTCAAAGAAAAGGGTTTTCCATAGGAGATATTTGCTGCAACGGTATCGTAAAAAAGGAAGGGTTTTTGTGGAACAAATGCGATTTGTTCTCGGAGAGATTGCTGTGTATAAGAGTGGATTTCCTTTCCATCGATTCGTATCGATCCTTTCTGAATGTCGTAAAGACGAGGAATAAGCTGAACAATGGTGGATTTTCCGACTCCTGTTCCTCCCACAAGGGCAACGGTTTCCCCTTTTTTTACAGTGAAACTTAAGTCTTTTAAGATCCACTTATCATCGTAACGAAACCAAACATTCTCAAATTCAAGGGCATTTTCAAACCCGTTAAGAGAGATTGCTCCTGGAAGATCCATAATTTGTGGTTTCAAACCCAACACTTCGTTCATTCGTTCTGCAGCCACAACCCCTTTTTGGATGTTAGAATTTTCTTCAGCAAACTTTTTGACAGGTTCATAAAAGAGGTTCAAAAGACCAAGAAAAACGATCAATTCAGAGATTCTCATTTCTAAAATATAAAGACCTACGATCAATACTGTTGCAATGCAGAAGGTAGTGATCATGTGGAGAATAGGGCGAGTAAGAAGATCATATTTAGCCGTCTTAGACTCGAGTTTTGCCATTTGAACATTTTGTTCTTGATATTTCTTAAATGAAAAAGCCTCCATAGAAAAAACTTTGACCGTTTGAATCCCTGATAAAAAATCAATCAGTACCGAAGTAAAACGTTCTTGATTTTTCTGAAGCTGCCTCGTGATTTGTTTGACCTTACGCGTCACAAAAATCACAGGAAGAATCACCATAGGAAGACCAAAAAAAATGACCATAGAAAGCTGCCAAGACATCCAAAAACAAGCAATGAGGGTTGAAAGGATCGTAAAGGGCGCCTGGATATAGTTAATCATAAAAGAGTTCATGGATGCAGCGATTTGATTGGCATCCCCTGAGACTCTAGAGGAGAGTGTTCCAATATTATACTTTTGGAAAAAGCTCATGGGTTGATGTTGAATATGATCAAAATATTGCTGACGGAGATCTCGACTAATACGTATAGATAAAATTTGTGTTGAATAACGACTAAAAAAGAGGAAAAAAGCTTTTGTCACTGCTACAAGAAGGAGAAGAGTGATAAAAGCTTTCATATTATGTTCGAAATGAAAGGTTCTTTTTATCTGATACATGACTCTTTTGAGAGGGTTGTTCCCTGTTCTCTTAATCATGTAGCTTTGAACATCATCCTTGGTAATGACTCCATCTCCCCCTCCATCAATCTTTCTCCACTTCTCCTGAACATCTTCTAAAGAAACATGTTCATTTTGCTCTCCTTTTTCATTTTTTGAAGCAAAAAGGGCAAAAAAATCGGTTCCGGTATCGGCGATTACTCCTATAGAAAACATCTCCATTTGACTGGCAACAGTCAGTCCAATTAATGCTCCTAGGGTAACGAGAAAAAGAGAGAAATGATGACGTGCACGAAGTGCTGCTTTAAGAAGGAGTTTCATACCCTTCCATTATAGTGAATATCTAGATAATTGTCACTCTGAAGGAGCTTATTCTCAGGGTAAAGTTCCTTTAGCTTTAGGTTAGACCTGAGCTTGTTCCACAGTGAAGGCTCCTAATTTGCGGAATTTTTGATACCGCTTTTCAAGAAGTTCATCAAGAGGAATTTTAGAAAGTTTTTTTGTTTCTTTAAGAATAAACTTTTTAACATCCTCATAGACAACTTTAGGATCATGGTGAGCACCGCCTTGCGGTTCTGAAATAATTTCATCAATCACACCAAATTCTAGGAGGTCTTCAGATTGCATTTTGAGCGTGGCTGCAGCCTCTTCGTTTTTAGCGGCATCGCGCCAAAGAATAGATGCACACCCTTCAGGAGAAATGACAGAATAATAAGCATGTTCTAACATTCCAATGGCATCACCGACTCCCATCCCCAAAGCTCCTCCAGAACACCCTTCTCCAATTAGAAGAATAACAATCTGAGTTTTCAAATTGGCCATTTCTAATAGATTCGTAGCAATTGCCGATCCTTGGCCTCTCTCCTCAGCTGTAAGGCCGGGATAAGCACCTGGAGTATCAAGGAGTGAAAGAACGGGAAGATTGAATTTTTCAGCAAGCTTCATCGCTCGTAAAGCCTTTCGATATCCTTCGGGATGAGGCATTCCAAAGTTGCGATAGAGACGGCTTTCTGTATCACAACCTTTTTCTTGAGCGATAATGACAAATTTTTGCCCTTCAATGACTCCAAGACCTGCAACAATCGCACGATCATCGCGAAAGAGACGGTCTCCAAAAATCTCGGTAAAACTCTCACAAATATTCTTTATATAATCCACAGACCGAGGACGCTCTGGATGACGACAAATCCCTACTCTTTCCCAAGGAGAAAGTTGAGAATAGACTTGGTTTTTGAGTTGTTCTAGCTTTTTTTCAAGCTTCAGGATCTCTTCATCTGTCCAAATCCCATTAACTTTATTTTGCTCTTTTAGTTGAGCAATCGTTTTCTCATGGTCTAAGATTTGCTTTTCATGATCTAACATCTTCTGTTCCCTTACTTTTCTACTAATTCCCCAGGAATTTCAGCCTCGTGGAAATCACTTACAATCTCCACAACGGTTGGTTTGGTAATAACAATTGAGTAAAGTTCTTCAATATCATTTTGCGCAAGGCGGATACACCCATCACTATCATAACCACCAATCGTTGAAAGGTCTTCTTTATAGGTCTCTGTCGCTACGTCATAGACCCATGGAGCCCCGTGAAAGCCATAACCCCGTGGGTTGTCTCCTTCACCACTGATTTCCTCAGAAAATGGGATCCAGCGCGTTCCAAAAACCCGAACCATTTCAACTTCTGTCTCCTGGAAATACCCTTCCATTCCAGGCTTATAAATAGCAACTTTATCCCCTAAAGAAAACTTCCCTTTAGGAGTTAAAAGCCCAGAATAAGAATCTTGATCAAAACGTCCAAGACCCACTTTATAAGTCTTTAAAAGGACTCTTTCCTTTGAAGATTCATCGACTCCATAAAACCACATTTTACATCTTGAAAGATCCACAACTAAATAAAAGCTCACATCTTTCTTTAAGATATTGAATTGATCACCAGGAGAAACTTTTTGTGTGTAATAATCCTTTTTTCCATTCAAGCTTCGAGCAATAAAATGGCGTGATGTTGAGTAATGCGCCGCATAATCAGTCACCCATGCAGGACGCCCTTGTAACCATGAAACGCGCGCTTTATAACGGATCGTTTCGACAAAAGGAAGCTTCTGCTTTCCTGTTGTGAATAAACGCCAGATTTGATCTACTTCTTGATCAGCAACTTCATCTTGAACAGGTTTCAGATACTGCTTAGAACGTTCTTCTACAACAACTGTAGGTTCTTCCGTTACGTTTTCAACTTTAGTGGCTATCTCAGGTACATCTATTTTCCTATCCTTGTTCTTCTTCATAAGAGCAAGCCCCCCAATCACTGCGAAAAGGGATAATGAACCAATAAAAATTGCTTTAGATATAGACATCGTTCTCCTTACATCGAGCTAAAATTATCAAGAATTTTCAAATTGTTTGCAAGTTATCAGACTTATTAATCTCAGTCTATGACATTTTTTTCTTTACAGAAAGGGTCCTATGAACCTACCCAGAAAGGGTTTATTTCCTTTCTCCTTTACCTATAATGCCTTCAGTAAGGCTTTTATCATCGATCAAGAAAATTAATGAGTTTTTAATTGATTGTCCAACGGTAGGGGTAAAGTTTTTTCTTTAGAGAAAAAGCAAGTAAAAAATCTGCTGACCAAAAATGATCTTTACCAGCAAGGGGAATAAGCTTCATTTCACTTTCAAAGTGAGGAATAATCTCAATGGTTTCCTTTCCCTTTTCAAATAATACTTTCTCGACATTCCCCTGATAGCGGTCAAGCTTTCCTGGGAAAAGCTCCACCTCTTCTCCAACATATCCCCTATCAGCAGAGACGAAAAAGACATAATAAAGAGGGATTAATTCATTGGGATGACTTTTTCGAACCGTTAAATCAACTTTTTCCTTTTCGGCTTCAAGATTAAAGAAAAGCCAATCTTCACTTTCGTCTCCATCTTCAGGGGACATGATTCGAGTCCAGCCTTGAAACCTTGCTTGTGTCTCATCCGATTCGATCTTTAGATCTTTAAATCCTTCTTGACTCCCATTTGAAAGGCGAAAAATTCCATAATAATTGGAATCAGCAAGAGGAGCATAATGAGGCCCCATCGATACGATATGAATCCCCTTTTTATGAAGAGAAGAGATTCCTGTATTAATTCCTGCTGCAGAGCAAACGAAACTTGTTTCTCCAAACTGATAATGCAAAAAACCTAAGCTTCTATCGATATCATGAAGAGTCAATCCCTGACTCAACCTTGGAAAAGCAATCTCCTTAAAAGCGTGATTAAATAACTGAATAAAAGGATCAGAATAGTGCTTTTCAGAAAAGGATTCAGAAATCATCTGAAGTTTTGAAGATTGGGCTAGCTCTGAAGCTACCTTGAAGAGAAGAGCAAAGGTTTCTTTATGAGTCACCGCTTGATAATCTGCTTCATCTTGCCAAAGTCCTTGAAAAAGTTCTCCTTTATGATCACAAAGGGAAAGAGAAAACTCGACACATTTTAACCCTTTATGAAGGAGTTCATCATCATTTCCAATAAGCCCAAAATAAAGAGCAATAAGCCCCATCTCGCTCGTTTGCATCGGATGAGGAAGGTGGTTATGAAGAATTGCCCCTTTTTCAAGTTGCTTGAAGTCTAATTCTTCTTTTTTATTTTCAAAAAGAAACGTGGCTAGGACTTCATATCCCTTTTGAAGATAAAACTGTTTTCCAAATCCTTTGACACGTCCTTTAAGAATCAAAGGTCGAATTTGGCTATCCAGCTCTTCATCCCGTTTTTCATAAAACTTTCGAAGAAAAAGAAGGGAAAGAAGAGCGCGATAGTATTCGATTAAATCTTCAGGAGTATTAATAGAAAAGTGAGCGCATTGATTTGCGAGTAAAAATAGAAGGGCCTCGCCCCTTTCTTCTCCTTTAAAAAAAGCATCGGTTGCTTCTTTTAAAGAATCGCGACCAAGAACTTCATCTTGACACGGCTTTAAAAAAGTGACGAGACCACTCATAATCTTCCACCCCAAATAAGAGACGTACTAAAAAGCCGCCCCTTGTTTTTCTTCAGTTTCTATTAAATTTTTCATCTTCTTTCCAGGAGTGAATTTCACTGCCCGTCTTTCTGGGATGACAATAGGAACTGAAGCATTTTTTGGGTTTCTTCCAATTTTTTGTTTTCTTTTGACGACTTCAAAGACACCAAAATCACGAAATTCGAGACGATCACCATCTGAAAGATATTCCGTCATACAATCTAAAAACGATTGAACGACTAAACGAACTTCATTGGGATGAAGACCGCGTCGACGGGAAATTTCACTAATCAGCTTCTTTTTTGTAATCGTTGCCATATCACCCTGCTCCTTAAATTTTAACAAAAGAGATTAATCTCCTCTTCTCATGTCTTGCTGTTTTCTTTCAACGAAAAAGATCAAGAAAAGATTTTGATTCTCATTCTTTATTGTTCTATCTTGTTGATTTTCAAGCAAGTTCTTTTTCAATTTTTATGAGAATTTTCTTTTTTTTCCCCGCACCAAAAAGAAGATATTTTCCACCAATGATATGTTTAGATTGAATCACAAAGGATGGATCATCAATCTTTTCATTATTAAGATAAGCTCCACCATTTTTAATCATGCGATTCCCTTCCGCTTTACTCATTAAAAGTCCTGACTTAGCTGCAACATCAGCATAGGTTTGATCAATGACATCTTGAGTTTTCATTAGTGTATGAGGCATGTCTTTAGCAATTTCTTCAAGAACTTCAGGGTCAAGACTTGCTTTAGAACCAGGTGCTGCTGCTTCTGTGACTTTTAATGCAATTCTAAGTCCTTCTTCTCCATGAACAAATCGGGTAACCTCTTCTGCCAATCTTTTTTGAGCAGCATTTGGAATAAAATCCCCTGATTGAATGCCTTTTTCAAAAGTCTCGATCTCTTCAAGATCCATGAAGGTAAGCATTCTCATCAACTTGATAACATCCTCATCACTCACACGGACTAGATATTGATAAAATTGGTATGGAGAGGTTTTTTCAGGATCGAGCCAAATGGCTCCTTCTTCGCTTTTTCCAAACTTTGCCCCATCACTACGAGTTAATAAAGGAAAAGTCATTCCATAGATTGTTTTCCCAGAAAGCTTGCGTGTTAGTTCCATTCCAGCAGTGATATTTCCCCATTGATCACTTCCTCCCATCTGCATAATGACATCTTCTTTTTCTGAAAGGTAGTAAAAATCATATCCTTGCAAAACTTGATAAGAAAATTCTGTAAAACTAATCCCTTCTTCAGATTGAAAGCGACTTCTCACACTATCTTTTCCAAGCATGGGACCAACACGAAAATGTTTCCCAACATCTCGAAGAAAATCGACAAGCCCGTAGTTGGTTAACCAGTCATCATTATTCATGATAATAGGGTTTTTTAAACATCGATGGAATTGCTTCCGGATTCCTTCAACATTTTTTTGAAGGACTTCATGAGTCAGGAGGGGGCGCTCAGTGCTTTTCCCTGAGGGGTCACCAATTTTCCCAGTCGCACCTCCAAGTAAAACTACAGGAGAATGTCCAAACTTTTCAAGCCAAGCTAGGGCAATGATTCCAACTAAATTCCCTAAGTGAAGGCTATCAGCAGTAGGGTCAAAACCAATATAAGCCTTGAGAGGTTTATTCACCCTTTCTCTGAGCTCATCGCTGGTGATATTATCGATAAAGCCCCGTTTTTCTAAAAAATCTATCACATTATTCATGGGAGCAAGCTTACTCCACGAGAGGTTTTAGCTCAAGAGCTCAGTACAGGACATTTTTTTGTTTAGAGGGCGAGCGAGGCAAAGATAAACTTTCTTGAATGACAAAATCCATAGCCAAAGGCGCTATAGATGAGGAAGAAAGGGAGTTTTTCGAAGCGACAGCCGTCATATAAACAAAAAAATGTCCTGTACTGAGCTCAAGAACTAAGCTCTTTTAGCCGTTCCATAACAGCATTAACTTTCTGGCTTAAACTTGCTGTATTTTGATTTTCATCGAAAAGAGAAATAGATTTTGTTCGAAGAGCAATCCGATCTGATGCATGACGCGCAATCCATCGATGAATTTCAGAAGATTTACGTTTTAAAGCTTGAGGAGTAATTCCTTGATCTATTTCTTCAAGTCGCTTCCGAAGTTTTTCTCTTGTTTTTTTGGTTTTTTCACTTTCTTCAGCGAGTTTTTTCCCTTGTCGCATTAATCTATATCCTCTTCTATTTTTTCATACCAATCCAAGCATTGCATAACTCAAAGCAAAAGAAAAGTACAAAAATCTTGCTCTGAATGTTTACCTCTGAGAAGATAAGTTCATGAATGAGAATATGAAAAAAGCTGCAGGTTATGCCGCCGCAGAATTAGTAGAAAGTGGAATGGTCATAGGCCTGGGAACAGGTTCTACTGTTTTTTACTTTATCAACCGATTGATCGAACGAATAAAAGACGGCCTTTGTATTCAAGCTGTATCGAGTTCTATTCGCTCCGAAAAACAAGCAAAGGAAGGAGGGATCCCCTTTGCTGATATTGATACGATTACTACTGTTGATCTAACTATTGATGGAGCGGATGAAATCAATGGAGAAAAACAGATGGTCAAAGGGGGCGGAGGAGCCCTTCTTCGAGAAAAGGTCCTTGCAAACATTAGTAAGGAGATGGTGGTCATTGTCGATGAAAATAAAGTTGTCGAAAAGTTGGGCAAACATCCCCTTCCCGTTGAAATCCTTCCCTTTGCCCACGGAGCAATCATTGAAAAAATCCGAAAATTAGGGTTCCATGGTACTCTTCGTGAGCACAATAAGGATGGTCGTTTTATTACAGATAATGGAAATCTGATCTATGACATTCATTTTGAATCTCTTCGCGAAGATCCTGAAAAAGACCATGAAAAACTTATTCGAATTCCAGGTGTCTTAGAAACAGGGTTTTTCTTCAATTTAGCCGGGCGTGTGATTATTGGTAAGGACGACGGAACGGTTGATCATTGGTCCTAATTATTCTATAATAAGGATAAGTGTCCTTGGGGGAAAACATGGATTTCGAACTTATTCCTATACAGTTCAATAAGATCTTACAATCACAGAACTATACCGTCTTCATTTTAGGCACACAGGAAAAACAGTTTGCGATCTATACATCTCCCCACGTGGGGCAAAACCTTCAGATACATCTTGCTGATCAAATAAAAAACCGCCCTTACACCTATGACCTGATTAACTCTGTCTTTAATGGACTCAATATCAATCTCCTTCAAGTCGTCATTACCGATGTTCAAGATACTCTTTATTTTGCGCGCCTTTTCGTGGAACAGGAGAGCGATGGGCTAAGAAATATATTAGAAATCGATGCGCGCCCTAGTGACTGTCTGACACTTGCTCTAGAAAACGATATCCCTATCTATTGTACTAGAGAAGTTTTCGATAAAACGATTCCTATCGATGAATAGACCTACTGGGATAGGTTCATAGAGTTTCACAAGAAGTCTAATACTGGATATTGAATTTAGCACTAGCTAATTTAATGATTGCCGTCACAGCGTCTTCAGCATCGATCCCTTCAGCTTCAATCTCGATTTTAGCTCCGCGCGTTGCAGCTAGCATAAGAATACCAAGAAGAGATTTCGCATTCACATTGAGTCCTTGATAGATCAAAAAAATCTGTGATTTGAATACAGAAGCACACTTGACAAGCTCTGTCGCAGGGCGGGTGTGAAGCCCTTTATCATTAAGAATAATGAAAGATTTTTTTAACTTATTTTTTGATTCCGATTCCATATTTATCTTAATAAAACAAAGCTTAGCTTATTGGATACTCCTCTTCTTATTTTATCAGCAAGTTAAAAATTCTTCTTCAAATTGATTAACAAGCTCACTAAAGCGGTCGATCAATGTTTGGATTGGAGCACTTTCTCTCATATTCACCCCTGCTACTTCAAGGAGCTCAACAGGATACTTTGATGAACCTGAAGAAAGAAATCTTAGATAGGCTTCTCGAGCTTTATCCCCTTCTTTCACAAGCCTTTCAACCAAAGCATTAGCCGCACTGATTCCTGTAGCATACTGATAGACATAAAAACTCGTGTAGAAGTGAGGAATACGTAAGAATTCAACTTCAATCTCAGGATCAATCATTAGATCTGGACCATAGTAATCTTCGTTAAGCTTTCGGTAGATTTCTTTAAGGGTTGTAGCCGTTAATGGAACGCCTTTTTCTGCTAAAGTATGTGTCATCAGCTCAAACTCGGCAAATTGGGTTTGTCTAAAGAGCGTTGCGCGAACATCGTCTATTTTCTGATTCAGAAGATAACATCTTTCCTCTGCCGTTGTGGCATTCTCCATGAGATGTCTAAAGAGAAGTTCCTCATTAAAGGTTGAAGCAACTTCTGCAACAAAAATAGGATAATTCGAATATTGGAAAGGTTGATGTTTATTGCTATAATGGGAATGGACACTGTGCCCTGCTTCATGAGCCAAAGTCATAACATCTCTGAGTGTTCCATTATAGTTCATAAGAATATAAGGAATGCTATCATAACAACCACTTGAATAAGCCCCGGAACGTTTTCTTGCATTTTCATACCGATCAACCCACCGCTCTTCACCAAGTCCTTTACCCAAAATTTGGTGGTATTCATCTCCAAGAGGCTTCACCGCATTGAGAACAAGTTGGACGGCTTCAGGATAGGAGTAATGTTTTTCAAATTTAGGGATCAATGAAACATAAAGGTCATAAAAATGGAGCTTTTCATAACCAAGGAACTTTTTTCTTAACGAAACATAACGGTGTAAAACAGGAAGATTTTTTCTAACTGTCGCAATGAGGTTATGATAAACTTCTGGATCAATTTGGTGAGGAGTTAATGCTGCATGCAATGACGAAGAATAGTGACGTGCTTTTGCTTCAAAAACATCTTTTTGTATTTGTCCATTGAGCAGTTCTGAAACGGTGTTTTCAAATTCTTGAAACCGGCCATGCAATCCTAAAACTGCATTTTTACGTAAAGTGCGATCTTTCGACTGAAGATAGAGCCCATAAGAGCCATGAGTCAATTCGACTTCTTCACCCTTTTCATCTTTAATCATCCCAAATTTGAGATCTGCATTGTTAAAAACTCCAAAGGTTTTTTGGGGTGTTTGAAGCGCTTTTCCAGCAAGTGAAAGGAGATGTTCTTTATCTGCAGACAATGTATGAGGTTTAAGAACAGAGAGTTTTTTCAGATAAATATGATGCCCCTCTAGCTTGGCATCTTTCAAGTAAGTTTCTAAAGTTTCATCAGGAAGTTGAAGGATTTCAGGTTGAACCCAAGAAGTCTCATTTTGAAAATCGTAGTAAAGAAGAGAAATCTTATCATAGGCTTCTTTATAAGTTTCATTAGCAACATCCTCATCATGTCGAAGGTGTGCATAAGTATAGAGCTTATAAAGACGACGTTCGATGTCTAAGGCATCATTAAGAAGAGAGGTGAGCTTTGTAGAATCTTCTCCAATTTTTCCTTGATAACTACCCAAATGAGGCCACCACCCTTTTTCTGTGCGCTCTTTTGTTAGTTCTGAAAAATCTTCTTTCCAGGCCTCCAAGCTAGGATAAAGTGAAGCAACATCCCATTGGTCATCAATCTCTACTTCTTTCCGTTCTTTTGCCATATCTTCTCCTAAATGAACCCTCTTTTCAAAACAATTTTTAATATAGAACCAGTTCACATATAAGGGTCGAATCTAACTTTTTTTTGATTCTTTAGCAATCAAAAATTGATTTTTAGCACTAACACCCTCCATTTGCTAATTATTATTGAAAAAAAATCCTTCCATCACTAAACTTGAGTGTGTAAACTTTATAAAAAAACTATTGAAAATAGGAGCAAACTTTATGTCTCAACAAACGAAAGTTTCATTAAGACCTCTAGGTGATCGCCTCATTGTTCAAAGATTAGAACAAGAGGAAACACTCAAAGGAGGAATTATTCTTCCTGATACTGCAAAAAAGAAAAAAGAAATGGCAAAAGTCATTGCCGTTGGGAAAGGAAAAACCACCGATGAAGGAAAAACTCTCCCGATGCCTGTAAAGGTAGGAGATACGATCTTAATGGATAAGTATTCAGGCCAAGAAGTGAGCATTGATGACGAGGAATACATCGTTCTTCGTGCTGATGATGTCATTGCAACGATTGAAGATTAAGAAGGAGGAAACATAAATGGCACCTAAAGATATTAAATTTAAAGAAGATGCGCGTAACAAGATCTTAAAAGGGGTTAAAGCTCTTGCATCAGCTGTGAAAGTAACCCTTGGTCCTAAAGGACGCAACGTTGCAATTGATAAAGCCTATGGCGCTCCTCACGTTACAAAAGATGGAGTCACCGTTGCTAAGGAGATCGAGCTTGAAGATAAGCACGAGAACATGGGAGCTCAAATGGTCATGGAAGTGGCCAATAAGACAAATGACAAGGCGGGTGATGGAACAACAACTGCAACCGTCCTTGCTGAAGCGATCTATAGCGAAGGATTACGCAATGTTGCTGCTGGAGCAAATCCCATGGAAATTAAGCAAGGGATCGAAAAGGCTGTTCAAGCACTGACCAATGAGCTCAAAAAAATGAGCAAAAAAATTGAAGATAGAAAAGAGATTGCCCAAGTCGCAACAATTTCTGCTAACAACGACCCAGAAATTGGTGAAATCATTGCTAAAGCAATGGAGCGCGTAGGTAAAGACGGAACAGTCACTGTCGAAGAAGGAAAAGGATTTGAAACCACTCTGGATGTTGTCGAAGGGATGAACTTTGATCGTGGTTACCTTTCTGCTTACTTCGTGACCAACCCTGAAACACAAGAAGCGATTTATGAAAACGCTTTCGTCTTGGTTTACGATAAGAAGATTTCTTCGATGAAAGATTTCTTACCAATCCTTCAAGCTGTAGCAGAAAGTGGTCGTCCCCTTCTCATCATCGCAGAAGATGTTGAAGGAGAGGCTCTAGCAACGCTTGTTGTGAATCGCCTAAGAGCAGGACTCAAGGTTTGTGCTGTCAAAGCTCCTGGATTTGGTGATCGTCGTAGAGCGATCCTTGAAGATATTGCAATCCTTACAGGTGGACAATTCATTAGTGAAGAGCTTGGAATTAAGCTAGAAACAGTCACTCCTGAAATGCTTGGACAAGTGAAAAAAGTGGTTGTCAAGAAAGATGACACAACACTCGTTGAAGGTGCTGGAGATAAAGAAGCCATTGAAAAACAAATTGCTTTGATTAAACGGCAAATCGAAGACAGCACTTCAGATTATGATCGCGAAAAGCTCGAAGAGCGTTTAGCAAAACTTTCAGGTGGTGTTGGAATCATTCGCGTGGGTGCAGCAACAGAAGTTGAAATGAAAGAGAAAAAAGATCGCGTTGACGATGCTCTTCAAGCAACAAAAGCTGCTGTTGAAGAAGGAATCCTTCCTGGTGGTGGAAGTGCCTTTATCCACTGCATTCCTGTTCTGAAGAAAATGGCGGATGAGCTTACAGGATGCTCGAAAGTAGGGGCTGAAATTATCATGAAAGCCATTACCTATCCTCTTCGTCAAATTGCTGAAAATGCTGGGCAAGAGGGATCCATTGTTGTTCAAAAAGTAATGGGAATGAAACGCAATGAAGGATGGAATGCTCTGACTGATGAGTATGGCAACCTTGTTGAAATGGGAGTCATTGACCCCACTAAGGTTGTTCGTCTCACAATCGAGCTTGCTGCCTCTATTGCTGCTCTTCTTCTCACTACTGAAGCAATCATCACCGATGAGCCTAAAGAGGAGAAAGCTTCTCATGCCATGGCAGGTGGCGGAATGGAATATTAATTCTATTTCCCCTCTATAAAAAAGCACTCCCAAAAGGGAGTGCTTTTTTTTTATCCCCCGATCAGTTATTGCTTAAAATATGAAAAGAGTGATCGGAATTCTCCTTGCGATTATCATTGTTCTCTGTGGAGCAACCTATCTTGCTTATAGAAACGCTGATCTTATTTTTGCAGAAATCATCTCGCGTAAAGCAAAGGTTCCTATAACAATTAAGAAGGTTCAATTTAACAAAGAATCCTTTCAAATTGAAGAATTTCAAATGGCTAACCCGAAAGGAGCACGTTTACCCACAGCTCTTAAGGTAGAAACAATCAAAGTGGATTCCCCATATAGGCAATACTTCGAAGATCCTATTACGATTGATCAAATTCATGTCAATAATGTCTATGTCAATATTCAAATCTACAATAAAGAACAAACCAAGGGAAATTGGCATACGATTATGAATAATATGGAAAAAGAGCATAATAGCCCCCTTTCCATTGAGCGCCCAGCGATCATAAAAAAGTTGATCCTCACGAATATTAAAATCGATTTGATTCTTTCTGATGGAAGTATGCATGATCTTTCCCCTATCAACCGCCTAGAATTTGATAATCTTGATTCTGAAAAAGGAATTCCTATTCAAGAAATCTCAGAAATCATTGTTCAGAAAATGATGAATTCTATCTTCCTAGAAAAAGGATTGAAGTCGATCATTGAAGCCCCTGTAGACATCATTAAAGGAGTACTACCGTTCCTATGACACACCTGAAGCTTTCTATAGAAAAAAAGCGAGGAATTCGGGCTCTCTTTTTTATTCAGATCTTTTCAACATTAAGCTACAGTGTTCTTTATTCAACTCTCGTTCTCTATACAACAAAAGGTCTTCATCTAGGAGCTGATAAGGCAATTGCAATCACAGGAACTTTTGTTGCTTTTAACTTCTTTCTCCACCTCCTTGGTGGGTATATTGGAGGGAGACTTTTAAGTTATCGCCTACTTTTTTGTATCGGTATGACCTCTCAAGCTTTGGGATGCGCCACTCTTTCGATGGTTAATATCGATTCCCTTTACTGGGGAGTTGCAATCTTTTTAACAGGATGCGGACTCAATGTAACCTGTGTGAACTGTATGGTTACCCAGCTTTTTGAACCTCATGATAAAAACCGAGAAACCGCTTTTCTGTGGAACTATAGTGGAATGAATATTGGTTTTTTTATCGGGTTTGCCTTAAGTGGACTTTTCCAGATTCATCAAAATTATACCTTTCTTTTTCTAAGCGCAGGACTCAGTAATATCATTACCATTGGAATCACTCTCATCAACTGGAAAGTTCTCAAAGATGTAGGAACTCATCTTTCTCATGTTAAGGGAGGGCGACAACTCCGTTTAGGAATCATTGGGCTCCTTATGATTATTGCTTTAAGTTTTGCTCTCCGCTGGCTCCTTAACCACTCCATCTTCAGCAATGAATTTATCATTGTTGTTGGATCTATTATGTTAATTGTCATCGCAGGGATTGCCTTTCAGCAAAAGATAAAAGAAGCAGGAAGAAAAATATGGGCCTTTTTGATTCTCGCACTTGCTTCTTTGATTTTCTGGACTCTCTATCAAATGGCTCCAATGGGACTCACTCTTTTCTACATCCATAATGTCGATCATAATATCATGGGATTCACTGTTCCTCCACAATGGCTGATGAATATCAATACGATCATTATTATCATTGCTGGTCCTGCTCTTGCCTATTTTTTAAAATGGATGCGCTCGAAAGGAAAAATCGTTCGAATCCCCTATCAGTTCGCTATTTCTCTATGCTTGATTGGAATAGGGTTTATCCTTCTTACTGTTGGAATCTACTTTGCAAATGCCAAAGGGCTCTCTGCTTTCCCATGGATCATCATCAGTTATGTCTTCCAAAGTTTGGGTGAAATTCTCATTTCCCCAATCGGCTACGCAATGATTGGACAGCTGATTCCACCCAAACTTCAAGGGCTTATGATGGGAACATGGCTCATGATTTCTGGGGTTGCTGCTACTCTTTCTAACTATTTTTCTCAAATGAGTTTTGATAAAGCTCAATTGAAAGATCCTCTGCTAACCAATCCTTCTTTTTCAGCATCCTTCAATATTCTTGGATGGAGCGCCATTGGAGCAGGAATCATCCTTATCTTCCTTTCACGGTTTCTGAAAAAACTGATTCAGGAAAAGAAACCCCACGAAAATCCCCACCTTGTAACATAGTTCTTGAATTCAAGAACTTAGTTTAGTAGTTTATTTGTTTTTTTAAAACAAAATAGGTATTTTATGAATCTTTCAGTTCAAAATGTGCCATCAATAGGTTGGCCAACACCTATTCAATTATTGCAAGCAACAAAAGTGATCAATCAGACCGGACATCCTCTCGCTGTTATCGTCGCTGTTTATTCGATTGATGGAACTCAAATTGGAAATGCTCATTTTTTCCCAAACGGAGAAGGGAATTTTGTTATTCCTAGACCTCCATGCGACAACCCAGAGCAGATTCATGTTTCTCTTTACTGGTATCAAGAAGGAGGTGTTCAAGACCCATCCTATGAAAGACATCTCCCTTTTGTAGAACTTTTTCAGAATGAAAATTATCCATTAGGATAGAAAAGAAAAGCCTCTCTTGCTAAAAGAGAGGCTTTTTTTTTAATGGGAATAGTAGTTTAACAAATTCATTGATTGCCTAAGAATTTCAACCACCTGTTGCTGTTTGGGAGAAAACCTTTGCAACTCTAAGTAGTCTCTAGGAAGTGCTAAGAACCTTTCAAGATCAAATAATGCAGCATCAGCCCATCCATCAGGGTTTCCTTCAAGATCTAAGGCTTCAATTTGACTTAAAATATAATTGCGAAGTGCACTATATTCAGTAGTTCTATAGGCTCCCTCGTTCTGATGAAGCTCTATCAGCTGTCGTCGTCTTGAATTTTGGTTATTCACTGCGATTTCTCTGAGAATCTTAAGAGATAGATTTCCCATAGCCGCATTAAACCAAGCGGTAAGAACTTTCTTGATAACGGGACGTTTTCCATCTTTATCAAGATAATCACATTTTTGATCAAAAGACTCCTGAATAGTCTTGTAAGTTCCGAATAATGATCCCATTTGCTCTAGTTTTGCACTTCTTCTTGTTTCTTCTTCATACCCATTCGAAAAATCTGTCTCATCAAGTCGTTGTTCAACAAAAGTCATCAAACCCTTCACCGATTGAATAAAACCTTCAAGATATTGATAGTAATGCCTCGCACTTTTCTCAAGTTTCCATAACTCCCTCTCAGAAACCTCTTCTCTTACCTTGGGAGCAACAGGAGCAAATGATTCTTCATCTAAAGTTTCAGTGCACATAAGATTGACCCCTGAACCACTGCCTAAAACTTGAGCAGCAATTGTATTTGCAGTTTGACGAAACTCTTCTTTTTTTTCTTCACTAGGAGGTTTAACCCTTACTTGCGAATGTTGAGTATCAGAAAACGTTACAAATTCCATTTTAACTCCATAATTATTTTTTTCAAAAAACATGGATTATTATAATAATAAAACGAGATTATTTAAATGATATCAATTAATTTAAACGTTTTTAAATTAATTAACCGTTTGTTGTAAAACCTGGAAAGAGGGTCATCCCCCCATCAACAAAGAGACTTGTTCCATTGACATAGTCTGAGAGATCTGAGGCCAGCCAGACCGCCGCATTTCCAATATCCTCGACCTGCCCAATTCTCTTATAAGGGATCACATTCATAAGATCTTCGAGTGCTTCTGGGGTTTCCCAAGCCTCTTTGTTAATTGGAGTTTTAATCGCTCCAGGACAGATACTGTTAATACGAATTTTTTTAGGGGCATGCTCTTGAGCCATTGACTTCATAAGCATCATGATTCCCCCTTTAGACGTTGCATAGTTGGCATGCCCTGCCCAAGGGATCATCTCATGCACTGAGCTCATGCAAATCACTTTTCCAGCCGCACAGGAAACCTCTTTCACAACACCACGCCGGAGAAACTCACGAATCGCTTCACGAGCACAAAGAAATTGCCCAGTCAAATTGATTCCGATAACTTTATTCCATTTTTCTAAGGTCATATCGACAAAAGGAGAATCTTGCTGGAGCCCTGCATTGTTAACCAGGATATCGATGGTTCCCATTTCTTTAAACATGAGCTGAAACATCGCTTGGACGTCTTCTTCTTTGGAAACATCAGCCTTTGCAACAAGGACTTTTCCTCCAAATTGTGCAGCTTCATGAGCTACAGCTTCGGCATTTTCTTTTGACCCAGCATAGTTTATGACGACATCAGCTCCTGCTTTTGCCAAAGCAACAGCCACCCCATGACCAATCCCTGAACTTGAACCTGTAATCAGTGCCTTTTGCCCTTTGAGTAAATCCTTCATAGCAATCTCCTTTACGTATTATTCTTACATAGGAGATTCACTCTGTTTTTGCAAGCAATACTCAAGAATTTTTTCTCCCCCGTGAATCAGAGGAAAGCGAAGAGCTTCTTCGTGGGTGACCCATTTTGCTTCGGTATGTTCCCGAAGATCAAGGTGCAGTTTAGGCTCTAGTTTGAAGAAACAATGATAAATCGAAAAGTCATATTGATAATCTGGAAACTCCAGATATAGGGTGATTAAATGAGAGAGATTCTTTGGCATAAGCTCAATTCCACATTCTTCATGAAGCTCTCGCTTTGCCCCTTCTAATCGGGATTCTCCTTCTTCCCTTTTTCCTCCAGGCAAACACCACTTTTCCCCAGAAAAACTTTTGGGGCTTCTTTTTAGAAGGAGGATCTTATTATTATACTTGCAATAACATCCTACAACTGTCACACGAGGGATAAATCCCTCTGGCTTCTGTTCATAGATCTTCAGAGTCATTTTCAAAAAAGCTGCGTTGAGTTAAAGTGGTTAGACATGAGTATTATAGATGCAATTCCAAAAATCTGCAGCTTTTTTCCAAAAGTAACAGCTTTTTTTCTCAATATCGGAATGATTCTCGTTTCTTTTTATCATGTCTATTACCAAAGCCCCTTTTTTAATACAGCCTTTGAAGATGCCCGAGGGATAGAGCGGATTGGAAATTTTTTTTTAATCCCCTCTCAATACCTTTGCGAAGGAAAAGTTGTGTCGTATGATCAGGAGACAGATTCTTTTGAAACCTACCAACGTTTTGAATACGAAACCCACAAGCGATTTTTTACTCCCATTGCTCTTACCTTTTTTACTCCAGGAACCCTTTTAGGAGCAGCGTGCAAAGGACTCTCATTTCTCTCCCCAAAAGTAAAAGAAAAACACCAAAAGTTTAAAGGTGAAATCCTGCAGCAAGAGGTTTCATCAAACAATGATCATTACCTCGATATAGGAATAGAGGTCAATGATTGGATGGAAGGGGAACTTTTTATTTCGCAAGGCTACAAAAGAAAACCTGGAGCCGAAAATAATCTTAAAGAAGATAAAGACTGTCTTAGAGAAATCGCTAAAATTCTTCATGCACAGCAGATCCCTTTTTGGGTGGATTGCGGAACTTGCATTGGAGTTTATCGCCATGGTGGAGTCATTCCATGGGATAATGATCTAGATCTCTCTGTGCTCGTTGATGATTTTCAAAATGTCATGACTGCTCTCAAAAAATTAGATCCCAAAAAATTCGTTGTTCAAGATTGGTCTTCCCGCTCACGCCCCGGATCTTACATTCGTGTTTATGTGAAAAAAAATCGCAATCATATCGATATTTACATGAATGACATTGATCCTGAAGAAAAGACAATCACCTATATCATTGCCCATGAAAACAGTCATTTTATGGCTGAAGGATGGAAAGAGCGAGAAAGAACACAGAAAACGCCAATCCCTTTTGATGTCATTTTTCCCTTAAGGAAGGGAGAGTTTGATGGAATTGCCGTCCCTGTTCCCAACCAAGCTGCTCGGTTTTTAACATATAAATATGGACCCAATCTTAATCCTCCCCGTATCTATAATGAGGAGACGGGCGAGTATGAAAAAGATCTTTCTCATCCCTATTGGGAAATCCCCCTAGTTCACTAAAGTTTTGCTTTTTGTTTAGATAGCAATTGCATCCATGTCCTATCCCTTACCACTTCTTTAAAGTCGTAAAGACTATGTCCGCCGTCACATATTCTAATGTAATCTTCCGGGTGAGATAATAAAGGGTTCGTTGTAAGAAAATCCCCATTTGTTGCTAGATTAATATGATAACGACCTGTCTTAACGCCATATCCATTCCAGGTAATGCGCCAAACTTTTTTTCCTTTCCAACATCTTGAAGCAAACTGCGCTCCTCGAGAATGTCCGGTAAATGCAATGATCTTCCCCCAATTTGGTTTTCCATATTTATGATTATATTTTTGAACATACTTCTCCTCCCAAGCCTTTACCGTTTTTGTCATAGAAGAGAGTAACATTTTAGTAACTATGGGAGTTGTAGAGATATTCTCAATCCATTGAATATCACTATTACTTCCTTGAAATGAAACAACTAAAACTTTTTTGTCATCTTTTTGGATACAAAATAATCCTAAGACCCATGGATAAGAAGCTCTTTCTTCAAGCTCTTTTAATACAATTTTTCCATTTGTATGCTCATGTAAATATTTATTGATAGCATCCTTAGTCTTCTCTACTAAAGAATTTTCCTGATAAATTGCTTCAGCAACTCTCCAAATCTCATAAGGACTTGGTTCAACATTTACTGGATCCATAAATATACTCATCTTGGTTAAAAAATTGTGGGTTTATCAAGAAGACCCTGAAAATTTATGTTCGGAGTGAGTGACCATTGCCGAGAGTTAAGGCGCGAGCGAGAACAAGAATTTTGAGGTCAAGTCGACGAAGATAAAACCCAATTTTTTAACCAAGATGAGTATAAACTCTATTGATTAGCAGTAACATCCAAAACCTTTGTTTTTCCTGTTTCTTTATCAACCAATGAAAGTTCAAAAAAAGGAGTATAATGAGCTTTGGGGATAAAGATAAGAGCATTTGAAAACGATTTAGGACGAATTTCTAGTTGACTCTTACCCTTTTCTGAAAAGTCTGCATCAAGGGAAGCATTGGCATTCGAAGATTTAATTCCATCAACGATAGCGGGAATAAAGAGAGGAGAAGTTAAGGGGAAAAGGAGAACTCCACCGAGAGTATACCCTGTCACACGCCCTGCTGTAGAAGTATGAACTGTTCGTGCAACTTCTTCAGGGTTTGCAGATATCAAACTCACACCTTTTCTTGTAAAAATGTAGGTACGATCACTTTGGTTATAAAATGTCAATTGAATCGGTTGATATCCTTCTGCAAGCACATTACGATCAAGATAGTCATAACAATCCTGAACAGTAAAAGCCTTACAACCAATCGATATCCCTTCTATTTGATCATATGTGCGTACATATTCTGGATTGAGAGATGAAAGAGCGCTTGCTTGATAGGAAGCACATCCCGTAAATAATCCAATCATTGCTGTTATTAATAGTAAACTAACCTTCTTCATTGTGACTCCCCAATTTTTGTTCGTTCATCTTATCTTCTGCCGTTGTTTTTTGTCTAAGAGAATTGCTTCCAAAAGTAAGGCCAATGCGAGCAATGATTTCTCTATCTAAGCCATAGCCAGGAAGATACCCTGAAGTTTTTCCACCTAGCTCGCTGAAAAGAGCCAGTTTTGAGAAAAGGTTCAGTCTTCCTGTAACAGAAAGAGCCGCTCCCCAACGTCTTTTATTTAGAGAAGGGCGAAAAGCTGTTCCAGTATCCAAAAGCTCCTGCACAGTGACTGGCGTATTAAAAACCCCTTGATTCCAGCCATCAAACTTGAAACCAAGAGAACCTCTCCTTCCAGAATAAAGATGATCATAAGCAAGTCCTATCCCAAAACTTCTCTTTCCCCCTTTGAAATAGAAATACAGAGGGTTTCCCTTATAGAGAAAATAATTTTCTAAATAAGCTTCTGGGGCATAAGGAGCATAGCCAATTTTCACATTGGGAAGATATTTGAGGTCATCTCCAAAAGAAAACATTGGAAATTTCCAAGGTTTTCCCTCTGCGATGTAATAGAAGAAAGAATAGTAAGAATAAAAAGTCATGGGGTCTAACCAGTTGAAAAGTGTCCACCGGAGAAGTTTTCCATGAGTCAGTTCACCATCTGGATAAGAGTGATTATGAAAATACATGTAAGATTTGACATCATTTCCATCGGGACCATCACCTTTAAGCTTCCCAAGGTGGGTGATCCAGGTGTACCAAAAGATCGATTGCTGAGCTTGATTATATAAAGTCGCTAGTCGCCCATCAATTTCCCCTTTAGCCATCCATTGCATTTTGAGGTCCCGTGCCAAAATTTGCTCGGCTTCAAGACCTGCAACGGTGACTGCAAGCATTTCTCCTACAGTCAACTGATAATATTCTTTATCTTTAAAATAGGTTGCTCCCCACCAGGGTGTAACTGCATATTTTTTTGGGTGATACCCAAGTTCACGAAGGCGATATCCATGTCCAAAAACCTCATGCTGGGTCACATCAGCAAGCATATTAATGTTGTACCAAAATAAAAATTGCTCAAAACCTCTACCCCAGACCTTCATCGTTGAGTCTTTATTTGACTTTGTGAAGAAAGCATCTTCTCCTTGAATCATTAAATCTTGAACAAAAATTAAGTTGGCAGAACCAGAATAGGGAGAAAAGTAAGGGTCTACCATCACTGTTTGATTTGCAAAAGCACTTCCCGTGATCAATAATAGACAAAAGTTCCGTAAGAGTTTCATTTCATTTTCCTAATTAAACCGAATAATCGATAAGAAATAGTAGCATTGGGATACAAATAAAGGCCATAAAAAAAGCCTCCCAAAATTGGGAGGCAATCTCCGGATGCTGGATTCGAACCAGCGACCAATAGATTAACAGTCTACTGCTCTACCGCTGAGCTAATCCGGAACAGCAAAGAAATGAATTATAGAGACTCTCAGATTTTAGTTCAATTGATTACATATTGTGTCATCTAAGAACTTAAAAATTTGAGTGCAAAGAGGGATGAGTTAGAGTAAGATGTTGAGCTATGGATCAACTCAGTGGATTTATCGATCATATTATTTTTTCAAGCGAGGAGACAGGGTTTACTGTTGCTCGTCTTAAAACACCACGTGAGCAGGGGCACATCACTGTGGTAGGGTCTCTACCTGGGGTGAATCCTGGTGAAACCCTTCATTGCAAAGGAACCTGGAAACATCATCCACGACATGGAAGACAGTTTGAAATTGAAGCTTTCGAACTCACAGCTCCCGTCGACCTATTAGGAATACAAAGATATTTAGAATCAGGGATGGTTAAGGGGATTGGTCCCGTTTATGCTGAGCGGATCGTGAAAGAATTCGGAGTGAAAACCCTTGAGGTGATTGATAAAACCCCTCATCGTTTGACTGAAATCCCTGGATTAGGGGCAAAACGGGTCGAAAAAATTGAAGCGTGTTGGAACGAGCAAAAAGGAATTCGAAATGTGATGATCTTTTTACAAGCGCATAAAGTTCGCCCCTCTTTTGCTCAAAAGATTTTTAAGCGATATGGGGAAGAAAGCATTGATAAGGTAAAAGAAAATCCTTATTCGCTTGCCAAAGAAATTTATGGAATCGGGTTTAAATCTGCTGACGAACTTGCTCAAAATTTAGGAGTTGCTAAAGACTCTCCTATTCGTATTAAAGCGGGGATTGAACATGTTCTTTGGGAATTGAGCAATGAAGGACATGTCTGTTTTCCTAAAGAAGCTTTTATTCCAGAAGGAGAAAAAATCTTAGAGGTTGAGGGATCCTTAATCAAAGAGCAAATTGCCGCGTTGGAACTCGAAGGACATGTGATGGTCGAAGAGTTGGAAGGGGTCCCTCATATTTGGGTCCGTCCCCTCTATAATGCAGAATGGGGAGTCGCACGGGAACTCAAACGAATTCATGATGCCCCTTGCAATATCCGTCCCGTTTTGATTGATAAAGCAATTGAATGGGCGCAAGAAAAACACCGGATTCGCTTTGCAAAAGAGCAAAAAGTCGCCATCTCAAAAAGCTTAGAAGAAAAAATTCACATCATCACAGGGGGGCCAGGAACGGGGAAAAGTACCATTACCCGCGCTATTCTATCGATTGCATCACGGGTCACTGATAAAATTACCCTGGCAGCGCCAACGGGGCGAGCAGCAAAACGGATGACAGAAATTACCGGAAAAAAGGCTTTTACTATCCATAGCCTGCTAGAATTTGATTTTAATGAAGGTGGATTTAAACGGACCCGCGACAATCCTTTAACTGCCCGCCTTATTATCATTGATGAAGCCAGTATGATCGATACCCTTTTGATGTATAGTCTTCTCAAAGCAATCCCTGATGAAACCCGTGTGATTTTTATTGGTGATATCGATCAACTTCCCAGTGTTGGAGCAGGAAATGTCCTCAAAGATATGATCTATTCTGAAACCATTCCTATGACCCGCTTAAAATTCATCTTTAGGCAGGGAAAAGGCTCGCGCATCGTCGCCAATGCACACCGGATTAATGCGGGATATTTTCCAGAAACAGAACATGAAAAGGGAAGTGACTTTGTCTTTTTTAATGTAGAGTCTCCAGAAGAAATTCTCTCTAAAATTATTAACCTCATCGAATGTCATATCCCCGAAAAATTCCCCTTCCATCCTATCGATGATATTCAAGTCCTTTCCCCAATGAAAAAAGGAATTATTGGAACAGATAACCTGAACCATGCCCTTCAACAGAAACTCAATCCTCAACCTCAATCTTTAGAACGGATGGGGCGTCACTTTAATCTCTATGATAAGGTGATGCAGATTCGAAATAACTACGATAAAAAGGTCTATAATGGTGATGTTGGGAGAATCACTTCTCTCGATATGGAAAACCAGGAACTCATTGTAAATTTTGATGGGAAAGAGGTTTCTTACGACTTTTCAGATATTGATGAACTCATGCTTGCTTATGCTGTATCGATTCACAAATATCAGGGAAGTGAATGCCCTTGTGTGATCATTCCCGTACACACTTCTCACTTCAAACTTCTTTTTCGGAATCTCCTCTATACAGGGATCACCCGAGGAAAAAAGCTTGTGATTCTTCTAGGAACCAAAAAAGCATTAGCGATTGCTGTTAAGACAGATAATGTCAAAACTCGCTATACAGGCCTCCAATACTTCCTCAAAAACCTCTCAGGTTCTTTATCCCCAGTACTTCAAAATAGTTAGCATTCTTGATAAAATAATTTTTTACATGATATAATTAATAACAAGGGGCTAAATTTATTACATTATTAATCATTAAAAATAAGCGAGTTAATTATGGAAATCGATCCAAAAGATCCAGAAAGGGGGATCCATAACTTTTCTACTCCATCCAATAAACCTTTAGATGAATCAGGATCACAAAGTTTTGTGGACCTTTTGAAAGAGGCTGGAACCCCTCTTTCTCCTGAAGAACTAGAAGCTCATTTCAACACCCTCTTCAAAAAACTCGCCACAAATATCTCCAAAGCAAAAAGTCAATACTCCTCTCTTCAAGAAGACTATCAAAAAGCCTTAGAGCAATTACCTTCTTTAGCAAAATCTGATCAAAAATCCCTGAAAATGAATTGCTTGACCCAATTAAATGATCTAATTGGAAATCTTAAAGAAACAATGGAAAAAACTGTCTCAGAGTCATTATCTGATGCTCAAATTAACAAACATGAAACATCTGATGACTTCATTCCTCAGATTTTGGAAACGATAAAAGATCCCGCTATAAAAAAAGCTTACGATGCAAAATTTGTAAAAGATCCAGAAACCCCATTTTTATCTTCTACAAATGGTGAGTCTTCCTTTCAATCGACCCTCAGCAGAGAGCGCTCTCGATTGGATAGAATGAGTATCGACTCTTCTTCTACAACCCCTCATACTCCATCCAGCATTCAAGACTTGGAAAATGAGCTATCTCAATTCGGAGCTTCTTCTGGAGATAGAAATGTAAAAGCTCTTGTTGCAGTCGTTCTTAGCGAAATAAATACGCTCCAAGGAAAAGGCCTTTCTCTTAACTCTATTGAATCTTGGGCATATGCCGCAATGGTTGGAAAATTCACAGCAAACTCTGAATACTCCATTGGCCTCCAAAACTTGAGTCCTTCAGATCAAGCTACCTTTAAAACCATTAGTGGTATTGATCAGTTTCAAGGAGTTCTCTCAACTCATGGTTTTAATGGTGCGCAGGTCACTGCTTTAGCACAATGCTTTTCAGATGGATCTATTGACCTTAAAAATCCCAATGCAAAAACATTCATGGAGGATTTTTACACAAACTTAAATAGTGGGCAGGATCCCAAAACAGCCGCTGCGAATGCTTATGCAAAAGTCCCTGCATCCGAATTATCTTCAGAAATGAATGCATTTATTCAAGATTTAAGCCTATGCTCTCCCACTCCTCCTCCTCAACCTGCTTATCCACCTCCCCCAACAACTCCTCCAGCAGATGCTCCTCCTGGATCGATTCCGGTTTCTATCACAATTCCACCAGGAAAAAACCTGAGTGATATTTATGTTCGCGTTAATGGACCCGATGGAGCTCTTATCCTCCGACCTGATGGGACTCCTTCAGGAACGGAGCCTTATGGAAAAGACATGTCTAAATATGGCTACCCTCTTTCACAGTTCAACGCTACAGCAAAGAGTGGAAGAACAATAACGATTTATATTCCACCCAATATTCCTAGTGGTCGCATTTATTTTTCTGTTGGAAAACCTCTCATATGGGCACAACCTGATATTGATAATGCCTCTGACCCTGACCGTAACACACAATTTACAATGATGGAGTTTACTTCTACCTCCTCCTCCATCTGCTTAGATGAATCAGCTGTTGATGGATTCTCAGGACCTTCTATTTCCACTCAACCTTACTTACATGGTAAGCCGGATGGGGTTCCTTTTGGAGCCACAGAAAATCCTACAACATTTATCAATAATGTGAAGAGTTATATTCACTCACACGTTACAGATCCAGCAGCTCTTAAGGCTTGGATGTCGATGTTTACTTCTATTGGAGGCATTGACCGCATTAGTTCTCCCAAGTTCCATACCGATGTTTTTGGTCCCTACTTTCAGGATTATTTAAGTAAGGTCTTTATCCCCTACATCCAAAGTAACCCTCTTTACTTTGATATCAATCACGATAAATTCATGATGAAAGTCTCTCCCGATGGGCAAAGCCTTGAATATTGCAGTTGGGATGGAACATCTAAAGCAAAAATCCCTATTTCACAAATCTCGTGGAAATCTTGGCTTTCAGGAAGTCCAGATGGAGTAACGGGTGATCCTTGCGTAATGCAAGGTTTATCAGCTCTTCTCATGTCAGGAATGGATCTCAAATCTCTTGGACCGACTGGTCCTACCGATGATAAATGCCTTTCAAATTCAACATTCGTAAAGTATGAAAAAGAAGGAAAATTCTTTCAGGCATCCTATGATGGAAAACCCATGTATAACGTCTATGAACATGCTATGCATGCTGAGGGATGGAATGCCTATGCCTACGACTACGACGACTTGTTTGGACAGGATAAAACGATCACTTTACCTGCAGGATCGACAGAACAGGCTGGATTTTCAATAGCCATGAATTGGTAATCTATTGAAAATCAGAAGGATATAACATTAAACCTTACAATTAAACTTAGACTAAACTCTTGAAAATAAAAGAAAAAGTTGCTAAAATCTAGCTAGGGGCGACCCGGGGTATAAGCAAAATAGCCCTAAAAAGAGGACAGAGAGATGAGAAAGAAATCTAAAAAACTGATGCGCAAGGTTTTACGTAAATTCAAACGCAAATCACGCTTTCAAAAAGCGGTTAAATCATTCAGAGATTTAACTAGAATTTAAGGTTTATGCAATGGGGCTTCCTAGAGGGGCCCCTTGTATTTCTACGACCTCCAGGAAGTCATCATTCCCTGCAGCTAAAATCATTCCCTGGCTTTGAATGCCCATGAGTTTGGCAGGTTTGAGATTGGCGATAAAAGCAATCTTTTTTCCAAGCAAAGCTTTTGGATCAGGATAGGCCTTTCTAATGCCAGACACAACAATACGTTTTTCAAAGCCCAAATTCACTTCTATTTTATAAAGTTTATCACTTTTAGGAACTTCTTCTGCTGAGAGGATTTCTGCAACCCGAATATCAAGCTTTTGAAAGGCATCGAAAGAAATTTGATCTTTGAGATTTCCTGTAGCTTCTTTTAAATCTTCAAGTTGTTTTTCTATCACATGATCCTCCACTTTAGAAAAGAGCACCTCAGGTTTTGGAAAGGTGCGATTTACAGGAAGGCCTCTTTCTAAAACAGCTTCCCATCTTTGATCTTTTAGGTTTGTATCATTTCCAAGAAGTTTCCACACTTTTTCAGCAGTATCAGGAATGATCGGAAAAGAAACTAATGCCAAGGCATTAAGAGCCCTTAAGCAGCAAGCAATGGTTGTGTTTAATCCCTCAGGATCTTTCCAAGGTTTCTTTGTATCAAAATAAACATTTCCCTCTTGAGCAAGTTCCATGATGAGTTGCGTCGCTTTTCGAAGATGAAAATGAGAATAGGCTTCATAAATCGCTTGAGTAAGTTCATGGATTTTCTCGAGGAACACTTCATCTTCATGTTTGAGGTCTCCATAGGGAGGCATCACTCCCTCGCATTTATTTTGAGTAAATACAAGGACCCGGTTAATGAGGTTGCCATATTTTCCTAAAAGTTCACTGTTGCACCGCATTTGAAAATCTTTCCAAGAAAACTCACTATCTTGGGTCTCAGGTGCATTTGCAGCAATCGCATAACGGATTTGATCCGCACTGAAATGTTTAAAAAACTCTTCAAGATCAATGTACCAACCAGCTGATTTACTAAACTGTTTTCCCTCTAAGTTATAAAATTCGTTTGCCGGGAGTTCATCCACAGTTTTATAGGGTTCATCCTGTCCCATTGTCATAGCAGGAAAGAAAATCGCATGAAATGGAATATTGTCTTTCCCAATGAAGTTCACCAATTTTGTTTTCTCATCGCACCAATACCGCTTCCAAGCTTCGGGATCCCCTTTTTTAAGAGCCCACTCTTTTGTTGCAGAGATATAGCCAATGGGAGCATCGAACCAAACATAAAGAACTTTTCCTTCAGCTCCTTCTAATGGAACGGGAATGCCCCAGTCAGAATCGCGCGTAATGGCTCGGGGCTTAAGGTCATCGATATAGTTCTGGGCAAAGTTAACAACATTGGATTTCCAATTTTTCTTCTTAATCCACCGAGAAAGTTGATCTTTAAAAAGATCAAAACGGATAAACCAATGCTTTGTAGCTTTTAAAGAAAGGGAAGCTCCAGTCAACTTTGATCGAGGTTTTTTTAAGTCTGTTGCTTCATAGCTTGCACCACATTTCGGGCATTCATCTCCCCGAGCTTCTTCAAACCCACACTTTGGACATGTTCCCATGACATACCGATCAGCAAGGAACCGTTGATCCTTTTCAGAATAGAGTTGGTTTGTCACCTTTTCTTCGATATAACCATTCTTTAGAAGCTGCTTAAAGTAGGTTTGGGAAGGTTCAACATGTCCTTCCCAGGTTGTTCGGGAATAGTGATCAAAATCAATATTCATCTTTTGGAAGAAGTCTTTTAAGACTTGATGAAAATAATCCACATGTTCTTTTGGAGTGCGTCCTGCAAGCTCAGCACTTAAAGTGATGGCAACCCCATGTTCGTCAGAACCACAAATATAAAGAACATCGCTTCCTATGAGCCTTTGAAAACGTGCATAGCAATCCGCTGGGAGATAAGCTCCTGCGATGTGCCCAAAATGTAGGGGCCCATTTGCATAAGGGAGTGCTGCCGTTATCAGAACTTTCATTATTGAGGTTCTTCTTCCTTACGTTTAGGTGGGTGTTTTCGAATTTCTTTCAGAAGTTGAGTAATATTTAAATCTTCATTTCCACTTTGAATTTGCTTTTGAGCAACCTCAATTGCATAGTGAGTCAATTCAAAGTTATCTTTAAAAAGAGAGGTATAACTCTCTTTTGTGAGTTCATCATGCGCCATGGTTTCCTCCTTCGCGATGTTTTTCAGCAATAATACCAACTATTAAAAATAATGTGTAGAATTGAACTTGATCTTTTCTGCTAAAATTTCTTTTTCGATCTCACTAACCAACATGTGGTTAGCTTCGATCTCCAAAAGCAATTTTATCATGAAAATCTCCTCGTCACTTCTCCACATTATTTTTAATAGGTGGTATAACGATGCTTTTCAATGCTTCATAAGCTGTTTCTAAGTCGTCATTGACAATTGTATAATCATAAAGTTTAGCCTGCTCCATCTCATACTTTGCCCACTTAAGACGTTTCTTCAAGGTTTCAGGTGATTCTGTTTTTCTATTTCTTAGTCTCTCTTCTAAAATCTCCATTGAAGGGGGAGCAATAAATATAAATATGGCTTTGATCTTTTTCTTTAATTCTAAAGCCCCTTGAGTATCGATCACTAAGATGACATCCTTACCATTTGTTTGCCCTCTTGTCACTATCTCCTTCAATGTTCCGTAATGATCTCCAAAAACTGTTGCATACTCCAAAAAGTCCCCTTTTTTTACCCTTTCCTCAAACGCTTCCTTTGTTAAAAAGACGTAGTCTTTCCCATCAATTTCTCCTTTTCGAGGCTTTCTTGTTGTACAAGAAATGCTCTGAATCACTCTATCGGGATGGGAATCTTTGAGCATTTGAACGAGGGTCGTCTTTCCCGTTCCTGCAGGGGCACTGATAATAAAGAGTTGTCCTGTCATTCTATATTTGCTAGCTGCTCCCTAATTTTTTCTAGTTCACTTTTCACACCTAAAATTGCTTGAGTAATTTCAAGTTCTTGGGATTTTGCAGCAATCGTATTTACTTCGCGATTCATCTCTTGGGTCAGAAAATCTAACTCTCTCCCTACGCGAGCCTTATCTTCTTTAAGAATACCTTCAAATTGTTGAACATGTGAAGAAAGACGAGTGATTTCTTCCGTTATATCAATCTTATCAGTAAAAAGAACAATTTCTCGGGTCAATCGATCTTCATCAGTCTCATGGTTGATTTTCAGCTCTTCAAGTTTTTTAGCTAACCGATCATGATACCGTCTTGGAGCAAGTTTTGAGAGCTTTTTAACTTTTTCAATATCTTTTTCAATTTCATTCAGGCGTGGAAGAATATCGGCAACTAAGGCATGCCCTTCTGTTTCCTTCATTTCCATAAAAGCACTAATTGCTTCATCAAATCCTTGAAAGAGCTGTTTTTTTAATGTTTCATCAGGGGCACTTGCTGAAGATGTTGTTCCCAAAGCAAACTGCATAATCGTTGAAAAAGGAATCGCTTCTTTAGAATTATAGCCAAGCTCTTTTGCACATGTTTCCCACTCTGCATGGAACTTTTTTAGCGTTTCTATAGAGGGAATTTCCAGCATCGGGGTGTTTCCTGCCTCTTTAGTCATTCGAACCGTAATATAGCCTCGTTTGACAACATCCGCTAAACGACTACGAAGTCCCATATCTAAAACAAGAAACTCTTTCGGAAGATTTGTATTAATATCTAAGCTTTTCCGATTCACAGAGTGAATTTCAATTAAGAATAGCCCCGCATTTGTTTTTACGTGAGCTCTTCCATAAGCTGTCATGCTACGCGCCATAGAGGGAATCTCAATTTTGTTGTGGGCTGTTTATACCCAATTTTAGAGGGGAAGTCAAGGACTTCACAGGTTCAAAACTCATCCGATGAATAGGACAGGGACCGTGGAGTTTAATCGCCTCTATATGAATTTTTGTCCCATAACCTTTATGCTTATCAAAACCATAATGAGGATATTTTTCATGATACTCGACCATCAAAAGATCTCTCTTATGTTTTGCAATAATCGATGCGGCTCCAATGCTAATCGAATGACTATCCCCCTTAATCACAGCTTTTGAAGCAATCTGTGTCGGGGGAAGATGATTTCCATCGATTAAAAGATAATCAGGTTCTTCAGAAAGCTCTTTAACAGCTAAAGCCATCGCATGAAGAGAAGCTCTTAAAATGTTCATCTCATCAATTAGAGCATTTTCAACAATGCCAATCCCATAGAGAACATCTGGATGCTTTGTTAAAATATGGTAGAGTTTTTCTCTTTGCTCAGGGGTAAGCTTTTTGCTGTCATCGATTCCTTCAATATGAAGTCCTCGAGGAAGAATGCAAGCTGCTGCAACTACAGGGCCAGCAAGAGGGCCTCGCCCTGCTTCATCAACACCTGCAATCAGCCGACACCCTTCCGAGTAAGCTCTCTCTTCATAAAAGGTCTGACTCACAAGTCTTACTCCGACTTAGGAGTTTCGTCTTCCGGCTTCTTTTGTTCTTCTTTTTTGGGAGCTTCTTCTGCAGGCTTTTTCTCTGCTTTAGGCTTCTTTTCAGCCTTTGGAGCTTCTTCAGTAGCAGGAGCAGAAGCTTCTTCTACAGGCTCGGGGGGTGCTTCTTCATGAATAAGATCAGCAACCTTTGCTTTTTTTATCCCGATTTTTTCTTTAACTTTAGCAGCTTTACCTGCAGCGCCTCTTAAATAGTAAAGCTTTGCTCGGCGCACCTTTCCAGAACGGACCACTTCAATCTTTGCAATGCGTGGACTATGAAGGGAAAAGACCCTTTCCATTCGGGTACCATAGGCAATTCGGTACATAGAGAAGGTTTCTGAAAGACCTGATCCCTTACGGCCAATAACAGTTCCGGTAAAAACCTGTATTCTCTCTTTTTCCCCTTCAATAATTCGAATGTGAACTTTGATCGTATCACCGACATTAAAATGGGGAATGTCTTGTTTTAGCTGTTCGGCTTCGATCTCCTCAAGTAGCGCTTCGCGGCTCATGATTGATTTCTCCTCATTATTTTGTAATCTGCTTTATCAGATCAGGTCTTACCTGTTCTGTCTTTTCTCGTGCCGTTTTTTCTCGCCAAGCCTCTATCTCTGCATGATTGCCACTTTGAAGAACTTCAGGAACTTCCATTTCTTCAAAAAGAGGAGGCCGGGTAAATACCGGCGCATCAAATATTCCATTCTCAAACGAGTCTTGCTTTGCCGCATCTTCATTTCCAATCACTCCCGGAACAAACCGGGAAACGCTATCCACTAGCACAATTGCGGCAGGACAGCCACTCGTTAGAACATAGTCCCCTATGCTGATTTCTTCATCGACTTCAGAGACAATTGCCCTCTCATCAATCCCCTCATAATGACCACAAAGGATCACTAAATGCTCTTTTTCAGAAAGTTCACTACACTTTTTTGCGGTGAGCGGACTCCCTTGAGGGGTCAAATAAACCACATGGGACTTTTTACTTTTTACACTCCGTATTGCTTTGGTGACTGGCTCAGCCATTAAAACCATTCCAGGTCCACCACCATACGGACGATCATCTATCTGTTGATACCTTCCTGAGGCAAAATCGCGCATATTCACGAGATTAATCTCCAAAATCCCCTTTTCCCTAGCCCGCTTGATCATACTGACATCAAAGGGACTCTCAAAGTATTCAGGAAAGAGGGACAAGATATCAAACCTAAGAGAACGCTTCACAAAGCTTACTTATTTCTTTGCTTTACGTTTCTCGCTGCGTTTCTTTACTTTCGTTGCAGCTCTTTCTCTTAAGCTTTTAATGACTCCAGGAGCTTTTCGAGCAATAAGCGCTTCAGCTTTTTCAGTTAGCTCTGCTCCTAAATCGACCCAATGCTGAATACGATCTTCATTAAGCGTCGCATCCTTTTCTCCATCCGTATGTGGATCATAATGTCCAAGATTTTCAACATATTTTCCATCACGTGGAGAACGAGAATCTGCAACCACTAAGCGGTAAGTCAATCGATTGGTTCGGCCCTGTTGTCTTAGGCGAATCTTTAATACCATCTGTGTAAACTCCAATTCACAAATCTAATAAGATCACTTATTCTAATAGATCGGAACAAAAAATGGTATTAAAATCCTCAGCACTACTCCGTTTCAAAAAATTTAGCGGTAAATTTGATCAGATTTTCGTTCAAATTTTCCTTCCTAAAATCGAGAGCATTGTCAATGTGACAAGGGGAGATTTTTGGAAGGGAAAAGGGAATAGAAAGATGGTTGAATTTACCGCTAAATTTTTTGAAACGGGGTAGTACATTCGAATTTTTTGATTTAATCGCCTCGAACTGAGATTCGAAAAATTAGCTGAAACTTTTTATTTGTATAGGTTCTTGAGCCCACTCATAGATGCAAGTTGGTCTTTAAGAGAAGGATCATTCATGAATTTTTTCTTCATGCCAGGCATTTTTTTCATCATCTGCTTGATCCGTTTAAAATTCTTGATCATCCGATTGACATCGTCGATCGACGAGCCACTCCCCTCTGCAATCCGACGACGGCGTGGAGGAATGAGCTCATCAAGCCCTAAACGTTCATTAGGAGTCATAGAAAGGATGATGGCTTCAATCTTTCCCATCTCTTTATCGGAGACTTCGAACTCCCCAAGATTAGAAAAACCCGGCATCATTGACAGAAGACTCTTGAGCGATCCCATCTTTTTAACTTGTCGCATCTGTTTCAAAAAGTCATCATAGGTAAAAGAAGCTTTTAAGAGTTTTTTCTGAAGCTTTTCAGCATCTTCTTGATTGACATGTTCCTCAGCTCTTTTGACCAGATTGATCACATCTCCCATTCCGAGGATTCGATCAGCCATAGACTGAGGATTAAAAAGTTGGAAATCGGTGACCTTTTCACCGACCCCTTCAAACTTAAGAGGTTTCCCTGTAATTTCACGAATAGAAATCGCAGCCCCTGCACGGGTATTCCCATCGAGCATTGTCAGAATCGTTCCAGTAATCGCAATTTTCCCATCAAATTCTGCAGCGGTTTTTACCGCATCTTGTCCTGTTGCTGCATTGGCAACAAAAAGAACTTCGTGAGGGTCCACAGCCCCTTTAATTTTGCTGAGCTCTTTCATCAGCTCATCATCGATATGCAGGCGCCCTGCTGTATCGATAATCAAAACATCAAAGGCTTCTCTCTTCGCTTGATCAAGGGCTTCCTTCGCCACTTTTACCGGATTTTTTTGATCACGATCTGCATAAATCGGAACTTCGACTTGCTTTCCAAGGGTCTCTAATTGATCAATCGCCGCAGGACGTTGCAGGTCACAAGCAGCAATGAGAACTTTTTTATTTTGTTTCTTTAGATATAGAGCAAGCTTTGCCGATTGCGTTGTTTTTCCTGATCCTTGAAGCCCACACATTAAAATAACAGAAGGACGATGTCCAATATTAAGAGGAGCTTCATCGCTTCCCATTAAACTTTTAAGCTCATCGTGGATGATTTTAGTGAATTGATCGCCAGCAGACACCGACTTTGTTACATCTCCACCAAGAGCTTTTTCTTTCACTTTCTTGATGAAGTTTTTAGCAACGGTATAGTTCACATCAGCATCTAAGAGGGCTAAACGGACCTCTCGCACTGCATCTGCTATGTTTTCTTCAGTTAACTTTTTTTTAGAGCCTAGTGCTGTAAAAACATTTTGAAATTTTTCAGTAATACCGCCAAACATTCAAATCTCCTATGAGCGATTCATTTTACTGAAAATTCTTGTCATATTCAAGGAAAAAGAACCGGTCGTGACCACTCCAATCCTTTTCACATTTCTTTTGCACCCAATGACTTTCGGAAAAGATCTCCATCAAATCACTTCCTTGCCCCGTCCCAATTTCAAAAAATACCTTTGCTTTTGGGTTTAAAAAATGAGGAAGATCCTTTGCTAAACGGTGATAAAAATCGAGCCCCCCAACAAGAGCTCCCTTCGGCTCAAAGACCCGCACTTCCTCTTCAAGCCCCTCATAGTCTTCAGGAGTGATATAAGGAGGATTACAAATGACCACATCAGCTTTCTTACCCTCAAATGGAGTGAGCAAATCCCCCTCTAGAAACTCCATCTCTAAATGATTTCTCTCTGCATTCTGCTTTGCAATCGTTAAAGCCTCACCTGAAATATCGGCTAGCTTCACATCGCAGTCAGGACGTTTATTTTTAACCGCAAGACCCAGACATCCCGTTCCTGTGCATACATCCCAGACCTCTAGAGCTCCTTCTGGAAGGCTTTTGACAATAAGGTCCGCAAGAATCTCTGTTTCATGGCGAGGAATCAGGGTTGCAGGCGTCACTTTAAGCTTGAGATCTAAAAATTCAACCTCACCCACAATGTAGGCAAGAGGCTCCTTCATCCCTTTACGCTTAATCCATTCCCGATAACGGGAAACCTCCTTTTCTTCCAAGGGAGCATCATAATCAAAGTAAAGCTCCATCCGCTTCCGTTTGAGTAGGACAGATAGGAGCTCTTCGGCTTCACGGCGGGCATGGACAATCCCTCGTTTTTCCAGGTATTCAGTAGAGCGTTTAATGAGCTCACGGATCGTGTACAAAAGGATCTCCTTCCTCAAAAAATGATTGAACAGGTTAGATAGTATCGTCAAATTCTCACAGTTGTTTTAGTCCTTTCTATGGGAAACTTCTGTGTTATCCTGCTTCGTGAGCCCATTTTGGGCTCACTCCATCGGACGTCTTGAATTTTTCTCATAGAGAGAACTACTCCAACAGCGATTATTTGACGACACTATCTAGAAAAAATTATTCCATAAAATCAGAAAAAAAGCTATGATGCTTCGTCATAAAAATAACCTTTTAACTCAATTTTGGAAAATTTTATCCAATCAAAAATTAAGGAGACAAGAATATGGAACAATACGGAGCATCTTACGGAGCATCTTCACTCCCTAGAAGAGAACACTTTGAGGATTTTTCTCCACCTGATTTCTATGGAGCAGATGGAAGCAGACCCTATCCTTTTGCTGGGACAGTTCTCATGGGAGCTCTACTAAATATCGCGATTTTTAAATTATCGCCTAGAACAAATGCGGCTCACTTTGTAGCGATTGGAGTTCTTGGATCCCTTGGAGTCAATTGCATGCACGCAATTCTAAAACTTGCTGGACATACCAAGAATCCTCATCATATGACGGTCTTTGATGAAGAAGAAGAGGATTTTTCTCATCTAGACCGTGAGCGCGAACGTTCTCCAAGCAGTTTGCCCCCATCCTCACAGCACACTTTATTTACCAGAGCACCAGTCCTTAGTGAATTTCCTATGGCACACGGTGTAGGCCAACGAAAAGAGGTCTATGACAGCAACATTCGGTTTATTCACATCGTAATCGTTAAACCACTTTCTGGATTATCTGAAATGTTGATCCCATGGTTTACTGCTACAAAAGGTATTCGGGACGTTGCGAGCGGTGTTTTCCACCATATCGGACCTCAATATACTTATCAAGATGGAAGACGAGATATTCAGCTCGTTCTCGCTGGAGTCGTCGCAGCCTTTGCACTTAAAAAAATTGCTCCATGGTTTAAGCCTTCTCTAAATACCGACTGGCAAACAGTTGCCATTGCAGTCCTTCTTCCAGCTATATGGACAAAAGCAACTCAACTCCCTTTAGCTAAAAATGGAGATCCAGGAAAACCTTGGTCTTGGGGTCAAAACATCGTAGAGAGAGTATCTAAGAGTTACGCTGAAGCTGCTAGCACAAGAGGCACAGGGTTTCGTCGGAAGTAATAACCAACCGACTCATCTTTATTGATGAGTAACTCCAAATACAAAAACCCTCATCTTCTGTTGGTGAGGGTTTTTTCTTTCTATTTGCATTTCATAGAGTATTTTTCGAAAGGAAAGATTAGCTGACAGACTTGAGTTTTTCTTGGTGAAAGTGGCTGATAAGAGCTTCGGAAATCTCTCGGAGATCTCCGTCCATAATTTGGTCAAGTTTATAGAGGGTAAGATTGATCCGATGATCGGTTACCCGGTTTTGAGAATAATTGTAGGTGCGGATCCGTTCGCTACGATCTCCTGAACCGACTTGTGAAGAACGAATGGAAGCTCTTTCTTCTGCTTCCTTGCGCCTTTTTTCTTCGGCGAGTTTTGCAACAAGGACGCGGAGTGCTTTTTCTTTGTTTTTATGTTGCGAACGCTCTTCTTGGCAGTAGACGACAACCCCTGTTGGCATATGGGTAATCCGAACAGCTGAGTCAGTTGTATTGACATGTTGTCCCCCTGCACCTGAGGCGCGATAGGTATCGATTTTTAGATCTTTTTCATCGATCTCGATTTTTTCTTCTTCTCTAGGCTCCATTAAAACAGCTACAGTAATTGCAGAGGTATGTACGCGCCCTTGTGTTTCGGTTTCAGGAACCCGCTGCACGCGATGGGTCCCCGCTTCATACTGAAGGTAGCGGTGGACATTTTTACCTGTCACAGAAAAAATGTATTCTTTGTATCCCCCTGCTTCAGAATCCGTCAGGGCAAGGGTTTCCATTTTCCAGCCCATGTGATCACAATAAAGACGATACATCCGCACACAATCACCGACAAAGATGGCGGCTTCATCCCCACCTGTTCCTGCGCGGATTTCCATAATGACATTCGCATGATCGTTGGGATCTGGGGGAACGAGAAGGGTTTCAAGCTTGGCATGAAGGATGGAAACTTGAGTTTCTAGCTTTTCGATATCTTCTTTGATAACAGAGGTAAACTCAGGATCACTCTCTTCTTTAAGAAGCGCTTTATTATCTTCGAGCTCTCTTTCTGCTTTTTGAAATCGTTGATAGGTCTCTCGAAGTTCTGAGAGATAGGAATGTTCTTGAGAGAGCTCCTTATACTTCTTCTTATCAGAATGGACTCCAGGATTACCCAAAGCCGTTTCGACCTCTTCAAGGCGGGAGAGGAGCCCCTCAATTTTAGCTTTCAAGAACTACTCCTTTGGAGCACTCTTTTTCTTAGCTGTTTTTTTAGCAGCAGCTTTTTTTGCAGGCTTTTTTTGCTCTTGCTTTTCTTTCTGCTCTTTCGCTTGAGCTGCTTTTTGAGCATAACGTTTCTTGAACTTATCGACACGTCCTTCAGAGTCAACAAATTGCTGACTTCCAGTAAAGAAAGGGTGTGAGGCTGAAGAGATAGGCACTTTGTAAACAGGGTACTCTTTTCCTTCAAAAGTTTCCCTTTCTTCTGGTTGCAGAGTGCTTCCACAAACAAATTTCGTTCCAGTTGCCGTATCCACAAATAAAATATCTTGATAAGGAGGGTGTCCTTCTTTCTTCATCGAATAATCCTTTGATAGTCACTATTGCTTTGCATACGTTCACAAGATTTAACCCCCTATGAACATATACAGTGGTTTGGTGGAAATTAAACCCTTTTTGAGGATAAAAAACAACTATTAATGAATTTTTTCCCTGTCTGAGCCAGTTTTTAGAAAAATTTTATTCGGAGATCTGGTATAGTGATGCCATGATGTACCAATCCCAAGCTTTCAGACTCGGACCTACCTCCACACCTAAGATTGTTAAATGGACGATCTTTGCAACGCTGGTTGTGAGCTTTTTTTCACTTATTTCAAATGCTCTTTTTACACAGGTCTTCCATATCCCAAGCCCGCAGTACCTTTTTAGTTTAACAACTTGGGGGGTTCATAAATTTTTTATTTGGCAATTTCTCTCTTATCTCTTCCTCCAACCGATTTCATCGGGTGGAATTTCAATGGCCCTTATTCTCCACGTCTTTTTCGATATCTACCTTTTATGGGCGATTGGATCAGCTATTGTACAAGCAAGAGGAGAAAAACACTTTATTGGCCTCTATTTTGGAGGCGCCCTGTTTGTAGGGATCATCGCTTACCTTTCCCTCCTCTTTTTTGGCTCTCCCCTTCCCTTTGCTGGAGCAACGACATCGATTTATATTCTCCTCATCGGATGGGCATTTCTTTTTCCTGAAGCAATGATTATGCTTTTTCTCTTAATTCCGGTTCGAGCCAAATGGCTTGTTTTTGGACTCATCGGCGTGAATCTATTCCTCGATTTTTCTAATGGAAACTTTCTCTCCTTCTTTGTCACAGGGGGTGCAATGCTTTATGGCTACCTCTACTCTGTTCTCGTCTGGGATAGCTTAAGTCCCTTTCGTCGCCTTCATCCTTTAGAGAAGAAGATGATCTTTTTGAAAAGAAAATGGTTCCACCGTTTTCGAAAGGTTGTCGATATCGAAGTTCAACCCTCAAAGGTCTATGACTTCAAAACAGGAAAGGCGATTATTCAAGACGATGATTTTATGGATGCTTGCCTCGATAAAATCTCAAAAAAAGGGAAAAGTTCATTAACAATTCGTGAGCGATTCCGTATGTGGCGCATCTCCCGCAAAAAAAGCAGCTTAAGTTAGAGGGTGTCCAAATCCTTATTGGATGTGATCAAATTTTCCCTTGAATTTTTAGCACTTTGATCTTATAATTTATGTCCCCCTTCTTAAAAAAGGTTTAAAAATGAATATTGGAAGCATCATTCCTACTTCTGTACTTTTCTCAACTCCAGTGCAGGTTCTTAGCAAAATTTCTCCTTTTACTTCCTCTTTTATTCCATTTTCTATTGTCACTCGTGGAGAAAAGTCTTGGGGAAATGTCCTAAAGGTTTCTCTTGCCACAGGTTTAGCTATTAATGAACTTGCTCCTCAAGATGCTTTACCAATACACTCTAAAGACAGACAAATCATCCACACTTGTCACCAAATCCTTATTACAACCCTTTTTATCAAAGCGGTCCTACAGGTTTATCAAACGAGAACTTGGGATTCCGCAAAAGCCCTTATTCCTTATGTTCCATTGTGCGCCTCAATGGCTACTAAAACCCACCCCATCTTTCAAATGATTTCAGAGGTCCCTCCTAAAGAGGTTGAACAAACACATACATTTCGTTCCCCCAAACCCTTTGCTCTAGTTCTTAATGATAAAATAACGTATGAAAAGGCTCTTAATTATATCCATCGATTTAATCCCAAGAATAAAAATGGGGAGCGTCCCTATAAAATTTTTACCTTATCTTTAGGAAGACTCATAGGTTGTGGCTCTTTCTGGGTGCAGCGTGCTTATGAAATCTTCGATTATTTAAAAGCGCAAGGACCCGTCATCCTGATCATTCCTGAAATGGAATTGGCAACGAGTTTGACAACAGGAAATGATTACTCTTTTTTAAAGAATTTCATTCGCTCACGTGAGGTGATTGCCGGAATTCAAGTCATTGGTCTTACATCTTCTTTCGTTAAGATCCAAAGGGATATACAGGTCTATGATATAGACAAAAGACCCAAACTTCCTCCTCCTATTCCAAATGGAATCGCATATATCTCTCCTGAAGAGGCTCCTCACTTTTTTGATTTTCACAAAGCCCAAGCTTTCTCAATCCTTGAAACCCTCGGAAACCCAAGAAAACATCAAGTTTTTCTCATTGGTAATGAAGAAGAAGAAAAAGGATTACTTCTCGAAACTGTTGGCTATCTTTTAAAAACAGCAAAACCTCCATTAGAAAACCATCAGCTCTTAACGGTCTATTATCCTGCTCTTTTTGGACCTGATGGAGATCCTCAAAATGAAATCTTTGCACATTTCAAACCTGGAACAATCCTCTATATTAAAGGGACGGAATTTGCCCATATTAGTAGTTTAAAAATCATCCTAAATATTCCCTTAAAGCTTATTGTTTCTCTCACTTCAGAACAATTCTCTGCTATTAAGTCTCAAGCCCCCAGCATTGAGAGGACTTTTGTTTCTCACACAATACCTTCTCTACCGGAAGAGATTCAAACCGATCTATTTGCCAAGCAGCTTGCAAAGCATCCCGACTTAGAACTTAGCGAAGATTTAAGAGATAAGATTCTTCGAATCACTGGACCCTGTCCCATCAGCGAGCAACTCGACGTCCTTGAGCGCGTTGTTTCTATTATGACACAAAGAGAGTATGCTGAAGAAGAGGCTTTGGCAGTGATTAAAAGCGAAGTTGCCAAACAATCCAAAGTCTCTCTTCCTGATCATTTAATCGAGCTAACAAATTCTTCTCAGGAAGTGATTTGCTTAGAAAGAGCACATGAAATGGAAGAGATTCTCATTACCCTTTACAGTGAAGATGGAAAAAATAATGTCTGCTTAGTTGGAGAGGCGGGATGTGGAAAAACACAGTTAGTCCGTTATATCGCCTCTCAAATTCAAAAAGGAGCTATTCCTCAATTTCAAGGATATCGTGTCTTTAACTTTGCGATTTCTGCAATCATTGCTGATTCTACCTACATTGGTCAATGGCAAGGGAAATTGAAGAGAATTTTAGATTATTGCAGTCGTGTCGGAAAAGCGATTGTTTTCATCGATGAAATTCATTTAGCGATAGGAACAGGTAAAACTAAAGGGGGAACATCAATGGATGTCGCACAGATGATGAAAGAATACATTACAAGTCCTCACCTGCGGGTCATTGGAGCAACAACCCCTGAAGAATACGATCAGTATTTTACAGCTGATCGCGCTTTTGCAGATCGATTTAAAAGACTTGACCTTCCCCCTCTTCCAAGAGATAAACAACTTGCTGCTCTGATGGCACACAGTGAAAAACATCGTAGGGATCATGATCCTCTAGAGGAAAGAGTTCTTGAAAGAATCCTTGATAGCGCAAAATCTTTACGCACAAGTATTGGAACAGTTGCCGAGGTCCATGCTTTTATGAGATATCATCAAACGAGTGATGTTGAAAGAGCACTAAGCTGGATACATGGCGAAGATCCCATACTCTAATGGGGTTCTTTTTCCCAAGCCATCACAGCCATTTTTGCTGCATGGATACCCTTTAGAAGACCTTCTTCATATCTGAAAAAAGGATGATTCTCGAGCTCAGGATAATCGTTCGGTTGAAGAATATCATCCGAGGTAACATTTGGGACGATATCACTTGCATATTTCAGAAGTTTTTCTTCTTGTTGATTAATCAGTTCATCAAAGAGGTCTTCCAATGACTTTTTCATCTCTTTTCCTTTATGGGAGTGTTTTGAACTATAGCTAAAGCAGTTTAAATCCTCTGATTTTTAAACTGCTTTAGCTATAAACCCTATTTTGTTCCCATTTTTGAAAATTTTTCAATCACATATATGAACCTATCCTGAATTAAAGATAGGTTCATATCTCTAACTTTTTATAAAAAAGAGGAAAGATCGAAAGATCTTGGATCACTATCTCTTCTAGAAAATTGATCCTATTTTTTTGTTCTATTGGATCGGTTTCTATTTTAGCCTTATCAAAAAGGCTCTGATAACCTGAATGCTCCCAGCAAGTGCTCTGAGATTTGAGTTGATCTGCTGCTCTTTTAAAGGCCTCTAGCCGAAAGAGAGGATCTACATTAGAATCCTTCCACTCTGCAAAGGCAAGGTGCAGCGTTTGGTCTCCCCTTTTGGGTGGAAAAGAAACAAGTTGGCAGTGAATTCCCAGTTCTTTTTCCCAGATTTTTTTAAGAGCCTTAATAAGGGGCACCATTTGACAGCTTTTTTTAGGAAAGATTAGCGACAAAGAAGGAAGCTTTACGATTCGTAACTCAAAAAGAGCCTGTTTTAAGTAGTACTTCGCTTGATGAGGCCTAACTTTCATTAAGGCTCTTTCTTGAGTGAAATCCAATGGAGAAAGATTTTTTTCTCCTAGAGCATCGATCAAATAAAAAGGCTCTTCATGGAGATTGACTGCTGCAATAAGTGCTTTTTGCAAGAATAGATTGCAAAGAATCGGGGGAGGAAGAAAACCTCGCTCAATCCCCATCCAAAAGAGGCGCGGCACAGGAAAAAGGAGACCACCCATAAAAAAATTTGTGAATCGTTGAGAGTTTTTTTTCCGATGTGTTATCTTTCTCATAGCATTTTGGCTTTTGTCGGTTTTTAGGGAGCCAAGTAGAAAAAAGAAAGTACCTCCTCAGAATAGGAAAAGAGTGAAGAGGTACTTTCATGACTCCCTTAGAACTTCAAACAAGCCTTGCCAGCAAACCATGCCTTTGACATCATGGCTGCATAAATTAAGAAAAGCAGACGGCTTTCTTTGGGCAAAGAATGTGAATAAAGTGGGGAAACGAAAAAAAGATTTTTTTCGAATCCAGGGAGTGAGTGTGAACAATTTTTCTCCTTGGGTTCACGCCAGATTAAGAGGTTCCAACTCTTAGCTGGCACTGGGCCTTTTTCGAAAGGCCCTTTTTTTATACCAAAAATAATTCTAAAACTCTTTCCCAGTTTTAATCAAATTCTTTTTAGAGTTTGGAAGATTGTCTTCGATGCCTAAAAAATTCTCTCATAAGCGTTGCTGACTCTTCTTTCAAGAGCCCCCCTTCAATTTGAAGACTATGGGTTGGGTGCTCAGTTTCGAAGATATTGACATAGCTCCCATTTGCTCCATGTCGCAGATCTGGAGCGCCCCAAACAACGCGCCCGACCCTTGCTAAAAGGAGGGCTCCCGCACACATTAGGCAAGGCTCAAGGGTTGTATAGAGGGTGGTTTGAAGAAGACGCCAATCCCCCAGAACTTCTGCTCCCGCACGGATTGCTAATACTTCTGCATGAGCTGAGGGATCCTTAAGCTCTTCCATTTGATTATGAGATCTAGCAATAATTTTTTGATCATGAACCAAAACAGCCCCAACAGGAACCTCCTTTTTTTCAAAAGATTTCTTTGCTTCAAGCAAAGCTTCTTCCATCATTTCATGATCAAATTTTGAAAAATTTTTTTTACTCATACAATACTATCATAACGAGATGAAAATTGTTAAAGAAGACAAATGATTATTTGAGCGTTCTGTCCCTTGAATTATATCTCAGAGCTTGATACAATCAAGGCTGTCATATGAAGAATATAGTCCTAAATCAATGTCTAAACAATACTGTCTAAAGGAGTATAAATAAATGTCTTTAGATAAAGGAACTAAAGAAGAAATCACTAAGAAGTTTCAGCTGCACGAGAAAGATACAGGTTCAGCTGATGTCCAAATCGCCATTCTCACCGAGAGAATCACCGAACTCACTGACCACTTAAAGCTTGCGCCAAAGGATCATGCCTCTAGGCTCGCTCTTTTAAAGCTTGTCGGTCAACGAAGAAAGCTTCTAGATTACTTAAATTCTACGGATACGAAACGTTATCAAACGTTGATTACACGTCTGAAACTCCGTAAGTAAAGTTATTTCTTTAAATGCCAGGAGCAGGTCTCCTGGCTTTTTTTTATTCAAATTTTCCCTTCTTGCATCTATTCTTTCTCCCTGATAGACTCTCTTTTTTTGCCTCTGAATCCGACCTACGGACATTTTTATGAGGATGTTCATAGATCGCATTCAGGGGTGTTAACCTTAAGACTATAGGAGTTACATGGAACTCAAACAAAACACACTTGAATCAAAATCTGCGACCGTCTCAATCGGCGGAAGAGAAATCACCTTTGAATCAGGCAAAGTCGCCCGTCAAGCGGGAGGAGCTGTCATGGTTCGGAGTGGCGATACAATGCTTCTTGCAACAGCTTGTATGGGCCCTGCTCTTGATGAGGTGGATTTTCTCCCTTTAAGAGTCGATTATCAAGAAAAATTTTCATCTGCTGGGAAAACCCTCGGAGGGTTTATTAAGCGTGAAGGACGTCCAACAGAAAAGGAAATCCTAACCTGCCGTCTCATTGATCGCCCTATTCGACCAATGTTTGAAGATGGTTACTATAACGACACACAAGTCATTACAACAGTCCTTTCTTATGATGGGATTCATCAGACAGAACCTTTAGCCATTTGCGCCGCTTCTGCAGCACTAGTCATCTCAGAAATTCCTTTTATTAAACCTATTGGAGCTGTTCGAGTGGGAATGATTGAAGGCAACTTCGTCGTTAACCCAACGGTTGAAGAAATGAAATCTTCTGTCCTCGACTTAGTCCTCGCTGGAACTGAAGATGCGATCCTTATGATTGAAGGATATTGCGACTTCTTATCTGAAGATGAAGTAATGGAAGCCATTGCAACTGGACATGAAGCGATTAAATCTATCTGTCATACTCTTTCAGACTTTCAAAAACTTGTCGGAAAAGAAAAAAATCGTGAAGACCTTCGCTTCCTCCCTGAAGGATTGATGGAAGAGGTCGACAATATCATGAAAGCCCCTCTTCAAGAGGCGATTCGCATTGTTGAAAAAAAGGCTCGAGAAGAAGCTGTTCATGCGATTCGAGAAAAAGCAAAAGAAGCTCTTCTCCCTGAAGAAAATCCTAAGTACAAAGAATTCGAAGTTTACATGGCGATGAAAAAAGTGACAGCACATCACATGCGCCAGATGATTCTCAAAGAGAAAAAACGGTGTGATGGACGGGGAACAGCTGATGTCCGCCAAATTTGGGTGGAAATGGATCCTCTTCCAAGAACACATGGAAGCGTTCTCTTTACACGAGGAGAAACACAATCGATTGCCGTTTGTACTCTTGGTGGTGAATCAATGGGACAACGATTTGAAACCCTTGATGAAGCGGATGGACTAAAAAACTTCTACCTTCAGTATAGCTTCCCTCCTTATTCAGTTGGTGAAGTTGGAAGAATGGGGCCTCCAGGACGTCGCGAAGTGGGTCATGGGAAACTTGCTGAACGCTCTTTAGAAGCAACCATTCCTAAAAAAGATGATTTTCCTTACACCATTCGCCTAGAATCGAATATCACTGAATCTAACGGCTCTTCATCGATGGCATCGGTTTGTGGTTGTTGTTTAGCCATGATGGGTGCAGGAGTTCCCATTAAGCGTCCGATTGCTGGAATTGCTATGGGACTCATTCTTGAAAAGGAAAACTACGCCATTCTCTCTGACATTCTTGGAATGGAAGATGCTTTAGGCGATATGGACTTTAAAATCGCTGGAGACGAAAAAGGGATCTCTGCTTTCCAACTTGATATCAAAGTGGAAGGAATTAACCCACAAATCATGAAAGTGGCCCTTGCACAAGCCAAAGAGGGACGGATCCATATCTTGAAAAAGATGCTTGAAGCGTGTCCAAAATCCTACGAGAAGCTTTCTCAATATGCTCCTCGTATTGAGACAATCAAGATCAAGCCAAGTCAAATTGGAACCGTGATTGGTCCCGGTGGAAAGCAGATCCGCGCAATCGTTGAAGAAACGGGTGTTGATATTAATATCGACGATGATGGTTATGTCAGCATTGCTTCAACTTCTGCCGAAGGGATGGAGCGTGCTCGCGAGATTATTCACAATTTAACAGCAGAAGCTGAGATTGGAAAGGTCTATAAAGGAAAGGTTGTGACGATTAAAGACTTTGGTCTCTTTGTTGCATTCCTTAACGTTCAAGGACTCTGTCATATCTCAGAGATCGCTCATGAGCGGATTGAAAACATCTACGACCATTATAAGGAAGGAGATGCAATCGAGGTCAAAGTTCTTGATATCGATAAAAATGGAAAAATCCGCCTCAGTCGGAAGGCAACACTCGAAGCCCCTGCTAGTAAATAGCTCAAAAGGCCCCCAATTGGGGGCTTTTTTAAATTAAACTCTATTATCCCTATTTATTTATTATTTATTTATAATCCTTAATATTTCAATAGATATTGAAAACAAAATGATGTATATAAATTATTTAAAGAGGGAGAATTTATGTTACCAACATCATTCGATTTTGCATTAGCAGCAGAACAAGGCCCTATTTCATACGAAGAAGAAACACACTCAGATATAAACTCTCAGCAGACCATAGTAGCTCCAAGAAATCAATCAACTGGGGCTGGCATCGAGCTTCTGATGCAAGAAGATGCTACGCGTCAAGCAATGATCCAAAATAGGTCCGCTAGCAATGAATTTCTTTATGAAAAGTTTCAGAAACATTCTTGTTTTAGAAGCCCCAAAGCAGACTTAGACATCCAGGCCATGCAAGAAAATGTTGAAGCAAGTATAGCATCATTTAACAGGACTAACGACAGTAACCAGCTCTACTATACAATTGTTCAAATACAATACTTGCTCAAAGCCCAACTCGAATCAAGCAGCCCTGATGCTTTTGATACAGCAGCAACACTTCGTCAACTAACACTAAGCGTGGCAACTGGAGACCTAAAGGAGATGTTGGGTGGATCAAACCCTCTACAACTCATGAAAGATCTGATTGAAATAGAACTTTCCTACCAAAGTTTAAGTTCTTATTTAGATCAAGACTTAAAGGCTCTCCTCACACTAGCTGAAAATTACAGAAAAGAGGACCCATCAGAGGGAGAGCTTATCGATGAACTTCTTCTCTCACTTATTGAAAGTACCTGTCCATCTAAAGAAAAACTAACCCTTCTTCTTTCGGGAATTCAAGATCGGTCTTATCATTTGAAAGGACTGATTGCTGCTTTCAAAAACAACCCTTTCATCTATGAATTCGAAGAAAGAGAAAACGCTTTCGAGGAAATCTTAAAGCACGCTGAAACGATTAGGCGTCCAAATCTAGAAATCGTGCTAGGAATTTTCGAATGCTCTATATCGGTCGTTGGAATTAAAGACGCTGAACCTGTGTTAATGAAAGCAAAGCAATTGGCAAGAAAACTTCAGGGAGAAGAGCGAGAAGAAGCGTTTAGAAAGATCATTGAATGCGAAATGAGACACAACCTTCCCTCTGCACTAGAAACCCATCAGGAACTGAAGTCTTTTTCAGAGTAATCACTTAAAAAAAAGGCCCCAAAAGTTCTGGGGCCTTTTTCATTTGATAAGTTAAAATTTAAAATGATACTCTTTTTTCTTCCTAGAATTCTTAAACAACAAGGGAGAAATAGATGAAACTATTCAAACATATTGTAACCCTCTTGGTTGCTGCAACATCATTAGCTTACACCGCTGACCTTACAGAACAAGTCTATTATGATTACACAAAGATTGATGGATTTATCTGGTCAGCTTCTTTCGATGGAGAAAAGTTTATTGAATACCCTGAAAAGCATCAATGGCAAGCAACGCTTAATGTTGATGCCTATCAAAAGTATTTAAATAGTGTTTTTGATCGAATGAAAGAAGGTGGGATGAATCAAATTAACCTTAGCTTTGCACAAATTGCATCGATCGATGTTCTTCTCAGTGGAGATTACAGCACCTCTAAAGACCCTTTTGTTATGGTCCTCCATAATGAAAAGTTTTTAGGACCCGATGGGAAATATGTCGATATGCTTAAGCTTTTTGTCGATACAGCCCATCAAGCAGGAATCCGCGTCGATATCGCTTTTGGTGGCGAGGATGCTTCAGGATTAAAAATCTGTGGACCTGGAGAAACCGCTACAGGACAAGCGCAAAAACTTGCTCAATTTATGGATCATTATGGTTTCGACTCGGTTGATTTCGACCTTGAAGATACCGGAGCAGAGGCTTTTGCAAAGGAAAATACAAGGACTGAACAACGGGAGTTTTTTGCGGAGCTTCAAAAAGAACTCTCAGCAAAAAGCCGCAGTGTCATCCTTACCATTGAAGGAGCAACATCTTGGGGAACGGGTACCTTAAAAGCTCTCTTTTATGACGACGCTGAAAACCAGATCTTTAAAGACCTTTTCAATGGACTGAACCTCATGCTTTATTCTCAAACGCAGTATTATATCAATGCCAATGATAAAACGTGGGGAATTGAGCAATGGTTAGAGATCATCGGAAAAGAAAATGTCTCTATGATCCATATTGGGTTTGAGGATCATGTTCCTTATGAAAACCCTGATGCGTCTGCAGGAGAGCATTATCACATTACGACAAAGAATCGAGGCGCTGCAGCTGCACAAGTTTATCAACAACTAGGCGCAAACCTCCAAGCAGATGGCTATACCACTCCGCTAGGAAACCCCTTTTGGTGGCCTGATGAAGGGATTGATAGCTATCAGCCGGATCAGACCAACTCGGTGATCTCCGACACAATGGTTGATTTTTATAACGCTCTTCATTCCTAAAAAAAAAGCCCCAGAAACTCTGGGGCTTTTTTTTGATCTTATACACCTTGAGGTGCAGGGCCGATATCGGTCCCTTTTGAATTCTCTTCAGGCTTTTTCTGAGAGGGTGGCGGAGGGGGAACCTTTCGATGCGCTTCACTGATTGCTTTCAGTTTTTCACGCTTCTTATCAGCATCCCAAGTTCCGTCCATGATTGCATGAACATCTTCCTTATCAAGGGTTTCAAACTCCATGAGCATTTGTGTCATGAGTTCAACTTTCTCTTTATTTTCGGTCAGAATTTTGTTTGCATAGCTATTAGCTTCTTCGAGAAGTTTACGAACCTCTGAATCGATCTGCTTTGCCGTTTCTTCGGAATAGTTCTTTGAACTCGATCCATGCATATAAGAATACTCTTCAGTTCGCTCGTCGTAAGCGACGGGACCTAGAGAGGAGTTCATCCCCCATTGACAAACCATGCTACGCGCAAGTTTTGTTGCTTGAGAGATATCCATCTGCGCGCCACTGGAGATATCATGAACAAAGAGATCTTCTGCAACACGACCTCCCATAAGTACGGCCAGACGATCAATGAGCTCTTTACGCCAGTAACTCGTTTTATTTTTTTCAGGAACAAAGTGAGTCGCTCCTAACGAAAGTCCTCTTGGGATAATGGTCACTTTTTCTACAGGATCTCCTCTTTCAACGGCGAGACCTACAATTGCATGTCCAGACTCATGATAAGCAGTATGTTCTTTTTCTTTTTCATCGAGTTCAAGACTGCGTCGTTCTTTTCCATATTTTACTTTGTCACAAGCCTCAAGGGTATCAGACTGTGTCACTGCACTGCGCCCTTTACGTGCAGCAAGAAGGGCAGATTCATTGAGGATATTCATAAGGTCTGCACCTGATGATCCTGGAGTTGCTCTTGCAACATCCATGAGATCGACACTCGGATCGAGCTTAATTTTTCTGGCATGCACTTTTAGAATCTCAAAACGTCCTTTAATATCGGGAAGATCGAGAACAACATTTCGATCAAAACGACCAGGTCTTAAAAGAGCCTTATCCAAAACATCGGGACGGTTAGTAGCAGCCATTAAGATGACTCCTTCATTGGTATCAAACCCATCCATCTCAACGAGGAGTTGGTTTAACGTTTGTTCCCGTTCATCATGCCCTCCACCAATGCCGGCACCACGATGACGACCGACCGCATCAATCTCATCAATAAAGACGATACAAGGAGCATTTTTCTTCGCTTGTCCAAAAAGGTCACGAATACGACTCGCTCCTACTCCAACAAACATTTCGACAAAATCTGAACCTGAAATGGAGAAGAAAGGACGGTCTGCTTCCCCAGCAACTGCTTTTGCAATCAAGGTTTTTCCTGTTCCTGGAGGTCCAATCAAAAGAACTCCTTTAGGAATTCTTGCTCCTAAAGCTGTAAATTTGGAAGGATCTTTCAAAAAGTCGACCACTTCCTGAAGCTCTTCTTTTGCTTCTGCAACACCCGCAACATCTTTAAAAGTCACTTTATGCATGCTCTTATTCAGCATCTTGGCAGGAGACTTTCCAAAGCTCATTGCTCCAGATCCCATTCCTTTCATTTGTCTAGAGAAAATGAAGTAAAGAATGAGGAAGACAATGAGAATGGGGAAAATCGTTAGGAAAATATAACTTAAATAATTAGGGGAGGGCTCTTGGCTCTTAAAGGTCTTTTCTAATACAAGATTACGTGGTTGATCAGGAGCCTTATAGAGAGTTCCCTTATTTGTAGCAAAAGCTTCCCATTCCTTTTTACTTTGAGCAAACCACAGACTAAATTCTTCTGGACTTTGTTTCTCAAGTGCCTTTGTTGAAAGCTCTTTGTTATTAAAGAACCAAGTGACATTAGCAACACCTTGACGCGCTTTAGCAAGTTGCGCTTCATTCTCCTCAAGAGCAGCTGCCGTCTGCTGGTACTGATTAAGATTCACTAAGTAGTTGCGAACACTTCGCAGCCCTCCAAGAATCGTATGATTGTCTGTCTTAAGAAGTTCAAGAGTGACTTGATTGAGGGTAATCAATCCTGATTGATAGCTTGCTAAAGCTTCTTGAGGTGTTTGGTTCGATTTCAAAGTTTCAGTAACTTTTCCTTCTGCAGCCCTAAGGTCTTGTTTCATCGCTTCATTTCCGATTCCTAACGCAGGAGAACGGTAACTTTGGATGAGTTTTTCAACATGTTCTCCGAACGTTTGAACGGAAAGTGCTGAAGGATTTTGCGAAACAGAACGGTATTCATCCTGTAGATCGGTTAAATTAAGAATTCTCTTTTGAGGAAGAGAGTGGATCACCACACTATTTTGTCGCAGCCCTGTATCATAATAAGGACTGATAACACTAAAGCCCCCTTTGGGAATCGATGTTCCACTTAAAACAAGGAACATCTCAGCAGCCCCACGAACATTTTCTTGCAATACTCCAAGGCTATTAGCAATTTCTTCCTTTCCTTCAGATAAGGTATGGTTGTCATTTAAGAGTTCAAGGAATCGATAACGTGCTTTAGATTCATCAGTAAGTCGTTCTTTAAATTTCCCTGTAAAAGTCACAAGATTATCGTTTTGCGCAATCTTTCGACTCTCATCTTTTTGAATCAAGTCGAGGTTGACCAAGTGTTCCACTTGGTGGCTAAACGATACCTTTCCCCCTTTCTCACTCGACAGATTTTGGACTGTCAAAATGATTAAGATGGCGGCCAAAAGAAAGAGTAAGAATCCACCAGGAAAACGTTTCCTGGGTTCTTGAGGTTTATCAGGCTGATCCATCCGCTTCTTAAATCTATTTTTTAGAGACCGAAAATCATTCTTCGGCCCTTTAATTTTTTCTATTACTGACATGGAAATTCCTTAGCAACCCAAAAAGTTCATGAGGTAAACAAATTATTCGGGCTTAAAGCCCTAGCAATCAACTTATTTTATAGGATTGTTTAATTTCTGAATAGTCCGTCATAACCCTCTAACAATAAAGACCTTCCAGTTAAGCACTCACCAATAATTTCTTGATTTCTCATAAAAATAGGCGCTTTATCATAAAAAAATGAAGGAACACGACTCGAGCCATACCATTTTTTTATCTTTCTCCGAATCAACGGTTCCAGTTCAGAAAGTCTTTTGATTTCATAGTCTCCTTTTGGAACTTGAATCTTTCCGTTCCAAAAAGTTTTCCAATTCCCATTTTTTTCACTCTTCCAAATCTCAGGTTTTCGAAAATAATCGGGAAAGGGTTCTTTATAAATAAAAAGGTGGGATTGGCTGAGTTGAAAGGTATAAGGTTTAGCATGGATAAGACGAGAAGAACGACGCCCTTCAATCAGTTTCATCAAGACCTCTAATGCATCGTAACTGATTGAAGACATTTCTTTTAAAAAAAATTTCAACTCAAGAGGATGAAATTCAAGATTCAAATCGAGATAGGATCCAAAGGGGCCAGAAGTGATCGATTTTTTAATCGCCTCCCCTTTTTCTTCAAAATAATTAGCAAGCTCTTGGTATGTTTTTCCCAGCCGCGCAAAATTTCCTTCCATTTTTTTTCCAAAAATTTTTTCAAGCGCAGGGAAAAGTTCTTCTCTCATTCTTGAGCGAAGATATGTCGGATCTTGATTAGTAGAATCTTCAAAAAAAGTGAGGTGTTTTGTCTTAAGATAGTGATAAAGATCCTCTTTTAATAAGGGAAGAAGAGGGCGCCAAATGAGAAGGTTTCCTTGTTTTCTTTCAGGATAAAGCCCTCCAAGACCTTTAATACCAGAACCTTCAGCTATCCTCTTAAATACTGTCTCCGCTTGATCTCCTTGATGATGAGCTAAAAGAAGCGCTTGAAATCCATACTTTTCTTGAAGTTCCGAAAAGAATGCGAGGCGCTTTTCTCGTGCTCGATTTTCAAGGTCTCCTCCTTCCATTTTTTGAAGACGACAGAGATGAAAAGGAAGATTCAAATGTTTTGCTACCCTTTCTAAAGCTTTAGCCTCCTCTCCACTCTCTTTTCTCCACCCATGATCAATATGAGCAAGGTGCAAAGAAAAGTCAAAGTCTTCTTTCGCTTCTAAAAGAAAATGGAGAAGGGCCATTGAGTCGGGCCCCCCAGAAAAACCTAAAAGAAGTTTTGCCCCTTTTTTTAATCGTAGTGTGAGAAAATCTTTAACAATACGGCTCTTCATCAATCTATTTCACCAATCTATCCAGAAAAAAGGAATTAGGATACAATAAAGGGGATTTTTTGGTGTTTTTTTAATCCAGGATAAATGTAACAATGCCTCTCCTTTGGCGTTATCTTCTTCGAAGCTATTTTCAAGTCTTTCTCCTCTGTGTGGGAGGGTTTATTGCAATCCTTCTTGTGACTCGTGTTCAAGAAATCGCCCGCCTTGCTTCTCTTAACTCTCATTTTGGAAAGATTTGCCTTTTTACCCTTTTTCAAATCCCTTATATTCTTCCAATTGCCATTCCTATTTCTGGACTTATTGCCGCAATTCTCTTATTCCAACGTCTGTCCTATACACAAGAGCTCACCGCGTTTAGAGCATCAGGAGTTGGAGTCCGCACCTTAGCCACCCCATTATTGATGGCAGCATTTCTTCTATCTGTCGTAAACTTTGCAATTGTCACCGAAGTGACTCCCCGCTGTCGCTATTACTCTCATAATTTGATTCAAAATGTTACACTGATTAACCCCCTCTTTTTGATGAAAAAATCAAAGATGCTGAAGCTTCAAGATTCTTATGTCGACATGAAGATGACTCATCTCGGAAAAGAGGCAAAAGAGATCATTTTTGCTGTAAAAAATGAGTCCAATGACCGGCTCAGTCTCATGACAGCAAAAAAGTTTGCTGTTGAAGACAACTTAATGACAGGAAAAAATGTAGCGATTATTTCAAATATTGGAGATGATGCAGCATTTTATGACAATCTAATCATTGAAAATCAAGAGACAATGTCCACTTCTGCATCAGCGCTTTCTTCTTTGATGCAAAAGAGAACACAGCGCATTGGCATGGAATATCTCCCGATGAAAACCCTTCTCAAAACCTTTTCTGATCCCAATGTAAAAGTAAAAACAATCAAACGGGCAAAGTTTGAACTTTGTCGCAGGATTTTTTTCCCCATCATCACTTTTGCTTTTACCCTTCTTGGCTTTTCATTGGGGATGCAAATTGGAAGAGGACGAAAAAAACGAGGAATCTACATCGCTATCCTCCTTTCTAGTCTTACTTTTATTTGTTCCATTGCCGCAAAATCTTTCCAGCTTGTTCCCTATAAAGTTCTTTTCTTTTACACCTTGCCTCTTCCTATCTTATTCTTTGCATCCTACTGGTTTCAAAGACGGATTATGGGGGGTGTCGAATGACCTTTACCAAGATTTGGCAACGCTACTTCCTCAATGAAATTCTCAAAACATTTTTCCTCTTTCTCCTTTGCTTTTTCATTCTCTATGCTTTGGTTGACTATTCAATGCATATGCAAGAAATCATGAAAAACAAACGTATTGCGCTTGGAGATTTAGCAATTTATTATGGAATGCTTTTTTCAAAAAGGTGTGATCTGCTCCTTCCTCTTTCCCTACTGATTGCAAGTGTCAAAGTGTTAACTTCCCTAAATCGTCGGAATGAGCTTTTAGCTCTGCAAACCTCTGGAATCGCTATGCACCGACTCACGCGTCCCTTTTTCTTTGTCGGTCTGATCTGTGTGGGGTTTAGTTATGGGAACTTTGAAATTCTAGCACCTAAATCACTTAACTACATCGACCATTTTGAAAAGAAGTATCTGAAAAAAAAGGGACGAAAAGTAAAAAAGCAAGCCATTCATGCCCTCCCTCTTGAGGATGGAACCCGTCTTCTCTATCAGAGCTATGATCCTGAGAAAAAAGAGTTTTTTGATCTTTTCTGGGTCCTTTCTATTGATGAAATTTACCATATTAAAACCCTTCAATTGACAGACTCCGCTCCTGTTGGAACCTTTGTCGATCATATGATGAGAACTAAGTCCGGAGAAATCAAAAAAGTCGCTTCATTTCCCTCCCTGACCTTTAATCATTTAAATCTTAACTTTGACCTTCAAGATCATTTAAGCATCCCCATGGAAAACCGCTCGATCAGTGGCTTAGTAGCCATGACATTGAATAAAACTCCCCTCTTTTATGAAAATAGATCTGCTGTTCACACTCATCTCTATTTCAAACTTTTTATGCCTTGGCTTCCCGTATTGGTTTTAATTGGTGTTGTCCCTTTTTGCGTTCCTTCTGTCCGCTTTTTACCGACTTTTCTTATTTTCTCAGTGACTATTTTTGGATATATCACCTTCTTTACTGTCATGGATGGATGTGTTATTCTTGGGGAAACGCAAGTTATCCCCCCTTTTTGGGCAATTTTTACACTACCAATAGCCTTTTTTGCTGTTTTCGGAGCTCGATTTATTAAAATGTGCACAAGGTCGATATAATGAACCCATTAAAATGCTGGATTTATGAACTATAAAAAACTTTTAATCCCTCCCCTCATTGTCCTGATCATCATTATATCTTGGTTGAACCCACTCATCCGCCCCTACTGGGATGCCCTTGATTTAAGAACTTTTACTTTCTTAAATTCATGGGTACACCACAGCTCTTTTTGGCAAAATTTTTGGGCTTTTACAGGACACCGAATCATGGACTGGATCCATGATATCCTCATGTTCCTCTTCTTCTTTTTTAGTATTAAGTGGGCGGCTGAAGGGTTAAAAATGAGAAAAGTCGCTGAACTGATTTTTTCGCTTCTCTTCATTACTCTCATTATCTGCATAGTGAATGGCTTTCTTTTCCCGGAGTTTATTCATATGCCTCGCAAAAGCCCAACAATGGTTGACAAAGAAGCCTTTCGTTTAGGAACAGTCATTGATTGGATCAAGGTCAAAGATCACTCTCGAAAGAGTTTTCCAGGGGATCATGCAACAACAGCAACTCTTTTTACATGCCTCATTTTCCATTTGATGGGAAAACGGATGGGATTTATCGCCATTATTTATGCGATTTTCTTTTGTCTCCCTCGCCTTATTGCTGGTGCGCATTGGCTGACAGATAATCTCATAGGAAGTGCTTCGATTGCCATTGTTGCAACAAGCCTTGCTTTTGGAACCCCCTTTGCAAATTGGGTCATTACAAGTATAGAAAAAGGACTGATTAAACTGAGGAGAAAAGCCAATGGAGAAGGCGTTAAAGGATTATGAGAAGTTAAAAGAGCATGGAAAAGAGATTTATACCCTTGCTTCGGTTTTAATGCTTCTTGAATGGGATCAAGAAACAAAAATGCCTATGGATGGCGCTTCTTTTCGAGCAAGCCAGATCGAGCTCCTATCCGCTTTAACCCACAAAGAAAAAACGAGCGACTCTTTCAAAAAAGCTCTAGAAAAACTAATCGATCTGAAAACGGGAACTATTTCATCCAATTCTCTTGATGACCGGAAGAAAAGTGCCTTGCAAGAATTTAGAAGAGAGCTTTTAAAGGATACCAAACTTCCCAGTATTTTTGTAAAAAAGCTGGCAAAAGCTAATTCTGAAGGAGCTCACGCATGGCAAAAAGCCAAAGCTGCTAATACCTTTGAAACCTTTCTCCCCCACCTAGAAAAAATTGTAAAACTCAATCAAGAAAAAGCTAAACTCCTTGGGTATAAAGACCACCCCTATGATGCCCTGCTCGACCTTTATGAACCTGAAATGACAACTCAAAAGCTTGATGCATTATTTGGAGAGCTCAAACCCTTTCTTACCCAACTCACACAAAAACTTGCTAAAACAGAAGAAAAAGATAACTCCTTCCTCTCAACTTTTTTCCCACTTGATAAACAGATGGAGTTTTCTAGGGAGCTTCTTAAAGAAATGGGTGTTGATCCTGAAAAATCACGTCTAGATACTTCAGCCCATCCCTTTTGTTTAGGAGTCCACCCTACCGATGTCCGCTTAACAACTTTTACTTCAACAACAGCTTTTTTTACGAATCTCTCAGCTGTGATGCATGAAGGAGGGCACGCTCTTTATGAACTCGGTCTTCCTCCTGAAGATTTTGGGACTTCCCTTGGAACCTATTGTTCGATTGCTATTCATGAAAGCCAGTCCAGATGGTGGGAATGTTTCATCGGACAAAGTCGCCCCTTTTGCGAACATCTCCTTTCAAAACTTCAAAAGACCTTTCCTAAAGAACTAAAAGAGGTTTCATTGGATCAGTTCTATTCTGTCATCAATCAAGTCAAACCCTCTCTTATTCGTGTCTTTGCTGATGAAGTGACCTATATTCTTCACATCATCATTCGTTATGAAATCGAAAAAGAGTTCCTTACGGGATCAATAAACCTCAAGGATCTTCCCAAAATCTGGAACGAGAAAATCAAAGAATCACTAGGAATCGTTCCAGAAACAGATCGTGAAGGATGCCTTCAAGATGTCCATTGGTCGTGTGGATTGATCGGCTATTTCCCAACATATGCTCTAGGAAATCTCTATGCAGGGCAACTCTTTGAAACGTTTAAAAAACAGCACCCAGATTTTGAAAAAAGGATCTCAGGAGGAGACCTCTCATTTATCCGACACTTTCTCCAGGAAAAAATCCACCAGTACGGTCGAGAACTCCCCCCTCTTACTCTCATTGAAAAAGCAACAGGGCATCCCCTTTCCCCTAAACCCTATATCGATTACCTCACCAGTAAATACACCTAATCTATAGATAAAACAGTTTAAATCATCCCAATTTTAAACTGTTTTATCTATATGATCTCTCTCTTGAAACATAAAAAAATTCCCAAAAAGTTGCCTTCTTGGGAATTCGTAAAAAGAAAAGAGAGGTGATTGTTTTTAACGCTTCGAGAATTGGAAGCGTTTTCTTGCCCCTGCAAGACCATATTTCTTACGCTCACGCTTACGGGGATCTCTGGTGAGAAACCCTTCCACCTTAAGAGCGCCTCGTCTCTCTTCGTCTTCCTTAACGAGAGCACGAGCAATGCCGAGTCTTGCGGCAATCATTTGACCTTCAATTCCGCCCCCTTTGGCGCGGATGATAATATCGTAATTTCCTTCAAGTTGAAGCTTTTCTAGAGGAGCAAGGATCGTTTTTCTTTGTATGTCAGAAGTAAAGTACTCTTCAATTTTCCGTCCATTGACATCAATATTTCCTTTTCCTCTTCTAAGTCTTACCGCAGCAATGGCTCGCTTGCGTCTTCCAACTCCGATTGTTTCTTTCTTCACTGCCATAATCTTTCTATACCTCTACCGCTACGGGTTTTTGTGCCTGTTGTTCATGTTTATCACCGACAAAAATGCGCAGTTTTTTAAGTTGAGCTTTTCCTAATTTCGTTTTAGGCATCATCCCTTGTACGGCATGACGGATAATAAAAGTGGGCTTTCGTTCTTTCATAACGCGATAAGGAGTTTCACGAAGCCCCCCTATATGCCCGGTATAGTGTCGATACACTTTCTGGGCTTCTTTATCTCCACTAACCACAATCTGATCAGCATTGATAATGATCACTCCATCTCCAACATCAACATTCGGTGTAAAAGTTGTCTTGTGTTTTCCTCTAAGGATCTTTGCTACTTCAGAAGCAAAGCGACCAAGGTTTTTTCCTTTGGCGTCGAGAGTAATCCATCCTCGAGCTTCTTGTGCTTCTTCTTTAGTCAAAAGAATCGTCGTATCTTTTCGCTTAGCCATTTCTGGTATTCCTTTCCATTTTGCATTTGAGGTAAAAGAGTACAGATTTCTTTCTTTTTTGCCAAGCCCCTCCTATCAAAAACCTCTCATCAAGAAGACGGGAGGGAGTATTCACTTAATAAAAAAATAATTTCATTATTTATCAAAAATTAATAATTAAAATATTTTTTATTATTTTATTTAATTTAATTAAATATATAATATGCGTAAATTTAAAGGGTCTAGAAGGGGTTTTATGGCTTTTTTAGTCAATTCTACAGCAAAAGAGTGCGTTAAAACAGCAGCAACAGCCTATGCTACCAGCTCAAGCTTGGAGACGACTCTCTTTTATGTAACTCAGACAGCTTTTTGGAATCCTATGAATCAGGTAACCGAACTAGCTCACTCAAAAATTTATTCGATAGAAGAGCCCCCTAAAGAGTCAAAAGGCTCATTAATCAATACGATTAAAGTTTGGACTGGGGCTAAAAAAATCGAATCCTCATCGGAATTAAAAAAAGTTGTTTACTCTACAACTGTTGCAGCAACGCTTTACCTTCCTGCAACACTTTTGACCCAGAGCCTTTTAAGAGAGTTGGGTCTCGAAGATGCAGAAGAGGTCACCCAATCAACAAAGTACCATGTCATCATGGGATCTGCATGGGTTGGGGGGCTCGCAGTGGGACGACATCTCCTTGGATGCCTCCTTGAATGTCTAGAAAATAAAGGGATATAACGATGGCAATGGCAATTGGAAATTTTGCATTAAGACAATTTGGAATGGGATGGATAACCGCTCCAGATCAAATGGGACACCTCGCCTACACGGGAGTTTCAATGGCTGCTTCTATCCCTCTCAACTTTTTCGTACAGGAAGCTAGCAAAGGAATGTTTCCAGAAAAGGCAGCTGAAGAAGAAAACTCTTCCTTTCTCTCTAAGTTGGGAGTCAAACCGATTAAAACAATGGATGATCTTACTGAAAAGATCTTTTGGGTTGCGGTTTCAATTGCTCTTATTATCCCCGTAACACTCTTTGCAAAAGAGGCAGTGATTTACCTGGGATACCAACATCTATCGATGGTGACAACTCCCCTCCTTGTTCTTTTCAAAGAAGAAGTGATAGATATCCTTATTTCTCAAATGTTCTTATTGATTTTGAGTTTATCACTTGATTCTTCTGCCAAAATGGCTTAAACTTCCCGGCTATGGAAAAGCCGAAGACGTTTTTTGTTCGCACATATGGATGCCAAATGAATGAGCTCGACTCTGAGCTGATGGTTGGCCAACTCCTAAAACGGGGACTCAAGCAAGTCTATAACGAAAAAGAGGGTGATGTCCTTCTTTTTAATACCTGTTCGATTCGTGACTTAGCCGAACGCAAAGTTATGGGAAAAATCGGGCAATTGGGTCGCGGCAAAAAAAAGCAGATCATTGGAGTCACTGGCTGCATGGCCATGGCCAAAAAAGAGAGCCTCTTTAAAAAGCTTCCAAATGTTGACTTCGTCATTGGAACCAACAATATTACAGATTTAGGGATGATCTTGGATCATGTCATCGAAACGGGACAAAAACAACTCAAAACCGATGATCAATTTGAAGAAAATCTCGATTATCTCGTTGCTAAACGTGATGATAAGTATAAAGCCCATGTCTCGATTATCCGAGGATGCGATAAGTTTTGCACCTATTGCGTGGTTCCCTATACACGTGGGCAAGAAGTCTCCTGCCCCCCTGAAGATATCGAAAAAGAAGCTCGCCTTCTTGCTGACCAAGGTTACAAAGAAATCACTCTTCTCGGTCAAAATGTAAATAGTTACGGAAAAGACAAGCCCGAATGGCAAGAGCTTTTTCATGACCTTCTCTATCGACTCGATAAAGTCGATGGGATTGAGCGGATCCGATTCATGACCAGTCATCCTATTGATATCACTCGGGAATTGATGGAAGCGATTCGAGATCTTCCGTCCCTTTGTGAATTCGTCCATTTTCCGATTCAGGCAGGCTCTAGCCGAATCCTTAAAAAAATGCACCGCATTTATACTAAAGAGCAGTACTTTGAAAAAGTCGCCCTTCTTAAAGAAATTGTCCCGAATGTTTCTTTAGGAACCGATATTATCGTAGGTTTCCCGACAGAAACGGAAGAAGAATTCGAAGAAACCCTCGAGGTCTTTAGACAAATCCGTTACTCGGTTGCCTTTCTCTATACTTATAGCCCTCGAAAGGGAACTCCAGCTATGCGATGGAAGGATGATATTCCTGAGGAAGTTAAAGAAGATCGTCTTCAACGTTTGATTGCATTACACGAGGAAATCACCGCTGAAGAAAGACAAACTCTCTTAGGCCAAGATCTCGAAGTTCTTGTCGAGCGAAGAAATAAAGATGGTCAACTTAAAGGGCGCACGCGTTGTTGGAAAAAGGTGATATTCCCAGGAGATGACACCCTTATCGGAACCCTTCAAAACGTGAAAATCCATAGTTACAATCACCAAACACTTCTCGGAACTCACATTTCTTAAACATTGCACTTGCACATTTTTGCAAATTGAAATATCTGTTGATTTTTTAGACCAAAACCCAATATGTTGTATTTATCAACTTATTAATCACAACATATTGTATAAAAAAGGAATGACGGATATGAACCAAACTCTCTTAGATGCAAAGGATAGCAACAAGCAAACAAAAATCACCGTTGATCCCATTCAATCGATGAATGAATATTTAGAAGGGCAAGATTGGCGCATTCATGCCAATGCAAATCAAGGGTTTTCACTAGGAGGGTTGATTTTAAATATCTCGGGAAAAATAACAGCTAATTATTGGCTTTCTCATATTTATTCCGAAAAAATTGGAAAAGCCCATCGAGAGGGAGATTTCCACATTCACGATCTCGACTTATTGGCAGGCTACTGCGCAGGCTGGTCTCTCAGAACCCTTCTCTCAGAAGGTTTTAATGGAGTGGTTGGCAAGGTAGAAGCTAAACCCCCTAAACATTTTTCCAGCGCTATCGGTCAAATCGTCAATTTTCTTGGCACACTTCAAAATGAATGGGCTGGAGCTCAAGCTTTAAGTTCTTTTGATACATATATGGCCCCCTATGTGCGAAAAGAAAACCTAAACTACCGAGATGTTAAACAGAAAATGCAGGAATTGATTTTCAATTTGAATGTTCCTTCAAGATGGGGTACCCAAACACCTTTTACAAATTTAACATTTGACTGGGTGTGTCCTGAAGACCTAAGAGAGCAGTTCCCCATAATCGGGGGAGAAACCCTCTCATTCCGCTATGGTGATCTCCAAAAGGAAATGGATATGATCAATCAGGCATACATCGAAGTGATGATGGCTGGAGATGCTAAGGGGAGGATTTTTACCTTTCCGATTCCTACTTATAATATCACCTCAGATTTCCCATGGGATAGCCCCAATACACAATTACTCTTTGAGATGACGGCAAAGTATGGCCTTCCTTATTTCCAAAACTTTATTAATTCAGAACTCCAACCAAACATGATCCGTTCTATGTGCTGCCGGCTGCAATTAGATCTTCGAGAACTCCTAAAAAGAGGAAACGGTTTGTTTGGGTCTGCAGAACAAACAGGATCCATCGGTGTTGTCACCTTAAACTGCGCACGCCTAGGCTTTTTATTCAAAGGAAACAAGGAAGGACTTTACGAAAGGCTTGATGATCTTTTAACAACCGCAAAAGAAAGCTTAGAAATTAAGAGAGAAACCATTCAAAAATTTATGGATCGAGGTCTCTACCCCTTCACAAAACATTTTCTGGGAACCCTGCGGAATCATTTTTCGACCATTGGTGTCAATGGAATCAATGAAATGATTAGAAATTTCACTGATGATAAAGATGATATTACAACTCCCGATGGATTTGAATTTGCTTCCAAATTTCTCGACCATATTCGAATGAGAATTGCCGAATTTCAGGAAGAAACAGGCCACATGTATAACCTGGAAGCAACACCTGCCGAAGGAACAACGTATCGCTTTGCTAAGGAAGATAAAAAAAGATACCCAGAAATCCTTCAGGCTGGAACAGAAGAATTTCCCTATTATACCAATTCCTCTCAACTCCCTGTAGGATTTACAGATGACCCTTTTGAGGCGCTCAGACTTCAAGAGAAACTCCAATCCAAGTACACGGGAGGAACGGTTCTACATCTCTATATGTCAGAAAAAATATCTGACGCTGAAGCATGCAAAAAACTTGTGAAAACCTCTTTAGAAAATTACCGCCTTCCCTACATCACAGTGACACCCACTTTTTCTATCTGTCGGAATCATGGATATCTTCCTGGAGAACACCAGTTTTGCCCCGAATGCGATACGGTTCTTTTAAAAGAAAAAGCTACCTTTTGTGATGAAGAAAGAGAACCTTGCGAAGTTTGGACACGTGTGATGGGATATCACCGCCCAGTTTCTTGTTTTAATATCGGTAAAAAAGGAGAGCACCGTGAAAGAGTTTTCTTTGAAGAAGAAAGAGCAGCCCTTTAGAAAAGGCCTTTTAAAAGTCGGTGGGTTCATCCCTTTTAGCATGGGGGATTACCCCATGCACCTTTCGGCGGTGATTTTTTGCCAAGGATGTCATTGGAGGTGTCGGTATTGTCACAACCCAGAGCTGCAACCTTTTTCTCAGTCAAAAAAAGGCAAAACATTTGAGTGGACAAGAGTGTTAGACTTTTTAAAGTCGCGACAAAACCTTCTCGAGGCTGTTGTTTTTAGCGGAGGAGAACCCCTCCTTCAATCTTGCCTAATCGATGCAGTTTGCGAAGTTAAAAAATTAGGGTTTAAAATTGGACTCCATACAAACGGGACATCTCCCTCTCGTTTTGAAAAAGTCCTTCCCCATCTTGATTGGGTAGGATTTGATATCAAAGCTCCAGTAGAAAAATACCCTAAAATCACGGGAGTCCCCAACAGCGGGGACTCAGCGTGGCAATGCCTAAAGCAGCTCCTTCAAGCAAAAATCCCTTACGAATGTCGAACAACTGTTCACCCCAAACTTCACTCCATAAGAGATGTTCGAAAAATGACGCAAAAACTCCACCAAATGGGAGTCCGTCATTATACGATTCAACAGTTTCGCAAGAAAGGATGCATCGATGAAAAGCTCACCGAAGAAAGACTCCCTTTGACCTCGGACTCCAAACTCACCTCCCAATTGGGAAGCCTTTTTGATTCCTTTTTAATTCGTTAAATAGTGTCGTCGTGAGAGAGTCTTAAGAAGTAGTTCCTATAAGGAATGAGCAACTCGCGGGCGACACCCTCTAGATCCAATCTGCTAAAATCCATACTTATTGACAAATAAACAACCCTTAAATCATTCTTTTTCAAAAAATTGGACCAAATTATGGCAGCACCGCTAAAAGAATCTCATAAGTCTTTTTTTCACTCAAATCCGAATCTATCCCCTCAATGTGATCCTTCACAAGGAAACTCTAAAACAAAACGATTCAAAAGCGTTAGTTCAGTTATCCCAGACCCCCTTCTTCTTCCACCTTCTCAGAAAAGTGATAGCCTAGGGAAAAGCCCAACCTCATCCTTCTCTTCCCCTCTTTTTAAATACCAATCTATTTTAAATGAAAACTCTCCCCTAAAAGGAAAGGAACGTTTGTATATTGGGAAACCCTTACAAAAAATTTCCAAACGTCCCCTATCCGAAGATGAATTAGAAGAACAGATTTCTCTTGCAAGAAGCCAAGCCGAAGAAAAACAGTTGGAGAGCTCTTTGAACAAGGAGTGTCACAACTCCTTCGTCAGCTACGCACAATAGATCTTTTAGAGAAGTTTTATATTTCTTCTCCTTACCCGCAGGCATTTATTCAGGGCTTTATTAAAATTGAGTTACACCATCAAACCCTTTTTCAAACATTGATCTCTTTCATTCATCATGAAGTAAAACAAGCAAAAAGCCCGATGCATTTTAGAGGAAACCATTTTTGTATCGTTGTTTTTCAAACCCACTACTCGATTAAATTTACTCCTGAGTTAGAACAGCTCCGAAAAACAGCTCTGAAACTTAGAATGACAAAAATTCCGAAATCTTCCTTAGGTCAGCTAACGACAACACACCCAGCATTTTTACCTATCCTTAGAGAAGTAATGAGAGAAATCTATCAATCTTTTGATACCTTCTCTGAAGGTTTTGTTTATCTATTACAAGTCAGATTCCAATCTGCATACCAATATTTTCCAGATGAAGCGCTTAAAATTGCAGGTGACTTGTTCTTTTTACGCATTCTGAACCCTTACTTAACACATCCCAATGGCTTGGATCCAAATGAACTAAAAGATATTGTTCAAATTTATAGGGGAATCCAAAAAGTTGTAAATGGAGAGTATTTTGAAAAATGTGAAGGAGATGTAGAACCCCTCAATTTTGGTCTAACCGAGTTAATAAAAAATCATAGAGCTTTTATTAACCAACGCTTAGCTCCTTATTATTATTTCTGACGAAATCTATCTATAGTGCTTTCAATTTAAAACTTCATTCCTAAACATTTGATAATAAAATAGTTATAAAATATTACAATTTTAACCTTATTTTTTAAATAAAAAATATAATAATCCTTATTTTATTATTTATTATTAATTGCATATTATTTATAATTCCGATTGGGAAAGGAGAGAACTATGTGTACAGTAAATAATTTTTCACATTACGCCCACAAAGCTTGGGAGTATTCACATGACGCATTAGATGCCTCTGCTCGATTTCTTGGGGATGGGGTGGATAAAATCATTAAAAAAATTAATTTAAAGTTTGAAGAGACTGATGTTGAACAAAAACTTCAAAGAGCATGGAGCTACGTGAAAAACACGAAAATCTGTGACTCTGATGAAACAACTCAGGCTGTAAAGAAGGCTGCTTTTGCTCTTCTTATATCTCTTCCAACGATTTTTCTTTTTAAAGACATCGTGAGACATGCAAACTTTGACTATTTAACCGATCTTAGTTTAATCGGAGGAGCTCAACAGCTTCTGAAATCAATGGTTTATATCTATGTTATCATGACACTCATTGATTTCGCATTGAGTTATGCGCCTAAAGAAGACGCTGCGGAGCAAGCAACTGCTCGAGAGTAATTTTACATCATCAGCTCGCGTTCATGATCTCCTTGCGGCTTGACATAAGCTGCAAGGACCAGTCCTGCTAAAAACCACGTGATGACTAAGTCAGCAATCATCACAAAGGTAAATTTATACCCAGCTCCAAACCAGTTCCAATCAGGAACAAAGCCTAATATTCCAACTAAAAGGCCTAGCAATGTGACAATCAAAAGTCTTTTCCCATAACCACAATCGGTCTGCAATAAAAACCAACTGATCAATCCAGCTCCTACAAATTGGGTTAAAAAGGCGAAAATATAGACCCAAGGACTTGAAGGATCCATTCCTTTTAGATTCACCTGAACAAAAACAAACGGCTTATTGTCAAGAGCATCTTTTTGCTTATCGAAACTCTCTTTCACCTCTCCTGGAGTGAAGTTTGCATCGCTTGATTCGTAGAATGGGGAAACATAAACACCACTCTTGGGAGCATTTTCTTTAATGACCCAAGAAACAAATTCTTGATTCGAAAATTTATTCATAGAAGAGGCATGCCAAGGAAGAACCATCCAAGAAACAAAAGACCAAACAAATGCAACGATTGCTCCAATAATTCCACCAATAATGACTTTAAACATGATGACCTCAAAATTGTTTTAAGGCTATCCTAGCCTGTTAAAGCATTTTTTGGAAAGAAGCTTCATCAAGAATTGTGATTCCTAGATCTTTTGCTTTATCATATTTCGATCCCGGATCTTCACCGACAAGAACAAAGTCAGTTTTTTTGCTTACGGAACCACTAACTTTGCCCCCTCGCTCTTTGATGAGTGCCCCTGCTTCGCTTCGAGTGAGTCCTTCTAAGCTTCCAGTAAGAACAAAAGTTTTTCCAGCAAAAGGATGTCCTTCAATTTTCTGAAGTTGAGCCGTGGGTTTAACTCCTAAATGCAATAGGTCTTCGATTTCTTTTTGATGGGCAGGATCACTTAAGAATTCAATGATGGAATCAGCAACTTTATCTCCAACACCATCAATAGCACAAAGCTCCTCTTCAGACATTTCAGAAAGCTTTTCTATGCTGCCAGCGCTATCGGCGAGAAGCCCCGCCGTTCCTTCTCCAACATAAGGAATCCCAATCGCAAAAATAAAGCGAGCAAGAGTTGTTTTTTTCGAGTCTTCGATACTTTTTAAGAGGTTTTTGATCGACTTTTCCTTAAATCCTTCCAGTTGAGAAAGCTCTTCTTCGGTAAGACGATAGAGGTCGGAAACATGTGAAACAAAACCATATTCGACAAGCTTTTTTACAATTTCAGGACCAAGATGATCGATATCCATGGCATTTTTACTTGCAAAGAAGGAAAGACGACGCAGCGTTTGTCCTCCACATTTCGTCCGATTTGGACAGCGAACAGCAACTTCCCCTTCTTTCCGAATGACTTTTGTCCCACAAATCGGGCATATTTCTGGCATGACCCAAGGTTTTGAATGAGGAGGACGCTTTGCCGTCACCACATGAACGACTTTAGGAATGACATCTCCTCCCTTTTCAATAATCACATGATCCCCTTCTCGAATATCTTTTCTAGCAACCTCTTCTTCATTGTGAAGAGTCGCACGAGATATCGTGCTTCCAGCAAGGGAAACGGGTTTTAGATCAGCAACGGGAGTTAAAACACCTGTTCGCCCAACTTGGACAGTGATCCCTTCGATCACAGTTTCTGCTTGTTCAGGAGCAAACTTATAAGCTGTGGCCCATCGCGGACTCTTTGCTGTAGCACCCAGCATATCATGGTATCGAAGAAGATCCACCTTAATGACAATGCCGTCGATTTCAAAGGGTAGATCACTACGGATCTTTTCGATCTGATCTGCAAAAGAAAAAATCTCATCAACAGTTTTACAGACTTTAAAATGTTTCTCAGATCCAACAGGAAGACCCATTTTTTTTAGATAGCGATGAATTTCAGATTGCTTTTCTTCTCCAGATCCAATGGCATTATAAACAACAATATCGAGCTTTCGCTTAGCGACTTCTTTTGAATCGAGAAGTTTTAATGATCCTGCAGCAGCATTTCGAGGATTCGCCCAACATACATCTCCTGCTTCTTCTCGTTCTCGATTCAGTTCAATAAATTCTGTCTTAGGAATAAAAACTTCGCCGCGTACTTCGATCGAAACTTTTTCTTTAAGGGTATGAGGAATGGTTTTAATCATCTTGACATTTGCAGTGATATCATCCCCTTGCTTTCCATTTCCACGAGTGACTCCCCTAACAAGTTTTCCCTCTTCATATTTTAGGGACATTGCGACTCCATCCATTTTGAGCTCAACACAATATTCAACGGGACGTCCTTCCAAAAGCTTATCCACTCGCTTAATAAAATCTGCAACCTCTTCTTTTGAATAGGTATTGCTAAGCGAAAGCATAGGATACTCGTGCTTGACTTGAGTAAAACCCTTTGTTGGAGCTTCTCCTACATGACGTGTAGGGGTATCTTCAGGAACCCAATCGGGATGTTCATTTTCAATTTTCTCAACACGTTTAACAAGAAGATCATATTCATAATCTGAAATTTCGGGTTGAGATTTTTGAAAGTAAAGAGCGTCGTGCCTCTTTATCTCTTCAAGAAGTTTTAAGTATTCACCTAAGGTAATCATACAGATAATATTAAAGTTGCTAAAGGGGGAAGGGTCAGTTTAATCCCTCCTTTTTCGGCATTAATCTCAGAGTTTATTATGCCAGATCCTTGGTATTCTTTTGAATCTGTAGAGAAAATTTCTTTCGGTTTTCCCTCGAAGGGGATGAAATAGCCCTCCAACACTTCTGGATAAAAGTGATGGATACAAAGAAGGGTTTCTCCTCCTCCTTTTCTGAGGTAAGATAAAACTAATTTTTTTTCATCAAAAGGCTCGATCCATTCAAATCCTTCAGGTGAAAAATCATCGACATAAAGGGCAGGATGAGAAAGATAAAAATGATTCAAAGCAGCCAAACAATGATAGATTCCCTGATGGTAAGGGATTGTCAAAAGATCCCATGGAAGCATTTCATTGCAGTTCCACTCTTCTTTTTGTCCCAGTTCTCCTCCCATAAAAAGGAGTTTTTTTCCGGGATGGGTCATCATATAACTCAAGAGAAGACGAAGATTAGCGAATTGTTCCCATTCACTTCCTGGCATCTTTGAAAGAAGGGATTTTCTCCCATGAGTGACATCATCGTGAGAAAGAGGAAGAATATGTTTTTCTGAATAATAATAGGTCATTTCATGGGTCAAACTTTTAAAAACATGATTCCGATAGGAATGCTCGGTCTCAAAAAATTTTAAAATATCAACAGACCACCCAAGATCCCATCTCAGATCAAAACCTAACCGGTTGGGGTCGGTTACCCCAGGGTAGGCATGAGATTCTTCAGCCATCATTAAAGCGGTTGGAAATGTTTCATGAACCTTTTTATTGAGCTCTTTTAAAAAAGTAATCCCTTCAATGTTTTCATTCCCCCCTTCTACATTGGGTTTCCACTGATGCGCCTCCCTTTCAAAATCGAGATAAATAATCGAAGAAACAGCATCCACACGAAGACCATCAAGATGCATTTTATCGAGGTAGAAAAGTGCACTCCCAATGAGAAAGTTTAAGACTTCTGGTTTCCCATAGTTAAAAATCAAGGTATCCCATTTTGGATGATATCCTAACCTCGGATCTTCATGCTCATAAAGATAAGTCCCATCAAATTGGGCAATCGAATGATCATCGGTTGGAAAATGCCCGGGAACCCAATCAAAAATCACCCCAACATCATTTTGATGAAGATAATCAACAAACCACTGGAAATCTTCAACCGTTCCATACCGTCTTGAGATCGCATAATATCCAGTGACCTGATATCCCCAAGATTCATCTAAAGGATGTCCCATGACAGGAAGGAGTTCAATATGGGTAAACCCCATTTCTTTGACATACTTAACAATAAGAGGAGCCAACTCACGATAGTTCATGAACTCACCCCCTCTTGTTTTCCAGCAGCCAATGTGAAGTTTATAAATATTTAGGGGCTTGTGAAGACACCGCTTTCTTTTTTCCATCCAATGATTGTCTTTCCATTCATGCAAATCAATCCGTGTCACCACCGATGCTGTAGAGGGGCGCATCTCACCTTGATATGCATAAGGATCTGCTTTTAATCGAAGATGTCCTTCACTTGTATGAATCGCAAACTTATACCGCTCTCCTTCTTCTAAACCTGGAACAAAAAGTTCCCAAATCCCTGAAGATCCAATCATTCTCATGGGATTTTTCTCTGTTTCCCAATGATTAAAGTCTCCCACTAAAGAAACCCATTTTGCATGAGGGGCCCACACGGAAAATTTAACCCCTTGAACTTCTTGATGTGTACAAAGCCTTCCCCCCATAACATCTGCTATCTTCCAATGTTTTCCTTGATTAAACAGAAGAGCATCTTCATTGCTAAATGTTGGAAGAAACGCATAAGGATCATAGGCAACAAGTCCCTTCGGATGAGTGATACGATAATCTTTTATTGTAATGGGACAATCGAGGCGATATTCAAAAAGGCCTCCCCCTAAAGAATTTGCTTGAACCTTTTCTCCTAGAACTTCTAACCAAACCTCTTCTTTTTCTGGAGCATAGAGGGTAATCCGCTTTCCATCGTCATGAAGCCCTAAACGACTATGAGGGTTTGTTCTTTCCATGCCCTCATCTTATGGTTGAGGGTCTACCTTGTCTACTATTTTCTCTTCGAATATACTTAGGGCCGTATGAAATGGGTTATCAAGTTATTTTTCATTTTTCTTGTCATAGGACTTCCTCTAGTACCTAGTGGAAATAAACTTTATTCTGACTCTTGCACCTCTAAACAAATGACTAAAAAGAAGGTGACTTTCATTGTGAACCCTATCTCTGGATTGGGAAAACAAAAAGGGATTGAAAAAACGATTAAAAGAAATCTTAATAGCAAAGAATTTGATTACGAGATCCTTTATACCAAAGGACCGAATCATGCCACAACATTAAGCGCTCAAGCAGCTTCCAATGGATCTCATATTATCGTAGCAGTGGGCGGAGATGGATCGGTAAATGAAGTTGCGCAAGGGATTATTGGAACCAATTGTGCTCTTGCAATCATCCCTACAGGTTCAGGAAATGGTTTTGCCCGCCATTTTGATATCCCCTCTGAGCCCGGAAAAGCAATTCAAGTGATCAATACCATGCATGAAAGATGGATTGACACTGTAAAAATCAATCAAAAATCCTATCTTGGAGTCGCTGGAATTGGGTTTGATGCTGATGTAAGTCTTGCCTTTTCAAACTTAGATATCCGAGGCCCTGCTTCTTATCTCTTCGTTGTCCTCTCAGAACTCCCCCTATACAAACCACGAGATTATGAACTGATTATTGACGGAAAGCCTGTTAATGAAAAAGCCTTTCTCATTTGTTTTGCGAATACGCAGCAATATGGAAACAATGCTTTTATCGCTCCCAATGCTAAAATCGATGATGGCTTCCTGGATGTGATCATTTGGAAAGAGTTTCCCCCTCATGCAGCCCCTAAACTTGTCCATGATCTTTTTACAAAACATATCGAAGATTCTAAGTATACCGATTCTTACCGCTGTCAGGAAGTCATCTTAAAAAAACCTCTTCATGCCCTTCATATTGATGGTGAACCTATGGAAGCAGATGGAGATGTTTATATTCGAATTCTCCCTTCTTCCCTGAAAATCATTACCCCAGAATAGACTTATTTCTGGAAACGATCGAGAATATAAAGGGTATCTTTTTTAAGCTCTAGAGGAGTTCCGACAGGAATAAGCTTTCCTTTTCCTTTGCGTCCCATCCTGAGACGGAAAGATGTGACCGGTTTTTGGAAAGTAAATGTCACGGTTTGATCTTTCTTTGGATGAAGGGTCAAACGACGAATCATTTTTTTCGACCATTCTAGATCTATTGAAAGTCCTTGACCACACTCCACTCCAATAAAGCGCCCGCAGTGAATTTCTTTCGGAAGACATGGGAGGATCGCAATTTCTTGATCATCGACATCAATGAGAAACTTTCGAATGAGCCGTGCTCCTTCTCCAAGTAAAACAAGAGAAGACGCTTCCTTGGGAATGTCCTCATCTGAAGGGTGACTTTGGTAGTCGGTATCAATGAGACGTGGAGAAAGGATTCCCTCAAATCCCACTTTAAAAAGTTCTAAAAATGCTTGTCCAATTTGATCTCGATTTTTCTGAGTTAAATGGTCTGCACAGGTTTTTAAATAACGAGAAGTTCCGACTTCTAAAATGGGATGCTTAGGAATCTGTTTTCCCAGCTGAAACCAGATCGGAAGGATCTCTTCAAGACTTAATCTCCGCTTTACCAAAGACCAATCTTGCTTCTTTGAGGATCCAAAGTGCATTTTTTCTGAGGACTTTAGAGAAAACGCTGGAGTCATTGTTGGAATAATCAGTTCTTCTTTTCGTTTAAGATTTCTTATTTCTCCTTCAAAGTCAAAGAAAAGTCCTTCTTTGGGACACCGTTCCACAAAAAGAATGATTTCATGTGCAGAGGCAACAAGGCGGTATGAAAAATATCCTTTTTTCGCCAACCCAAAAATACGGACCCACCCTTTTTCCAAGTCTTGCATCACAGTAAAAGACTCTAGAGGTCCATTCATTTGTGGAAGAATGGTTAAGATTTCCTTTCCACCAATAGAAATTAAATTCTCCAGGATAAGCCTTGCTGGATAAGCAGTCACTTTCCAAGAGCTCTTTGGGATAAGAAGAGCTGTTCCAGCTTCATGCGAAAAGGGTCTGTATTTTTCTGTGAGTTTGATTTTCACCAATCAATCCTTCGGGGTTATTGCCAGTACATTTTACCTTAATCAAAGTATTTGGTCTCAAGTTTTCTTTAGGGACATAGATAGGTAGAAAATTTTCTGTATGTCCCATTAAATAGCCTGGTTTTTCTTCGGTTTCAAGTAAGACCAAAAACTCATTTCCAATAAATGTTTGTCGAAGATCATAAGCATTTTTTTCAGCACGCCTCAAAAGACGGTCTTTCCTCTCTTGAATCATCGTAGATGGAACTTTATTGGGCATGCGAGAAGCACGGGTCTTGGGACGATCACTATAGGGGAACATATGGACCTTTGCAAAGTGCACCTCATCCATAAGAGCTAAAGTCTCTTGAAATTCTTCCTCAGTTTCTCCAGGAAAACCAACAATAATATCCGTTGTAAAGGTAAAATTGGGATTTTCCTTTAAAAGGCGTGTTGTTGCTGTAATAAAGTCTTGCTTCGTATATTTTCGGCGCATTCTCTTCAAGGTCAGATTTGATCCTGATTGGAGAACAATATGCATAGAAGGGGCGGTCTTTTCTCCATTAACCACCGCATCAATGAGATCATCATCGACTTCGTCGGGATCAATTGAGGAAATACGGATTCTCTCGAGACCTGGAATCTTATCGACTTGACGGACTAGATCTGAAAGGCGCACTGGAGGCGACTGATCTCCATCAAAGTCTCCAATATTTATCCCTGTTAAAACAACTTCTTTATATCCGTTTTCTACAAGAGCCTCGATTTCCCGCAGGATATCAAAGACCTTCTTTGAACGAGAACGTCCTCTGACAAAAGGAATCACACAATAGCTACAATAGGAATTACACCCATCTTGGATTTTCACAAAGGCACGTGTATGCGCTTCAAACCTTTCAATTTGAAACTCAGGCCACTCCTTTTCAGGAAAGACTTCTGATAGAAGTTTTTCCTTTTTGTGATTTGAGACAACATGGGTCACTTCTTCAAGCTGCTTAAGCTCTTTTTTTGAGCGCTCAGCCAAACATCCTGTAACAACTAATTTTCCAGGAGAAAACTCTCTTGAAATCTTTCGAATTTGATAGAGAGAACGCTTATCAGCTGATTCAGTAACGGTGCAGGTGTTCACAATGCAAAGATCGGCTTTGTCACCTTCCTTTGCCTCAACATACCCCTCTTTTTTCAGCTGGTCAGCAAAAGCCTGGGACTCATATTGGTTGGTGCGACATCCTAATGTGACAATTTTATATTTTTTCATGGGCCGTTAGTATATCATCTTAGAGCTTTGTGCACGACAATTTTTAGAACCCTATGATACTAATATCTAACCATTGAGGAAAACCCTACGAAAAAAATCACATTGGGATTATAATTGTTCTGTTTAAAGGAGAATTTTTATGCCAGCAAGTCCCATTTCAATGGCAATCTCATTATTTTTTGTCATTAACGTCCTAGGAAATATCCCTCTATATTTAGCACTTCTTGGAAGGTACTCTGTAAAAAAGCAGCGGGCAATTTTGATTCGAGAATTTATTTTTGCCTTAGTCATTCTCCTAGCTTTTAACTATTTTGGTGGAAAAATCTTTGAGTTCCTTGGGATTACACAGCCCATATTAGGAATGGCGGGGGGAATTCTCCTCCTTCTTATTTCCATCACAATGATTTTCCCTAGCCACGAACAGGATAAAGGACCGAAACATGAGCCAATGATCGTTCCTCTTGCAACCCCAGTGATTGCTGGACCTGGATCGATTACTGCTGTCATGCTCTTTTCTTCTCGAGTCGATAACAATCTTCTCATGACAGGAATTATTACAGGAGCAATCGCTGTTTCCTGCTTGATTGCTCTTTCTTCTTCTTTTTTTAAATATGGATTAGGAGAAAAAGGGCTGATTGCTTTTGAGCGACTCGGAGGAATGATCGTTGCTCTGATTGCCGTGCAAATGCTTGCAACAGGAACCATCGACCTCGTGAAAACTGCTTTTAATTTGTAGGCTACTATTCTTGTTAATTTCTATTGTTCAACTCTTTGGAAATTAAAAAATTGCAAAATAACAAAACCTCCACTAGCATGATTCGCTGTTAATTAAAATAGTAACTATTTACGAGGGGTATTAAATGGCAACAACAACTTGCACACAAATCTTCAGAATTTATTTTTGCGGAGACTCAAAAACAACCGACAAAGAAACAGTCGAGTGCTGTTCTTTGATTGCTGAACCTTTTGGAAATGCTTCAGTCTTTTTATCTAGTCCCTCACCATTTCTCTCTGAAGAGGATGCAAGAATCACTCGAGCTACAGAGCTATTGTCTCAAAGCATTCTTCAATTACATAATTGTTATAAAGGGAAAGAGGCTAAGAAACATCCCCAACGTTTTATCCTATTTACCTACGGTGAAGGAATGAAGGTTGTAGATTTGACCTTGAAAAAGCTCTTGGGTCATAACATTGACATCCATGTCTACAGTTTTGGAAAAACACCCACTTTAATTTTTTATATGTTGGCTAGGAAGGTTCACCATTATATCTTCCAAGATCACTTAACCTCTCAAGATGCTGTTTTATCAAGGATGCATTCTATTATCCAAGACGTTGTAGAACAAGAGGAAGAAAAATCGCTCAGTCGTTATGACACTGACTTTTTTAATTGTGAACTTATGGATCATATCACAAAATATGAACGCTATTTTGATAGCTACTCTGTGACTTTTTTAGACAAAAGTGATTTAGAACCATCCTATGATGAAACACGTTGTGAATTTTTAGCATATGCTCAAGTCATTCAAGAAATTGCATATGCTGAGTGTAACTTATAAAAGGATGGACATATAACAATGACCACTAGCACACCAACATTAAGAGTTCATTTTTGCGGCGACTCACAAACACCTGTCAAACAATTGTTCAAATGTGCCAGTTTGCTTTCGGAGATTTTTGGAGAAGGTCAAGTCTTTGTATCTAATCCCTCACCATTTATCTCCTCGGGAAAAAAAAGAATCACTACAGCCACGACTTTATTGGCTAAAAGTATTCTTGACCATCAAAAAGAGAAGGGAAGATACTCCCAACGTTTTATTCTATTTACCTATGGTGAAGGGATAAAGGTTGTTAAGTTGACATTGAAAAAGCTCTCAGAGCATAACATTGACATCCATGTATACACTTTTGGAAATACTCTAACGTTGATTTCTAATCAGTTGGCTAGAAAGGTTCAACACTCCATCTTTCCCTCCCATTTAAGCCCTCGATGTTCCATTTTATCCAAAATGTTTTCCATCCATTCAAAAATGGAAGTCGAGAAAATGAGTTATGAAGTTGCAGTGCTGGTAATAACTACAGAAGATGAACAGGAAACACCCCAGAGTCTTAATGGAGATGATTTTTTTGACTCTGAATTCAAGCGTCGTATGAAAAAATATGAAGAGCTTTTCAAAAGCTATTCTATCAATTTCGTAGACCCCAGTTCCGTAGCATCACCAAAAATCAAAAAGCAATGTGAATTTTTATCTTATCCTCAAGTCATTCAAGAAATTGCACAGACTGAGTGTAACCCAGAGAATTAACCTCTTGTACTTTGTAGACTAGGGCAGTACTTTCTACTGCCCTATTTATAGCTAAAGCCGACTCATGGGAGATTCGGCAATCACTTTGCATGCAACTGCATCAATCTTTTCATAACTATTAATAATAGAGCCCAATGCTTCATTATGGCTCTTCATAAAAGCTATCTTTTTCTTACGATTGGCAATCGGCTTTTTTTCCAAAGAATTTAAGAATTCTTCTCCCGCCTTTTTTTGAGCCTTTAGAATGGTGATCCTTCGAGGTAAAAATCATGCATATCCCGAGCTAGACTCCTTTCCGGTCCCCATGGAATTTCAGAATGAGGTGTCATTCTAAAGATTGCTGATTTAGCCTGGATCTCTGCTATTTTAGCCTCATGTTTAAGCTCTCTTTCTGTATTGATAAGTTTATCTAGACTTCCATTGATTACTGGATTAAATAATTCAGTATAATCTTGGCCTGATTCAATTAATAAATTTTCACTCATACTCCCTCCTTCTTTTGAGTAAATTAAAGGTTAAATTTTAAATTGTTGAAATGATTGCAACACTAAATATAATAAAAATTTAACACACTAATAATAAGCAAGATAAACTGTTTTAGTATCTAGATTTCTTGATATATCCTCTTTCCCACATGGAGGTATAAGAATGGCGTCCAATGATGAGGTGATCATCAAAAGGAATTCCGAGGAGTTTTCCTGCTGAAACGAGGAGTTTGGTGAGCTCAATATCTGCTTTCGAAGGGAGAGGGTCTCCACTAGGATGATTATGTGCCAAGATCACACTATAAGCTCGTCTTTCAAGAGCTTCATGAAATACTTCACGGGGATGAATCAAAACCTCAGAAAGCGTTCCCATTCCAATCATCTCGGAATGAAAAATGGCCCCCTTGGCATCGCGCATCATTAAAAATGCGAGCTCCCTTTTCTCTTTTTCAAGTTGAGGAGAAATAAAAATATAAACATCTTGCGGCCCTGAAACAGGAAACTTGGCAGCTCCCCCTAACATTTGACTTCTTTTTGCTAATGCAAAAATAGCTTTCAATTGAAGAGCTTTAGCAATCCCGATTCCTTTTACTTCTGTTAAAGCTTCTACAGGTGCTTCTAAAAGAGAAGAAAGTCCGCCAAAATGAACCAAAAGCTCTTCAGCTAAACGAAGAACTGAAACTCCTTTTCTTCCACTCCCTAAACAAATCGCTAAAAGCTCAGTCAACGAAAGAGCATTACTCCCACATTGCAGGAGTCTTTCTCTGGGGCGTTCTTCCTTAGGAATTTGTGCAAGTGCTGTCATCTTCTTTATACTCTTCAACTTTATGTTCTAAGTGCACAGGAATTTCTACTTCAAGAAGAACATCATTCCCTTCGTAATCTTGATAAATTACTCTTCCCTCTTGCATGAGTTCACTCACTAGAGCATATTCTTTCTGTGGAATACGAAGTTTAACAACTTTTCGAAGATCTTTAATGACCTCCATCATCATCTTTAGAAGTTCATCAAACCCTTCCCGATTCAATGCTGAGATAGGCACCACTCGAGGATATTTTAACTTAAAGCGAGCAATCAGCGTTTTATTTTCTAGTGCATCGACCTTGTTTAAAACGGTGATAATCGGCTTGTCTTCAGGACTCAGCTCTTTTAAAACTTCATAAGTTGATTCTGCATGTTCTTCAGCTAAGGGATGATTGACATCAATCAAATGAAGAAGGATATCGGTATACACAGCCTCCTCAAGAGTACTTTTAAAAGCTGCAACGAGGGTATGGGGAATCTTTCGAATAAATCCTACAGTATCGATGAGAAGAATTTCCTGATGATTGGGAAGTGAAAACTTTCGCGTCGTTGTATCCAGGGTTGCAAAGAGTTTATCCTCCATCAAAACCTCTGCTTCAGTTAGAGCATTTAAAAGGGTTGATTTTCCGACATTTGTATAACCAATAATTGCAAAAGTAGGAATTCCACTACGGATCCTAGCACGCCTTTGGGTTTCCCGTTGATGACGCACTTCATCAATCTCTTTTTTAAGATGAGAAATTCTCTTTCGAATGAGGCGTCTATCAATCTCGATTTGCCTCTCCCCTGCACCTTTTGTCGCTCCTCCTGCTCCGGCTGTTTGGCGGGAAAGGTGGGTCCATAATCTTTTTAGACGAGGAAGTTGGTAATGACTTTTTGCAAGCTCTACTTGAAGCATCGCTTCTTTTGTATGGGCTCTTTGTGAAAAAATCTCTAAAATGAGTTCTGTTCGATCAATCACAGGACGTTTGAAAATTCTTTCTAAGTTCCTCTGTTGGTTTGGAGAAATCTCTTCGTCAAAAATGACTACATCAGCTTTGAATTTTTCAGCTTTTTTGCAGAGCTCATCAACTTTCCCTTTTCCAAAGTAAAGAGCCGCATCAATTGTTCGAATAGAGCAGGGCTCTTTTGCCACAACTTCAAACCCATAGGTATCGGCTAAAGATGCAAGTTCATCGAGATGTTCTTTGCATAAAGGAAGATCTGCAGCTCGGTCATATCCTCCTGCAACCAGCGCTGTTTTGAGGTCGCTAATATCGTACTTAATGTCTTCGTAGAGTCTATCTTCTTTCATAACGTCAGTTCAAGCCCGTCGTAGGCAAGAGAAAATCCTTCTGGCAAGTTTTGGTTCGTTTCTTCATGCTCTATTTCGTGAGAAATATGAGTGAAATAAGTCTTTTTCGCACCTGTTTTTTTTGAAAACTTAATCGCATCTTCCAAACTGAGGTGGGCTTTTGATTGTTCCCAGCGCCTTCCACTAATGATAAGGGTTTCAATTCCTTGCAGAGCTTCAAAAACCCCTTCCTTATAGTTGAGAATGTCTGTCACATAGGCAAAGGATCCAAAAGAAAATCCATTAACCTTCATCCCTAGTTGATCATAGGAAATATAGGTTACGGGAAGCCCTTCAAAATCTGTCTTCCCTTGATCTCCTTCAAGAACCTGAAATTTAAGCTTTGTTGCATGGACATCATCACATTCAAGAGGAGGAAGAAAATAATGATACCGGATTTTAAGCTCTTCTAGAGTTTCTCTCGAAAGCAAGCAGGGAATCGGTCTTTTTTGGACAAAGGTATAAATACG
>JACKPR010000005.1 GCA_024233395.1 Chlamydiales bacterium
TTGACTTCTTTAGACTTCAGGAGAAAACTACAAAAAATTCCGATAACGCTCATCAAAAGAAGAATAAAACTTCCTTTCTGAAATCCAGCATCTAATGAAGGATTTAATCGAACAATTGTTACGACAGAAGCAAGTCCGATTGTTCCTCCAATCTCTTGAAAAGTAACAAAAGTCCCTGACGCAATTCCTGCTCGATACGGAGGAACAATAGCGATTGCAGCTGTTGTTGAAGGGCCACAGATCAGCGCATATCCCACTCCATAAAGAAGGGTTGCAAGAAGAATGTAGAACAGAGAAGAGATCGGAGAAAGAAAGATCTGAAGAAGGGCAGAAAAGACTAAGAAAAGAAACCCTAATGAAATAAAAACCCAAGCCCTTTGTGGCTGGTATTTTTTTCCAACGATCGGAGAAAAAAGGATCACGGGGATGGTAATGCCAAGCATTAATAAACCGGTAGTCAATGAAGAGAGTTGTCGCACATTTTGTAAGAAAATCGGCAGTAAGAAAAAGGTCGACCAAATATAGAAAATAAGGCAAGCGCTTGCAATGGAAGCGCCTAAGAACTTTTTTTTCTTAATCAGTTCTGGAAGCAAAATAGGGGAAGAAAAAAGATGGCTATGCTTCCAAAGCATCCAAAATGAGACGATGACTGCAACAGCAAAAATTCCCATTAATACTAGGGAAAGATGATTAAACTCCGTTGTAAGAATCACAAAAGATGAAAGACAGAGTCCGATCAATAACATCCCCTTTAGATCAAGTTTTGGGCAATCTACAGTATTTTTACTTTCCCTTGTGAAAAATAAAATAAAGAGCGAGCTGATCACAAAGAAAGGAATCATTAGCCAAAAAACCCAACGCCAATCAAAGAACTTCGAAAGGGTTCCTGCAACAAGAGGACCCATCGCCATTGCATAAGCAACGGTCGAGGCCCAAAGACCAACAGCTCGACTTTTTTGTGATTCAGGAAATTCGGTGACCATCATTGCTTGAGAGACAGGAAGGAGAATTGCATTTCCAAGTCCAGCTAAACACATACTGACAATCAAAGTCCCTATCCCTTGACTCATTCCTCCTAGAATCATTCCTGTTCCAGAGAAACCGAGCCCAAGAAGAAAGATTTTTTTTCTTCCATAAATATCTGCTAATCGGCCACTTGTCACAAGAAAGGCACAATTGATAATTCCAAATGCAATCATCATCCATTGCATTTGATGGAGGGGAATTCCTAAGGAATTTTGAATCGATGGAATCGAGGTATTGACCATGGTGAAGACAAGGCCCATAGCAATACATCCTAAGCTAATCCCCGCTAGGCTAAGAAAACGTTGATAAAGAGAAAAACTTCCCATTGAACTCTGGTCCCATCCTTTAAAATACCATTATTATCTTTCGGATAAGAATTCCAAGCAATTTAATTGTATTATATGTGATCTCAGAGCGATATTTCTAGGTTCCAAGAAGAGTTTTGACAGCTTCTTCGACATGGGAAACCCCTTGAAGGATAATTTTTTCGGTAAGCTTTTTATTGAGTCCCTTTAGATTTTTTGAGGAAAGAACGATCCGTTTAAAGCCTAGGTTAATCGCTTCTTTAATCCGACTTTCAATACGAGGGATTGAACGGACTTCTCCTCCTAGACCCACTTCCCCCATTATCACTGTGTCAGAAGGAATCGGTTTATTGCAATAACATGAGGCAATGGCAATGATTGTTCCAAGGTCTATGGCAGGTTCTGTAATTTTCATCCCCCCTGCAATGGAAACAAAAACATCTAGAGCATGGAGTTGATACCCCATCCGCTTTTCTAAAACCGCAAGAAGGAGACTGAGCCTTTTGGGATCAAGACCTGTGGAACGTCGACTCGGACTTGCAAATGAGCTCGGAGCTACTAAAGCTTGTACTTCGATAAGAAGAGCTCGCGTCCCTTCAACCGTGGGAACGATGACTGAACCAGGAGAACCTGTCATCCGTTCTTCTAAAAATGTGAGGGAGGGATTGAGGATTTCATTCAGTCCGGTTTCGTTCATTTGGAAAAGAGCCACATCATCAGTAGGGCCAAAGCGATTCTTTACCGATCGCATGAGACGATATCCATGTTGTCGATCCCCCTCAAATTCTAAAACGGTATCGACAATATGTTCTAAAACGCGAGGTCCAGCAATATCTCCACTTTTTGTCACATGTCCAATCATGAACGTGGTAATGCCACTTCCTTTTGAAATATGCATACACTCCATAGCTATTTCTCGGACCTGCGTCACCGATCCAGGAGCAGAAGGAAGTTCGCTTTTATAAACGATCTGTACTGAATCGACAATGAGAACATCAGGATGAATTTGATCGATTTGAGCACGAATCTGTGAAAAGAGGGTTTCACTAAAGAGATAAATTTTGTCACTTTTAATCCCAAGTCTTTTGGCACGAAGAGATGTTTGTTCTGCAGATTCTTCTCCACAGACATAAAGGACAGTGAGTCCTTGATCAGCAAAGCATTTTGAAAGTTGCAAAAGCATTGTCGACTTCCCAATTCCGGGTTCTCCTCCCAAAAGGTTGAGCGATCCTTCAACAATGCCTCCCCCCATTAGTCGATCGAGTTCACGATACCCCGTTTGAATCCGTTTAAAGTTTGCAGTATCAACTTCTTCAATGAGAACAGGTTTAGTTGTGCGAGGAAGCTTTGATTCAAAACGTCCTTCATTTTTTGAGGCTTCAAGCTCTTCAACTAATGTGTTCCAACTTTTGCAAATATTGCAGCTTCCCGTCCACTTGAACTGCTTATTTCCACATTCATTACAAACCCAAACAGTTTTTTGCTTAACCACCTTTCTCCCTCTCCATCATCAGAATTGCATCTTCGGCAGCAGCTTGTTCTGCTTCTTTTTTCGAGGACCCTTTCCCATCTCCTAGCTCTTTTTGATCTAAATGAACTTGGACATAAAAAGTTTTTAAGTGATCCGGACCTTCTTCTTTGAAAACCTTATATTCAGGAGGTTTTTGATACTTTTTTTGACAATAATCTTGAAGCTCAGCTTTCCAATTCCGATGGGGTTTTTCAATAATCGAAAGAACCTCCTCTTTAAAATGGTCAAAGAAAAAGCTGCGAGCAGCCTCGATTCCTCCATCAATGTAAATAGCTCCCACAATCGCTTCAAAAAGATCTGCAAGAATTGTCCCTCTACCCTTTCCCTCATTCATTGCTTCCCCTTTTCCAACCATCAAAAACCGCTCAAGATCAATCTTTTGAAGATAAAGTGTACACGCTGGAGCTTCTACTAAGCGAGAACGGAGATAGGAAAGCTCACCCTCAGGATGATCGGGAAGATGGGAGTACAAAAAGTCACTCACTACAAGTCCTAAAATCGCATCCCCAAGAAATTCTAACCGTTCGTTATGACGATCGACTATATCTCGGTTTTCATTGGTAAAAGAGCGGTGGATAAAAGCAAGGGTAATTAAAGTTTTATCTTTAAAGGTGTAGTTGATCTGGGCTTCTATCAATGGAATGCCCTTCTGTAGGTGATCGTATGTATTCATTTGAACTTTAGGTCAATAATCGTTAAACTAAATGTCGTGTACTGAGACTAACCCTAACATTTTTCATTAAAAAGGTAAATATGGGCTTTGGCCTAACAAAAGAACATCATGATTTTTATCATAAAAATCATTTTATCGAGTTTGAAGATCTTCTCTCCTCAAAAGAAATGGATGCTTTGGAAAAAGCGTTAGATTCTTTGGTGACAACTGAAGATTGGATTCATACTGGTCACGATGTGTGGCGTCGTGATGAGTCCATTAAAAAAGTGACTCTTCATAAGGGTCTTGCAGAAATCGCCTCAAACCTGTGTAAAAAAAGTCCTCTTCGCATTGCCTATGATCAAGTAATCGAAGGTCCTCTTTCCAAAGACACATTAAATTTGATTGAAGCAAGTTCGATTCGAAAGGTTGTTTGTGGCCTCACCCTTCAACTTTCTATTGCATCCTCAATAGAAAACCCTTTTGTCCCAAAAAAACGAGGAAGCGGAGTCTTTTTTTCTCCTTTTTCTGAGCTCGACTTTCCTAAGGATTGCCATCTTTTTATGATTGTCTATACAGAAAAACTCGCTCAGTATGTTCATGAAACACGTGATCCCAACATGCATGCTCTTAAAAAGTTGGACTATGTCTTTGGTGACAAGATGCGGTCAACAACCCATCCGATTGTCTATTCCCCATAATCAGGAATGATTTATCCATTGAACTTTTTTTTTAGGGGGAGTACCCTTTTTTCAGCATGGATAAATATAATTATTACGAAAAGGCTCTTGAAAAGAAGCGTGAGCAAAAGGAGTTCCGCCAACTCCGCTGTGTTGCTGATCTCGAAGAAAAAAAAGAGAGAAGCCGCATCAATTTTGCTTCGAATGATTTTTTAGGGCTTTCTTATCATCCTTATGTAAAGAAAAATACGATTAAGTATGTTCTAGAATGGGGGGCAGGAACCACACCTTCTCGCTTGGTCACAGAACATCTAGAATGTCATCGGAGTGTTGAAGCAAAGCTTGCAGAGCTTGTGGGAAAAGAGGGCTCTCTTCTTTTTCCTTCAGCCTATCAAGTTCATGACCAAATTCTATCGACTGTTTTGAGCCACAAAACACAGGTTTTTATCGATCGGTATTGTCACTATGGACTGATTCAAGCTGTCCTTGCATCAGGAGCACAAGTTTTTCGCTATGAACACAATAACTTAGGCCAACTTTCTTCACTTTTGGAAAAAACAAAAGAAAATGCAGTGAAATGGATTATCACTGAATCGTTATTTAGCATTGATGGAGAACTAACCGATTTAAAGAAAATGAGTGAAATTGCTGAAGATTATGATGCTTTTACTTACATAGATGATTCGAATAGTGTCGGAGTGATGGGAAAGCATGGAATGGGACTCGGTTCTCACCGACGGGGTATCGATCTTCTTTTTGGAAGTTTTGGAAAACAATCAGGAACTTTCGGAGCCTATATCGCCACCTCTCAAATGATGCGGGATTATCTCCTTGCTTTCAATCCAGAGCTAATTGAAACGACAATGCTTCCTCCTGCTGTTTTAGGAGCAATCAGCGGCTCTCTTGATCTAATTCCAGATATGCAGGTTGAAAGACAGAAAATCGAACAAACCTCTCATCTTCTTCGAGAGACTTTAATGGAAAATCATTGGGACATTGGGAGTGGAACCTCTCATATCATTCCCCTCCTTTGTTTAAATGAACAAGAATGTGAGAAAATTTCAAAAGCTCTCTTAAAAAAATCGATTCTCACCACGACATTAAAACCTCCTTTAGTCCCTCAAGGAGCAACGCGTATTCGATTTAATGTCACTTCTCTCCATTCACAAGAAGATATTTTTTTCTTGTTAAAGGTTCTTAAAAGCGTCTCTGAAGAACCCTATCTTTCTACGGTATGAACCTATCCTGAATTAAAGGATAACGTCATGATCCCCACTTGATGAAATCTATTTTTTTCGTTACATGTCAATGTTATGTATACGCGAAAGCAAAAAGTTGAAATCTTTATCATCTTTCTTTTGATTGTCATTGCCATGGAGCTTTTTTCCTTCATGATTAGCGAAAAAGGGCTTGTTCAACTCTATAACGCTAATGAAGAAAATCTCCCTTGGATCATGCCGGTCCGATTCATGATTCCAATATGGACAGTCCTTTATTTATTAATGGGAATTTCTGGAGCTTTGATTTGGATAAAACGGGCCACACATATCCGAAACTTTGCCATGTGGGCTTGGATCATTCAGCTTCTCCTAAATGTTCTCTGGCCTATTTGTTTTTTTTACATCCCTCTTCCTATTTTGACCCCTGTCCTGATTACCCTATTATTTATGACACTGATCATTTTGATGTTTTATAGCTATCTCATCTCCCGACTAGCAACAATCCTCCTTATTCCCTACTTTTTGATGATTATTTATAAGCTATTATTTGGATGGGTTTTCTTTATTTTAGATATTCGGATCCTTAAATAAACCCAGAGTTCAGGTTAAATAATATGGGTTGTTAATGCAACACATTGATTCAAGGAAGCCCCATGAAAATAGTTCCCAATACAAGTCACTTGTGGATAGTTCTCCTTTAAATGTTTTTCAAACGCTTGCACACGGTTTAGATGACCAACACCATATTGCGGAATAACATTTTTCCATTCTTTCAGATAGACTTCACTCGGTGTACATTCAATTCCTAAATGTCTTTTAAGCCCTTCTAAAGCGGTTTCTATTCCCCCACCTTTAAGCATCACAGTGAGCCGCGTTTCATGACTTGTCTGGTTTTGCGAGGGAAAGATCGCAGAATCAAATACGACTCCAAGAATATTTTCCTTTTCTGAACTTGGAATAAGGTATCCAAAGCCTTTCTTTTTCAGAAGGTCTTTCTGATAAGCCAGATTAACAACGGAAAGACTCGCTTCTTCAAGGGGGCCGAAAAATGCCTGCGCAATTTCATCTTTAGAAAAAAGTTCTTTCATTCCTTGAGAAGAAAGAGCCAAAATAACCCTTTCCTCTTTAGCAAGAGTCGTCAAGGGTGTGTTTAAATGGATCTCTCCTCGACCCTTTTCCACAAGGCGATCAATAAGAGTTTGAAGTCCCCCTCTTAGGGTAAAAAGGCCCTTTTTCTTTTTTTCTCTTTTTTTCTTAAAAAGAGCGCGAGTTATGGAACCATAATCCCGTTCCATGGCTTTTAATTCAGGGAAACAAGCAGAGATTGAAAGCTTATGGATATCGCCAGCAAAAATACCAAGTGTCAAGGGATCAAAAAAAGTCTCAGCAGCATACTTTCCCAAACGACGAGACACAAAGGATGCAATGGTTTCATCTTCATCCCATGGGTAAGGTTTTTTCCATTCTTTAAGGAGGGCAGGAATCAGCGGGAAGAAAAGTGGAGAAAACGGCGAAAGAGCTTGAAGCTTTCCCCCTTTCCAAAGAAAGCGCCGCCTTGCTTGTTTACTAGAATAGAGAACTTCATCAGAAAGGCCTATTTCATCAATCAAATTTAGAAGGGCTTCTGCCCTTGAGGCTTTAAAAGTGCGGGGGCCTCTTTCAAAAAAGAATGGAGAAGAGGAGGATTCAATACACCCTCCTAATCGATCACTTTTCTCAAATAAAACAATCTCCGCATCAGGATATTTTTTAGATAAATAATATCGGGCTGCTAAACCAGAAATCCCCCCACCAGCAATGATCATTTTTTTCATAGCCATAAACCTATGGTATAGATTAATTTAAATTTTGGCATGGAGGTTAATATGTTGCAAGTTGAGAGTGAGAAACAAGAACAAATCGTAACCTACCTAAAAGATCTTCGGGATCAAATCATTCAAGGCTTTGAAGGATTTGAAAAAGAAAAACGCTTTCAAAGAAAACCGTGGAATCATCATGGCGGTGGTGGTGGTGAAATCTCCCTTCTTCGTGGAGATGTTTTTGAAAAAGCCGCAGTGAATTGGTCAGGAGTTTATGGAAAAGAACTTCCCTTTAAGGAGGATGAAAGGCCCTTCTTTGCAACGGGCGTCAGTCTCATTACTCACATGATGAACCCCTTTATGCCAACAGTTCACATGAATGTGCGCTATATTGAAACAACACATACCTCATGGTTTGGAGGCGGCTATGACCTAACTCCTATGGGATTTGAAAACGACGCAGATACCCATCACTTTCATAATGTTGCAAGAGAAGCTCTCGGAAACGAACTTTATGAAAAGTTCTCTCAGGAAGCTGCAGAATATTATTACATCAAGCACTGGAAAAAAGAGCGCGGCGTTGGAGGAATCTTTTTTGACCATTATAATACCGGTCATTTTGAAAATGATTTAGCCCTATGGAAAAATGTTGGCTCCACATTTTTAGATGCGATTCTTCCTATTTATCATCGCCATGTTCACCATCCCTACACCAAGGAAGATAAAGCAAAACAAAATGCTCTACGTGCGCACTACGTTGAGTTTAATTTGCTTTATGATCGTGGAACGAAATTTGGTTTTCTTTCAGGAGGAAATCCAGAAGCCATTTTATGCTCCATGCCCCCCACAGCAACGTGGTGAAAAATTCTTCACCGTATTGACAAAAGCTTTAACATGGTCAACAGGAATATCAGGAAGCACTCCATGACCTAGATTAACGATATATCCAGGATCTCCTTCCATGCTGCATAGAAGTTTTGTTGTCTCCTTTTCAATCACGGAAATAGGCGCATAAAGAAGTTCTGGATCGAGATTTCCTTGAACAGCAATATTCGGAGGAACCTGTCGACGGATTTCCTGCATCGAATAGGTCCAATCAAAACTGATCGCATCTGGCTTTATTGAAACGATTTCCGAAACAAACTGGGAGGAAGCCCGAGAAAAAATGATGATCGGTATTTCTTTAATCGCTTGAACTATTTGTCTCAGGAAAGGAAGAGCAAAACGGCAAAACTCTTTTCGTGAAAGAAGGTTTGCCCAGGAATCAAAAACCTGAATCGCATCAACACCTGCTGCAACTTGCATCTTTAGATAAGCAATACTTTGATCGGTTAAAATTTGTAAAAGCTCTAAAGCACTTTCTGGATCAGTATAGAGCCACTTTTTAATTTTTTTTCCTGTCATATAGGTCATGACAGTAAACGGGCCTCCACAAAAACCAATAAGGGGCTGTTTGATTTCTTTTTTAATCAAACCAATTCCCTCACGAACAAAACCTAAACTTTCCTCTACTGGTTGAGGGCTAACTTGAATTAAATCATCTGCAGATTGCAATGTGGGAGCAACAACTGGCCCTCCTTTTCCTGGAAACGTGACATCAAAACCGAGACTTAAGGGGATATGCAAAATATCGGCAAAAAGAATCGCTGCATCGACACCTAAAATATCGAGTGGCTGTTTTGTAATTTCAAAAATGAGCTCAGGATTTCTAAACATCTCTTCTAAAGAGTGATTTTTCCGGATTGCCTGATATTCTGGAAGATAACGTCCCGCTTGCCTCATGATCCAAATAGGAGGACGCTCCTCATTTTCACAAGCTAATGCTTTTAGTAAACTAGACTGTGAGGAGACGGTTAAGGATGGCATCGACGGTAAATCCAAATTCGTTTGCAATATCGCTCATAGGTGCTGAAAGGCCAAATTCATCAATAGAGATGGAAATTCCATGCGGACCGATAAATTTTGACCAACCAAAACTTACACCTGCTTCTATCGACACACGTTTTCCAATATCCCCACAAGCAACTTCTCGTTTATATTCTTCATCTTGCAGATCAAAAAGCTCCCAGCAGGGAAGAGAAACAACGCGCGTTCCTTTTCCTTGTTTTTCAAGAGCTGCGGCTACGTCAAGAGCTAAAGCCACTTCCGATCCTGTTGCAAAAAGGGTGTAATCACAGGCATCTTTTTCTTTTTTGATAATATAGCCTCCTCGACCTGCGCCTTCAATAAAAGGGCGATCGGTTTCTTTTAACACTGGAAGATTTTGTCTCGATAAGACAATGGCTGTAGGATACGGATAATTCAAAGCTGAAATCCAAGCGGCTTTCACTTCATGGGCATCTGCAGGTCGAAAAACATGGAGATTTGGAACAGCTCTAAGGGCTGCTAAATGTTCAACAGGTTGGTGTGTCGGTCCATCTTCTCCTAAGAAGACTGAATCATGAGTCAATTGAAAAATCACATGAAATTTTGAGAGACACGCTAAACGGAGTCCATTTCTCAAATAATCAGAAAAAGTGAAGAAGGTGCCGACATAAGGGAGAAACATATGGGTTTGGAAAAGCCCAGAAGCAATCGTGGTCATCCCAAATTCACGAATCCCATATTTAATATTCCGTCCTTTGAAATCATTTTGGGCAATCAAAGGATAATCTTTCATCATCGTACAATCGGAGCCTGAAAGATCTGCCGATCCTCCATAAAGAAAAGGAAGTTCTTTCCCTAAAACTTGAAGGATCGCTTGTGAGGCTTTTCTTCCAGAAATAGGATCATTAAATTCAATTTTATTAAGAGTCTCTTCAAGGTTTGTCGGAATAACTCTTTCATGCATTGCTTGATATTCTTTTGCTAAGTCAGGATAAGCTTTTTGCCAATCATCAAAAGTTTTTTTCCATTCCTCTTCCATAGCCTCTTGCTTAGGAAGTTTTTCCTCAAAGAATGATTTCACGCATTGAGGAATGTAAAACTCCTCTTCAGGCAGTCCCAAAGCCTCTTTTGTCTCCTTGACTTCCTCCGGTCCAAGAGGAGAACCATGAGCTTTAGATGTCCCCTGCTTGTGAGGAGATCCCTTTCCAATAATCGTTTTACAATCAATAAAAATAGGGCGGGTTTGATTTTCTTGAATTTCTTTCATCACACGATCAATCGACTCTAAATCATTCCCATCCATTTCATAGACCTCAAAACCATAAGCTCTATAACGGGCTGGAACATCTTCAGAAGAGGACTGCTCAAGAGGTCCATCTAAAGTAATTTTATTCGCATCGTGAATAAGAATAAGATTATCTAAGCAAAGGTGTCCTGCAAAAGAACTTGCTTCATTAGACACTCCCTCCATTAAACATCCATCACCTGCTAAACAATAAACTTTTGGACTGAGAATCTGATGCTCATCTTGATTAAATTTGGTCTCTAGAATCTTTAACCCCAAAGCTTGTCCCACAGCATTTCCAACCCCTTGACCCAAAGGTCCTGTTGTCGATTCAACACCGGGTGTTTCACCATACTCTGGATGCCCAGGAGTTTTAGAATGAAGCTGACGAAAATGTTTAATGTCATCAAGAGATAGATCAAAACCTGCTAAATGAAGACAAGAATAAAGCCACATTGATCCATGACCTGCGGATAAAACAACGCGATCCCGGTTCATCCATTGAGGGTTTTTTGGATTGTGTCTTAGAAGATGCCCATAAAGGTATGCTCCAAGTTCGGCACATCCCATTGGAAGGCCGGGATGACCAGAGTTGGCTTTTTGCACGGCTTCAAATGAAAGTTGCCGAATTGTATTCGCTGTTTTTTCTAAAATTTTCTTAAGATCACTATCCATATGAACCTATCCCGAATTAGGAATTATATTTGACTGCTTTAATTCTCAAACAGTCTTTCCTTGCTTTTAGCCCTGAAATGATCTATTTTTAAGTCTTAAGGATAAAGATATCAAGAACAAAGTTACATCAGACCATGCTATCACAAGAGATACGAAAAAAGTTCCTCACCTATTTTAAAGAAAAAAACCATACTGTTGTCCCTTCATCACCAACAGTTCCCCATGATGACCCCACACTTCTTTTCATCAATGCTGGGATGAATCAATTTAAAGACGTGTTTTTAGGAAAGAGCAAACGAGATTACGTGCGCGCAACTTCTTCTCAAAAGTGTATCCGAGTTGGTGGAAAACATAATGACCTTGATAACGTCGGACACACATCGCGTCATATGACATTTTTTGAAATGCTAGGAAACTTTTCTTTTGGGGATTATTTCAAAAAAGAAGCGATCGAATTTGCGTGGCAAGTTACAACGGAAGTCTTTCAATATGACCCGAAACGTGTTTGGGTTTCCGTCTTTGAAACCGATGATGAAGCTTATGAACTTTGGAAACCCCATATTGATGAAAAACGGATCATCCGTCTAGGAGAAGATGAGAATTTCTGGTCTATGGGAGATACAGGGCCTTGCGGCCCTTGCACAGAGCTTCTTTATGATCGAGGAGATAAATTTGGATCAGCATCCCATCCTTTAGAGGATAAAACTGGAGAGCGATACCCCGAATTTTGGAACCTTGTTTTTATGGAGTTTAACCGAGACAGCCATGGAAAAATGACTCCCCTCCCTAAACAATGTGTCGACACTGGGGCTGGACTTGAACGAGTCGTTTCCTTTAAGACAGAAGCAGACAATGTCTTTCAATCCGACATTTTAAGAACTCTGATTGCTCGTGTTGAGGAACTTTCGGGAAAGAAATATGACCCCACTGACCCCCACCTTGGACCAGCTTTTCATGTTGTTGCCGACCACGTTCGCGCTCTTGCCTTTGCTATTGCAGATGGAGCTCAGCCTAGCAATATTGAAAGAGGATATGTTCTCCGAAAAATTCTAAGACGTGCAGTTCGCTATGGACGTCTATTAGGATTTAATCAACCCTTTCTAGCTGATGTTTTTCCTCGTCTTGTAGATACAATGGGAAGTGATTACCACGAATTGAAACAGTCAGAATCTCAAATCAGTGAAATTCTTACTATTGAAGAAGAAGGCTTTTTCCGAACACTCCGCCGTGGAGGAAACATTTTAAATACCATTATTGAAAAAGCAAGTCAAAGTAGCCGCAAAGAAATTAGTGGTGAAGATGCCTTTAAACTCAAAGATACGTATGGCTTTCCTTTGGAAGAAATTCTTCTTATCGCTAAAGATAGTGAACTCTCCGTTAATCTCGATTCCTATGGAATTCTTGAAGAACAAGCACGCGATCGCTCACGCCAAGCTAAAGTGAGCCATAAACAAATGGCTGAAAGTTCCACTTTTGAAACCTTTGTTGAGCATCATGGCACTTCTACTTTTGTGGGTTATAATGAAATAGAAGCAGAAGGAAGTATTATAGGCCTTATTGTAGAAGGGCAATCCGTCGAGATGATGGAAGAAGGACAAGAAGGCCTTGTGATTCTTGATGAAACCCCATTTTATTCTGAAAAAGGGGGACAAATCGGGGATATCGGAACTCTTACCCATGCAAAAGCACATTTTAAGGTGGAAGATTGCCAAAATCCCTATCCAGGTGTCATTACTCATCATGGAGTTTTAGAAAAGGGAATTCTTATTGTAGGAGAACCCGTTGTTGCCGAAATCGATCACGAAAGGCGCAATGAAATTGCCAAACACCATACGGCCACCCACCTTCTCCACTGGGCACTTCAACAAGTTTTAGGATCTCACATTAAACAAGCTGGATCTCTTGTAGAAGAGTCACGCCTTCGTTTTGATTTTAATCATCATAAAGCTCTTTCAAAAGAAGAAATCCGTGAAATTGAAAGGCTAGTGAATGAAAAAGTTTGGGAAAATAAACCCTTAGAAACTTACGAGATTAAATTCGAAGACGTCCAAAAACACCCTGAAATCAAACAGTTCTTTGGAGACAAATATGGAGATGTTGTCCGCGTCGTTGATATCGATAGTTACTCAAAAGAACTTTGCGGAGGAACCCATGTCCAAAACGTGGGAGAAATTGGCTATTTCAGAATTGCTAAAGAAGGAAGTATTGCTAAAGGGGTCCGCCGTATTGAAGCGGTTATTGGAAAAGAAGCAGAAAAACTTCGGTATGCTACAGAAGACCAACTTTCTAATATCGCATCCATGCTCAAATCAAATCTTCCCAAAGTAGAAGAGGTTTTAAAGAGTTTGCTTAAGGAAAACATCAAACTCAAAGAGCAATCTCTTTTTGCTCGAAAAAAATATCTGAATGACTTGGCCTCCTCTTTGATGACAAAAATCAAAAAAGTGCATAACTACACCCTTCTCAGTGCTGTTGTTGATGTTCAAAAAGGCGAGCTCAATGACTTAGGAAATGATCTCTTGGAACGGATGGAGTCAGGAATTCTTCTTCTCTGTGTGATCGATGGAGACGATTGTCAGCTTTATCTTAAAGTTTCTCCTGATCTTGTTCAAAAAGGCATTCATGCAAACGCTCTGATCAAACAAATTGCAGACGTCATTGAAGGTTCCGGAGGAGGAAAAAAAGAGATGGCTCAAGCCGGAGGTAAGAACTCTAAAGGAGTGATTATTGCCTTCGATAAAATCGAAGAAATGCTTCGAGAATAAGAACCGAGAAGTCACCTAAAACTTTTTGTTCAGATCAAGCTTTCAAACACTTTTTTCATGACATTTAATATTTAATTATACATAATGTTTCTCCTTTTAAACAACTTAAGGAATAATGAATGGAATCCATATCTCAAGTACGTGTTTATCCTTATACTTTTGATAATCATGCAACCGTTTGGTTCGAAGAAACCTCATGGGGTGGCATTACTCCCAGCCCTCCTCAAGAAACGGCTGCTATTGATATAGTCCCTAGCTCCACCTTTCTTAAACTTTTACAAATTTATCAAGAAAACGTGAAAAAAATCCGAAAAAAATATGGACAACCCTTGGCCAACCTTACAGAAGTAGATTTTAGGGGTTTAGGACTAACACAACTCCCCCCTCATATTCTCTTAGAATGCAAAAAAGCTCGTTTGCTTGATATCAGTGGCAATGATATTCACTTTCTTCCCGTTCAATTACAAGCGCTTCCCCTAGTTTCTCTCAATATCAGTGGAAATACTAGACTTCAACCAAATATTCCTGAGTGGCTGGGAGGGATGCCTGAACTTGTGTTAACAGCACATGACATAGAATTAACTTTCATTCCAGAAGGATTTACACAAGAGCGCGTGATTTCAAATGATCTCCCTAAAGGAATATCTTTTGGACAAACGCAACAACTTATGTAAACATTATCTATTTAAGGTTTGTTAACTAAAATTTTCTATCTAAGCATGAGAAGGTGCTCGGAAAGATGGAGGCAATGATTCTACATCCCTTTGTCTCTTGATACTTTTTCTCTTTTTATGTTCATTTTCTGCAGGAACGGAAACAGAGCGATATTGAGGCTCAGGAGAATGAGAGCTTTTTCCTCCTTGATTCGCCTCTTCCGCTATCTCCTGCCTCTCTGCCCCCCTTTCTGCGACTTCATTAAACTGAAGAGTTGAAAGAGAAGGGAAGCATATCTGTTGGAGACCTTCTTCCACATGTTCCATGGTAGGAAGAAGGTCTGGATCATTTCTCTGAAGATTCACCACTAGGGCAACATATTGCTGAAGCATTTTTAAATCTGTGGGTTCTAAATGAGATTCTAATCGTGAAACACACTGATCAAGGGTTTCAGCAATGCTTTCCTGGGAAGGGTACAAAAGAACCTTTGAGGGAATAAATCCACTGAAAGCAATAATAACGGGTCCTACGGCGGCTCGAGAAATATCAAGAAGCTCTTCATCCGTTTTTGGCATATCTAGAATGGTAGGTTCCAACCGAGGTAAAAGATCCTCAAAAGAAATTCCTGTTTTCTTTTGATAATGGTGTAAAAGTTTAAAAACACCTCCATGAAGAAAAGTGCGCCCTAAAGAAAAAACATCCGCTTCTTTCGTCTGAACCCCCCTTCTATCTCTTTGATTTACAATACCTTTCCAAATAAAATCGGGAGCATACTGAGGCGTTAAGGCTGTCATATGTTCTTCTCGTCTTTCTTTACTCACAAGACCAAAGTCTGTGACCTGAGCTTGCGCATCTTCTCCCTTACCAAGGATCAGAATGTTTGCAGGCTTTAAGTCTCGATGTATTTGATCGGTTCTATGAAGAGATGACATCCCTGCTGCAATGTCTCTAGATAATCTTACAACTGTAAAAATAGGACATCTAAGATGGTCTAATGACAAATGCTCAAGATCGCACTCGGCAGGAGAAACAATTCCAATGTAGACTCTTCGTCCCTGTACGCGACTGACTGATTCAAATGTATTGATATACTTTTTTCCACTTGGGCTTATTAAAAGCTGCGCTTCCCGTTGTTCTTCAAAGGAACGTTTAGCAAACTTAGCAATTTTTGGATTCGGAGAAGACCCATCTCTGGGAAACTGAAGAACATCAAAAACTTGTGATTCAGCTCCACGAGCGATCGCCTTTTTTTTGATATAAATATTTCCTGGGGTTCCAAAAACTTCTCGATTCATAGCTGACGCATCAAGTTGGAGAGCAGTCCCACCTCTTCTATCTGGAGAAAATTGTTTTTGCCACGCAACAAGAGTTTTTGAAAGGGGAGAATGGACCCCATACTCTCTAAGTCTTTGAACGACTCTTGGAGGAGTGGAAGGAGACTCCGATCTCTCATGAGAAGGAGTTTGCAAAGTTCCTTGTTCAGAAGCTTCTTCTACCTGCTCTAAAACAACCGTTGCAGTTAAAGATCTCTCTAAAATAACTGTCGGAGCACAGTCTTGTTGATATTGTAATGACCCCGAAACAACCCTACTAGTCATTAATTAAACCTATTCTATTAATTAATTTAAACACTAATTCACGCAATAATTACATCAAATTTTACAATTAATCTAAACCTGATAATTAATATCTAAGCAACTAAGGTTGAGACCGAAGAACACCCTCTTCTTCTCTCTTAACTCTTTTTATATCTCTATCGTCAAACAAAGCCTTCCTCTGCTTCTCCCTTCTTCGAGAAACATCAGAAACTATTGAATCAGAATAACTTACAACTATATTTGTATTATGACTGGAACCATCTAGTTCTTCTTCAACATCAACGTTCTCCTCTGCCTCTAATTTACTAAGATCAAAGGGTATAACAAGAGAATGAGCCTCACGAATCCCTACTAAATGCTTCTTGACGCCTTGAATCAAAGCATCCCCTTCATTCTCAACCTCTGCTTCCAAAAATGATATAAGCCCTTCTTTTCTAGGATTTTGAAGCTCTTTTGCTAGTAAAGAAAGGTCTTTAAGTATTAAGTATTCCTCAGCCTGAATCACATCTTTTAACTGTTCGATCGCAGCTAATGTATACCGATAAACCTCTTCGGGCTCTTTAAAAATATGTAAAACATCTCTTCGATTTGCATCGATTCCTACATGAAAGACTCTTCCAGGATGAACCCTTTCAAATGCTAAAAGCTCTTCATCAGAGTAACTTCCCGTTACTGTTTCAGGAATGAGGAGATGATCCACAAACGGAGCAAGAAAAACATGATAATTTTGCCCATACTGCCGAAGGATGAAATTAATCACGTCCAATTGAAGTGTTCTTCCAAAAGCAAACACATCTGCAGCTTTTCCTTGGAAGCCCCCTTCGCAACTTCGTTTCCCTTTAATCATTCGATATTTTTGCCCTAAAATCGACTCCCAAATATAGGGAGCAGCATACTTAGGTGTTAAAGCAGTATCATGCTTAGATCCCTCAGGAGCAAGCTTTCTTACTAAACCAAAATCCGTTACCTTTCCAGGTCCATTCCAAGGGTTGCAAAGGAGATTTGCTCCCTTAATATCTCGTAAAACAATGTTGGCTCGATGAAAAGAAGCAATTCCATCCAAAATATCAATCAATTGTCTTAATATGTAATGCCCCCCCATTTTAATGGCGTTATAATCGACATGACAAAGATCACAACTACTTGCGTTAAAAATCGCGATATAACCCGCAACCTTTGTTCCAGAAGGAGAACTCTGCAGTAAACCATAGGTTCCCATAAAGTGATCAATCTTGGAACTTAATTTCGAAGCAGGACTAAGACGCTCGAGTCTTTCAACTTCAGGATCAAACGGTTTACTTGCAGTTTTGATCAATTGATTTTTTGGATCACCACCATCCAAAGGAATCGCAACAGTGAAGTAAGCAGTACTTTGCGTTCCTTTACCTGCAGTTTTTTGAACAATATGAAAGTCTTTAAGTGTAATGAAAATTGCCCGGTTGCGAGTGGCAGAAACAGGCATTTGAAACGCAAACCCTGGTCGATTTTGCAAATAGGTCATCACCTTAATAATTCTACCAATTAACCCTTCTGGATCTTGGTATTGAGGATAAATAACTTTTAGATGTTCTAGGGCAGTCGTTTGCTCCGGAGTAAACCTTTGCATGAGCTTTGTTTCTACAGGATCAGGAACTGGATTCGGTGGAACCTTCTGAATCCTTTTCAACGATATACTTTCAGCCATTAATAATCTCCAAATTAAACATACATAGAAGAGTAACAATTATTTACTAATGCATCAACTTTAAATAATTATTTGTAACTAAAGACAAATAAACTATTTAATTAACATTAAATTTATAAAACTTATTTAAATGACACCCCTTGTGTTCCAAAATTGAAAACACCATAGGCACGAGAAAGGATAGGTTCATAGATGGATTGAAAGGATAAAAAAGTGCAGTCTAAGCTGGAGGGAAAACCTTATCCTATAGATTAGATAAGGAAAAAAGAAACTTAGACCGCACAAATCTGATGTCTTTATCGGATCGATAAATTATATCCGATGAATTTTACCATGCACATCTTTTTATGACGAATATTAATTTTTTCTCAGAGGATTTTCATCGTCGTGTTATGATCTTTTCTATGTTACAAAAGATTGAGACATTTTCATCGATTCAAGCAATTGAAAAAGCGGTTGAAACCGAAAAAAGCCTTCTCTTTGAAAGCCTTTGGGATGGTCCTAAAGCGGTCCTTTCACTTTTACTTCTAAAGCATTTGAAGAAAAATATTTTAATCATTACAGGGGGTGAACGTGAAACACGCCTCTATGATGATCTGACTTTTTTTTCAGAAAAAGATGTCCTTTCTTTTCCTGCATGGGAAACCCTTCCAGGAGAAGAAATTATTCCAAGCGCTGATATCATTGGGAAACGGTTTGAAATTTTAAATACTCTTTTGAAAGACAGTCATCCTCAAATCATTTTGACTCCTCTTCAAGGGGTATTGCAAAAAGTTTGTCACCCAGAAACATTAAAAAACAAACAAATGACGATTAAAAAAGGAGATGAAATTCCTTTTGATCTTCTTCCTGAGATGCTTGTTGATTTAGGGTATGTGCGAACCAGTATTGCAGCGGATAAGGGAGAATTTGCAATTCGTGGAGGAATTGTGGATATCTTCCCTCTTTCGAGTTTCAACCCTTTTCGGATTGATTTTTTTGATGATGAGGTCGACCAGATCCGAACATTTGATCCTATTTCTCAGAAATCGATTGGAAAGGTGGAAGAGATCTTCATTCCCCCAGCGGCTGAACATACCCTTTTGACAGAGGAAAAGAGGTTAGCAACCCTTTTAGACTACCTAGGAGAAAACACCGTTATTATTTTTGATGACCTCCTTGCAATTGAAGATCGGTATGTTGCTCTAAAAGATCTTCCCGGAGCTTGCGGCCCCTATTTCCTTTCCTTTTCAGAGTTTTTTAAACTTTCTGAAAAATTGCAACAGATTTACTGCACAAAACATCCATTAGAATCCCTCAGTGATACCGAAGGAAGCGAAAAGATTGGAAGAGACTTTTATTCTGGGAAAAACCCTCTTCAACCTGTGAAATTTGAAATCTTTGATCAAAAGATCGAAACCAAACGGATGCAGCATGCCTTCCGAACCATTAAAGACTATTTTTGGGAAGAGGTGGATGAAGATAAACGCTTAGAAGCTATTCTTAAAGAAAGCAAGGACCTATCGGTTGTTTTTATTGCAGCCTCGGAAGCTGAAGAAAAAGCTTTTAAGGAAAAGATCGACCAAACCCTCCTTCCTCTACCTAAGCAGAGGGAATTTAAACGCGGCTATTTATCCAGTGGATTTGTCCTCCTTGATGGCCCTTTTGTTCTCCTCCCTTATCCAGAACTCACTAAACGTTATAAAGTCTCAAGGCAAAAATGGCGCAATACTTATCACACACCTGCTGCAGAGTTTCATGCCTTAGAAAAAGGAGATCTCGTTGTCCACTTTCATAATGGAATTGGAAAGTTTTGTGGGATCGAAAAACAAAAAAACCACCGAGGAGAAGAAGAAGAATTCCTCCTGATTGAATATGCCAATAGCGGAAAACTTTATGTTCCCCTTTCTCAGTCTCATCTCATCAGTCGGTATATTGGAACAAAAGATGAAACCCCTTCTCTCAACATCTTGGGAACAAAGAAATGGCAACAAGCAAAGGCCACGGCTCAAAAAGCGATCATCGGTTATGCAAAAGACCTTCTTCAACTTCAAGCAATGCGAGAAGCAAAAGGAGGGTATACTTTCCCCTGTGGAAGTGATGATCTCTTTTTATTCGAAGAAGAATTCCCCTTTGTAGAAACCGATGACCAACTTCTGGCGATCCAAGCCATCAAAGAAGATATGGAATCTGAGAAAGCGATGGATCGACTTGTCTGTGGTGATGTTGGTTATGGAAAAACAGAAGTCGCCATGCGCGCAGCCTTTAAAGCTGCGTATGATGGAAAAAAACAAGTCGCAGTCCTTGTCCCCACAACGATCCTGGCAATGCAACATTATGAAACATTTAAAGAACGGATGGCAGATTTTCCTCTTAATATTGGAGTTGCTTCTCGCTTTGTCAAACCAAAAGAAGTTAAAAAAACTCTTGAAGGTGTTGCAAAGGGCTCTGTTGATATTCTCATTGGAACACACCGGATCATCAGCCAGGATGTTCAGTTTAAAGATCTAGGACTCATTATTATTGATGAAGAACAACGATTTGGTGTCCGAGCAAAAGAACATTTAAAAAAGGCTAAAGTTGGGGTCGATTGTTTAACCCTTTCAGCCACTCCGATTCCCCGTACTCTCTACTTTTCTTTGATTGGCGCACGCGATATGTCGGTCATCAATACCCCACCTCAAGACCGACTCCCGATTAAAACGATTCTTGCAGAACGAGACCCTGAGCTCATTAAAAATGCCCTCCTTAGAGAACTTGCACGAGATGGCCAAGCTTACTTTATCCATAATCGTGTAGAAACCATTCATAAAATTGCAGATGAGATCCGTTCCCTTCTTCCTGCAGCTCGCGTTGAAGTGGGTCATGGACAAATGCCCCCAGATACTATTGATGCAATTTTCCATCGGTTTAAACAAGGTGAAATCGACATCCTTGTTGCAACGACCATTGTTGAAAATGGAGTGGATATTCCCAATGCAAATACAATCCTCATCGACCGTGCTGACGCTTTCGGAATGGCAGACCTTTATCAACTCCGAGGACGGGTCGGTCGTTGGAATCGCCCTGCTTATGCTTACTTCCTCGTCCCAAAAAACCGTTCTCTCCAAGAAATTTCGCGAAAGCGACTCAATGCCTTAGTTGAAACCTCAGGCTTTGGAGGAGGAATGAAGCTTGCGATGCGCGACTTAGAGATTCGGGGAGCGGGGGATATGCTTGGCGTTCAACAATCGGGAAATGTCTCTGCCATCGGTTTTCATTTTTATTGCAAACTCCTTAAACGAACAATCGATACGATGAAAAAAGAACTCTCCCCTTCCTTTTTCGATACAAGAATGGAATTCTCCTACGATGCCAACCTCCCGCCTTCTTATATTGCCGAAACAAACCTTCGAATGGAAATCTACCATCGCCTTGGTGAAACCACCAATAATGAAGAAATCGAGACCCTTTTTGATGAACTCATCGATCGATTTGGCCCACTTCCCCTACAAGCAAAGTGGCTCTACCATTTAAACCGCATCCGTGTGTTTGCAAGCCATCATAAATTTATCTTACTGAAATTTGAAAAAATCACCCTCCATGCCAAAAGGCAACTGGGGAAAAAACTCATCGAAAAGAAGATCTTCCTTCCCTTAATCGAAAATCCCGAGGAGTTCGAGTTTATCACGATCGGGTTTATAAAGCGGGACTTTGGGATTTGAAAAGTAAGGAGAAGCTTCAAATTTCTCACTAAACCATTTTAGATTGACTAGAACATCTTCAGCCCACTTGTCTTCAACATAAGACTCGACAATCCTAATTTTTTTTCTAAGTTCCTCTTTTCCTTTCCCAGATCGAAGAATTTTTAGATGAAGAACTAACAGTTCATAAAGAACTTTCCCTGAACGATCTTCAGTACTAAAAGGACGTTTCCAAGTCCCTCGATAAGGGGTAGAATCTTTAACACCTTCAATGCCTTGATAACGCATTGCAATTGTAAAAGAGTGCCCTGAAGTTTGTTGGTGAAGATAATGAAGCTCAAAATCCTCGACATAGGTATTCAAAAAGTCATTTGATTCTCTAGGAAACTCCTCATCAGACAAGCTTTCAAGACGAGCACAAGTGAGTTTGCAAGTACTCCACTCAATCTCTTCGACCCTTCGAACATATGCATGACAAGAACTTTGAGGAGCCTCTACTTTTGTTTGAACTAATAGATCGGTATAACAAGCATTTTGCATTTCAAAAAGAAGATCTTGGATCGAACACCAATTGGGCCTACGAGCAAAATGTGCTTTCCCAATAGCGATCTCTTTCAAACTAAAATCCCATCTTGCTAAAAATTTTTCTTGAGAGAGACAAATCCGGATGGGTTCTCCTAAAACCCCTTGCATCACCCGTATGAGTTCTGGAAAAAATATTTGTATCTTATCTAGAGCTGGACGGAGCTCTTTCGCACAAAAAGAAACCGCTGAAGACAATTCCGCTCTTCTTCCGGAAATGCTTCCATATTGATAACCCATCGCTTGAAAGCCCTTAGAACACTCTGTACGAGAAACTTGCGTTGCCACTTTCACCCCAGTCATAATTAAAAATCGGCTAAAGTATACCCAGAGTAAACAAACAAAACAATGTATAAATTATTTTTTATACCGTAAAAATGGGTTCTTTTTCAAACCACTTAATATTACATCCAATACTCGGCTGTTGATCTGGGGTTACCTCTTTGCCAAAAATGAGACAATCCAAGGCTTCTGCCAAATCTTTTCCCGTAACCTGATGAGTATTTCCAGGCCGCGATTCATCAAACTGTCCCCGATAGACACACTTAAGGTCCCTATCAAAGACATAAAAATCTGGTGTGCAAGCTGCATCATAATCTCGAGCCACTTTTTGAGTTGCATCAAAAAGATAAGGAAAAGGAAAATCCAATTCATATGCGAGCTTTTTCATTTCTTCAGGTCCATCTTCAGGATAGGCCATCGGATCATTTGAATTGATTGCAACAAAGGAAATTCCCTTGGGAATATAATCCCTTGCTAAACCCAAAAGCATATCTCGAATATGTTTGACATAAGGACAGTGGTTGCAGATAAACATCACAACCGTTCCAATGTCTGACTGAATCTCTTTTAGAGTAACAAGCTCATCTGTCAAAACATCGATGAGTTTAAAATCAGGTGCCCTGGTTCCCAGGGGCATCATGTTCGACGGTGTAAGGACCACGATCGCCTCCATCTAAATTAATTATCCCACTTTTTTGCAGGATAATTAAAAAAATTGTCAAGGGAATGATCCATTTCATGAAAAAATGCCAAATCCTGAAAAAGGTTCGCCACTTTCTTCCAAGAGGAAATTCTTCATTAGAAATTTCCCGACTAAGTCCCCATCCAACAAAAAGAGCTGTTAACAACCCTCCAATAGGAATAATCCATGTAGAGACAAAATTATCGATGGTATCGAGAAAGTTCAGGCCATAGATATTTTGCCAATTGGGGAAAAGATTTTGAGAAAAGGCAAGAGCACTGGGAACCCCAAAAAGGAACGTTCCCGCTGCCACTAAAAGGACAGCCCTTTTTCTCGGCCAATGAGCGAGTTCCATAATATTTGTTGCCACAACTTCGACAAAAGGAATTGCTGAAGTCAATGCTGTAAAAACAAAAAGGGTAAAAAAGATTGTTGAAATCACAAGCGATCCTGGAAGCTGCGCAAAAAGATAGGGAAGCGTTTTAAAAATCAAACCTGACCCCTGTTGCGGCTCAAAACCAAAAGTAAAGATCACAGGGAAGATTGTCATCGCTGCAAGAATCGCCACAACGACAACGGAAAAACCAATGATACAAGCCATTTGGGGAATATTTTCCTTTTTCCTCATATAACTCCCATAACTGATCATAATTCCTTGCCCTAAACTCAGAGTAAAGAAAGCAAGTCCTAGGGCTTCCAAAGCACTTGAAAATTTAAATTCATGGAGATCTGGATAGAAAATAAAATGGGCAGCTTTCCCAAAACCCTCCATAGAAATGCTATAAAAGAAAAGGCCTAGGAGAATGACAAAAAGAGCCCGCGTCATAATTTTTGACCAAAACTCAATTCCCTTTCGAACCCCAGATAAAACAATACTCATCGTAATCAACGTAAATAGAAAATGCCAAAAGAGGGTAATGCTCCCAGAGTGAGAAAGTCTTTCAAAGACTCCTGAAATTTCTTCAGAAGAAAGGTTTTGATAAAATCCACTGAGTGACATCAAAATATAACTCATTCCCCATCCAGCAATCACACTATAAAAAGACATGATTAAAAAAGAGGAAAGAACTCCAAACCATCCTGCAATTTTCCATTTAGGTCGTTCAGGTGATAACACTTCAAAGGCTCCAACAGCAGCTCGTTGACTATGCCTCCCTAAAAGAAGTTCTCCAATAAGGACAGGAATTCCAATAATAATAATGCAGACAATGTAGGAGAAAAGGAAAAGTCCTCCTCCATTTTGTCCAACAGTATAAGGAAATTTCCAAAGAACCCCCAAGCCAATGGCAGAACCCACAGCTGCTAAAACAAATCCGAGCCTAGATCCCCAATGCTCTCTTACTTGAGTCATGAACCTACCCCACTATTATGAACTATTTGATTTTTGAAGGATTTTCTCCAGAATTTTTGTTTAATTTTGATGCACATACTTAAAAAAGTAGGGCAAGAAATTAAACAAAAACTCTGGAGAAAAGAGGCAAAAAGAAAAAGTTTAGAATCGTGGGATAGGTTCATAAACCACCCCCACTTCTTAGAAGGCGATCAAAATCATAGAGACCACTCTTTTGAATAATAATAATAAGAATCGTCAATGGAACAATCCAGCGGAGGAAAAAACGCCAAGGACGAAAGAGATAAGCAAGCTTTGTTCCAAAAACAAACTCTTCGCGGGCAATTTTTTTATCCATAACCCACCCTACAAAAATAGCACTAAGAAGCCCCCCTACAGGAATGATCCAAATCGAAACTAAACTATCAATTGTCTTTAAAAAGTTCATTCCATAAATCGCTGCCCAATCCGGGAAAACCGCAGAGGAATTTGCAAACGCACTCGGAATTCCAAAAATAAATGTTGCAGATCCCACCATAATCGCTGCTTTCATACGAGAAATATTTTTGAGTTCCATAATATTTGTTGCCACAACTTCGATCAGTGGAATGGCTGATGTCAATGCTGTGAAGACAAAAAGGGTGAAAAACATTGTACTTAAAACAAGCGACCCTGGAAGTTGTGCAAAGAGATAAGGGAGCGTTTGGAAAATCAACCCTGGTCCCGCTTGCGGCTCAAGACCAAAAGTAAAGACAACAGGGAAGATCATGAGTGCTGCTAAAATAGCCACAACAATGACAGAAAAAGCAACAATCCCACACATCTGGACCACACTATCAGAGCGCTTCATGTAACTTCCATAACTGATCATGATTCCCTGCCCAATACTTAATGTCCAAAAAGCAAGGCCTAAGGCTTCAATTGCACTAGACAATTTAAAATCTGCAGGATTGGGATGAAAAATAAATTGTGCTGCTTTCCCAAATCCACTCAGCGTTAAAGTATAAAGAAAGAGAAGGAGCAAGAGAATGAGAAGGATCTTTGTCATAATCTTTGCCCAACGTTCTATCCCCTTTCGCACTCCAGAAATGACAATCGCTGTCGTAATTAATGTGAATAAAAAATGCCAAAAAAGAGAAATATCTCCTGATGTAGAAAGAGAGTCATAAGCTTTTGCCACTTCATCTCCACTGAGGTTTTGGTAAAACCCATTCAGGGACATTAAAATATAGCTCATTCCCCATCCAGCAATCACACTATAAAATGACATGATCAAGAAAGATGCTAAAACACCAAACCAACCGGTCACTTTCCAACCAGCCTCTTTTTTATCGTGCGCCTCATAGGCGCCCACTGCGGCCCGCTGACTACTTCTTCCTAAAATAATTTCAGCAATAAAGATCGGAATTCCGACAATGATGAGACAAATAAAATAGGAAAGAAGGAAAAGCCCCCCACCATTTTCTCCAACGGTATAAGGAAATTTCCAGAGGATACCCAGACCAATGGCTGACCCAATAGCCGCCATTAAAAATCCAATACGTCCTGTCCAATGTTCTCTAACTTGATTCATCATGACCTCTAATTAAGTGGGAATTAGCCATCACGACAACGCTAGGACTTGCGTCCCAGTCTGCCGCGATGAAATAGATGTAGATGAGGTCTGATTGATTGAAAGCATCTCTTCCACAGTTGTTTTCTAAAAAAGCATAGAAGATTCAAGATTAGGTGTCAACAGCACTGCCAGATTAAAATTTCATGAACCTATCCACAAACTTTACTGTTGGTATTATTTTAATTTTGACATATATACCCAAATAAGTTCAAAAGCCGATCTTCGGCGGCGCCAAAGCACCGCAATTCGTCGATCTTAAATGACCTCATATTTCTATATTAGGCCATTTAAGATCGGCAAATTTCGAAAGCTTTCGCATTGCCCAAAACCAACTTTTGAACTTGTTTGGGTATAGAAAAAAAGAGAACAACTCAAAGGTACAGCAATGCTAAAAAAACTGTCTTTTCTTTTTTTAACATGTTTATCAATGAATTTGTTTGGAGATGTTGTCCATATTGAAGGGGCTACAAATGTGACGACCACTTCCAGCCAAGTCAATGCAATTGTTGTTGATGGAAATGGAAATATGAGTCAGCAAGTTTTTCCTTATAATCCCCAAACCCAAGAAGCAGACGTTGGAAATGCCGGTGGAGGAGACAACGCAAGCATTTACTTTACCCTTTTTATGATGGGTTTTATGTGGTGGGATGGATATTGGGTTGGCCATAACGGATCTTATTGGAATGGACATACCAATGTCTATGTAAATAATGTCAATTGGAATAACCACTGGAATAACTATTGGCACAACACATGGAACCAGAAATGGAACAACTATTATAACCAACACAGAAATAATCCAAACTTCCCCTATAGAAACCACAAAAGCTGGCCTCATCATTCAGGACAACTCCCCTCACACAACCATCCCCACTCTCATGATCACTCTCATCCTCACGACCATGGCCAGTTACATGACCATCCCCATCCTCAAAATCGTCCGAACCCGCAAAACCATCCTCAAATGCAAAATCGTCCTCATCCCAAGCGAAACTAGGACGTTCCTCTAATACACTGAATGGCTTTCTTCTGTGGTGAATATAAGTTCTTTTACATCCCGATGTTGCGGTGATAGGCTCCCTTAACCTTTTTCGACTGCATTTTACGTGCCAGTTTGATCGCTTCGATCCCCTTATTCACATGATCGGGCATAAAATTTTTAAAGATTTCCTCGGAACTTTTTTTCGTCTTCACTTGATCTCTATTTAGAGGGAGATCAGAGATAAGAAGAAGTGCGCCTAAGGTTAATTTTCTCTTATAGCTCCCCATAAAAAGGGTCGCACATTCCAGTTCAATCGCCTGTGCACGTGTGGCTTTTAGATGGGTAATAAACTCTTCATTATATTCCCAGAATCGGAGGTTTGTTGTGTAAGTAATCCCAATATGGTAATCCACGTTTCCTTTTTCCAAAACATCGGTAACCGCTTTTTGCATTAAAAAGTTCGATAAAGCCGGCACCTCAGCCGGAAAATAAAAATCTGAAGTCCCCTCAGCACGAACACTGGCAACAGGAACAAGATACTCTCCGACTTTGTATCTTCTCCGAAGCCCTCCACACATTCCGAGAAGAAGAGCCGCCTTTACATCAAGGAAGGAACAAAGATCCACAACAAGTGCTGCTGCTGGAGATCCAATTTTAAAATCTAAAATCGTGATTTCCTCTTTTGGATAATGGGCCACTTTAAACATCGACCCCTCATGAACCGTTACTCCATATTTTTCTGCAAAATAATCGACATAACGGGGGAAGTTTGTCAAAAGGAGGTTCGACTGAAACTCCGATGCGGAAGACCCAGAATATCTTTCCAGTGTCTCCCTTGCAAATTGCTCTTCACGTATTTCATTTCTATCCATGAACCTATCTCATATTAAAGGGTTTATTTGATTTCTTAAATCTTTGAGCAGATTTTTTCTTTCCATTTTGATCACATTGTCCATGAGACAAGGGATCAAAATGGAAAGAAAAAAGGTGGCAAAGAGGCTGGAATAAAAAAACATCTTTATTATGAGATAGGTTCATAACCGCATTTTACCCCACAACCTTTTTTCATTGTACATTCAATTTTTTCTTTACACAATTCTAACAAATTTTTTAATCTTTTCGCATAACTCAAATGAAGGAGGTCAATTATGGCACAAGTATTATTTTCCCAAGCACTCGAGGCCTATAGCAAGTTCCAAACTTTGACAGATACCGATGCTGCAAAGCAAAAAATCATTCAAACCGTTGCGTTGCTCGTCGTCGCTAATGCAGCTTATAATGCATCTCGCACACGGCTGACACAAGCAACCATCAGCATGAGCGCAGCAACCGTTCTTTGGATGAACCAAGAAGCATTTCTTCATAAAGCCCTTTCAGAAAATGTCGCTAGTTTTTCGGTTGAAAATGAACGGTTAGGTGGCTTAATTGGACAATTTGAACAGATCGGCATGGACTTAAAATCTCTTTCAGCATCTGAAAGAGAACAGCTTCAAAAACAAATGAGTCAGTTCCATAGCTTATTTGAAGCCCTTACTGCAACTGTAAGAGAACAATCTGAATCCGCACGTGCTAGCCATACAAGATTACGAGAGTCAGTTGATTTATCCACTAGCAAACTCGCAGAATCACAAAAGCTACTTGCTCACGTTTTTCAACAGGTAATCCGAACGTTTGAAAGCGTAGAATCTGCTAGAACAGATATTCCTGCATTAACTAGACAAGTAGAAGTACTGAATGAGTTCGCAAGAAGTGTCCTACAGCAGGATAGGTTATAAAATTTAAATCCCTCCCTTGATTGGAGGTAACAGAAGGAAGAGATTATGTTTATAGGTTTAGAAAGGGCCTTTTTTGGAAACATTGGACAAGGGTTAACAAATCCTAGTGGACAGGACTATACGATTATAGGAAAATATTTTCATGATATGCATCTCCATGCCCATTACACTGTGGGCGGGAATAATGCAAACTTTAACCCTATTGCCGCTTGCACTCGAGCAGTTGTGATGGGAATAGCTTGTTCTATCATGGCAAACTTTGCAATCCGCGTGATTCCAACAACTTTTCGAAACAGCTTTAGAATTGGGCTGGAAGGAGGAGCATGGATGTATGCAGCTTCGATCATTTATACTGCAGCCCAAGGATGGACTGCGGCCACAAAAACAGAAACCCTTCCAGGAGGAAGACTTTCTTCTGATCCTTGTAGTCTTGATTAGAGCAGATTGACTTTTAGCCCTCTATCAGTGATAATGCTCCAAAAAATAAAGGTTGATCTATGTCTCAAGTAAGTACAAACGAATTTAAAGCGGGAATGAAAGTCGAGATGGATGGAGACCCTTATACCATTGTCGGTGTTGAATTTGTTAAGCCGGGTAAAGGGCAAGCTTTTACCCGGACTAAGCTCAAACATTTGATGAGTGGGCGTGTTGTCGAAAAAACCTTTAAATCAGGGGAAAAGCTTGATCTTGCCGATGTCGAAGAAACGCAAATGCGCATGCTCTATAAAGAAGGAGATGGCATTGTGTTTATGCATGATCAAACGTATGAACAAGTCACTGTTCCTCTAACCATTATTGATGACAAAGAACCTTACATGATGGATGATACTGTTTATGATCTCCTCTTTTATAAGGGAAATGTTATTGATGTTACTCCCCCAACCTTTTTAAACATGACGATAACTGAAACAGCTCCCGGAGTGCGCGGAGATACTGCTTCAGGACGTGTTCTAAAACCTGCAAAAACAGATACAGGTGCCACTATCCAAATTCCTATCTTTATTGAAGAAGGTGAACTTATAAAAGTGGATACTCGTACCGGAGAATATGTCTCTCGCGTTAAAGAGTAAGTGAGTTCTTTGTCTAAAAATTTTTCGCCAAAAGTCCTAGAGGAGCGCGCTAAAAGTCTTCAAGAAGTGCGCGCTTTTTTCGAAAAACGGGGAGTGATGGAAGTTGACACTCCTCTTCTATCTCCTTACGCTCCGATAGATACTCATATTGACCTTTTTGAAGTCCATTTTTCTGAAAAAGAAAAAGGGTACCTTCATTCAAGTCCAGAGTATGGAATGAAAAAGCTTCTTGCGGAAGGGTCCGGTGATATTTATCAATTGGGACACGTTTTCCGTAAAGATGAAGTCGGACGTCTTCACCGCCCTGAATTTACAATGATTGAATGGTATCGAACAAATGGATCTCAGACCTCTTTTTTAGAAGAAAACCTTGAACTTCTCTCTCTTTTCTTAGGAGATCAGCCCTATGAAATCTTAACCTATCGCGAAGCCTTTGAAAACCATTTAGGAATCGCTTGGGATGCTCCAAGGGAAAAACTCCTTGAAAAAGCTAAAGATATAAAAATTCATGACCCATCAGATCTCATCAATATTTTATGGGGATGTTTTATTGAGCCTAAGCTAGGAACTGAAAAAATCACTATCATTACAAACTATCCTAAAGATCAAGCCGCCCTCGCTCAAATAAAAACTATAGATGGGGAAGAAGTCGCAGAACGGTTTGAATTTTATTTTAATGGGATTGAATTGGGGAATGGTTACCATGAACTCACCGATCCCGTTGAACAAAAAAATCGTTTAATCAAAGCAAATGAAGAGCGGGTTGCCCTAGGTAAACCTTCCCTTCCCCTTGATCCTGAACTCATTAAAGCACTTCAAAAAGGGCTCCCAGATTGCTATGGAATTGCCTTGGGATTTGACCGTCTTTTGATGCTTAAACTAGGGTTAACACAATTATTTTAAAGGTGTTAATCATCACTATTTTCTGGTATTCTTCCTAAAAAAAATAGGAGGTTAGGGAAATGGCTCAAGCAAATTTTATCAATTTTTTAGGGGATATTACTAAGGCTTATCAGTGTCTTGAAACAAAAGTTAAATTAAAGGCTGCTCAAGATAGCATTCCAAAAAATATTGCACATCTCATCAGTGCCGTTTCATTTTTAGCGATTGGATACTTTGCTCACTTAAATACGAACAACACTCTTCTTGGAGCTGGGTTTGCAGCAGGACTCCTTGTTTCCTATATTGATCCCACATGTGGAAATCTTCCTTCATTGAATAAAGGAGCTCTTCTTCCAATGGATCAAGGGGGAAGCTTTGCTCTTCAAAAGATCTATTTGATCTCAGCACTTTTAGGAAAACAGTATGGCCTTCCCGTAGGATTTTTCATGGGGAATGCTCTTTTCCACATGGCAAAAGAGATAAAAGAGAAGCTATAACCACTTTTGGACGATGGGGTAACGACGCCCCACACCAAAAGACTTTTTCGAAACTCTTAAGATAGGCGGCCCTTGCCGCCTTTTATATTCTGCGGCATGGATCTTTTGGACCAACTCGAGAACGAGTTCTTGAGGAATCTTATATTTTTCAGCAATCTCATCAATCGATAAGTAGTTTTCAACATAGCCTTCAAGGACATTATCAATAATTCCATATTCTGGAAGAGAATCCAAATCGATTTGATCCTCTCGGAGCTCTGCAGAGGGAGGTTTTGTGATAATCGTGTCAGGAATAATCTCTTTCTTTGCTCTTTTATTGATATAGCGACAAAGATCATAAATGCGTGTCTTTGTGACATCTCCAATCACCCCAAGACCACCACACATATCTCCATAAAGGGTGCTATATCCCAAAGCGACCTCACTTTTATTTCCGGTGCTCAAAACGATATAACCATGCTTATTCGATAGCGCCATCAAAAGCATTCCTCGAATGCGTGCTTGCAAGTTTTCTTCTGTTATATCACATTCTTTTCCTCCAAAGTAGGGTTCAAGAAGGTGAAGGAACGCATCAAAAGGTTCTTTAATAGGAATCTCTAAAAATTCGATTCCTAGGTTTTGTGCAAGCTGCGCTGCATCTTTTTGACTTTGGCTTGTGGTAAAACACGAAGGCATACTAATCCCTAGAACATTTTCAGGACCTAAAGCCTTTTTAGCAATGTATGCAACCAAAGCAGAATCAATTCCTCCAGAAAGTCCTAAACAGGCCTTTTTAAAACCAAGTTTTAGAAAGTAGTCCTTAACGCCCAACTCGAGAGCACTAAGAAGATTTGACATCGGATCATATTCAAAAGGAACGGGACAAACTTCTGCACGTAAGTCAACAACCATTGCATCTTCAGCAAAACCTTTTCCTAATTGGCAAAGCTCCCCTTTTTCATTGACATAGACGCTATATCCATCAAAGATGATCTGTCCATTTGCTCCGACTTGACAACACATCACAACAGGACATCGAAGGGTTTTTGCTGCTTTTGCACAAACATTCACCCGAACATCAGGCTTTTGAAATTGATAAGGAGAAGCGGAAATGTTCAATAGAACATCAGGTTGATGCTCCACTAAGGCTTGAACAGGATCACGTCCATAACGGGTATACCCGACATATCCTGCATGCTGCCATATGTCTTCACAAATGATGAGGCCAATCTTTTTGCCACCTATTTCCCAAATTCCCGTTTTCGTTCCCGGTTCAAAGTAACGCCTTTCTTCAAAAACATCATAGGTAGGAAGAAGCCACTTATCTTGAAATCCTAAAAGATGGCCATTGTGAATCACTGCAGCACTGTTTAAAAGGTGTTTTTCTCCTGCTTCAATATTTCTCCTGATTAATCCTACAATCGCTGTGATTCCTTTCGAAGCTTTAACAATGCGCTCTAAGTGCAATTCCATCGAATCGATAAAAGTACTATGATAGACAAGATCCTCAGGAGGATATCCACAGAGCATCAGCTCTCCAAACATGACAAGATCAACCCCTTTAGCACGGGCCTGATCCATACTCTCTAAAATCTTTGCTGTATTCCCATCGATATCTCCAACAATGGGATTTCTTTGAGCGACTAATATTTTCATTTAACTACCAAAATCATCCAATACAATGTTTTCTTTGGGAACGCCGTAATCATCAAGAAGTTTTAGTATACTACTATTATGCAGAGGTGGTCCACAAATATAGTAGAGGGCGTTTTCAGGTTCATCCATCTTTTTCAGTTGCCCTTCTTCAAAGGCTTTGAAAAGATAGTTCGTTTTAACAGGATCTTTTTTCGGCCATCCCCCCTCAAGATCCTTGTTAGTTGGTTCTGATAATACCAGATGATAGGAAAAATTAGCGAACTCTTTATCCAGTCGCTCATAATCCTCTTGATAAATGTTCTCTTTTAAAGAGCGCGCACCATACCAAAGCGTCACCTTTCTTTGGGTCTTTTCCGTTTTAAAAAGATGCAGGATATGACTGCGTCCAAAAGAAGACCCTGCTCCACCGATTAAGAAAACCAGCTCTTGATCGCTTTCGATCATATGGGACTCTCCATAAGGGCCTGAAAGACGAACCCCCTCTCCATCTTCAAGTCCAAAAATATAGGACGAACAAATTCCCCAAGGGATTCCCGGTGCAAGTTCACCTTTAATAAAAGGAGGCGTTGCAATACGGATGTTAAACTTTAAGATATTTCCCTCTCCAGGATAAGAAGCCATTGAGTACGCGCGAATTACCCCTTCATCCTCATGTTCGATGGTATGACCAAACAGGTCAAACTGCTCCCAATCTTCGTAATATTCCTCATCCATACTCCCCCTCCAGTCTCTTGTATTGGTTTTGTAACTTGGGACATGAAATTGCAAATAATCCCCTGGCACATAACGAACTTTTTCACTCTCTGAAATTTCAATCACAAGTTCTTTAATAAAGGTCGCAACATTTCGATTGGAAACAACTTTCCCTTCAAACTCTCTAAGAGTTAAAAGGCTCTCTGGAAGTTTCAATCCTAGATCATGTTTGACCTTGCATTGGCAAGAAAGACGCCACCCTTCTCTTAACTGCTTAGGTGTAAACGTCGCTCTATCCGTTTCTAAGATATCATCTCCTCCCTTAACAACTTGAACACGACACTGTTTGCAGGTTGCTTTTCCTCCACAAGGAGAAGGAATTGCAATTCCTTGATCGGTTAAGGCTGCTAAAAGGGTCTTACCTCCTTCGACCTCTTTGGTCAATTCAGAATTTTCATTAATTTCAATCAGACAAGGAGCTGTTGAAACGAGTTTCCGTTTAGCAAATAAAATCATTCCGGCAAGGAGAATCCCTATCACCGAAAAAGCAATCACAGCTATGATACTATACCCAAACAAATGCAAAATTTGGAATTTTTCCACAGCCAGGGCTCCAAATTTAACTCCATCGAAGCAGCTCCTATTCAGTGGGATAGGAGCGATGGAGAAGGAGTTAAAGATGGGGATGCTGGCACAGGAAAAAACTAAATTTTGCATTGGTTTGGGTATTAAGTTCATACACGGTACATTAAGGCTCGCATTTGTTTTCTTAAGTCACTAATTTCCATCTCTGCGCGCTCAATTTCCTTTGCATGTCCGTCATGAGTTTTTTTTATCTCATCCTTTAAGTTCTTGATTTCACTTTCAAAGGTTTCGACCTCATTCACTTGCTTTGCTCGCAGTCGAGAAATCTCATTTTTTAACTCATAAATCGTCATCTCATCTGTTGAGTGGATCCTTGAATGTCCTTTCTCAATCTTCTGAACACGTTTAGAGTAAGTCATTTCCTGCTCCTTGAGGTTTTCCTCAAACTCCCCTTCAATCCTTAGGAGTTTTTTCTTAAAGGTGCGAATACTCTCTTCTGCTTTTTCAATCTCATCTAAATGAGCGCGTTTAATCTCTTGGATATCATTTTCGTATGTTTCACATATTGCTGCAACTTCTTCTACATGGATTCTCTTCTTTTTTCTTAACAAAAAGAAAAGAACCACAGCTAAAATCAGGATGCCAAAAAAGAAAGCGACTAAGTCAAACCAGTTTAACTGTGCATCGACATATTGGATGATCTTTTCAACCCATTGCGGTAAGACCCATTTGTCAACTGGTGGTGGCTGCTTTGCCATATGATTTCTCCCCTCTATCTTTTGCATAACAAATGAAGGATCCTTGCTGCAAATAAAAAAATAGAATATCATCACCTTCTTATGAAAACACAACGAGAACACTGGGCATCACAGTTTGGTTTTATCATGGCCGCAGCTGGTTCTGCAATTGGCTTAGGTAGCCTATGGCGTTTCCCTTATATTGCTGGCGATAATGGTGGAGGAGCTTTTGTTCTTCTCTACATTCTTTTTACCTATGCCCTTGGAGTTCCAATCTTTATAGCCGAACTTCTGATTGGAAGAAAAACGCAGAGGAGTCCAATTTTTGCCTACCAAGAACTCTCCAAACAGTCAGCAAACTGGCGGATGGTCGGTTACCTTAACCTTTTAACGAGTTTTATTATCCTCTCGTTTTACTGTGTTGTCTCTGGATGGTGTTTGAATTACGCCTTGATGTCCCTTAACCAATTTAGTTTAGGAAAATCTCCCGAAGAAATTCGTGCTATTTTTGACACAGTCTATACTTCATCTGACCTTAATATCTTTTGGCTCATTATCTTTATCCTATTGAATGTCGGTGTCGTCTATAGCGGAATTCGGAAAGGAATTGAACATTGGAGTAAAATCCTTACCCCAGCTCTTCTTTTTATCTTAGTCGCCATGTTTATCTACGGCTTTACAATGCCTGGCTTTTCTGAGGCGTTGAAGTTTATCTTCTATCCCACTTTTTCAAAGCTCACACCTTCAGTGATTTTGAATGCTCTAGGAATGGCATTTTTTACCCTAAGTGTCGGCTTGGGGATCATTGTCACATATGGAAGTTATCTTAAGCCCAGTGAAAACATGCCCAAAACGGCTTTCATCGTTGCCACAATGACCCTCCTTGTTTCTCTTATGGCAGCCATGATGATTTTTCCGATCGTCTTTACCTTTAATTTCCCTCCAGAAGGAGGCCCAGGCCTTGTCTTCAAAACAATGCCGATCCTCTTTGCAAAACTTCCAGGAAGCCTTGTGATCTCGACCGTTTTCTTCCTTCTCTTTGTTTTTACAGCCCTGACCTCTTCGATTTCACTTCTTGAAGTTCTTGTTGCCAATCTCATGGAACTTTTTACTTGGAACCGATCAAAAGCGGTATTAGTTTCAGCCCTTGGCACTTTTATCTTCGGGATTCCTTCCGCCCTTGCTGGGTCCAAAGCCCTGTTTCCTAATTGGGAATCGATCTATGGGAAAGACTTCTTCGATACAATGAACTACATTTCTGCTTCTTGGATGATTCCCATCGCAGGTCTTTTGACAACACTTTTTATTGGATATGTGATGAAAAAAGAACTCACCAAGGAAGAGTTCTTGAAGGGAACACAAATGAAATTTCTCTTCGGTCCTTGGTTTTTCATGCTAAGATACATTGCTCCCCTTGCGGTGATCATCATTATCTTAGAACAGGCAGGAATCTTGAATCTTTCCTACCTTTTGAATCTCATGAAATAGCTCTTATTTGACTTCAATACTTCTTAATGTAGATGGTGGAGGCAACAACGCTTGTCCATTTTTCCCAGTATAGGAAGTGATAATACTCATTAAACGTTTGCGGAACGCAATCAAAATTGCAGCAATCACAACAAAGAGCATCTTTGATAAATTGTTTGTCTTTTCTGCTTCTCCACGCATACGATCTGGCCTCATTGGAGGCCGAATTCTTGGAAGGGGTGCATGTTCAAGAGTCCTCACTATATAAAGAATCACTCCGTTATCCTCAGCTTCCATCGCTTGTCGTTGAACAGGAGGAATATCTGGAAGTGATGTTGGAACATAGGGAATCAGGTGAGAAAGAGCATCCGCCATTTGATCTTGGTCTCTAGTTACCCAAACATAAGCAGCTTTTGTTCCATTTAACTCTTGATGTCCATGAGAATCAAACAACGTATACTCAAAATGATCCCCTTTATAGTAAATCGCAAGGGCATAGGTTTTCCCTTGTGAGTGTAATATTCCTCCAAGAGCTCCATGCCTCATTGCAAGATCTTCAAGCTTGATTAACTCAGCTTTAAAATAGAGAAGGGTCGATTGACCTTCATCATCTCTTTTCAAAACTTGCCCTTCTTCACAATTCACATGCTCCAGCCCATAAATATCTTTTGTATCGGTATGACTAAAAGCCCGATAAAGAGGAACGGCTGGATTGCGTTTATGTTCCTGCCAAGCTCGATCAAGCATGAGTTTATAATTCGCCTTTCCATCATGAACAATTTGATCAATTTCTTCTGGCTGAATATCAACAACGCCACCCCAATTCAAAGCCCTTGATAAAAAACATTGGGCACAACTCGTACAAGCACTACTCTCTTTTTTCCCACCCTGCTCGGCTAGAAGATCATCAGAGTATTGATTGACCGTTCCAAAGCGTCTTTCAAAACGTGCTTCTGAAAAAGGAAAAGGCTCTCTGGCGGTAGCACTGGGAGCAAGCCTCACAATCATTTGAGCAAGAAGGCGCCTTTCCTGAGGAAAATCTCCCTTTTGAGCTGCCTCAAAAAGTTCTCCCACACGCTGTCTCAACAGTTGTGGATCAGTTTGCCCACTAAGAATTGCTTGATAAAGATGACTACATTGAGTCATTAACGAAACTTCCATTTTTGCTCTCAATAGGTTAATTTTGCCAAAAGTTTACTATATAGCCGAATAAATGTCTTGCCTTAGAGTAATCTTGGGATTAAAATAGGGGTATTTTAAGACTTTTCAAGGAAAGATTTATGACACAAGGTAAGTTGAAGATCCATAGCGAAAATATCCTCCCAATTATCAAAAAATGGCTTTACACCGACCGCGATATTTTTTTAAGAGAACTGGTTTCCAATGCCTGCGATGCCCTATCCAAACTCAAAATTTTACGCGATCAAGGGGAAGCAGAGTTTAACGATGAAGAGCTCCGGATTGATATCGAAGTCGACAAAGAAAAGAAGACGATTAAGATCTTTGATACAGGCCTTGGAATGACCGATAAAGAGGTCGAAAAATATATCGCACAACTTGCCTTTTCTGGTGCAGAAGAGTTTGTAAAAAAATATAAAGATGAAGAAGGAGACGCCATCATTGGCCACTTTGGCTTGGGCTTTTATTCTTCATTTATGGTGAGCGACAAAGTCGAAGTCGATTCCCTTTCATATAAGAAAAATGCAAAACCTGCGCATTGGTCTTGTGATGGTTCCCCTGAGTATCTTTTAGAAGAAGGGGCGCGCGATCAGCGCGGAACAGTGATTACTCTCCATGTGAATAAAGATTCTGAAGAGTTTATAGAAGAAAGCAAACTGCGTGGAATGCTACTCAAGCATTGCCGTTTCCTCCCCTATCCCATTCACCTCAATGGAAAACGGATCAACGAACAAGAACCCCTTTGGATCAAACCTCCTTCAGAATGCACCGATAAAGATTACCTCGACTTTTATCGAGCTCTTTATCCTTTAGAGCCCGATCCTATTTTTTGGATCCATCTCAACGTGGACTACCCTTTCCATTTAAAAGGGATTCTCTATTTCCCTAAACTAAGCCGCCGTTTAGATCCGAATCAGTCCTCTTTACAACTCTATTGCAACCGCGTTTTTGTTTCGGATAATTGTAAAGATCTCATTCCCGATTATTTGACTGTTCTACGGGGCGTCATCGATAGTCCAGACATTCCGTTAAATGTCTCTCGCTCGAACCTTCAAATGGACCGCACCGTGCGCCAACTAGCGAGTCACATTTCAAAAAAGGTCTCCGATAAACTTTCTTCCACTTTAAAAAGTAATCGAGAAAGTTACATTGCTAAGTGGCCCGATATCGAAATGATTATCAAGCTTGGAATTCTCCAAGATGAAAAATTCTATGACCGTATGAAGGAGTGTCTCCTTTGGAAAAATTCTAATGAAGAATGGACAACCGTTGATGAATATATCGAAAGAAATCCTGAGAAAAAAGTCTATTATCACCACGACGAAAAACAGACGACCCATTTCTTCGATATGTATAAGGATAAAGGGATCGAAATTCTTTTTGCCCCTTCCCATCTAGACACTCCCTTGATGTCTTTTTTAGAAACAAAACATTCTGGGGTAAAGTTTCAACGTTTGGACGGCGCCATTGATGATGTCATTCTTGATAAAGAAAAAGAAAAAACGGTTCTTGATGAACAGGGAAAAACAGAAGCGGTCAAAATTGCAGACTATATCAAGTCAAAACTCAGCATCGATCATCTAGAGGTCGAAGCAAAGAGCCTTTCCAGTCACTCTGTTCCTGCCTTTATGATGATTTCCGAAGAAGAACGGAGAATGCGCGACTACTTTGCTCTATCAGGACAAGACCTTCCTCCAACGCTTGGAAGTAAACGGACCTTTGTGGTCAATACCAATAGTGAACTCATTCAGTCGATTCGGAAGATGGAATCAAAGGATCCTGAGCTTGCCTCTTCTTTAATCCAACAACTCTATGAACTCTCCCTTCTTTCGCAGCGAGAGTTAGAGCCAGGAGATTTTTCAGCCTTTTTAAAGCGTTCATCTGAGCTCCTTGAGAAACTGACCTTAAAAGTCGCTGACACCAAAAGTTAGTGTAACGGGCTGTTGCGAACTGGGAAAATTTTCCCAGTTCGCAACAGCCCCTGTAAACAAAATATTTTAAACCCTCTTGTTTATATAATTAAAGTAATAATTATGTTATAATTGTTACTAAAATTTAACAAAAGAAGAGGGTTTAATAATGTCTACATTAGAAGTTGGAGATAGTCAAGCCTATCATTATGATGGTGTTCCACAGAAAAACGGGTACCACCACCCCAATGTCGATTTAAAGGACGCAGAATTGGTTGCTACGGTCTTGGAAAAGCATGCCTCTGGCCTCCTTCCTGGAGCTTCCCTTGCCGATGAAATCATTCAGGCCCTCCTTCTAGAAAATAAACGCCTACGCTCTGAAGCCGCTCCTTCTCTAAAAGAAAAAGCCTCTCCTCTTCCAAATCCAGCCCCTCAGATGGGCTTTGCTCTCCAGGTGATGACCTCTGAGCTCAAACGCTCTGGCCAACGTCTTGAGATTGCCCAAGCAGCAGCTGATAGTCTCGAAGAATCCTCAAGAGGATTGCAGGAACAAGTCGATCAGATGAGAGAAGAATTTACCCGACTTTTCGAAGCGGAATACCACAAGCATCCAAACCCCGCTTCAGAAGAAGATTTCACCCCACCTCCAAAACAGGTGGAGATTAGACCCATGCCAAAAGAGATTGCCGATGATCCTCATGAAGTCATGACCTATAAACTCTGGGCAGAAGAAAGAAGAATCGAGCATGCAAATACACGTACAGCATATTACAAAGACCTCCCAGCAAAAGCACAAGATCTCGGAAGAGCTCTTGATTTAGCTAGAGAAGGAAATTGGGCAAAACTTTTTGGAGAAAAAACAGCTTCTGAGGAAGGTCCCTCAAGAGAAGTTGTTCAAGATGTTGTTTCTGATCTAGTCATTGAAAATGCTCAATTAAAAAAAGAAGCGACGGAAACTGCTGAAAGAGCCAGTTCTTTACAAACCCAATTGTATGCAAGTCGTGATGAAGTCGCTGTTCAAAAATTAACCATTCGTGAAATGGAAGCAAAAATCGCAATGCTTCAAAGTCAACTTAGAGCAGCCGAAAGAGTTATTTCTGACCAAGCGGTTCAGAGTGTTGATAGTTGGTGGTAACAAGTTCTTCTAAGGGTTTTATCGGATAGAAGGAGTCTAAGAATCGGGTGAGAACCACTTGTTCTAATCGCTCCTTTAAATGAACCGGAGAAGGCATCCGCAAACTTAAAACAATTTGCTCTGGATCGGGAACAAAAATCGTAACGCGAGGATCAACAGAAGGCAATTGCATCCCCCGCCTTCTTTCAATTTGTTTAAGACGTTGACGCGCTTGTTCCAAAAAAGGAGCGATCTCTTCTTCAGCAATTTTTAAGAGAAGTTGTTTTCCTTCCTTCCAGTTACATTTTATTGACAAAGGAATCTCCATTCGAATCATGTAATAATTTTCTAAAAACGATTCGTTAATGACCGGTTGGGATAAAAAAAGGCTATTAGAAAATGTCACCCTTCTTCCTGTATAAAGATGACTTAATCCCTTGTTTCCCACCTCTTCAACAGTAGTAGAAAGAAGGGTGGTATCGATCACATCTCCGCGGATGTCGCCCACCTCAATTCGGTCACCAATTTCAAAAAGCTTCCCTCGGAACCGGACGACTGAGCCATTGATGGACATACAAAGCTCTTTCACAGAAAATACCATCGCAAAGGCAATCGCAAAAACAGAGAGAGCAAACCCTTGAATCGTCTCTCCCCAAAGGAGAATGACGCTCAGCAAAATAAGGACAAAAACAAAGGAACGGGTTGAGTTGATCCATCGAAGACGCTGTTGAGAGGTCCAGTCACGACGCGACCTTCGTATATATCTGGCAATAAAGTACCTAGATGCCCACAAAAGGAGGACAATAACCACTGTCGCAATCAGTTTCGTTGTAATAAATCGCTCTAAAAAGTCCATAGATCTTCCCTCATATTAAAACTCTTTAACTATGAGAGATTTCCATGCAAAAATCAATCCCATTTTTATTGTTTCATAACCAATTCATATTAAATAACATAAGGCTTAATAATATTTTTGTAATAATAGATATTTAATGAAAATTATGATATAATTAAGAAAGCAAAAAGGGATTATATCCAAAAAACAATCTATTAAAAACTTAATATCAAAGACTTGGGATGGCTACACTACACGAACAATCTAGCGATATTCTCGTGAGAGGACGCCCTATTGGTTTGTCCGAGCGCGATCCAGAGATTTTTCATGATTATGCGATTTCTCGCGATACCGCCATCTCTATTATGCCCAGCATGGAAGCTCTCATTGCTGACCCGACATTCCGTCATAGTGTCAGAGAGACCCTTCGATGCAGCCCAACCCTTGTCGAAATCAAAGTAAGCGCAAAAGATGGGACTGTTTTTGTTAAAGATCCCCGTAATCGAGAGTCCCGCTACCAACCGGTCGATTATGAAGCAAAAGCTGCTGTTCAAAAAGTTGCAAGGCGCACTCAAGCTGCTTATGACCGCCTTATAGGTTCTCCCTCTTCAAGCCGAAGAAGCTATCCCCCAAGAGTTGCAAGTCCTGTTTATGATCATGCCGCTCCAACAGCCCGCCCCCGCTCTTACCAACACATCCCTTCTCCTACATTCCAACCCGAATTTTATGAATCGCGTATCCATGATCTAGAAAGAGAAAACAGAGAGCTCCGAGGAAGCGTTGAAAACTATGAACTCCGAAGCCAACTCGAAAGAGCGGAGCAATTGCGCAAAGAGGCAATGCAACAGCTTGCTGAATCTCGAGAAGAGATTGGTGAATTACAAGACACCGTTGCTGGACTTCTAACAGATTTAGAAGGGGAACAAGAAGCCCATCAGAGAACCAATGAATCTCTAGCTGCCTCTGTCCTTTTCAACATTATTCTTGCCACAGCCCTTCAAGGAATGGGAGGAAGAAACGCCAAACTTCAAAGACAACTCGAAGAGCTACAAGCTCAACATCGAGCCCTTGGAGTGCACTCAGAGGCTCACGATCATATTCTACAAACTGCACAAGAACTTACCGAAGCAAGCTCCCCTGCTGATTTAATTAGTAAAATTAAGGACCTCCAAGCAGCTTTAGCTAGTGAACATGAAAGAAGTGGAAGACTTGAACATGCTTTATCACAATCTGAAGAAGGACGAAGAGATCTTGAATTAAGGCTTGAAGCAGCCGATAGAGAACTCCGTCAATTAAGACCTGAAAACGCAGAGCTTAGAAGAGATCTTGAAAAGGCGCGCCAAGAACTTGCAGAGATTGCAAGTGCTGTCCAGGGAGGACGACGAAGTGGAGAACCCCTTCCTCAACTTGCAAAACGTTACCATGAAACAATCGCTAAACTCGAAGGTCGGCTTGAAGAAACACTACAAGCAAACCGAGGTCTTCAACAAGTCATTCGAGGAATTCGTTCAGAATTACCACATGCTCCAGAGCGCGATGCTGATCTTCCCAGCGCTATCCGCGCCCTTAGACAATCTCAAGAAGAAGCCGATCGTGCAAGACAAGCACTTCATGACGAACTTGAAGCTCTAAAACATCAACACTCCGGCAAAGTTGCCATCCTAGATCGGATTGGTGAAGTTTTAGATAAAAAAGGGGAACCTCATGAAAGTCTTCCTGAACTTGTCAGCGCTTTAGAAGGAGAAAACCGCGAGCTCAAAGGAAGGATTGCAACGCATGTTGCAGCACAAGAAAGACGTGATGAAATTCTTGCAAGCGTAGAAAAGCTGACTGGAGAGCGGATTGAAACAATGGAAGATCTTCCTGGCGCAGTTCAAAGCGCATTAGGAAAAGTGGAGCAAAGAGCCGTAGCTGCCAATCGTCGTGCAGACTCTCTCCAAGACAGAGTTTCAGCCCTTACCGAAGAGCTTAAAGAAACACAAAGAGCTCATAAACAAGAAATCGCCGCTAAAAAAGAAGAGGTTCGTGCCCAAGAATTAAGAGCCCTTCAAGCTGAATCAGACCTATTAGGACAAGATGAGCGCGTTTTAGAATTAGAAGATCAAGCAGAAGCATTAAGACGAGAATGTGGAAAAGCGACTCGAGCCCTCAGGGAAGCTGAAAAACGCCATGCGGGAGAACTCTCTGAATTAAGAAGTGCATTACATTCAGCGGTGCAAGACCTTGGTCAAGAAAGAGAGACAACAGTAGCCCTTCGAAAAGAGGTTGCGGCACTTAAACAAGCTGCTCATGATACAGAATTAAGACACCAAGAAGCCCTCCTCAAACAAGAAGTTGCTCATCGAAAGGAAATAACGCCCCTCCGTGAGCGCCTTGCAGAAGTCACCCTTTTAACTGGAGAACAAGCAAGGCGGATTGCTTCACTTGAAGAAGAATTGTTAGCTGCTCATGAAGCCACAAGAGTAAGTGATCAAAGGCGTGAAAGAGAACTTCGAGAACTAGAAGAGGCTCATCAAGGAGTGCTAGCTTCCCTTAAGGCTCAACTTGAACATGCAGAAGCAGCCTTGTTAGAAGCAACAAGCACAGGTGAATCTCAACAAGCCTCTATAGATGCACTCACCCAAGAAGTTGCTGCTCTTGAGAAAGCGCTTGAAGAGCGCGCTCAGATTTCAAGTGAAGAACTAGACAGACTCCGAGAAGAATCAGAACACCTTCGAGATCTTTTAGGACAAATCGATGAGATTGCTAGAAAAGTCCCCATTGAAAGAGATCCTAGATCAATCGCAGAAGAGTTAGAAGAACTTCGGCAAGGACCTCAATATGACAAACTTCCTGGAGAAGTTAAAGAGGTCATTGCAGCTCTTTTAAAAGAAATCCGAGAACTTAAAGCAAAAGATTTAGCCGTTCGCGAAAAAGAAGCCACCATTGCAGATCTTGAACTGCAACTAGAGGATCAAGAGGCTCGCTCAAGTGAAAAACAAGCCGCACTTCATGCACAAATTGAGAGTCTCAATGTCGATTTACTGCAAGTGCGAAATGAAGCTTTAGATCTAGGACAAAAACAAGCTCATCTTATCGGAACACTTCGTGAAGCCCTTCGTAAACAACGAAAAGAGGCAGCTATAGAGCGCACTCAAAAACTTGAAAGAATCAACGAACTTGAAGACGAACTCAGAAAAGCAGAAAGAACAATAAAGACCCTCCGACACACCATTGCGCAACAAGGAATCAAACTCCAAGGTGAGACAGAACGTGCGGACCACTATCAGGCGCAATCTGAAGAGCTTCAAGCGAAAAAGAAAGAACTCCGTCAACTGATTAAAGCCCTTAGAAAAGATCTCACCGAAATGGAAAGAGATCGTGATTACTGGCGAGAAGAAGCTGATCAATATGCGGCTAGTTACAGAGATCTCCGTAAAGAACATACCGAGCTACAAGGAAGATGTGGACATCTCGAAGAAGAAGTTGCCCAACTCCGACAAATCTTAGCGACAACCTTTAGCGTAGAACCCACTCTTAATGTTGAGCAGTTCAGAGAAGCTCGCAGAGAACTTCAAGGACGGATCGCTGACATGGAACAAACAATTGAAGGCCTATCAGAAAAAGTGGTTCGTGTAGAAAGATCAAAAGCAAGAGTTGAAGCACGTCATGAAAAAGCGGCAGAAGAACGAGATGCAGCCCTTAGAAAAGCTGCGGAAAGCGAACGGCAACGAAAATTAGAAGAACAAAGACGCCTTTCTACCGAAAGCTCCCGTGATCGCCTTTTAGAAGATCTTGATGGAGCTCATCAACTTGCTAGCAGTCAAGCGAGACAGCTTGAAGCAACCCTTGGAAGTGTTAAAGATCTCCGTGCTGAAAATGCCCATCTCCGTGAAGCTTTAGAAGCTCATCGACATTCTTCTGCAGAACAAGAAGAAATCTTGCAACGGGCTATTGCTGAAAAAGCAGAAGAACTTCGAAGACTTCAAGAAGTAGAAGAAGCCAGACGACGAGAAGAGCTTGATGCAGTCGAGCAACAACAACTCCGCGCAGCAGATGCCGGTGAAATTATGGGTGAAATTGCCCGTGGAATGGAAGATAGCGGCTTAAAATTAGAAAGAGTCATTCCTAGTAAAATGTTACCTTATATTCGCGAATACCTCCAATCTATGAAAACAGGTGCCCTTCCAAAACGTCACGCTCAAACAGCCGCATCTGAGATTAGCCAACTCAACTCAGTTCCCTATCCTTTATCGGACCTTTCTCTATTCACAGGTTTCTTCCAAGTCACAGATCATGTGAGTAAACTTAGAGGTTCTGGAGAATTCCTCCGCTTAAAAGCCAATAATGCTTTTCTTGCCCAATTGAATCCAGAAACGCAACAAGAGGCAATCAAAAGAATTAAAGCAGAAAACGCTGCGATTATTCGAAACCTTCTCAAAAGTTTTTTCCATTGTGTGGAGGAAGTAGCAGGAGCAAGCAGTGGACTTTCTAGGTTTAACAACATCGGAATGCAACTTTGGGTATGGAATACCGTTTTCCATGGACTAAAAGATGAGTTCTATCAAGAATCAACACAAAAAGCTGAACTTGGATTTACTTCAAGCTTTGGAGGTGTTGATCTACAAAAAGCTGATGGAATGAGAAAAACGGTTCTCGATCTTCATACAAGATTCCAAGAAATGATGCGCCCCTTTGTTCTCGCATAAAAAAAGCACTTTTAAACTCAGTAACAAGTCCATCTAGAAGGTATTCTCAAGCGTTTTTTCTTGGATAAAATAGAGTATTTTTTATATTCTTGTGGAAGTACTTTAACAAAAGTGCCCTGAGAGGCGGCTACCTCCCAGGGCGTGAAACTAAGGTACATCCTTTATAACAGCAGGAACCTTAGCTCCGAGGATTATTTTATCCATCGAAGCAAAAAAAATCTAGTTCTCCGTTTCCTTTAAAGGGTGTGCCTTTTTAACAAAGAGGTCGAATCGATGGAAGAACACCCATTTTATTTACAGGAATTATTCAAGAAAGGGCCAAAAGTGACCCTATCCGATCAAGAAATCGCTCACTTTTTAGGAATTTCGGTTGCATGTGCAAAAAAGTATCGAAAAAGCGATGTCAAACATGCCTTTATTTTTGAAGATGAGAGAACTTTAACATATTACCTTTCGCCGATCGGTTTTGACAGAGTTCAAACCCAATACCTCAATAGTTTTTAGATAGGTCCCTACAGATCTAACCCCTGAAGAAACCGGAGTCCCTGAACGATCTCTATTCCCTTATCGACCCTTTCTTTTTTGAGCTCTTTCACCACTTGAACAGCTGGCAGCCCATACTTTTCATGAAAATATCTTAGCCCTTTCCCAATCGTGTGATTCCCCACCTTCACCTCAATCATTTTCTCCACCTGACCATCACGTATGCATGCAAAGTCCACCTCATGACGTTCCTTTGTTTGCAAATAACGGAGAGCACTATCTTCTCCATGATAATCTACCCTGGCATGCACATGTTTTAACAAACAGTTTGCGACTAAATTCTCAAACTTCACACCCTCACACCCTTTAACAAGCCCCGTATCAAAAAAATAAACCTTGGGCTCTTTCATCAAGCTCCGGGCAATATTTCGAGAAAAAGGTGTCACTCTAAAAATAATATAAAGAGCCTCCAAAATCTGAACATACTTTTTCACCGTATTCGGTGAGACTCCCACATCTTCTGCAATTGCACTATAGGAAATCGGCGAGCCAACCCTCTCTCTCAATAACTCAAAAATCAATCGAATCGCATTCACATTATGGATGTTTTCAAAGTCCAAAACATCTGTTCGAAGCAAGCTGTCCACATATTGCATCCGCCACCGGTTTGCTTCTATGACATCTTCAGCCAAAAATGGCTCAGGAAATCCTCCCCTTTCTAAAAATCGATTCAACGTATAGCTTACCCCAGCTCGATCACATTCAACCGGCGATAAAGGAAATAATCGGTGTAAAAAGTATCTTCCCGCTAAAGAGTCTCCCACCTGATTAAAAATCTCTAAGCGGGCGCTTCCTGTCACTAGAATCTTCTGGTGTTCACTCTTTGTATCATAAAGACCTTTCAAGTAGTTCTTCCAATCAGGCATCTTATGAATCTCATCCAAAATAATGAGTTCGACAGAAGGGAGCCACGCTTCCTCTTTAATCACTTCTCGATCTTCCCGATGATCATAGGTCAAGTAAACCGATGATTCAAACTCCTGAGCAATTTCCTTAGCAAGAGTCGTCTTCCCTGCTTGCCTTGGACCTGCCAAGAGAACCATTTTCTTCTGAAGATCGCGTAAAATAAGTTTTTTTTGAGCTCTTTCCATACCTGACTATTTTGCACGCTATTGCAAAATAGTCAAGACTATTCCGCAATCCACTGCGGAATAGTCAGCCAAGCAAGTTGTTAATCATTTAAAAATGAGCAAATTAGAGTTTTCTGGCTTATATAGATAAAACAGTTTAAAATTGGGATGATTTACCCGGATCTTTCCGGTGTCTTTTGACTCCTTAAAACCTCTCCTTGTCTCATGGACAATGTTCTCGGTTTTAAGAAGTCAAAATCCATCAAAAATCTCTAGTCTAAATCATCCCAATTTTAAAGTGTTTTATCTATAGCTAAAAAAAAGCGGCCCCCTTTAAGAAGGAGACCGCATAAAATCATTTCTCAGTACACAATGTACTGAGGAATTCTTCTTAAGCGCCGTTTGTTTGTGGCTCAGAAGTTTCTGCTGATTGTTCACTTCCTGGCTTCACATCAGAAATCGCTGCTGTGAGGACTTCGATTTTAGAACCATCAATCATCTTTAAGATGACTGTATCTTTTTCAACGCGAACTAAGGTTCCAACAATCCCCATTGCTGTCACGCGATCTCCTTTCTGCATGCTACTTCTTTGTTGCTGCATTTTCTTCCGTCTTTTTTGCTCTGGACGCCAAAGAATCATATAGAAGAAAACAAGAGCAATACCAATCATCATCAAGGTTTGCCACATGCTTTGTTGGCGACCAGCAGGAGCGGCTTCTTCAGCAAAAAGTGTTGCGGATAAACAAAGGGGGGCAAGAAAGTAAAAAGCTTTTTTCATGAGGGTTCCTCGTTAAAATTTTTTAGAAATAATTATGATTATACCTGATTCAGCTTTTTTCTAGAACAGCGATGTTCTCTAAGTGGTGGGTATGGGGAAATTGATCGACAGGCTGAAGTGCTTTTAGGGAATACCCTGCCGCAATTAGCTCAGAAATATTTTGACTTTGTGTGAGGGGGTTGCATGAGATGTATACAATTTTTTTTGGGGAAAGTTTGATTAAATTTTTAATTGCTGTGGGGTCTAATCCAGATCGTGGGGGATCAATGATTGCAATGTCTGCAGCTTCTGATAATTGAGAGAGGACTTTTCCGACATCTCCTTTATGGAGGGTGATATTGGAAAGGTTATTTTCTTGAATATTGACCTCTGCATCACAAATTGCATAAGGACTAAGCTCAATACCCACTACTTTCTTGACATAAGGAGCAAAGACAATCCCCAGTGTTGCCGTTCCGCAGTAAAGATCAAAGAAAGTCGCGCTCGGCTCTGGATCTGCAAGTTTCAACGCCTCCGTATAAAGCTTTTCTGCTTGAAAAGGGTTGGGTTGAAAAAAGGAGTCGGGGCTTATCTTAAAGGTGAGCTCCCTTCCTTTAACATGAAGAGTCTCTTCAATAAGATCGGGGCCATGAAGATGCATTTCATAAAAAGTTGTCGGGGTTCCTTTAGCAATGCGTTGGATCCGAAGGAAAACACTTGGCGATTCATCAGGAAGTGCATCGAGAACAGCTTTTTTAAAGGATTCGATTTCGGTTTTATTGATCATAAAATCAGGGTTCCCTGAAATCGTGATAAAAACCATCTTATCCCCTGTTCGCTTCCCTTCACGAAGGGTTAAAGTACGAAGGGTTCCTTGATCCGTATAGGCATGGTAAGCTTTTAATGAACTCTTCTCCCACCAGTGACGCACAGCTGTTAAAACTTCAATAAACCAAGGAGAGGTTAAGTGACATTCTTCAAGGTTTAGGACGCGTCCTTTGGAACGGGCAATGATGAGTCCTAAGAATTTTTTCCCCTCTTTATTTTGAGAAAAAGTGTACTCCATTTTATTCCGATAGTGCCAAGGCTCCTCTGCAGGAATAATCGGAAGAGGCTTTTTGCCAAAGAGTGTTTCGATCTGTTTTTCTTTTGTTTGAAGTTGGGCTAAGTAGGCCTTTTGTTGCCATGTACACCCCCCACATGTTCCCGCATGTTTGCAGCGAGGCGTTACTCGATCTCCTGAGGGAATGACAATTTCTTTAAGTGTTGTGGAATAAATCTTTTTTTTCTTTTTTCCTAATTCCGCTAAAGCAGTATCCCCCACGACTGTACCGACAACTTCAGCAGACACAAAAGGACTATCAGGATTTTTTTGGAGTGTTCCGAGGCCATGCCCTCGTTTAGAATATTTTGAGATTTTTATTTGAAACTCCATGATTCCTCTTGTATTGAGCAAAAGGAATCATAGAGTGAAACGGAGGAAGTGTCAACGACGCTTTTGTCTTCTGACGGCTTTTTTCTTACGCGCAGGTGCTTTTTTTCGCGTCGCTTTTTTCTTGGTCGCTTTTTTCTTGCGCGTTGTTTTCTTTGCTTTACGCTTTTTACCGCCCTTTTTATCAGCAGCAATAGACTCTTTACGATACTGTTTTGCAAGCTTTGCAAACTTAATCGTTCCAGTTCTTACCCGTTGAGAAGCGGCTTTATTTCCTTTTTCAGAAGCCTTTCTGAGATCCATTGCGAGATCCATGAGCATTGCTTCCATATTCTTAATTGTGTTGCTTAGTGTCATTTGGTCGAAACCTCCAAAAATTTTAACGTTCTGATTTTTTCAATAAAAAAAATTTTAGATAATGTGCAATGACTTTTTTTAAGAAAATAATTCTGCAGGCTTTGTATGATTTGCAAATCGCTTCATTAGGTCTTGAATTCTTAAGGGGATAACGCAATTGTTAATGACATGATTGTCAATTTGAATCACTGGCATTATTTCTTTATTACTCGAAGTTAAAAAGACTCCTTCAAAACTTGGTATTTCTGATTTATGGATCGCTCTTTCTTCAACTTCTTCAATTTCTAAAACAACTTTCCGTGTAACCCCTTCTAAAACTCCTTCCTTAGGAGTGATCACCTTTCCTTCCTTTAGAGCAAAAAAATTCGCTGTTCCTGTTTCAAGCAAAAACCCTTGTTCATTATAAAAAAGGACATCGACAGCCCCCTTTTTTTCTCCCTCTTTCAATGCCACAATTGCAGGAAGATATTGAGTGCTTTTTGCCTTAGGAAAAGGTCTTTGGTAACAATCTGTCGTAATTTTGATTCCCTTTTCAAAATAAATTTCTGGAAAGGGTTTAAAAGGATAAGCAATAGCAAAGAAAACAGGGGGACCTTCTGGCATCAGTTGATTCTCAGAAACGCCTCCTGTCAAGACCACTTTGACACTCGTCTCGGGAAAAGAAACTCTCCGAATCAGTTCTTCAATGATCTCTTCCATTTCTTCAAGACTTTTAGGAACTTTTAATCCGATTTCTTCTGCAGAAAAAATAAACCGTTCTAAATGATCTTTTGCTCGAAAAGGTTTCCCTCCATACGTGCGGAGGTAATCCATGACACCAAAACCGCGCAAAACACTTAAATCAAGCGCTGACACAGTTGCCTTTTGTCCATCAATAAACTGATCGTTAATATAGATAAGTGTTTTCATTCTCTAGATGATGCCAAAGAAGGGAATTTATCGCTAAACCTTTTGCTGCACTGGAACATCTGGCTTTCTAATCCATTGAAGAACAGGAGGCACCACATACCGATAAGTCAAAAAGGCAAACATAAGTCCTGAAATCACCCATAAAGGTGTCCAACACATACTTCTCTCTCCAGATCGAGGCGTGTCACCCATTTGTTTTTTACCAAAACGATGAGACTGAACTTGTGCTTCTCTCGCACTGAGCAATTGTTCAATTGCCGCTCTTTCTCCCTTTTGCCAAGAGACTTGGTCTTTATGAGTATTAAAAAGGCTAATAAAGCACGCTCGAATCTCTAAACGAAGTGTTTTTTCACCACTCACTGTTGAAGGGCAATGTTCTAAAACAAGCATCATGATTTCATAAAAATTCACATCAGCATCACAAGGGGTTTTCGTTCCATTATAAAGCTCTTTAATCTTATAACAAGATCCATTGAATTTAACGAATAAATCAGGGTCATCGGGATACCTTCCCTGGAGTTTCTCAAAAGGGGTTGAAGAAGCTGGCAGTTCATCTCTTGTAATAACACGTTGAGGCGTACTGCGAAATAACGTGCCGATTAACGAATTTAATGTAAGTTTGTCCTGTGATGAAAAAACCCTGGAATCCCCCCAAACTGGAAGAGCTAACTCAAGAAAATTAGCACGGAGAGTTCCTTTAAATGTCGGTTCGCGTCCAACTGTATCTGCCGGACATTCCTGTAAAATCACCTTCAAAACCTCTGCGAACCGATGCCCATGAGCTTCAACATGCAATTCAACTCGTCGATCATAATAGGCATAAATGGCCTGCGAGGTATCTAGGGGAAGATCATTTAAAAAGGAGCTCTCATGTTCTAAACGAAATTGTGTGAGTAGTGGTAACAGCCTTTCCGTAAAATCATAGGTTTCTTGCGTCCCTTTTCGATAAACTTCAGAAGTTGCTCCTGATGAGGTTTGTTTTAAAATATCCATAGAACTCCCCTATAACATCTAATTTTTCACAAAAATGTTAGTATTTTTTGTAAAAGAATACAACCGGAAAATTTTACGCCCAAATCCAATCATCAGTGACAATGTTACGATAAGACCGATCACCGTTCGCATTTTTTTTCCAAGCTCTGCATCATCAACGATTTTTTCCGCATCAACTGTTTGGGTTCTCACTTCTCCCCCCATTACTTGTTGCGCACTCTCATGAACTTGATGAATAAAAGCCTCTCTTAAGAGGAGATTATAGAGAAAAAAGTTCAGCTCATTTCTAAAGAGTTTATTCACAAATTCCTGAATCGATCGACACTCTTCATAATCAAAAAAATCATAGAGTTTTTTAGCAAGAGCTCGGTGTGTTTGCAAAGCACCGACCCGACTTTCAGAAGCAACGGAATCATAAGTGAGTCGAGCTTGAAGACTTTGTGTTGCTGTGCCATCTTTTTCCATACACCAAGCAAAAAAAGCTCCCTCTTCAGAAACTGCTCTTTCAATAAGAAAGAGATTCAGGACAACCCCTTCTTCAAGAGAGGTTGTTTCTTGGTGGTGCTCGACCCGATGTTCTCCCTCAAGTTTTACCGGCTGAACTAAAACGGGCTCTCCTAACTTTTCCCTATAGTTAGGGACCTCTGCATACCACGTGATCTTTTGCCGACAAGTGGGACAATTACGCCCCCCTCTTTCAATATATTCTTGAAAATTACTTTTCTCAAAAAAATGCTCACAAACCCCAACGATTGCATCGACAACAGGATCTAGATTAATCGGGCAGTTGGGAACTTCTCTAGGAAGGGTGATTTGTACGCGTTCCATATTTTTCCTTGATAAAGGAAATGAGCTTACAAAAAATTGGTTTAAAGATCACCCAAGAAAGAATTATGACCCCAATTCCTGCTAGCCCTTTTTCCCACGGAGGAACTCCCCCACCACTTCCTCTACTCGGGACTTTACTTCCATACCGAATCGGATGGCGAGGGGTCACTTCAAGGTGTGATCCCCGAGAAGAACTTTTCTTTGTCAGCTCCCAAAGAACTCCTTTTTGAGAGGGTGTCAAAACGCAGGACTGTTCAGCACATTCCGTAAGATAAAGTTTCAAAAACCTATCTCTCAACTTGCCCTCAAAGGAATTTCTAGGTGTATCATTCAAGTAACAACTAAATACCGCATGCAATACTTCAAATAACCCCTCCTTAGTTGCCATCGTCCCATCATAAAACCCAATGATTTGCTCTCTAGAAAGGCCGACTGCAGCAAAATTATACTCTTTCTCTCCTTCCAGCTCTGCAAATGTTAAAGGAGGCTCTTCTTCTATCAACTCAAAATTAATCCGAGGAAAGCCCGTCGGAGAAACATCTCTTAGTCGAGATCTTTCACCCCCTTTATAAGGACTATCCAAAAAACTATTCGGAGTAAAAAACACCTTTCCCCACCCTATTAGCTCCCTTTCTTGAGCCAAGTAGAGCTCATCAAAGCGCCTTCTAACCATAGAGCGCCGGCTATCAGAAGGTGAGTCTGAAAGGGGGACAAGAGGACACGACCCTTTAACCTTGTCATAGACTCTCATAAACTCCTCAGATTCCTCTTCAGTAATCTTTCCCTTAAGCCGATCATAATATTTTGCAACAATGTCTTGGGGGTGATCCCCATTGATGAAATTTAGAACTTGAGATGCTAAGTCAATAAAGTCAAAAAAATCTTCTTCGGAAGTCTCTGAAGAAGTCATCTGCTCATGAACAGGAGATTCTATCTGTGCAAGCATTGCGTAATTTTCACGATAAAGCTCAAGAAATCTCTCTCGAACGATCCACTCAATATCTTCATCTTCACTCAATGAGTCGTTACATTGCACATATTCCGTTTTAACTAAAACAGCTCCTAAAACAGTCAAAAATTCTTCCCCATCAGTTAAAGCTAGGGTATCTTCCCCATCAAAGTATTTAAAGACTTCCGCTTGATATGGAAACTCCCCCTCTAAAAAGAAATAAATGGATGGATCCTCTTTGATGATTTCAGCAAGGGTTCTTTTCGGCTGTAAACGAAACAAAGGTGAATCTAGCCTATAAGAGGTAGCTTGCGTGGGATCCATGTCCTAAACCTATATTTTTTTGAGCTGAGAAAAATAGGTGCTTAGGATATATAATTGAATATTTAAAAAAAAGAGCTGGGCCCGAACGGGCCCAGCATCAAAAGAAATTACTCTCCTACTGGAGTGGTTTTATTCCCACGATACCATTGCCATGCAGGTTTCGCTACAAAGCGGTAGCCTAAATAAGCCACCAATAGAAGAAGTGCGATCTGCACAAAGCGGTTCCCACCATTTCCACCACCTGATGGAGGTGTTTTGCCTTTTGGAAGGTTTCCTAAGCCAGAAGAAGTTAAGGTAAACGGTCTGCTTGTTGGACCCATTACAACTTCAGTACGTCCAAGAAAACGATTGATTTGAAGAACTTGTTGCGTAGTTAAACCACCTTGATGTTCATCCACCTGTGCAACATAGCGAAAGATCTCAAGGAACCGACTTCTTACCACAGACTCTACAGTTTCCAATCTTAGTCCAGAAGACTGCTGTGGTTGAAGTTGGGTAAACACTCTGCATAAAACAGTAAATAAGTCCCTTTCACCAACGGGGAACCAGCTTGGAGCACTTAAAGAAGAACCTGAACTAAATCCTCTAGTACCTTGATGAGCATGCATGGTTGGTGCAGCATGATAAAATTCAATAATCCTTTCAGAAATATTGCTTAAACCATGCGCTTCAAAATCAAACGGTCCTAATCTTTCTTCAAGATCAGTAAAGTTTTCTCTCGGACCCATTAGCATAAAAGGTCTCGGAGGTTCCATTCCCATAGAATATGCAGCAAAGCGCACCCTACGTCTTTTAGTCCCAACAAGAGCTATAATTTCTGAAATTTGACTTTCGGATAAGTGACCTGGTTCTCCATCTTCTAGCATTAAAGCAAAATCAAAAATTTCAATAAATCCTTGTTTTACCTCTGTTTCAATTGATTCATCTAAGCTAACATCAATAGCCTTAAGTTGAGTGAAGACTGCTTTTAAAACCTCATAGAAACGTGGTTGATTATATGGGTAATTAGCGCTGAAACCAGGCCTGGGCTCGGGTCTTCCATTGTAAAAACCAATGATTTCTTCCCTATACTCTTCTAAACCATGCTCTTCAAAATCAAACGGTCCTAATCTTGTTTCAAGACTACTAAAATTCTCCATCGGAAGCGTTAGGAAGGAAGAGCTTGTTGGTAATATGGGGGTAGTATGATGCATAGAATAAGGATCTGACGAAGGATACTGCCTCATTGGAGGAGCTCTAAAGCTTGTTACAAAGGGCGTTGATCGAAGCTGCTCAATTTCACCAACTCTTCTTGAATCAACCTCAGCCCAACATTTTCCAAGACCTTGTTGATTTGCTTCATAGAGAGCATCAAACTGGCTACGAAGGCCTTCTTGTGATTTAAGACGATATGGTGAGCCCTTAGGGCAATTTCTTAAAATTGCTGCATAGAGCTGGTAAAATTCTTCTGGATGATCACAAGGGTTTACAGCATCTTCTTCAGCAATATACTTTTCAATAACCTGTGATCCTCCATGCCGTAAATAGCCTGAAATTTCCCATTCCATAAGATCAGATCGACGTGGTAGATATTCTGGATGTCCAAATTCTTCTTGATCAGCAACCATTGGCCTAACAATTTCATGAACGGGGTGTTCAGTTTCTTGAAGCGTTGCTTGGTTTGCTTCATAGAGTTCTAAAAAATTTCTACGAACGCCATCCTTAACACGATCGACTTCCAGCTCGAGTTCTTCTCCCGCGTTAGTAGCGACTAAAACAGCTTGCAAAACCGTTAAGAATTCCTCAGGACTCTCTGCAGGCAAGTCTACATTCCCATCAAAATACTTGATAACTTCTGCCTTATGCCTAAAGCTGGGTTCGTCAAGAAATGTTGTTTCTCTTCCAAACGCATCTAAAAATGATATTGGAGCAGAATGTGATAAGTCAAAATGTGTTCTTCTAGGGGAACTAGTAGGTGAAGGTGAATCCATAATTATCCCTTATGTTATAGGAGTTAAAAAATTGGTGATGAGTATAGCTCTAGATGGACTTTTTTGCGAGAAGTTTTCAGTAAGGGGTAGGGATATTTTTAATATGCTGGTTAAAGGTAAAGACTTTTTTGGAAAAGATTCAACAGAAAATTTATGCAAAAAAAAAAGAGCCCTTAAGATTTCTCTTAAGGGCTCATGACAAAAACTTGGCGACGTCCTACTCTTCCATACTCTAGTGCATAGTACCATCGGCGATGAAGTGCTTAACTGCTGAGTTCGGGATGGGATCAGGTGTGTCCACTTCTCTATGGTCACCAAGATAAGACTAATCCGCTTGCAAATATGCAAGCTAACTTTAAACAACACTTGAGAATTGCCTTTTTTCTTCGAAAAGAAAAAAGAAAGATCAAGCCTATGGATGTATTAGTACTGGTTAGCTCAATGTATTACTACACTTACACACCCAGCCTATCAACCCTGTAGTCTTCAGGTCATCTCATAGGGATACTTTATCTTGAAGGAGGCTTGGCGTTTAGATGCTTTCAACGCTTATCCTTTCCGAACGTAGCTACCCGGCAATGCTCTTGGCAGAACAACCGGAACACCATTGGTTCGTCCACTTCGGTCCTCTCGTACTAGAAGCAGCTCTTCTCAAGTATCCTGCGCCCACAGCAGATAGGGACCAAACTGTCTCACGACGTTTTGAACCCAGCTCGCGTACCGCTTTAATTGGCGAACAGCCAAACCCTTGGGACCTTCTTCAGCCCCAGGATGCGATGAGCCGACATCGAGGTGCCAAACCGCCACGTCGATATGAACTCTTGGTGGCGATAAGCCTGTTATCCCCGGAGTACCTTTTATCCGTTAAGCGACGGCGATTCCACTTTCCACCGCCGGATCACTAAACCCTACTTTCGTACCTGCTCGACTTGTTGGTCTCGCAGTCAACTTGTCTTATACTTTTACGCTCAATTCGTGATTGCCAACCACGATGAGACAAGCTTTGGACTCCTCCGTTACTTTTTAGGAGGAAACCGCCCCAGTCAAACTGCCCGTCTGACAATGTCCGAACCCCAGATTCATGGGGCTTCGTTAGATTTCCGACATGTCAAGGCCGGTATTTCAAGGATGATTCCAGAAACCCTGACGAGTCTCTTTCGCTATCTCCCGGCTATCCTACACATGACAAGTCAAAAGCCAATATCAGAGTACAGTAAAGGTTCACGGGGTCTTTCCGTCTAGCTGCGGGTAAACGGCATCTTCACCGCTACTACAATTTCACCGAGTCTCTCGTTGAGACAGTGCCCAGATCGTTACGCCATTCGTGCAGGTCGGAACTTACCCGACAAGGAATTTCGCTCGATTAGTCTTCTACTATTTCTAGTAAAGTCGGACTCTATCTTAGTTTGAATCCTCAAGAAACACTTTCTAGTTGTTTCTCTTGGTGCTGAAGACGATTCATTTGATTCTTCAGGTTTCGAATCTCTTCGATTCCTTCTGGTGTCAAATGGTCGCCTCTCTTAATTTTAAGCAGAACTTTTCTGAATTTTTGAAACTCTACTCCTTTCTTTGTTTTAAGCGTATGCTTTTCAAAGAAGGGAATAATCATTTCTGTTAAGTGCTCAATGCCTCTTACACGGTAAGCCATTCGGTTGCCATGGTTCTTACGAACCACGCCACATCCAAAAAATGCTTTAAGTGCATAGAGAACTTGAACATCTCGCTCATGTTGGACAACGGCGAACTCAAATTGGACTTCATCTTTTCGATTGATCGAAAGATGAAATTCTCCAACTGCATCCACGAAGCCAACAATCCATTGTGCTTGTAAATCCATTTCAAACTCCAAACGTTTGGTCTCTGAGGATTTTAATCTCAGTTGATCAGTCTGCTTGTTACATTCCAAGTGTTCTGACCAATTTTCAACAATTAATCTTTCCTGCGGATTGCCACCATGTCCTTTAAGATTATGACTGCCATATTGAGATGACGAGTACTTAAAGGCTTTTGAAGGGTTTCCCGCATATAGTTTGGTTTTACTAAGGCTAGCTATTAACCTTAGGACCGTTATAGTTACGGCCGCCATTCACCAGGGCTTAAATTCAATGCTTTACCCCGAAGGGCTGACATCTCCTTTTGACCTTTTGGCATTGGGCAGGCATCACACCATATACTTCCTCTTAGACGAGTTTGCATAGTGCTGTGTTTTTGTTAAACAGTCGCCTGGGCCGATTCACTGCGACCTCCAAACGCTTAACCGCGAAGGTATCACGCTCAAAGGCTCCTCTTTTCCCGAAGTTACGAGGACAATTTGCCGAGTTCCTTAACGAGAGTTCTCTCGCGCGCCTGAGAATATTCTTCCCACCTACCTGTGTCGGTTTTGGTACGGTCACCATCAACAGCTAGAGGTTATTTCTTGGAAGCATCGCTCCACACCATCGGTTCCTCCGAAGATTCCCCTTGTCGTACACCTAGCTTTCCGTCAGCGGATTTACCTACTGACCAGCCTCATGCACAAACGGACATCCAATAGCCCGCATGCTTTACTTACTCCGTCACCCCATTGCTATAGTTTTAGGTGGCGTAGGAATATTTAACCTACTTTCCATCGCTTACGCTTTTCAGCCTCAGCTTAGGGACCGGCTAACCCAGGGAAGACGAGCTTTACCCTGGAAACCTTAGGTTTTCGGCGAGGGAGATTCTCACTCCCTTTATCGTATACTTATGCCATGCATCCTCACTAGTATGCGCTCCAACACTCCTTACGGTATATCTTCACTGCACATACTACGCTCTCCTACCGCGTACCACAAAAGTGGTACACCCGCGATTTCGGCTCTATACTTAGTCCCGATCATTATCGGCGCAAAGTCTCTCGATTGGTGAGCTGTTACGCACTCTTTAAATGGTGGCTGCCTCTAAGCCAACATTCCAACTGTCTAAGAAACTTCACATCCTTACTCACTTAGTATAGAATTAGGGGCCTTAATCGGCGATCTGGGCTGTTCCCCTTTCGACAATGAAGCTTATCCCCCACTGTCTATCTCCCGACTTAACTCATAGTATTCGTAGTTTGGTTTCCGTTGGTAGGCCGGTAGGCCCCCTCAGGAATCCAGTGCTCTACCCCCATGAGTCTCAAAGTCGAGGCTAACCCTAAAGTTATTTCGGAGAGAACAAGATATCTCCAAGTTTGATTGGCCTTTCACCCCTATCCACAGTTCATCCAAAAATTTTTCAACATTTACTGGTTCGGACCTTCACAAGGTGTTACCCTTGCTTCATCCTGACCATGGATAGATCACTTGGTTTCGTGTCTGCATCATACGACTTAATGCGCTATTTACGCTCGCTTTCACTTCGGCTCCGGAACGGATGTCCCTTAACCTAGCCGTATAACACAACTCGCTGGCTCATCATGCAAAAGGCACGCCATCAGCCGTGATTCCTAAAAGGAACCATAGGCCTCTGACCGCTTGTAGGCTGCTGGTTTCAGATTCTATTTCACTCCCCTAACAGGGGTTCTTTTCACCTTTCCATCACTGTACTTGTGCTCTATCGGTCATCGAGTAGTATTTAGCCTTGGAGAGTGGTCTCCCCAGATTCAGACCGGGTTTCACGTGTCCGGCCTTACTCAGGTGCTAATCTCACAAATGCTTCCCTTTTACACACGGGGCTTTCACCCTGTATCGCCCAACTTCCCAGAAGGTTATGTTAGTTCTACATTTGCTTTATGACTAGTCCTACAACCCCGAAAATAAATTTTCGGTTTGGGCTATTCCCACTTCGCTCGCCGCTACTACGGGAATCTCGTTTGATTTCTATTCCTCTGCCTACTTAGATGTCTCAATTCAGCAGGTTCGCCTTCCTAACCTATGTATTCAGTTAGAAATAATGGAGGATTAACTCCACTGGGTTTCCCCATTCGGAAATCTCTGGCTCAATGCTTCTTTCCAGCTCGCCAGAGCTTATCGCAGGTATGCGCGTCCTTCATCGCCTCTCGATGCCAAGGCATCCACCAACAGCCCTTATTAGCTTGATCTAATAAGTTTTGCTTCTCTAGTTTAAACTAGAGATATAAGTATCATTACCAAAAATGGTTAATATACTTAGATATTCAATCGACTGTCTTCTCATGAACTAATTCACGAAAAAACTGCGATTGAATATCCAGTTCTCAAGCGCTGTTTAAAATCAGCTTAATTGTAGTACATTCGATAGGTTATCGAATGTTACTCACATTTTTTCTTTATTTTAATCAGCTTTTCGCAATTCAAAAGCACTAATTGTGCTTTTGAGTTACTTGATTAGTCTTATCTTCTGTCAAGATAGCTTGTTATTCAACAGCGAAAGCGAAGCGACAAAGGGCTTAAGGTTTGCCCAACCGTAGATTCGTAATATCTCAAGGATATCACTATCTTCGTCCATAAAGGAGGTGATCCAGCCGCACCTTCCGGTACGGCTACCTTGTTACGACTTCATCCCAGTCATCAGCCTCACCTTCGGCGCCTCTCTCCTTGCGGTTGAGTCAGCGACTTCGGGTAAAACCAACTTCCATGATGTGACGGGCGGTGTGTACAAGGCCCGGGAACGTATTCACGACGTTATTGCTGACACGTCATTACTAGCAATTCCAACTTCAAGAAGTCGAGTTGCAGACTTCTATCCGAACTGGGATCGGTTTTGGGGATTTGCTTCACCTTTCGGCTTTGCTGCCTTCTGTACCGACCATTGTAGCACGTGTGTAGCCCCAGACATAAAGGCCATGCGGACTTGACGTCATCCTCACCTTCCTCCTAGTTAACCTAGGCAGTCTCGTTAGAGTCCCCACCATTACGTGTTGGTAACTAACGACAAGGGTTGCGCTCGTTGCGGGACTTAACCCAACACCTCACGGCACGAGCTGACGACAGCCATGCAGCACCTGTGTAAAGGCCCTTGCGGGAAACTCTATCTCTAGAGCGGTCCTCTACATGTCAAGCCTGGGTAAGGTTCTTCGCGTTGCATCGAATTAAACCACATGCTCCACTGCTTGTGCGGGCCCCCGTCAATTCTTTTGAGTTTCACCCTTGCGGGCGTACTCCCCAGGTGGCATACTTAACGCGTTAGCTACGGCACAGTCGGGGTTGAGTCCAACTACACCAAGTATGCATCGTTTACGGCAAGGACTACCAGGGTATCTAATCCTGTTTGCTCCCCTTGCTCTCGCGTCTCAGCGTCAGGAATAAACTAGAAAACCGCTTTCGCCACCGGTGTTCTTCCAAATATCTACGCATTTCACCGCTACACTTGGAATTCCGTTTTCTCCGTCTACCCTCGAGACAAGTAGTTTCAAATGCAGCTTCGAAGTTGAGCTTCGAAATTTCACATCTGACTTACTAATCCGCCTACACGCTCTTTACACCCAATAAATCCGATTAATGCTTGCACCCTCCGTATTACCGCAGCTGCTGGCACGGAGTTAGCCGGTGCTTCTTTACCAGGTACCCTCAAATTGAGTAAATATTAGTTACTCTCTCTTGTTCCCTAGCGAAAGGACTTTACAACCCGAAGGCCTTCATCGTCCACACGGCGTCGCATCGTCAGGCTTTCGCCCATTGCGAATGATTCTCGACTGCAGCCTCCCGTAGGAGTCTGGGCAGTGTCTCAGTCCCAGTGTTGGCGGTCAACCTCTCAGTCCGCCTAGACGTCTTAGCCTTGGTGCGCCGTTACCACACCAACAAGCTGATATCCCATGAGCCGCTCTCTCTCCGTAAGGCCCCGAAGGGTCCCCTACTTTGAAGGTACCGGGCTACCCCGGACCTCCTCATTCGGTATTAGCGGTCGTTTCCAACCGTTATCCCCAGGAAAGAGGTACGTTACTCATGTATTACTAACCCTTTCGCCACTAAGTAGCAAGCTACTTCGTTCGACTTGCATGCCTCATCCACGCCGTCAGCATTCAATCTGAACCAGGATCAAATTCTCATTGAAAATTTAATCTTTTTATCTAGCCGAAGCTAGATTGATTCTCGAATACTATATGATTATATCATGTGTTTCGAGTTTAAAGTTTGATAGGGGCATATCGAAAATAAATTCAATACGCTCAAACCTTAAGCTTTGTCACTTCAATTTCGCTGTCAAAATAACTCTTGAAAGCTCGAGGGCTTTCTGTTTCGTTTCTTGTGCCTACTTGGCTTAAGAAAGAATACAAGACAATACAACAGGGCTAATTTTTACGCAAACGATTTTGTTTTTTTTCTGATTTTTATTTTTTTCTCCCAATGAATTTTGACTTCAGAGCCCCTTCTCGAACTGTTTTTTTTTAAACGAAAAATGAGCGAAACCATATGAAACCAAGTAAAATCTTTGTCAAAAAGTCATTTTAAAATGATGCTAGGAACTGGGATTTATTGAAATGATGCCACATTTGAAAATGAAGAAAATTGGGCGCTAGAATTGAAAAATTCCCTTAAAAGATGAAGACGTAAAAGAGCATTCCTAGAACATAACCGATAAAAACTGGGATACTAACCTTTTTTAGATAGGAGAAAAAGTCGACCTTTTCAAGCCCCATTAGAGCCACTCCAGCAGAAGATCCCATCACAAGAATACTTCCTCCTGTTCCAGCGGCATAAGCAATCATCAGCCAAAGAGGAGAATCGGCGGGGATTGTTTGGAGATCGTACATCCCCATCGTTGCTGCGACAAGAGGAACGTTATCAACAACGGCAGATACGATTCCAATGACAGTCGCAATAATGGCTTCATTCCCTACATTTTTATTCAGCCACTGTGCCGCCCCATCTAAGATTCCTGTTGATTCCAGCGCGTTTACACTTAAAAGAATCCCCAAAAAGAAGAGGATACTAGATACATCGATCTTGGTTAAAATATGGGGAACGCGAAGGTGAAGTCTTTGTTCATGTCGATGATGCATAATATCAGTAATGAGCCACATAATGGAAAGGGAGATCAACATTCCCATAAAGGGAGGAAGTCCTGTGACTGCTTTGAAGACAGGAACAAAAAGGAAAAGAATAATCCCAACAAAAAAGACCAGTTTTGCACCGGGCTCTAATGGTTCATCCCTGAAATCGATTTCTGATTTTGGGAAGTTACCCTTAAGAGTAAAAGTAAAGATAAGTAAGGGGAAGACCATCGATATTAAGCTTGGGAAAAAGAGCTCGGTAATCACTTTGGTTGTTGTAATCTGCCCACCAATCCACAGCATTGTTGTGGTCACATCTCCAATAGGAGTCCACGCACCTCCTGCATTTGCTGCAACAATGACCATACAAGAATAGATAAATCGCTCGCTTTTGTGAGGGATAAGCTTTCTTAAAATCGATATCATCAGAATGGTTGTCGTCAAGTTATCAAGAACTGCAGAGAGGAAAAAAGCAATAAAACAGGTGATCCATAACATCTTCTTTTTTGATTTTGTATGAAGATGATGAATAAACGTATTAAAGCCTTTATGGGAATCAATGAGCTCGACCATTGTCATCGCACCAAGGAGGAAAAAGAGGATTTGCGAGACATCACTAAGATGGGTATTTAAAAAGGCTAAACTCGTATGAAGGGGTTGTGGATCACCTACAAAGTAAATGAGCCAACAAATGACGGCCATAAAAAGACCGACTGCCGTTTTATTGACGTGAATCAAAAATTCAAGGATGATAGCAGCATAACCAATACAGAAAACAGCGATTAGAAAATTATGAGAAAGTGTAAAAATATCCGTTTCCATCGTATTGGCCTCACGAAAAGCCTACCGACTCCTTTCTTAAAACTCAAGTTTTGAAATAACGAAAAGAATAATAGTTTGCAATGAAGCGATTTTCTACGATTCGACCAGAAATAAAAAAAAGACTCCTTATTAGAGGAATGATCTTGGGGTTTCTGGGAATCATCCTTCTTATTGGAATGGGAACTTTTGCAACAATTGATACTCTTTCAATCTGGGGAATTCCCTCTTTTTTCTGCGCCATTTTTTTGATTGGTTTTGGACTTATTCCTTACCGGAACTTCACCCGTTTAGAAACCCATCCCCATCAACTTCTTTTTGAAAAAGAGAGTCTGACTTTTATTTCTACACGAGGAAATCATGTGACGGTTGCTTATAAAACCATCGATAAAATTTCTTATACTGAAACAAAGACGCGCTATGGACTACGGGTAGAATTAAAAAAAGGAACCCCTCTTTTTTTTCCTTACTTTTCAGACGATCCCAGCTTGGACGAGATCGTGCATCCGAATCAATCCAACGAGACGATCTGACTCAACTACGGGCATAACATTCACCCATTTTTTAGGATCTCTTTGCATCAACTTTAAGGCTTCTAAAGCTTTCTTTCCTTTTTCTGTTGCAATGCAGGAAGGAGTCATGAGTTCTTCCATGGTTTTTTCAAGCATACTTGCTGGATCTTTCTGAAGTGTGCGTCTTAAATCTCCATCGGTAAAGATTCCTTTGAGATTTTTTTTGTCATCCACAACTAAAAGGCACCCACATTTTTTATCGGTAAGAGTAACAAGCGCTTCTCGCAAACGATCATTTGGGGTGCAAATAGGAAGCCCTTCACCTTTAAGCATCAAGTCTTCCACGGTAAGTGTAATCTTTTTACCAATGGAACCTGCTGGATGATTGAGAGCATATTCATCGAGACTAAATTGTTTTGCTTTCATAAGTGCCACAGAAAGAACATCACCAAAAATCAATTGAATGGCCGTAGAAGTCGTCGGCGCTAAATCAAAAGGGCAAAGCTCTTTATTCAAAGGAAGATAAATTCCTAAATCGCAACAATTCAAAAGCTTCGAATAAGGATTTGAAACCCAAGCAACTGTTTTGGCTCCCTTTTTTTGTGCATAGGGAACTAAACTCAACAGCTCTTCACTTTCTCCACTTTTACTAATACAAATGAGAACATCTTTTTCTGTAACAATTCCAATATCTCCATGAAGGGCATTCATCGGAGGAAGATAGAGCGCTTTTGTTCCCGTGGAAATCATGGTCATTGCAAGTTTTTCAGCAATGATCCCACTTTTACCTACACCTGTGAAAATGAGCATTCCTTCACAACTCAAAAAAAGATCAAAAATTTTTTCAGCTTTGCCTTCTTCAATGTGATTGAAAAAATAATTCAAATTTCGCTGGTACTCTTCAAAGAGATCTTTTAACATGTTTTTGCTTTAGCTCGACTTTACAATTTTTTTTGGCGACATCTACAATAGAGTCACGGGCACTTTAATTTATTTTTTCCCTCATGAATAGCGCCTTTGGCTAGGCATTTCGGGGGGAAAATAAATAAATTGCCGCGTTTTTCCTCGAATCTGCTCGCCAAAAAACTTGCAAAGTCGAGTTTAGGTTCTTGATAACTTAATCCTGAATAATATAATGCAAGAGATAATGACGCAAGTGAGGAGTGTTTTGTGAGCGAAAAAGTCCCCATTACAGTAGCAAGAGGAGATGGCATTGGCCCTGAAATTATGGAAGCCACCCTTAAAATTCTAGAGGGAGCTGGAGCCCAGATAGAAATTCATGAAGTTGAAATAGGTGAAAAGGTTTACCTTGGAGGACATCCGACAGGAATCGAAGATCAAACGTGGGATACAATCCGAAAGACAAAAGCTTTTTTGAAGGCTCCGATTACCACTCCACAAGGTGGAGGGTTCAAAAGTTTAAATGTTACGATTCGAACCACTCTTGGTCTTTATGCTAATATTCGCCCTTGCGTTTCTTATTCCCCTTTTGTCGCAACAAAACATCCAGAAATGGATGTTGTGATTGTCCGTGAAAATGAGGAAGACCTTTATTCAGGGATTGAATACCGACAATCGCCTGAGGTCTGTGAATCGATTAAGTTAATCTCTCAGCCTGGATCTGAAAAAATTATTCGGTATGCTTTTGAATATGCAAAAACGAATAACCGTAAGAAAGTAACCTGCTTTGTGAAAGATAATATCATGAAACTCTCTGATGGCCTTTTCCATCAAGTCTTTCAAGAAGTAGCAAAAGAATATCCCGATATTGAAAGTGATCACTGGATTGTCGATATTGGCGCAGCAAAACTTGCCGATACTCCTGAAGATTTCGATGTTGTGGTGATGCCTAATCTCTATGGAGATATCCTTTCTGATGTGGGAGCTCAAATTGCTGGATCAGTAGGACTTGTTGGTTCTGCAAATATTGGAGATCATGGAGCAATGTTTGAAGCCATTCATGGTTCTGCACCTCGTCGAGCTGGTCAAAATCTTGCAAATCCTTCTGCCCTAATCTTAGCTTCTGTTTTAATGCTCATTCATATTGGACAAAGTGACTCTGCTGAAAAGATTCACAATGCTTGGCTCAAAACACTCGAAGATGGGATTCATACTTATGACATCTATAAAGAAGGAGTCAGCAAAGAAAAGGTAGGCACGCAAGAATTTGCAGGAGCCGTTATTGAACGCTTGGGACAAAAGCCCTCGAAACTGCATGCGGTTTCCTATAAAAATAAGGAAAAGAAATCCTATTCCTTTAAGCGGAAAAAAATTCAAACAAAGCGTGAACTTGTTGGAGCCGACTTTTTTATTTATTCCTCTGATTCACTGGATAGTTTTGTTTCTAAAATCACCAGTGAAAATTTTGGAGATTATAAAATTGAGATGATCAGCAACCGTGGCGCTCGCGTTTTCCCCAATGGAATGCCCGAAACCTTTTGCATCGATCAATGGCGCGTCCGCTTTAGACCAAAAGAGGAAAGCTGCACCCAAGAAGGAATTGCCAAACTTTTCTCGAAAATCACCGATGAAGGGTTTGATATTATTAAAACAGAACACCTTTATGATTTTGATGGGAAAGCAGGTTACTCTTCTCCAAAAGGTTGAGTTATATGATTGATTTTAGTAGAATTTTTTGTATGAAATGGATTGCAATCTTATTAGGAGTCACAGTCATGGCTTTTGGGAATGATTCCCCTTATATCCCTCCCCATCATCCCATGCTTCAGGAAAGTTCAAAGGAGATTCCTTTAAAAGAAATCTCGAGTGAAAAGATTCAAGGAATCATCGACAACATGATGGAAATTGCTCTTGAAGAACGAAAAGCTGAAAGTATGGTTGGACTCGCTGCCCCACAAATTGGGATTCCTTTGCAGATTATTTTGGTCGACATGAAAATCACCCCTGAACGGATTGATTTTTCTCATCCTCCGGAAGTTTTTATCAATCCCGTCATCACTTGGAAGTCTGAAGAAATGGAAGAATTTCGTGAAGGATGCTTTTCAACAGGCTCCTTAGCAGGATTGGTTCCCCGTCATCAAGCCATTCACGTTGAAGCCTACGACCGCAATGGCAAAAAAGTTAAACTCGAGCTTGAAGGGTATACCGCACGGATTTTTCAACATGAAATCGATCATTTAAATGGTCTCCGCTTCCCAGATAGAATCACCAACTTCGAAAACCTTCATTGGGTAGAAGCAGACGAAATCGAGGAGTATCGAGCCAACTTCGAAAATTGGCCAAAAAAATGCTCAAAAGATGAATGGACTTCCTTTAGTCATCAAACTCGATCCCTATGACCATCCCTCTTCTTATGAAGCTTGACTTTTGTTAAACCACCAAGCACCAATCCCAACAGCAGTCGCAATCGCTCCTACAACTAACGCTCCTATAACATAGGGATTGTACCCACTTGATCTTCGTCTAGCAAAAAGCTCTGGCGGAATTTCCACAGGATCTTGACCGGTTAATTCAACGCCTTTGCGATAGACCGTTGCATCAACAGGTTTAACCATTGTTTCAGTATCACCTCTGTTACCATAGTAGATATTGGTAATCACAGGCTTTCCATCTTTCCCTTCTTCAAAGAAATATCCAGGTTCATATTCTGTGACATGCTGAGAAGCATATACCGTTGTTTGGGGGATGATTTCCGATGCTACCTTTGCAATATTTCTTTCAACCGTCTTGTTTCCTGTTAGACAGCCATCGAGAAGAACTATCGACCCCTCTTTCATAATCGAACTTAACCTTTGGAATCCGTGCTCTCTTTCTTCCTCACTTAGCTCTTGATCTGTACTGATAATATTTTCACCTCTGACCCTTAAATCACCAATGCGATAAGGGGTGCCATGATCACTTATAACGAGTAAATCGACTTTAGAAGGATCTCTTTTGATATGATCAAAAAAGGCGCGATTTGTTTTAAAAACAACGACCTCATAGCCAAGCATTTTAAACATATCAATACTCATCTCTCGATCACGATCCATGTCTTTGGTACGAAATGCTTCATCACCCTCTTTTGCTTTTACCCAAAAATAGACCCGTTTTTTATCTGGAGCTGTAGATGCAGGCTGTCCAAGAATTCCATCAGCCAACGTTTGAGCCTGTTCAGAGAGTTTTTCTTGAGGTTGTTGAATTTCTGCCACTGGCAGATCGCCCATGGGATCGTACCCAGAAACTAAAGATAAATCTGTTGAAGTGCTGATAGTAGCCATTATTATTCCCCTTCTTATTGTCCCTTCTTATTTTTCCTTTTTATGAAGCCTGGCTATACCACCAAGCACCAACTCCAATTGCAGTTGCAACTGCCCCAATCGCTAAAGCCCCAATCACATGAGCCTTACGAATCCGATAAATAAAACTACAAGGAACAGCCTCTTGCCCGGTTAACTCTACGCCATTTTGATAGACAGTAGCGTGAACAATCTCTACAGGTTTTCGTCCTTGTTTGTGCCCATAGTAAATGCTATCGATCACAACACCTTTTTCTGCATCTTCTGCATACATGAAGCCAGGTTCATAAGTTGTCGAATGCTGAGCAGCAAAAACTTTTGCCTGTGGAATGATTCTTGATGCAACGCTTGCAATGTTATTTTCAAAGGTCTTGTTTCCTGCTAGACAAGCATCGAAGAGGAGAATAGAACCCTCTTTTAAAAGAGGTCTTAAACTTTCGAATCCCTCTTGGCGCTCTTTACGAGTTAAGGTCGAATCTTTGCTAACAATACGATCACCCTGGATACGCAAGTCTCCAACGCTATGTGGCGTACCATGATCTGAAATCACCAATAAATCTACCGGCTCTCTATCCACTGCGATATGATCAAAAAACTCTCGATTCGTTTTAAAGATGACAACTTCATACCCCTGCTTTCTTAAGATCTCCATATTGCGGCTTCGATCGCTATCCATTTTTTCTGTTCTGAATGCTTTATCTCCTTCTTTCGCCTTCACCCAAAAATAGGCTCTCTTTTTTGAGGTGGGAGCAGGAGCTGAGGCCTGAGCGTGAATCCCTTCTGCAAGCAGATGGGCATGCTCTGAAAACTCACCTTGTTGTTCATCGATTTGGACTTCATCTAGGTCTCCCATTGGATCCCCTAGATCCTCCATTGGATCATGAGCAAAAGTTGCAGATAAATCTATTGAAGTGCTAATAGTAGCCATTATTAACTCCTTTCCCCGTGAATTAAATAATATTATACCATAAAGTTTTATTTTTATTAAAATTAATAGTTTATATCAGTTAAAAACAAACTCACTAATTACTTAAAATTAAACACTTGGGCTACACCTTCATATCTCACTAATAATCAACTTATTAATAAACAAACAACACAAGACTCTTTGAATTAAAACCTAAAATTCTTGAAATTAATAACATAAGTTTATTTTGATGATTAATCCAGCTCATGGTATGATTTCGCGTAGAATTTTTAAGGGATAACCTGTTTTCTAGAAAAATTTATGAGGGATTTATTTCATGGAAGCTATTCAAAGTCACAAGCCAATTGTATCAGCCGCTATTAGTATCTCACCAACAATCGAATTTAAGGCTCTTGCCGATGAAATCGACATCTACTCTCAGGATACCTTACAAGAACTTCAGGATCAAAGGTTTAAGATTGGTTTAGATCTCTATATCTGTGTCGTAAAAGAAGGCGAAAAGGCCTTTTACTTTGATGCTTCAACATTCATGGAACACTGCATTCGAGACCATGGTATTATTGACAACCCTTTTACCAGAAATCCTATTGAAAATTTTGAAATCTATGTTTCAACACAGTCTGATCCCGATTTCAAGCTCGTTATGAGAAAAGCTGAAGCGATAGAACAACCAAATTACTTTCCTGTCTATTGGAATGATTCAAGTCTGAGCAAATCTGATCGACTTATCTTCATGACTCGTTATGCAAAGCATTTTGAATCTACAGACCTTGAAAAAGCCCTAGCTGTTTATAAATTAGCTGCAGAGCGCGGCAGCACAGCCGCTAAACTCCGTTTAGCTTGCATTTACTCAGAAAGAAACGAAAGGGAATCTGCAGTTCAATGGCTCTCTGCATCTGTTCAAGATCCAGATACCACAACTCACAACCTCTTTGCCTGCGCAAAAAAACTCACACAGCTTCAAGTGCCAAAACTTGCTTTTGAAGCCTATGTCCTCATGGCAAACCGAGGAAATCAATATGGCCTCGGAGCTGTGATCCGGTTTCTTGAACAAGGATGTGGCTCTGTAGGAAAAGATCCTATTAAAGCTGCCGAATGGCGTCAAAAACTTCCAGAAGAGTGGCGTGATAAATCAATAACTGATTACTTCTCTCATTTAAAAAAAATTCAACATACTTTTGATAGTACGAGCCATTGTTTATAACGAAAACCCAGGTTTCGATTTTAGACGCATCGAACCTGCAGTAGTTTCTTCTTGTAAATTAGCCAAATATTGGATAGTCTTTACCCTAAATTGGAGGATAGAATGACTGAAGGCATTAAATTAGATTCTCAAAAACCAACTACTCTTTCACCAGAGACTCAAACCGCTAATAATAAGCCGGTTGACGACAGACCCATTGAGGAAATTGTTAAGGCTATTTTACCCCCTCCAACTCTTCCTGCTAATCCTATTGAGGAAAGAGTCATGTCAACTGTTTTGACATCTTATGGACGATCTTTAGAGGATATCCCAGGGTACTCTAAAGAAACACAGACTCCTTTAGCTGAATATTTGAAAATGATCGTTGAAGATTACCCTGAAATTCCTTATGAGTAAACAGCTTATTATTAATCTGTTACAGATTGGTTAATTTAAAAAAAAACCTTTCAAGGTATTAATTATCAACAGGTTATCCTGCTGCCTATTTTATTTAATTTATATCACTAACAAAAAATTTATTAAAAAAAATATTATTAATTAACTTCTTGTGATATAATTATTATTAAAGAAGGAGGAGGTAAAGGTGTCTACACCCATTTCAGAAGATTTCGCTTTAGGTCTGGTTTTATCACCTGATATTGAACATGACTTCAATTTGGATGCCATTCCATTAGAAGGAAATGAGACCCAAATAATGTCTGTAGCTATAAGAGCTATGTCAGAAGCAGAAGCTCAGCATGATTCTGAAAAAATGCAGACGATTCATAGAAACCTCTCGATCATTCAGGCAAGAATCCTTTCAACTAGCGATAGTGAATTGGAGTTCTTTTCTCTTGCTATTCATCAAGCCTCAGAGTCAATCAAGTACTTAGAAGGCTCTTCTATCGTTGAACACATTGAAGATAAACTTAGGCACCTACCTGATCATTATGATCATTTCCAATTTTGTCGCATCATGGAGTTAATCGATAAAGCAGAAGCAAAAGGAGAGCTTTCTCCTCAGCAAGCCGATGTTTGGCGTAGAACTCTAAACTTTATCGATCCTCGATCCAAGCCTGAACAGTTTTCTATGGAAGATGAAGTTTTTGCGAAGCAGGTTGATGATATTAACAAAAGTCGATTTAAACAATACATACAACTTGCAGAAAAAAGAAAGGAGATTACTCCTGAGGAAGCTAAAACTCTTTTGTGTGCTTGTGAGAAGCCTAATTTTTTATTAGATCCTGAACAGTATCCTAAAGAAAAGAAGATCCTTTCTAAAATTTCATCGCCCTTCAAGGGAATCGCTTCGAACACTCATCAATATAATGAAAACAAAAAAACTGTGCATAAGGATCAACAAAAGCAGTTTTTAGAAATGATTCGATCTGATAAGCCTTTCTCAGAGTTAACTCAGGAACTTCAGGATCGTTTTGACATGCTTCCAACTGAAACACTCAGCGAACGTTTAAGTCGAAGTATGGATTCTAGCATATTACAAAGCAAACACTTTGCTACAAATTTTGCCTTTTTAGTGCTCGAACTCAGCCATTATTCTCGTACTGCAAATCGTGAAGTTGAGCCTTATACTCGAGAACTATACGAAGCATATGACGGTAAAACAGATGGCAAATTTTCTGAAAAAATTTCAGAATATCCCCATCTAGATATTCGAAATCATAACTTAGGGAAAATTTGTGCGAGCGCAGTCCTTAATGTACCAGGAACTTTTGATGTTCGCTTTCTGTTCCGCATGCCTCCAGAGGAATTCCGAAAACACTCTAGCCTGATATTTAGACATGTGCATGCCACTCCAACACATATTTTTTCTACACTTTATAAAAAGAACTTTGAACCGGAACATCTCTGGATTTGTAAAAATACACAAGCTCTCGTAAGAAGCTATACACAAGCACACGACCCCAACACGCCAGGTAATGGTGGATGTATGTCAAATGCAAGCGAACGGTACCGACTTCTACGAGATAATCCAACATTATCAAGTGCTGAGATCCCCATGGGGCCTATAAATGGTGCCAAGTTTGGTCACGCTCGAACTCAAGTTGGATCTCAACTCAGTCCTAAGGCTGGAATACAAACCCACTACCTTGGAGTTGAAAATCCCCAACGCATTGGTTTCAGGCGAACAGAGTATATTCCTTTTAATCAAATAAAGTTAACAAGAAGTAGCGATATTCTTGATACACTCTCTAAATGGTCTGCAACAGGATTCAGAGATTCTCAGTGCATTTTTTCATTTCATTGTACTCCTCCTAACGAACCAACAGGACTCCATGCAATTAATATTCAAATTGATCACAAAAATCAAATGTTTAGAGTGATTGATGATAACATCGGAGTTATTGAATATTCTTCATATGAATCTTTGAAAGAAGGTGTTATATCTCTACTTGATTCAAAATATTCAGGATACTCAAATCCTAGCGCTTACTTCTTTTATGATTCCCCATCTCAACCTCAAAAATCAGGTGATAGGAGAACATTAGCTGGGGTTTCATAGAGGTTTTTCTAGCTGATGTTTAATTTCAGCTAGGAATTCACACCCATACATTCCATCGATCACACGGTGATCAAAGGATAGGGAAAGATGCATAATGGAGCGGATTGCCATCGTATCATCGTCTAAGGCAACCACTTTTTTTGTAATGGCCCCGACTCCAAGAATAGCCACTTCAGGCTGACGGATGATTGGGGTCCCAATGAGCGTTCCCGACATCCCAAAGTTCGTCATGGTGATGGTTCCCTCTTTCACTTGATCAGGTTGAAGATTTCCGGTGCGCGCTTTTTCAGAGAGCGTTGCGACTTCGCGAGCGATTTCTTTAAGAGTGAGCCGCTCACAATTTGCAATCACAGGAACCAAAATCCCTTGATCGACACTGACTGCAATTCCTAGATTCACACTTTTCTTAATCAAAATCGTCTCTTTATCTAAGGATGCATTGATCATTGGATATTTTTTTGCAGCTTTAGCAATTGCTTTAGCAATGTGACTTGTTATCGTCATCTTATAGCCATTCTCTTTAAGAAAGCTCTCTTTGTTCGCTTTCAGATGTTTCATAAGTGCTGTCACATCCACTTCATTCACAAGGGTTGCATGAGGAGCGGTATAAAAAGAATCAACCATGGCATCGGCAATCATTTTCCGCATTGTCGACATCTTAACCCTTTCTACTTCTCCCTCACTTTCGACAGGGGCCTTTCGATTTTCGAGATATTTTTCTAGATCCCGTTTTGAAAGACGCCCTCCAGCTCCTGTTGCAGGAATATTTTCAAGTTCTGAGAGATCCACTCCCTTTTCTTGTGCGACTTTTAAAACAACGGGAGTATAGAATCCCTTTTTAGAAGAAGATGAAGGAGCTTTAACGTCTTCTTCAACCGTTTTTTTAGTTCCCTCTTCGACTCGAACCGATTCACCAGTTGCAATCATGGCAAGAGAGGCTCCAACATCGAGTTCTTCATCAGGATTAGCAAAGATTTTGGTGACTTTCCCAGAAACGGGAGAAGGGATTTCACTATTGACTTTGTCAGTGGAGACTTCCAAAAGGGGTTCGTCTAGTTTAACAGTATCTCCCACTTTTTTGAACCATTGAACAACAGTGGCACTGACAATACTTTCTCCAAGCTTGGGAAGTTTTATTTCTACTTCGTCTGACATGAACCTATCTCACCCTATTTATTCCAACCATGTGACAGCATGATATTTCTTTTCATCGATTTGATTTTCTTTCTTCGCAATAAAGACGGCAGCCACAGCATCTCCTAAAATATTGACAACAGCTGAGACCATTTCTCTCAATCGATCCACCCCAGCAACAAGAGCAATACCCTCTAAAGGAAGTCCCATTGCGTTGAGAACAACTGAAAGCATCACAATTCCCGTTCCAGGAATCCCTGCAGCACCAATTGCTGAAACAAGGGAAACAACAACAAGAATGACGATCTTTACAATTGTTACTTCAATTCCATACGCTTGTGCAATAAAAATCGCAGAAATCGCTTGCCCAATCGCAGCCCCATTCATATTAATTGTTGAACCTAAGGAAAGGACAAACCCAGAGATATCAGGAGAGATCCCTAAGTGATTCCGCGCACAATCCAAAGAAACAGGAAGGGTGGCAGAGCTACTACTGGTTGTAAAAGCTAAAGCGATCGCATCTTTCATCCCCTTAAAGAAAGGAGCCACTTTAAGCTTTGCTAAATAACGAAGAGAAAGAGCAAAGACAAAAAAGATTTGAAGAGCGCAAGCAATATAGTTGCAAAGAAGAAATTTAAACAATTGAAGAACAAGATCGATTCCAACCGTACTTACCGCTGCAGCAATCAATGCAAAAACACCGTAGGGAGCCAATTTCATAATAAAATGTGTGAGAGAATACATCGTTTCACTCACTGACTCCAAAAGCTTCAAAACAGGTTTTCCCTTTTCCCCTGACATCGTAATGGCAAAAGCAAATAAGATTGCAAAAACAATAATTTGGAGAACATTTCCTTCAGCAAAAGCTGCAAAGGGATTAGAAGGAACCACTCCAAAAAGAAAATCAACAAGCCCCATCGTTTGCTTTGAGGAAAGATGGCCTGCAGGAATAGGAAGGTGGAGTGCTGTTCCCGGTTTCATGATAAAAACAAGAAGAAGACCAAAGAAAATTGCAATGACTGTTGTCCCTGCATAAAAAAGGACCGTTCGAATCCCAATACGCCCAAGCTTTTTGGGATCACTAATATGACACATCCCCACAACAAGAGAAGAAAAAACAATCAGCCCCACAAGCATTTTCAAAAGGTCGATAAACGCTTTTCCAAAACGCTCTACAATCACGTGAAAAAAATCTGTAATCGAATAGTCAAAAAGAATAAGTTCTCTTTTTCCAAGAACAAGTCCAGCGATAATCCCTAAAACAAGACCAACAATAATTTTTATCCAAGGTTTCATCCAAGCTCCTTTCTAGGAAGGATACTTTGAATTTTTTCAAGAAGCTTTTCATAACGCTCTTTACCTGTAACCACTTGAAGCTCTGCTTTCAAATAGCCGATGGGCAGAGGAAGATCTAAACCAATCGGAAGCTTGACCCAATCTTTTTCTGAGCAAACAATGATATCACACCCTCTTTCAGCAGAGCGCTCGGCAAATAAAGTCAGCGCCTCTTTCTTCGGACCAACATGATCTGGAAGGACCCACTTTTGAGCAATATCGCCTCCCATTTCAGAAAGAGTTTTAAAAAAGGAATCGGGTTTACCTAAACCACAAAATGCAGCAACCCGACGATCTTTTAGATCGCGAAGTTTTTCACCCGAAGCCATTTTGATTTCTTCCGGAACCATTCGTGTTCCAATAATTGGAGCCTTTGTCCAAGCATTAATTTCTTTTTCCATCTCATGGAAATGATTCAAATCTTGGATATGGTTCACAATAATCGCATCGGCAGATTCTAGACGCTTGGGGGAATCCCGCAGATAGCCTCTAGGAAGGAAAAAACCCCTTCCATAAAGATCATCCCCATGAAGCATGACTATTTCTAAATCGCGATGAAGCGAACGGTATTGCATTCCATCATCAAGTAAGATCACATCGGCGTCATGATAAACAGCGCGCTCAGCATTCAAAACACGATCTTTTCCAACAAACAAAACAGCATCAGGGAGAGATTTGAAGAGAAGATAGGCTTCATCTCCACAAACTTCTGGAGTGATTCTTGATTGCTCAATTAAATGGAGACTCCCTCCAATTTTTTCTATTTCAGAACGGTACCCTCTAGATAATATAGAGACTTTTCCCATTGATCGAAGATCTTTAGCTAACCGTTGAATAAACGCTGTTTTACCCGTTCCTCCAGCAATAATATTTCCAATGCTGATCACTGGAACCGCAACTTTCTTTTCTTTAATCCACTGGCGATCAAATGCAAAATTACGTAGCTTGACTCCTAACTCAAAAACACCACTCATGACACGAAGGGCTCCTTTTACAAAAACCCCTTTTCGTCTTCCCTCAATGACATCAATGATGTAAGTCTGAGTGGTTATCATGCAGAGGCTCCAACATTTTCCACCTCGACCTCTTCTGCGGGATAAAAGAGCTCCTGCTCCACCATTTCAATAATGATATGAATCGCTGCCATGTGAGCTTCTTGAATCCGATCCGAAGTCTCAAAGCCCGAGACGATCCATTCATAATCCCCCCGTCCTTTTAAAGCCCCACCATCCTTACCTAAAAAGGTAATGACTTGGAGTCCCTTTTTCTTCGCTCGGTTAACTGCTCGTACAAGATTTTCTGAATTTCCACTTGTCGTGAGGGCAATAAAAAGATCCCCTGGTTTCCCATGAGCTTCTACCCCCCTTGCAAAGACTTCATCAAAACCGACATCATTTCCAACACAAGTCAGATGTCCGGGGTCTGCAAGGGCAATTGCAGGCAAAGCGGGGCGTTTTTTTCTAAAAAACCCCGTGAGTTCTTCTCCAAAGTGCATGGCATCACAAAGACTTCCCCCATTTCCTGCAATAATGAGTTTTCCCCCATTTTTGTAACAATCAATGATTGCCCACGCGACACTTTCAATAAACTTTAGTCCATCTGCCGCTGCTAACGATTCGATTGCTCTAACTCCATCCTTTACAGACTTTAAAATTGCGCTTTGCACATTTGCCTCAAATTTTTCTTTCTAGAAAGCAGAGTTTAGCGAAAATCGATATAAAAATCCAGTTGGGGGGATTTGATGACACTATCTAGGGGATATCCCTAATCCATTTTCATAGGTCATGTTCTCTATTCGATGAAGCAATACTCGATAGGTCCAGCCATTCTTCTTAGCCATCCGCTCATGAACCACCCTCCCAATATCCCGATAAACTTCAATGTACGAGTTTTCCACCATGCCAGGTAAAAATCAAATTTTATTTTGCTTAGAAAGAAAGTTGCAGGAATAGTTGGAGTGTATAGCTAAAACACTTTAAAAATGGGTGATTTACCCGGATCTTTCCGATGCCTTTTGACTTCTTAAAATCTCCCCTTGTCCATTGACAATGTTATCGATTTTAAGAAGCCAAAATCCATCAAAAATCTCTCGTTAAATCATCCCATTTTTAAAGTGTTTTAGCTATATAGAAAAAGTAGTGAATAAGAAAATAAAAGATGAGGGCGTGTGAATGAATCACACGCCCGAGATCATTAGTGTTTAATGTCTTCTGGGACTTCCTCCACCTCTAGGAGCACGTCTTTCTTGCTCTTTAGCTTCCGTTACAACAATTGCACGTCCATGAAATTCTTTTTCATGAAGTTCTTTAATCGCTTTGTCTCCTGCTTCGCGATTTCCCATCTCAACAAAGCCAAATCCTCGAGATTGCCCAGTATCTCTGTCTTTAATAATTTTTAGGCTCTTCACCTCGCCACATGCTGAAAAAGCTTCATTAAGCTCGTCTTCGGTGCATTCTCTTGAAATATTGGCTACAAAAAGTTTCATATAAAATCCTATAAAGTTGTCAGATGGGTCTGCCATCTGAAGTAAAAAAAGTTACTCAATCCAGGTTACCTTGTGGTACTTGGTTAAGTCAATTTGATTTTCTTTCTTAGCAACATAGACTGCTGCTACTGCATCTCCTAAAATATTTACTACAGTTGCAATCATATCTCGAAGACGATCTATTCCAGCAACAAGAGCAATTCCTTCCAGTGGTAGTCCCATCGCATTGAGGACAATCGACAGCATCACAAGACCACTTCCAGGAATTCCCGCTGTTCCAATTGCCGATACTAGGGTTGTAAACATCAAAATAATAATCGTTGTAAATCCTACTTCTATTCCATAGGCCTGGGCGATGAAAATTGCTAAAACCGATTGCCCAATCGCTGTTCCATTCATGTTAATCGTGGAGCCTAGTGAGAGTACAAACCCAGAAATATCTGCAGATAGCCCTAAATGATCCCTTGCACATTCCAAGGATACAGGAAGTGTCGCTGAACTACTACTTGTTGTAAAAGCCACAACAATCGCATCTTTCATCCCTTTAAAGAACGGAGCAATCCCTACTCTTGCCATGTATTTCAAGGCAATTGTAAATATAACCACTACTTGAATGAGCGCTGCAATAAAAATGCAGCCTACTGCAGAGAAAAGAAGTAAAAATTTTGATCCAATCACTCCCACAGCCGTCGCCATCAAAGCGAATACCCCATAAGGAGCAAATTTCATCACTACACTGGTAAGACGCGCCATAATCTCACTGAGCGATTCAATATAACCCAGAACAATTTTCCCCTTCTCACCTGTCATATTAATCGCTATCGCAAAGAAGACACCAAAAACAATAATTTGAAGGACATTCCCTTCCGCAAAAGAAGCAAAAGGATTAGAAGGAACAATTGAGAAGAGGAAATCGATTAAGCTTTGAGTACTTCCACTCCCATGGCCTCCTGGGATCGGTAAATTGAGCCCCACGCCTGGTCTGATTGTTAAAACAATCACAAGACCTATTACTATCGCTATCAACGTGGTTACAACATAAAAGATAATGGTTGTCAGTCCAATGCGCCCCATCTTCTTCGGATCACTAATATGACACATTCCCACAACAAGAGAAGAAAAGACAATCAAGCCAACAAGCATCTTTAAAAGATCAATAAAGGCTTTTCCTACAAGGGTTAAAAATTCGGTGCAAGTTTTTCCCAGGGCCGATTGCATCTCTACTTGATGGAACAAAATAAGTCCAGTAATGATCCCTAAAACGAGACCGACCAAAATCTTTAACCAAGGTTTCATTGTTTTTATTCTTACCCTTTTCTACTCATGTTTTTGAAAACTCATTGTGTGATAGAAATGAAAGGAAGCTCTTAACGAGAGCTTTGAATGTGAAAATTAGAGTGCATAAATACTTTCTCCCATTGAGGAGTTATTAATTTCCACATATTCTAACAGATTCACTAAAAAAAATCTAGAGGGCGTCATCATGAGATTTCCAATGAAGAGTTCTTTATTAGGAGAAAAGTTCAAGGCGTCCGATGGAAAGAGCCCAATGCGGGCTCTTGAAGCAGGACAACAAAGAAATTTTCCCTAAGAAAGAAAAAAGCATTGAAAATCTCATGATGATGCCCTCATAGGGCGCACTTTTTTGTGCGCCCTATAAAGAAGTTTAAGAAAGTTGTTAACTCTCTTAAGGGTTTGGTTTACCTACAATTGGATGTCCCATTGTTTGTAATCCACCAATTAGAACCCCAGGAATAGAGAAAAGCATACTAAAGAAACCAACAATAAGTCGTTGCATCGTTCCAAGAACGCCCATCTTCAGCTCTAGAGGTTGATGGTGCTGCGTTTGAATTGTTTCTAGCACGTGAACTCTTAGCGCATGAAATTGCACATCATTCAATGCTACAGCGATCGCATCTTCATCTCTTCCTCCATCCACAACTGCATCCAGTGGCCCATGAATACCAACAGCTTGCTGATGGTCTAAACGTGCCTGTGCTAGTTCAGCTTGAACTTGATCTTGCGGAAGATTCAGTAGCCTATCCATTTCAGCATGTTTTCTCACAAGCTGCTTCATAAAGCCTGCTAACTTAACTTTAGCCTCATGGAAGTCAACTCCAACATATGCACCAGTAGAATCGATGACTCCCCGGATTAACTGCATATACTCTCCTCTCCAACGGTATACATCTTTAAGGAGTTTTTCAATTCCTGTATGAGCTACTCGACCTGCATCATATCGTGGAGACAGAGTTTCTTGCATCGCTTTGATTGCCTTCACTGCATTCATAACATAAGCACGTGCTTCTCCTTTACTAGGACCAGGAACTAATGAAATAAGCTCTTGTAACAACCGAACATCAGGAAGTATTTGGTTTGCACCACTTTTTTGATACGTCTCAATAGAAGTTGTAAGACTTGCAACTTGCGATTCAAGAGAACGTACTTTATTGAGAGCTAGTTCGATACCAGGTTCATTTCTGAATTCTGGTTCGGCAACCTGATCTAAAACGCGATGTTCTTCACGAGCGGCGACAAATGCTTCTTCTGTAGTTCTATGGAGCTCAGTAAGAGCTTTGATAATTTCACCGACAACTGCAACATCAGGACTTCTCAAAGCTTCTTCAGCACCTGCTTGATGTGCTTGTAGAAGGCGCTCTTGAATAGCTAAATGCTCAGCTTGTTTGGCTTCAAGAAGACCAATTTTATAAGCTAAGACTGCTTTGTTTACTTGAGCTTCAGGAGAATCTTCTTCGACTATCTCACCATGCTGACGTCTTGCTTCTGTTGATTGAGCTTCTGCTTGATCATGAGGAGTGCGTGCAACTTCCGTTGCAGCTTCTTGATAACCTCTCATTTCCAACTGAAGAATTCTTATCGTTTCTGCTTGCTCATCACGTGCTCTTGTAATTTCTTTAATTTGTCTTTCTTGATCTTTTGCAGCAAGAGTGAGTCTTTCAACATCTGCTTCTAGGTCTCTAATAGCTGCTTGATGTTTTACAGTTGTTTCTTCTCGGGCTCTTTCAAATTCCGCTATTTGCTCTTTTAACTCAAGAACACGAGGATTTTCTTCACTTTCAGCAACTCTTAGTCTATCTGTTAATGGCTCAATTCGTTCTTCGAGCTGTGCAATTGTTCTTTGAGCATCTTCTAACTCAGCTTTAGGGACAGTTTCTCCTAAAGCTTGTTTTGCGCGTAGTTCTTCTGCTAATCGAACAGCTCCATCTCTTTCCTCTGTTAAATCTTGAACTTGTCGTGCTAAGCCTGCAATACGAGGATCTTCTTTTCGTGCTTCTTCTAGCTCGGCTTTTAGAGCTACAAGCTCTTCATGTTGGCGATGGCCTGTTTCTTCTGCTTGTTTTCGAACACGCTCTAATTCACCAGTAACTCTTTCTAAATCTTCTCTAGGGACAGTTCCTTCAGCTGCTTTCTGAAGATCTAGAACTTGAGCTCTAAGCTGTTCAATTTGTGTCGCTGTCTCCAATGCTTGAGCTTCTAATTGTCCAACATATTTCTCAACAACTCCGCCATTAACGGCTCTGTCTTCAGGTCTTTCTCCGGCTTTTATTGCATTTTGAAGCGCCTGTTGAAACTGATGTTTCGATACTAGTTCTGCCATTTTACTGACTCCTATAACTGTTTTGATAAAATTTGGGACAATTTTAAGTTTATAGGCTTTTAAGAACAAGAAAAAATGTTACAAAAATACGTTTTTTCAAACTAATTATTCAAATGATAAAGTAAAAAAATGTTTAATTAAAGTTAATGCTTGATTGAATGGTCAGAATTTCATTTGTAATAGGGTGGTAAAAAATTAATTGGATATGAACCTATCCTGATAATCAATTTTTGTTCTTTTTTCCCTTTTCGAAATCTTACTATCACTTTAATTTCAGCCTTGTTCTTTAGGCCATGGGATGACCAACATGAGAAAGTTGGGCACGGATTTGATGATAACGGCCGGTATGAAGTTGTAGGAGGAGATTTCCCTTTTTGAGGTTTTTTAATAAGACATTCGACACAAGCCCTAGAAAATAAATTGATTATGGTTTTTGCTCATTATTGATAAAACGTTGTTTTGAGCAAAAACTATGGACCCTTTAGGCAATCTAAAACAACGGCTAAAGCAGGCTGCCAAATCGATTATTTGGTGCAAACAGCAACAAAAAATTTGTTTGTTTGTGAACTTAAGTTTAAGCGTCGAGAATTAGGCATGGACGTCATCGCTCAGGTTCAAGAAAAAATCAAAGCATTAAAAGTACCGAGAGGATTTGCAACAATCCCCGTTCTTTTCCATGTTGGCGGCGTTTCTTCAAACCTGGCTACCGATGGCTACTTTTATCGGATTATAGATATCACCGACTTCTTACACCCAAGCAACTGTTGAGTTAATCGTTAGCATTTCATTTGTTACGGGGTGGTAAAAAATGAGTTGGGTGTGATGAAGGGCTAATCGAGAAAATTTTTGAGTCGCTCCATATTTTGTATCGCCAAGAATGGGATGACCTACATGGGAAAGTTGGGCGCGGATTTGATGATAACGGCCGGTATGAAGCTGAATCAACAGCAGGGTGGAATGGGGATATTCCTTTTTTACAGTGTATGAAAGAATGGCTTCTTTTGAGGTGATTGTTTTTTTGACGGTTGCGCGGTGAGATCCATGAGAGAGTTGATGGCGCAGCTCCCCTGTTTTTTTCTCAAAATGCCCTTCCACTTTTGCTGCATAGGTTTTTTGGATTTTACGTGCACGCATTTGGGAGTTTAAGCGAGAAAGAGCTTTGCTAGTCCGCGCAAAAAGGACAATGCCGCTAACAGGTTTATCGAGGCGATGAATGGGATGGAGAAAGACATTTCCTTTTTTTTGATACTTTTTTTTGATGTATTCTTTGGCTAAATCTTCGAGGTTTTGCTCATCGGTTTGATTGGGTTGCGTGAGCAACCCTGGAGGTTTATTAACGGCAAGAAGATGGTTATCTTCATAAAGGATCTCAAGATCTTTGACGGAGCACTTCATAAAGAAGGAGGGTGGTTGCTGCTGCGACATTTAAGGAATCGGCAATGCCATTCATCGGAATACTAACTTGAAGATCGGCTGCTTTCATCCACTTTTCAGAAAGCCCTAACTGTTCGGTTCCCATCGCAATGGCAACAGGACCGGTTAGATCCACTTTAGTAAAGGTCTCCTTTGCATCGGGGCTGGTCGCAACAATGGTGATTTGATGATTTTTCAGCCACTCGATCGCTTCTTCACTGCTCACTTCTAAGACAGGGACGGTAAACAGGGTCCCAACACTTGCGCGGACAACATTAGGGTTATAAATATCGGTGCACCGGTCACAGACAAGGAGTGCATCGACACCAGCTGCATCACAGGAGCGAAGGATGGAGCCTAAGTTTCCTGGCTTTTCAATGGCTTCAGCCACTAAAAAAAAGGGAGGGCGCTCATTTGTTAACTTATAATCGAGATCTTTTAAGGCGAGGTGGGTTTGCGACGCAACAGCAAGAAGCCCATCGGGACGATCGCGATAGGAGATCTTTTCAAAGACCCCTTTATTGACTTCAAAGGCCTCAACTCCTCCTCCTTGAATCTCTTGAATCAAAGCATTTTCATTACTCCCCAAAAAGTGATCGGGGGAACAAAAAAGAGAGACAAGGGGAACACCTCCTTTCACAGCGCGGGAGAGTTCGCGATATCCTTCGATTAAGAATGATTGCGTATGATCGCGCTCACGCTTATCGCGAAGTTTTACGACTTGCTTGATTTTTGGATTCTGAAGACTGGTAATTTTAAGCATTCACTATCCTGCATGTTTATATTGAATCGGTTTAATACTTAACTCTAAACCAAAAACATCTAGTGCATCGATAAGAGTGTTAATTCCCGGGTTTCCATTATTAGAAAAAGAACGATAAAGTCCTTCTCGATTCCGTTCGATTTCTTCTGCAAGCTTACCCATTCCACCATTAGCTTTAATCACATCACGAAGAGCCATAAGAAATACCGCAGGATCTTCATCTTTTAAACATTCATTAAGATAAGCTGCAGCTTCTTTAGGTTTTTGAAGCTCTTTATAAAGATGATCTTCTTTATATCGAATAGATCGTCTTCCCATAATTTCCTCAATTTATTGCTTTTGCATCTCCAAAATTCCCTAATTCTAATCGCGCTAACCTTTTCCTAATAATAGCTCGAGTCGACATATTAAGAGTGGTCATCCAACTTGTGAAAGGGGGCTTATTAGATGAGGTGGTATATATTTCTATTTTTTGCATCTTATAAGACTAAGTGTAGCATATAAACTACATCTTTGCAAGATTAGACACCAATTAATATTTGGTATTTTTTTCCAAGTCGGTACTCTCTCTTTTTTCGAGAGGGATTGACAATTTCAATAAATCCTTCCTTCACCCAATCCTGACATAGCTTCGAGCCTGTTCGAGGTTTAAACTTGAAAAGAGCTGTGACCTGTTGGTTGGTAATAATATCATAGTCTTGGAATAATTCTAAAACTTTCCGCTGCTTGGGATCAAGAGTTCTTAGAATGATTGCTTGATCAAATCCTCCCCCTTTTTCCTCTTCTTCCATTTGGTGAACAACTCGACGAAAGGCATACACCACCCCTTCACAAAAATATTCAATCCAAGGTGTAATATCGCTGTCTGCTCGTCCCATATAATAGTTATGAGAAGGTCCTATGCTAATTGCTCGATAATAGTCGAGGAGATTTCTAGCGTAATACTCCTCAAGAGAATAGAGCCCTTTAAGATCGTATCCCCCTAAATGAAGAATCAAGGTTGTAAGAAGGCGCGCTATTCTTCCGTTTCCATCATAATAGGGATGGATTGTTGCAAACTGATAGTGAGCAATCCCAGCAATAATGGGACAAGGAAGTTCATGACTTTCCTTAATCCACTGAACAAGCCCTCCCATCATTCCAGAAACATCTTTTGCTTCGGGAGGCATATAAACAATCCCCCCTGTTTGACTATCTTTAATAACATTTTGCCCTTCTCTGTAAGGAATGGGTGTTACTTTATGTCGCCCACCCCCCATAACTAAAGCGTGAAATTTTTGAATGACATTTTCTGTAATAGGATGACCTCTTGCAACGATAGACTCAAGCTCGGCAAGCGCTAAATAGTACCCCTTTACTTCTTTCTCATCCCTTTCCCTCCCAGGGAAATGCCCTTCATGGAGAATCACTTCTTTGACTTCGTTTGTTGTTAATTGGTTCCCTTCTATCATTGTTGAATAGTGGGTCGTCATGAGTTTAGCGCTTTCGCGCAAGCTTGCAATAACCTTTGGAGTCAAAGGGAGGTGTTTAACCTCCTCTCTCATCCTTTCAATTTCAAGCAAAAGAGATAGAAGCTTAGGGGTCACCGTAAAGGTGGGGCTAAATTTTATCGGCATAATAATGTCACTTTATCGGCATTCTTTTATACCGTTATTGTACCGATAAATTGCCGATAAATCAAGAGAGTGTTAGAAGCAATTAAAAACCAATAGGATAACATTAGCTCGCAATAGATTTTGTGTGTCGAAAATTAGCTGCTGGCAAATTATTGACATTTATAATATATTGAAAGAATGAAACAATCGATGGTAGGCCTTAAACTGTTACGTTATCTCGCTGCTTCTGGGCTCAAAAGCTTTACGATCCAGCAAGCCCAAGAAGCCGCGCGCGTGCTTAAACTCAACCCAAATTATGTCACGCAAGCACTTCATCATCTCGTAAAAGAAAACTGGATTACACGGATAAAAAGAGGTGTGTATGCTCTTAGTTCAGAGTCTGGCTTTGGAGAGCCACCTCACGATTTCGAAATTGCAATGGCTCTAGTGACTCCTTGTGCAATTAGCCATTGGACAGCTATGCACCACCACCATCTCACTCAACAAATTCCTAATACAATCTTTGCCATCACTCCCAGTTCAAGTTCTATTCCTCGGTCTATTCCTAAAGAGAAGTATCACTTCATCAAAATGAAAAAGGAATTTTATTTCGGCATTGAAAAAGTATGGGTAGACCAAGCGCAAATTCAGATGACCGATCCCGAAAGAACTCTTTTAGACGGGCTAACGGCTCCCCAATATTGTGGCGATTTTCAAGAGGTCTTGCATGCTTTTAAAATGCACTATGCTCAAATGAATATAGAGCGCATTATTCAATACGCTTTAAGACTAAATCGGTCAGTAGCAAAGCGATTGGGATGGATTCTCGAAAACCTTGGCGCCAAAGACTTTCAATTGCAAGAGTTATTACACCTTCCCATTAAAGGGTATCGTGTACTTGATCCTTCTGGACCGCTGAAAGGTCCTTATAACAAAAAATGGATGATCCAAGAAAATATAGGAGTATGATGACCTTTAAACCACTGCGCAAACGGCTTGAGGAAGTCTCTAAACAAACCTCGTTGCGGCTCGATGTCGTCCAACAAGATTACATTCTCTCTTGGCTTCTTTTGGGTATTTTTGAGCATCCTGTACTCAAGTCAAACCTGATATTTAAAGGAGGAACAGCACTTAAAAAAGGATATTTTGGGGAGTATCGATTTTCTGAGGATCTCGACTTCTCTACAAGGGGAGAACTTCCAGAGGATTTCGAGAAAAGTATCACCGAAGCATGCAAACATGCGGAAATGCAAATGCGAGAATTTTCTCCAATACGACTTTATATAAAAAAATATGAAGAGAAAATGCCTCATCCAGAAGGACAGCAAGCTTTTGTTATCAATGCGCAATTTCCATGGCAATCTCAACCTCTTACAAAAGCTATGATTGAAATCTCTTGCAATGAAATGGTTCTGCTTGAACCAGTTTTAAAAAACCTCATCCATCCTTACGGTGAACCAATTAATTTGGAAATGCACCTCTACTCTTTAGAGGAGATTATTCTTGAAAAGCTCCGAGCCATTTTACAACACACAAAGAAACTACATGAGCGCGATTGGAGCCGGTCTCGGGCTAGAGATTACTACGACTTATGGCGGATTTTTGGCATGTTTGAAAAAGGCATTGACTTTGAACGAATCAAAGAAAATTTGCCGCTGAAGTGCTCTCATAAAAGGGTTTCGTTTAAAGGGCCCACAGATTTTTTTGATGAGAAAATGATTAGTTACGTTTCAAAAACATGGAACCAATGGCTAGGCCCACTCGTTAGAGACTTACCAGACTCCCCGGTTATTCTTGAAGAACTGAAAACAAAAATACCTCTTTGCTTGCCCTAGTCCACATTTCCTACACAAAATAAAAACGGGTATTTTGGAGTGACCTCATGCAAGCTGGTTTGTGATTGTGCATGTTCTTTCTAGTTGATTATAAGGTAGATAGATCGCTTTGAAGCATTTTGGCAACAGAGTTGCCAAAATGCATGTAAAAATGGCGACAAAGTAGCCAATTTGATCTCACAATCTTTATAAAGAGAGAAGAGTGACTTCAAGAATAATAAGGGAGTAGGGTTCAGGCTTGGGAAATTCTCCATAAGCAAAATCTGGATGGATAAATATTTTTCGCTTTTCTCCTACGCTCATCCCCTCTACTCCTATTCTCAGCCCTGAAATCATTTCAGAAAGAGGGAGTCGCACTCCAGATGATTGCTCAGACAAGATCTCGTCATTCAGTGTTTTTTCTACATAAGAGATCAAGGGTGTGCTGTTTTTGTCTTTAATGATCTCTCCTTTCCCAACATTGATCACTTCATAGTAGAGTTTGCTCTCGACTAACTCATTAACCCCGTTTATTTTTTTTATTTTTTGTAGGTAGGAATCGGCTGCTTGAAGGTTAAGGATTTCTTTTTCTAGAGCCTTTTTTTCTAAGGACTCTAAAAGTGAGGGATAACATTCATTCAAAGGTTTAGGCTCTAGCTTTCCTGTACTGAGCTTCCAAAGATTAAGCAACATCTCTTCAAAAGAATACTCCCCTTCATAAGCTCCCGCAATATTCCAAAGAACTTGAGCTAAATCTTCAGAAACTTGCAATCGATCTTTTTTATCCTCTTCCGAATAACAAAAAGATAAACAAATAAAACTGACTAGAAAAAAGGTTTTAAAACGGAATAATTTCATGAGGTTAGTATCTCTAAAACGGTTTTTAAAAAGTCATCTGACTCATAAATTCTTAAAATTTCACTACCTAGGTTATCACAATTCTCTATTATCGCTTGTGTCTCAAGACTTTTTTCATTTCCTAAAAATCGAGATCTTTTAATTGGAAGAAAAGGGTTAGTTTTATTTGCTGTTTGAATTAAGTCCATTTCATCGACAAGGGTAAGAAACTCTAAATTTAGAGAAGAAATGTCAATAGCACTTTCTTGCTGACATTTTTTGCAAGGCTCTGAGAATTCTTCTACCTCTAAATAACGGATAACTTCTAAAGGAAGTGTTTTTATTTCAATAGGGAGATTTTTTAACTTTTGGATAATCTCCTCTCTTTTTGCAAACCTCTCCACATTTTCTTTCCCATACCCATATAGAAGTCCGAAGGCTTTATAGTAAGAAACTAAACACGGAATGTTGTAATGATAGTAACCTAGTTTTCCTTGACAAAGCCTTGTGAGGATCTCTCTCCCACTTATTTTTTCTCCTACTAATTCTTGAAAAACCTGGAGATTGTCTTCAATCACTTCAAAAGCTTTCTTTTTATTAACCAATAGAAATCCAAAAAAACTTCCCTCTCTTATTTTAATAAGACTATACCTCTGCATAGGGAAAAGTGTTTTATACTTCTCCCATACTTCCCACCCCTTTTCATCTAATGCCATCAAAAAAAGGTGTTTATGAGGTTCTTTGTAAAACTGAGGAAAAGCCATTAAGTCCAAATTATAATCAATACTTCCAATAGGTTTTTGTCCTAAGAGGGTGTATGAAAAGTCCCCATGAGAACAGAGCCTTTTAAAGAATTTTGACAAAAGCTCTCTATCTTCCGGAGGAATTTGCTTAAGTCGATCATTAATCGATTCAGCAAATAAAGAGTTTAGGAAGCAAGCTACCGACAAAACAAGAATGATAAGAAATCTCATCACTTTCCCTTATGCCCTTGGTGGTCCCCAAGGCCATCCACAATACCAACAATTATTGTCTTTAGGGTCATTATATTTCCCACAGTTACCACATTTCCATTTGGCTTCTTTTTTCAGAACATAATACCTACCTTCAGTTTTATCAAATATCAGCGCGTCGACTTCTTGATAAGAATCATTAACCTCTACATACATTCCTGAAGGATCGAATAATACCTGTTCCAAATCCACATATTCTCTTTCAAGAGGGTTTCCAAAAACTGAAGCTGAACCGATAGTAGCAATGATCATCGCAAAAATACAAATTCTCTTCATACTATTCTCCTTTAAAAACTAAAATGACACTTTTAACTACAGGATATATAGGTTTCACAAAATTATATCCATCTCTAAAGATTGGGTTGAAAAAGGGTTTGATTAAAACTGAGAAAGGGCTTTAGAATAGCTTCTAGATGTAAAAAAGGGCCTTCCGAAGAAGGCCCAGTGCCACTAAGAGTTAGCGCTCTTAAGATGGCATGAACCCAAGGAGAAAAATTGGTTACTCTCACTCCCTGGATTCGAAAAAATCATTTTTTTCGTTTCCCAAGATTTTTTCAATTCTCTTGCGATAAAGAAAACAAACAATCTTTCTTAAAGAGAACTCATGATGGCAAACACCAGGTTTGCTGGCAAGGTTTTGTCTAAGTTTTAGGGAGTTGAAAGCGCTTCTTTTAGGGGCGCTTTCTTTTTTTTCTTTGGCTCTTTGAAACAAAATAGACAAGAGGCCACTGCCATGAATAATTTATCACATTCGAAAGAAATTTCCCAAGGATTAAGAAAGCATTTGATGGGAGGACTCCTTTTTTCAGCTCCCAGACTTTTTTGGGAGACGATGGATCGAAAGCATTTTCCCCTTTGCAATCTTTTTTTAAAAAGGGCGCTTGTTGCTGCGATGAATCAAAAGAAAAACTCTCTTCATCTGATAAGAGAGGAGAACTTTTCTCCTCTAAATTTGTCTGGGAGAAGGCCTTCTATTCTCAAAGGTTCTCCAAGGGATTATTTGAGAAAGGGACTGGATCAACTCAAACTAAAAAATCTTCCTCCTCTTTCTTTAGTGACGAGTTCTCAAGATGGAGAAAAATTAAAAGAAACATGGGAAAGAGAGCTTGGCATCGAATGTCAGCTGAACTCTTCTCTCCCTCAGCAACTTGCCTTTGTAGAGTGGAGCGATTCAGATCAAGATCCCCTTTTGAGATTAGCTGCTTTTAAAAGGGCAACAGATAAACTTAAACCCAAAGGGAACAACTGGGAACATCCGGGATATCCGACTCTTTTTGAGAAGGCAAAACGGGAAACCGATCCTCAAAAGGGGAAAGATTTGATGGAGCGCTTAGAAGAGATGGTTCTACAAAACCTTTCCATCCTCCCCCTCTTCTACCAATTCGATAAGGCGGTGAAGCTGCCCAAGTAGGTAGAATGGCAATGAAAGAAGTGTATATTCTAAATGAGCTCCTGTAGAGGTTTTGACTTGAACTGGGCTAAGCGTCGGATAATCTGAGTTGATGCGAACAGCTAGATTTTTCTTTTTGCATAGCATAAATTGATGAAGTGATTTAAGGGTTCCAGTTTTACCTGCTTTGACTTCAATAGGTATCATTTGATTTTTATGTTGGATGACATAGTCTACTTCAGCATTTGAGTGTGTTTCTATCCGTTGCCAGTAATGAATTGAAGGAGAAGCAAAAGAAGGAAAGAGCGTTCGAAGTTGCTGTCCAACAAACTGTTCTGCTAAGCCTCCACTATTCACTAATATAAGCTCTGATACTGAGCGCAGTTGATGGAGCGAAAGACCTAACTCTGCAGAAACAAGACCACAATCTAATAAAATGACTTTGAAGAATTTTTCTTTGACCTCAGCACCCAGCGGCAAACCATTTGCAGCTGTCGCAAAAACTTGATGACAAACACGAGCTTTGGTCATCAAATCAAGCGCTTGTCTTAAGGAAGGAGCATTTACTTGTGAGTTGACATGCGAATAGACAAATTTCTTTCCCAATTGCAGAGGAATAGATGTCAGTATATCTTCTAGACGATTCGTATTAAGGCGCCCTCGATATTTAGCAAAATCTTCACGGTATGTTGCAATTAAGTCGAAGTGAATCTGATTGATCGTTTGAAGGTTTTTATCGTTGGACCAAGAGGAAACGGCAGCGGGCATTCCCCCAACAACCAAATATTCCTTTAGCGCCGTAGTCAGTTCTTTGTGAATTGCCTCGGGAACTTCTTTGCTAAGATGATAGGATTCCAGATACTCTCTTAACTCTTTACGTCCTATAGCCTCTAGAAACTCCTCAAATGAAAGCGGCTCCAAGTACATATAACCAATTCTACCTACTGGCATACTAAATTCATGGTCAGCTAACGCAAAGTCCAACAAAGACCCTGCGGCTATAACGGGTAGTTCGGGCATCTCTTCAGCAAACCAACGGAGTTTCGCAAGAAGGTGTGGAACGACTTGTATTTCATCAAGGAAAAGAATTGTGTTTGAAGGGTCAATAGCTCCTTGCGATGCTGCAATATTAGCAATGATCTCCTTAGGTTCATTTGATGAAAATAAAGACTCAAAGTCTGGCCTTTTCTCAAAGTTAAGTTCTACAAGCCTGCGTTGCAATGATTTTGCCAAGTCTCGAATGAGCCAAGTTTTTCCTACCTGTCTTGCCCCTCTAACAACCAAGGGTTTTCGGGTCTTGGAGTTGAGCCAATCTACTAAATAATGGGAACGGTCACGTTTCATATTGATAACTAGTGTTTATTCTTACTTGATTCTGCCCTATTTTTTATTTTAAGTCTACAAAACTGAGGGGTGTTTTCGAGACCAACTCTATAAAACTAGGGGGTGTTTTGTAGGTTTGGTCTATAAAAACAGGGGGTGTTTATTTTGGTATTTTTCTAATCATCAGATAATGAGCCTCTTGCGAAACAGCCAGAGGGAAGGGAGAAATTCTGACTCGGCAAAAGCATTTCTCCTGAGTCGATAGAAAGGTTGGGAAAGGTTTGACTCAAGAGGTGGTGGAGTACTTTGGGGGTGAGTCCAGGGGTGTGGCAGGTTAAAAGGATAAAGGAGGGGTTTGTTTTGAGAACTTGTTTACAGAGCTCAAGAAGGGGTGGAAGATCTCTTTCGATTTTAAAGACTTGCCCTTGTGAGCCTCGACCAAAGCTTGGAGGATCTAATAGGAGGGCATCATATTTTCGTTTCCGTTTGATTTCGCGGCGGAGAAATTTGAGGGCATCGTCAACGATCCAGCGGATGGGAGCTTTTTCAAGTTTGTTGAGCGCTGCATTTTCTCGAGCCCAATCGATCATCCCTTTTGCTGCATCGAGGTGACAGACTTGATGCCCTTTTTTTGCGAGATAGAGGGTTGCAGCACCTGAGTAAGCAAAAAGATTTAAGATTTCGGCGTTGGGGTTGAGGTTCTTTTCCATCCAATTCCAGTGCTGGGCATGTTCGGGGAAAAGCCCCACATGACCAAAGTCGGTGGGAACAATTTTGAACTGGAGGTTTTTGTAATTGACAGTCCATGACTTTGGAAGTCCTTTCCATTGTTTTCCTCTTAAAAAGGTACTGTCAGCACTGCTCCATAGTTTTGGTGCTTGAGGTTTCCAAAGAGCCTGTGGACACGGGCGGATTAATGTATAATCACCAAACCGCTCGAGCTTTTGTTCGTCGCCGCTGTCTATGAGTTCGTAGGTCATGCGTAGGGCTCGATGTTATAAACAAGGTAGCGATATAGAGAAGCGAGAAGATACGTGACTGTGTATTCAATAACGAGCGCGCGATTTCGAATCGATCCTTTGATTGGGATCAAGCCGGAAAATGTTTTATCGGGAGTTGAGATCGCTGACCAAACGGTTCCAACGGGTTTTTCTGGAGTTCCTCCATCTGGTCCTGCAATACCTGAGATGGCAATGGCGTAATCTGCGCCCGTCAGTTTTTTTGCTCCTTTTACCATTTCTACCACGACTTCTTGACTAACGGCGCCATGTGCTTGGAGGGTTTTTTTAGAAACTCCAAGAGCGGTTTCTTTTAAGTGGTTGGAGTAGGAAACTATACTCCCTAAAAAATAATCGGAGCTGCCTGGGTGTTTTGTTAAGCGGGCGGATAATTCACCCCCTGTGCAACTTTCTGCTGATGCAAAGCTTTTTTTATGCTCCACCATCCACTGATGAAGGGCCTTTTCGATTTGTTTTGATGCAGTGGAAAAAACATGGGTTTTAAACTTTTGAGCCACTTGATCTCGAAGGGTGGCTATTTTGTTTTGATCCTTTCCCTGAACATAGACAGAAAGAATCCCATATCCGGGACAGATCCCAATGGTAACATCAGGGTTTTCTTTTTCTAAGGTGCGAAGATAAGGATCGACTTGTTGCTCAGAAAGTAAACAGAGGTAGAGGGGTGCGACATAATGAGATTTGGTGTGGTGTTTTTCTAAATGGCCAATGACTGCAGGAAGCATCACTTCCATTTGCGCTGGCACTCCAGGTAAAACAAAAACTGTTGCTATTCCTTCTAAAATAAATCCAGGAGCTGTTCCTAAAGGGTTGGGAATGACAGTTGCTCCTTTGGGAACCATTGCTTGATCTTCAAGGGTGGGAAGGTTTTTTCCAAAGCGCTCAATAAGATCAGCAGCGATTGCTTCATCGTAAACAAGTGAGGTATTAAAAATATCAGCAACAATATCGCGTGTTAAATCGTCTCCAGTGGGTCCTAGCCCCCCTGTTGTAATGATAAAAGAGGCGCGCTGCATGGCTTCTTCGATCCCTTTTTTTAAAAGGGCCTTTTCATCAGGAAGAAGGGTCACTTTATCGACAGAAAAACCATGAGGGAGCAACGCTTGACCAATGACAGCAGCATTGCTGTTAATGGTATGTCCCGACAGAAGTTCATTTCCAATCGAGAGGATTTCTAAAGTCATACCGAAAGTCCTACGGTTTCTAGCTGGGCATGGGCATGGATCCAGCTTTTACACTTTTTCCCTAGCCGAAAGGTCGCATTGATCGGAGTATCCCCTACTTTAAAAGGAGCAGGGGTGGTTCCTCCACGGATCCATTTCGCTAAGGTTTTAAAGAGTTCAGTATTGGGGAATTCAGAATTTTTATAAACCTCAACAACATCATTCTTGATGGAATTCGAATAGAGTTGTGGAAAGGCAAATTGAATGCCCCATGTGACAGCATACTTTGAATGGACCATGGAATGAAACGCATTGTGCTCTTCAGAAAAAGTAAAATGGTGAAGGCTGAGCTGCACAACAGGCTCTTTAGGTTTGATGATAAATTTTCCCTCTTTTGCTTCAATGGCATAAAGAGAGTCACTCGTACTAGAAAAGGCTGCAGAAAAATAAGGTTTTAGCTCTTTTTCATCGGGAACGAGCCCCGCTTTAAGGGAGGTGACGTAATCGATATATTTCGAAAGGAATTTTTCCTGAGGAATAATGGCATCTTCTAAGTCAACAAGCTCTGAAACATTATAGATCAAAAAAGGAGGAAGACTTCTCATCAGTGCTTCCATCTCTCGAACATCTAATAAAGCGCGATGGGAAAGCCATTTTGAGGCTTGCATCACTCCTTCAACTTTTGGATGGCTGAGCTGCATGGGACCTTACTTTTTTGAGAAGTTCTTGAAAAATCATGACTTAAGCCCTCCGGCAGCATTCTTAACACCATCTACTTCAGATTCTGCCGTAACAATTGTTGTTAAGCATTCAAGAAAAGATTGTTGTTTATCTTTTATATGACTAAGAAATTTAGAGTCAACACCTTCTACATTTTTAACAGTCTTTTTTACTAGCTTGATCCCATCTGATGTTAGAGTTAAAAACTTTGATCTCTCATCACCTTCTTTTTGCATCCGTTGAATCAGACCTTTTTTAACAAGTACGCGTATGACCTGCGAAGCCATAGATACATCGCACATTGAAATCTTAGCTAAATTATTTTGATTTGTTTCAATTTTTTTACCTTGCAGATAAGCAAGACTTGTTAGAATAACAAATTGCACATGAGTAATATTATGGGGACTTAAAAGCCGGTCTAATTTGCGTTTCCATAATAAATAAGTTTGCCATAGCATAAACCCTGGACTTCCAGTTGCTTCTTGAAAATGACTAATATCACCCCAGTTTAGTTCTTCACTCATTGCGGACATCCTTTTAAAGATTTAGATTCGGCAAGTTTAACCAGTTTACTCATCGCATAAGGAAGGTTTTCTTTTATTTTACGACCAATAATAAACGCAAAAATATGCGAGGTTAATCCTTCCATTTCTACTTGGTGAATAATGGTTGTGGTGCCATCAGGATTATCCCTTAAGTAATGAGCGAAAATCATTTTGGTTAATGGTAAGTGCGAAACAACCGTAAATGATTTATTATTTTCCACTTCTGACAATTCAAATTTAACTTTTGGGCCTCCTGCAGGCTTTATTATACCTCTGGCCCCGCAAATAAATTTATTCGGTTCATCAATGTGCGCATATACAACATCTTCATCCCAATCAGGCCAAAGACTTAGATTTGCATAAAATGGCCAAATATCAGCCTTGCCCGCTTTTGTAATCACAGAATAATTTGCTATAATCATAAATTTATGCCTTTGTGAATCTAAAGTTCACATAGTATACACGTAAACATTCTTGACATACATACTGTTTTAGTACAACATGTTTGCATAAAACAGTATAATGTGTCAAGCTATATACATCTTGATTGACATCAATAGAGAGATTAACAATGAACAAAAGCGATAATCAAACAGCTCCCCCTAACGAAATCATATTCTATGAAACAGAAGATGGCAAAATCTCTATTGCTGTGAGATTTGAGCATCAGAATCTATGGCTAACACAAAAGCATATGTCTGAGCTGTTTGAATGCACTACGGATAACATATCCTTGCACCTCAAAAACATTTATTCAGAGGGTGAACTGACTAAAGATTCAACTACCGAGGAATTCTCGGTAGTTCAACAGGAGGGCAAAAGATCTGTCAGTAGAAAAACTCTATTTTATAATCTAGAGGCAGTAATCGCTGTTGGCTACAGAGTTAATACAGGACGAGGCATAGCATTTAGAACATGGGCAACGGATAAACTGAAAAACTATATTTTTAAAGGGTTTGCAATAGATAGCGAACGATTCAAGAAAGGCTCAAAATTTGATGCCAGGTTTTTCGATGAGTTATTAGAAGAAATTCGTGAGATCAGAGCATCGGAACGTATGGCTTACCAAAAAATTACTGATATCTATGCTACAGCAGTAGATTACTCACCTCATTCAGCAATTTCATCTAACTTTTTTGCAACAGTACAAAACAAATTGCACTTTGCCATTACTGGAAGTACTGCAGCCGAAATAATCAAAACTCGCGCTGATAGTAACCAACCAAATATGGGACTCACTACTTGGCGCAAAGCACCAGGTGGGAAAATCTATCCATCAGATGTCACCGTTGCTAAAAATTATTTGTCCAAGGAAGAAATCCTATCGCTAAATAAAATTGTTAGTATGTACATTGATTATGCTGAATTTCAAGCAGCTCGTGGAAAGACTATAACCATGAAAGAATGGGCTGATAAGCTTGATGCCTTCTTAAAGTTTAATGAACAAGACATTTTAAAAGGGTTTGGAAAAGTTTCACATGAAGTAGCTAAAGCTTTAGCACAAGAAGAATATGAGAAATATAGAATAGTACAAGATGCCAACTATAAATCTGACTTTGATAAACTTGTTGAAAAGACTAAAAGTATAAAGCCTGATCAGGAAAGGGAGTCATGAGTTATAGCTAAAACAATTTAAAAGATAATTTATGCGGATTTTAAACTGTTTTAGCTATACTTTCCGAGCCTTTTGGATGGCTGAGCTGCATGGGACCTTACTTTTTTGAGAAGTTCTTGAAAAATCATGATCGTGACTCCAAAGAAAATGAGCATATCGGCCACGTTAAAAATCGGGAAAGAATATCCCCACAAAACAAAGTGGAACATATCGACAACCGATCCATAAATAAAGGTATCGACAATATTTGCTGCAGCTCCTGTTAAGATCAGCATAAAAGGGAGATCTCTTTTCCTATCTTTATTAAAGAAAAGGGCGTAAGTCAAAAGGGAAAGAATAATCGCAATACGGGCAACTAAAAGAGCCTTGGGATAAGCAGAGAAAAGGCTCCAAGCCCCACCGGTATTACTCGCTTTATTAATAGCAAAATCTATCCCGAGAAAATTTTGAAAAACACCAATTCCTCCAAAGGGATAAAAGGGCGAGGCATAACGGATGTGAATTAGGTGCTGATCTACCCAGTATTTTGATGCAGCGTCAATGATAAAAAAAACAACTGCTAAAAAAACTAAGATCCACACCCTTCTTCTTTGCACTTGATTAAATGATTCCCTTTTCAATCTTTTCTTGAGCAGAAACTGTCATATTTGCGTAAGGGACAGCTTCAAGCCTTTTAAGAGGGATCTCATCTCCAGTGACATCACAAACACCATAGGTACCCTCTTCGATTTTTTCTAAAGCACGATCAATTTGGCGAATGATTCCTTGTTCTTTGGAAGAAACTTCAATACTGATGGTTTGCCCGAAATCATCGGTTCCTTCATCAGCTTGGTGCTGAGAATACCCTTTAGATTCATCAGAGGTTTTGACATCATCTGAAACCGATTTCAGAGAGACACCCAACTGAGTCTTCATCTCAAGAAGGCGTTGTTTAAACTTTTCAATCTCATTTTTTTTTAATGCCATGAATGAACCTCATTTTTTCATATCTTCAGGTGCAACCGTATGGATTGCATCCATAATCTCATCAACATCTTTAAACCGCCGATAGACACACGCAAAGCGGATATAGGCAACGGTATCAAGTTCTCTTAGCTTGTCCATTGCAATTTGCCCAAGAGTCGTGGTGTCGATCTCTCGCACCTGTTTTTCAATGAGCTCATTAGCAATGCTAGAAGCTAAATCGCGCACTTGATCGTGACTAATCCGTGTATGTCGGGAGGCAGCATCGAGTCCTTTAATCAACTTTTGAAGATTAAAGTCCTCATAACTTCCATCTCTTTTTTTTATTTGCATCGAAATGTCTACCGTTTCAAATGTTGTGAAACGGCGGGCACATTGAAGGCATTCTCGACGGCGGCGAATAGCATTTGTCTCACTTGCATTCCGCGAATCGGTAACTTTAGACTCTTCATGTCCACAAAAAGGGCACTTCATCAGCAAAATTCCATTTTTTTTGAATTTCCTTGCCTATATACAAAGGCCAGAATTTCTGGCATACAAAAAAATTCGGAGGAGGTGGGATTCGAACCCACGATACGCTTATCACGTATACACGCTTTCCAAGCGTGCTCCTTCGGCCGCTCGGACACTCCTCCAAAAAGGTTTCATTTCTGGGCCAGGTTTTTCGTCGGTGTAGGGTAAAGAAGTGAGAATTATTTTACAATGGTATTCATGAACCTATCCCGAATTAAAGGGTTTATTTAATTCGGGATAGGTTCATACCTTGCTACATCTTCCCTTTATTCTCTTTCATTAGGCAAATATCTTTTTGAAATTGACAAATACGGATAATTACTTTTTAATTTATCCGGCCATTGGAATTTTCATCGAACGATGAAACAATTCTTATATTTAGACTGGTTGCACTAACTAACCTAAGGGATTGGATTTATGATTATAGCTAAAGCTATTGGAGCTCAAGTTGCTATAACTGCAGGATATTTAGGTGGGATTCGCTCCTATCTTCCAAAGCGCGCGCTTGTTCTTCAAGGGTCCGCTATTGCAGTTAGTGCCCTTGTCCAAACCTACCGCCCCTATACTCAAGCCGCCTTAGCAAAACAAATGCCTCGCTCTTATGCTTTTTACCTTCTCAATTTTCAGCCGTTTATTCTTATCGGTGCACTCGGAGTCGTTGCAAAAGTGGGCTGGAAGATTAATCTTGCTGCAACTCTCTTTTTTAGCTTCCTACAACTTGGCATATCCAAGTACGTGAGCATTAAAACGAGTGTGATCCCAACAGAAAAAAAAGCAAAAGAACTGCTTAAACAGTTTAAAAAAGAGCTTAAACAGGGAAGTGTAAATACTAGCGCCAAAACGCTAAAAAAGATTCTTGAACTAAGAAAAGAAAATCCTTTTCTTTGTGTCGCTTCATACCTTAAGGTGCTCTATGCCGAAGGGGTTATTCATTTTTGCCTCAATTTACCACAAGATGAAGCTGCTGCCATCAGGTGGTATAACGAGATCGACTCAACCATTTATCGTCCAAATGGCATTACTTGCGGCGAAACAACGTTCCTCTTAAATGCTTCCCTCTTGAATAAAGTGTTTAGTCATCTTATTAAAGCAGGGGTTAAATTAGGGATTCAAAAGGACTGGTTAAAAGAAATGCCTCCTTTAAGAACCTTACCAGATCTAGAAGAAACCAAAGAATTAAATTTCTTACGAATGTTCCAGTCATATACAGGCTTAGAAGAATTCTTAGAATTTGCATCACAAACAAAACTCTATTTTAGGGCACTTGCTCTAACTTTTAATCTAAACTACTCTGAACGACTTTCAACTGAACTTAGCAGTGTTTGGGAAAATAATTACTACTTCTATTTGCTCAAAGTTAAAGGTGAAAAAGAAGCGGATGCGTATTTTAAGAAGCATGAACAAAAGATTGATGATAAAACCTTTTTCTCCATGCAACAAGAAGCTTTATTGCTTGGAGAAAATGCTATTGCTTTTCATTGCTTGATGAAGGAGTTAGAGGCCAATACGAAAAATTTAGATCTTATAATATCAACAAGGGGAGACTTGCTCCTTCAACATCTCGGATCAGAAACTCTCTTTTTTGAAACCTTTCAAGATAAAGTTCCTTTTGAGCACAAAGATAGCTTTCAAAAAATTCAGGCTTACGTAACATCATCAGGCATTCCTCCAGGATTTGATGATATCTATGAAATTGAAGTGTGAAGCCCTATAAATAGTTCTAGTTAGCAATCTAGCCTTTGGGTTACAATGCATCTAAAAGGGACTGCTGTGAACTGAGGTTTCTATGAAATGATGTGCTAGTTTTTTCTAAGTTTTGGAAAACATGAAATCGACATACCCTGCTAAGGGTAGGCGATTAAGGGTTTTTCAAAAATGATGGAAAAATAGGGCATTAGATCTGGAAATTTCAGAGCAAAAGGAGTCCCCCAAAAAGGATTTGAAAAAATGAAACGCTTGATTCCCCTCTTACTTTTGGTAACTCTTGGTCTTTTCGTTAGCTGCGCAAGAATGAGTATGAGAGTTTCTGGAACCCCTACTGTTGTTGTGAGCATCCCCCCTTATATCTCCCTAGTAAAAGCGATTGTAGGAGATACAATGACAGTCCACTCTGTTTTGGGAGTCAATTTCGATCCTCACACAGCAGAAGCAACACCACAGCAGATGCAAATGGTTCAAAATGCTGACTTGTTTATTGGTGTCGGGGAAGGCTATGAAAGAAAACTTTTAACAGCTTTGACTGAAGCGAAAAAAACGGTACACATTTTACAGTTGAATGAGAAAATTCCTCTCCTTGCTTATTCAGAAGATACAAACTATGTCGATCCCTGTAAAGATACGAGTCCCCCCTTAACCGCTTCAAAAGATCTTCACTTTTGGCTGGGGCCTAAGCGACTCATCATTCAGGTTGAAGTTTTGATTCAAGCTCTAACGGAACTCAAACCTGAAAACAGTGAGATCTATGTAGAAAATGGGAATGCTCTCATAGAAAAAATTAAGGATCTAGATACTCGATTAGAGGAAAAGTTGCGCCTCTATCAAAAAAAATCGATTGTGATTTCTCATGCTTCGTTAGGCTATTTCTGCTATGATTATAATCTGATTCAAATCGCGGTCGAATGTGAAGGAAAAAGCCCTCGTCCTCAACACATCTCACGTATCTATGATCTGGTGCGTCATTCCGATGTTATCTGCGTCTTCACCAGTCCTCAGTTCGATAATAAAGGAGCTGAAATGGTTGCGAATGAATTCAACCTCCGCGTTGAATCTTTTGATCCTTTAGCAGAAGATGTCTTAGCAACGATTGAGAAAATAGGTAACGACATTATTAATGTGAACCAATCCCAATAATCAATTTTACATGGTCATTAAGTTTAAAAACCTCTCTTTTTCTTACGGAACCGTTGATGTTTTAAAAGATGTGACACTTGACGTTGAGCAGGGAGAGTATATTGGCATTATTGGACCTAATGGCGGAGGAAAAACTACAGCCCTCAAATTGATTCTAGGGTTTTTGTCTCCCCAAAAAGGGAGGGTTAGCATCGATGTCCCTCCAACAAAGATCGGCTATGTTCCACAGATCAATGCTTATGATAAAGAGTTTCCTATTTCTGTTTTGGAAGTTGTTTTAACAGGAAGCTTATCAAAATTAAAATGGTGGGGAGGCCTTGCCGGAGAAGAGAAAATCCGCGCAAAAAAGCTTCTGAAAGAAGTCGGTTGTAAGGGGTTAGAAGAACGCCCTTTTGGAAGTCTATCGGGAGGACAAGCACAAAAAGTCCTGATTGCGCGTGCACTCATGTGTGATCCTGAGATTCTCCTTTTAGATGAACCAACAGCAAATATCGATGCGGAATCGGAACAAGCGATTTTTGCCTATCTTAAAACGCTTCAAGGAAAAAAAACTATCATGATCGTTACACATAATTTTGATGCCATCATTAAAAATGTGGAGCGGGTTCTTTGCTTCCAACATAAAGTCTCCTCGATGAAACCTGAAGATGTCTGTAAACACTTTACGATTGGGATGTATCATGGATAATCTTTTGATGCTCGGCTTTATCACAGCTCTTTTTACACAACCCTTCCTCCGCTCTGCTCTTTTTGCAGCTTTAGGAGCCTCTGTTGCAGGAGGAATTATTGGTTCTTATGTCGTCGTCAAACGGATAGTTTTTATCAGTGGTAGCATTGCTCATTCTGTATTGGGAGGGCTAGGAGCTGCTCTTTATATTAAACGGGTCTATAATGTGGAGTGGTTGGAGCCGGTTCATGGAGCTTTGGTCGCAGCAATTCTTTCTGCCTGGCTTATTGGTACGGTCCGCCTCTACTACCGACAACGAGAAGATACGGTGATCGCTGCCCTTTGGGCTTTTGGGATGTCGGTTGGTGTGATTTTAATTTCACTGACACCAGGTTACACAAACGAAATTTCTAACTACCTTTTTGGAAATATCTTATGGGCAAGTAAATCAGATATTGCCATGCTTTTGGGACTCGATGGAGTTGTTCTAGTCATGACAGCCCTTTTTCATCGCCGCTTCCTTGCGATTTGCTTTGATGAAAAACAAGCGGCTCTTCAAGGACAAAATGTCAAACTCCTTTACTTTCTCCTCCTGTCTCTTGTTGCTATCACCGTTGTTTTAATGATCCAAGTGGTGGGAGCGATCCTGATTGTGGCGATTCTCTCTCTCCCTGCAGCCATTGCGAATACTTATACCCATCGCCTCTCTAAAATGATGGGAGTTGCAGTAATCCTTGGAATTGTCATTTCTTTTTTAGGGCTAGGCTTTTCTTATTCTCTGAATTGGCCTCCAGGAGCCACATTAGGGCTCACCGCGACAACAATTTATTTGATCAATCTTCTTAGAAGGCGTCGCAGCAAGACTATCCATCCTCATTCAAGGTAAAAAAAGAATTACCCTTTATTTTTTCAATTAAACTTGATAAACTTTCTCTTTTTTCAGGAGAATATTGATGACTCACATTCAAAAAAATCTTATTTCTATTGCTGCATCTACTCTAGCAGGAGGGATCGCCTCTTATTATACAACACACTCTTTTCGCTCTGGTTTTTCCATGGGCTTCCTAAATGCAACAATCGCCTGCACCCTAAATGAAACTTGGAACAAAGAATCAAACCGGTACAAGCGAGTCGAATTGACAGTTAAAGCGCTATTATTGACTTCTCTTTTTGAATGTACGATAGCTCCTAGACTTTTTGGTCGCACACAACTTTTATTAGCAAAAAATCTCCTCCCTCCCCTTCTCTTCAGCGCTGCTATTGGATCATTGCCCTTTTTGACCTTATCAGAACCGCTACCTCCTAAAGAGGATGTTCCAAATTCTCCTTCTCCCGTAACACGGGAAAAACCCGAAGCATACCCCCTTGGAGAAGCTCCTCACTGGCATAAAAGTAAACATCGAACAGAAAGTCCCCACCTTCCTGAAGTGAGAATGAAAAGAAACTTAGAAAAAGCGATCGCTGAACACAGAACTGAAACCCCTGAGGATCCTTATGTAACAGTGGAAATGATTCGGGATCCTACCCCTCCGCTTGCTTCTTTGGTACTTTCCCATGGCAGTCATGCCATTCAAGGCGGCCGAGACGTCATGGAAGATGAGCATTTTTATCTGGAAAACGATGCCTCGATTCTTACAGGAGTCTTTGATGGACATGGGGGACAAGGTGTAGCAACCCATGCTAAAATTGAGGTACCCAATCTTTTCTTTGATATTCTTAAAGAGCAAAAGGGTGATATCGTTAAAACCTTTGAGGCATTGTGTGAAAGAGTTCATGAGTCTTCCCCTAAAGAAAGGGGCGGAACTACGGCTGTCATCTGTTATGTTGATAAACAGACGGGGATCGTTTACACAGCAACCCTTGCTGATGCGGAAGCAAATATCTACCGCGAAATTGCCGGAAAGATGCGCTCGATTCCCCTTTCCCCCATTCGAGATTGGAAGACAGATCGTAAGTTTATCGATACAAAAGAATATCCAATTTATGCAATTGGCCGAAAACCTCGCCTCATGGGCGATCTGAATGTTAGTCGTGCTCTTGGAGATAAACAGTATCCCCCTATTTCTCAAAAGCCCAAAGTCACTCAATGCCAAATGCTCCCTGGCGATGTTCTTATCCTTTGCTGCGATGGTCTTAAAGACTTTGTGGAAGAGAGAGCCATTTGCGAAAAGGTGACTGAACATAAAAGCTCTAGTGAAGAGGTTTTGGCTCAAGCTTTGACACAAGCCTCTTACGATAAACAATCTTATTATACTGGTGGTGATAACGTCAGTGTTGTTGTGGTTCGAGCTAAATAGTGATGCAACAAGGAGATCATGATGGTAGAAGCAATTAACACGGTTTCAACAGGGCAAGGATGTATAGCTCAGGAAGTTTTCCCAGCCATCCCTTATATTACAGACCTTCTTCCTCAAACTGCAGAAACTATCATCGCACTGCAACATGAAATGCAACAAGAGATTCAAGAGCTTTTTGCTCAAGTAGAGAAAAACCCACATGCTTGGCATCAGGCGGCCCAACTTGTCCAAGTGGCTGGAACAAAATTGGGATACTTGGTTCCTACAAAATTTCCTGACTTGTCTACTGATGCCAATGCCTCTCTACAAGAAATCGTTGAAACATTTAAGAGAGAAAGCAAGGGAGTGATCCTTCCTCAAGAAATTCCTTTTACCTATCTAGAAGGAGAGGGAAAAGAGGGAGAGAAAAAACAATTTTTGACCACTTTCAATGCTAACTTTCTTTTTATGCCTGATGACTATACCTGGTTTTTTGGTGGGTGCTCTAGATGGGAAAAGCGCGTTGATGAGCTTTGTGGGGTGATTTTTAGAGAGAATCCCGACATTGTTTGTTTGCAGGAAATCCATGATGTCGATAGTGGCTACGGCCTATATGAAAGGCTAAAAGGATCTTACCCTCACTTCTATCTTAATATCGGTCAAGGAGACTACACGAAGGCTCCTGAAAAAATTATGATGAATAGTGGCCTCTTCGTCGCAAGTCGCTATCCCATTAAGGATCCCTCTTTTGTCCCCTTTAGACAAGAAGGGCGTCAATGGCAAATTAATAAAGGATTTTTTCATGGAACTGTCATGGTAGGAGAAGAGGCTTTTTGCCAACTTTATACTTCTCATTTGAATCCATTTGATGATGAAACGGCTCAAAAAGTCAGGTGGGAACAAGCAGAAGAAATTGCTTTATCAATGAAAAAGATGCAAACAGTGGATCCCATGCCTGGTTTTCTATTAGGAGATTTAAATGTAAATAAAACCTCTACTGAGTGGGCCCATTCTCCATTAAGTAAAGAATTTACACATCATTGCCCAGGTAATCAAGAAACATGTACCGATACCTTAGATCATATCGTCCATTCTCCTCTCAACGCTAGAGAAGGGATTCCAAAAGAGGGTCATATTTGTGATTATGCCCTCATGTACCAAGGATCAACCGGAACTATTGTGAGTCGAGTGGTTCCACTCTATGATTTATCGCAGCCAGAAAGAGCGCTATCGGATCATCAAGGGATTTTTTCAGAGATTAGAAAGGAATTGACAGAATAGAATACTTGCTCTATGATACGTCCTTTCGCTCTATAATGCAATTTACGGAGAAGACAATGTACGCGATTATTCAAACCGGCGGTAAGCAATACCGGGTTGAAAAGGGAGATCAAATCGAAGTCGAACTACTCGGCACTGAGAGTGGAGCAGTCGAATTTAAAGAAGTCCTAATGCTTAATGATGGAAAAAAAGCTCACATCGGAACTCCTCACGTGGCAAAATGCCTCGTTAAAGGAGAAGTTGTGGGAGAAACGAAAGGGCCAAAGGTTGTTTCTTTCAAATACAAAAGACGAAAGAACTACCGCCGCAAGGTTGGTCACAGACAAAAGTATGCTGTTGTAAAAATTACTGACATTGAAAGGAACTAAGAATGGCACATAAGAAAGGTCAAGGATCGAGTAGAAACGGACGTGATTCGAATGCGCAACGCCTCGGCATCAAAGCAACACATGGTGAATTTGTCTCTGCAGGAAGTATCTTGGTACGCCAACGCGGAACCAAATGGCACCCAGCAAAAAATGTGAAACGAGGTAAAGATGATACCCTCTTTTCACTGATCGATGGGATTGTTCAATTCCGTAAGGGAAAGAATACCTTCGTATCTGTTGCTCCTGCAAAGTAGTTTTTAGAATTACTAACGTTTGTTTAAAGGATTAGGCTCTTCATTTTTTGAAGAGTCTTTGTTTATTTGTTATGTTTACAGATTCAGTTAAAATGAAATTGAGTGCTGGCAAAGGGGGCAGCGGAACAATCGCCTGGCGTCGGGAAAAATATATCCCAAAGGGTGGCCCCTATGGAGGGAATGGGGGTGCTGGTGGCTCTATCATTATCAAAAGCGATCCCCAAGTTTTTGCCCTTGATGAATACCGCAATCGCCGCCTTGTTTCTGCTGAAAATGGCCGGCCGGGTGAAACGAACAATCGGCATGGACGGAATGGAAAAGATCTTATCATCAAGGTTCCTTGTGGAACATTGATTCGTGACGTTGAAACGGGTGGACTTCTTTATGACTTAACAGAGCCTGGAGAAGAGTTTTTGATTTGTACAGGGGGACGTGGTGGAAAAGGAAATACCTTTTTCAAAACCCCAACGAATCAAGCCCCTGCAAAAGCAACTCCTGGAAAAGAAGGAGAAACAAAAGATATTGAGCTTGAACTCAAACTCATTGCAGATGTTGGTTTCATGGGTTTTCCGAATGCTGGAAAATCTACGCTCCTTTCAAAGCTTGCAGCCATTGAAGTTAAAACTGGCGCTTATCCTTTTACGACTTTGAAACCTAATTTAAGCTACATTGAGTTTGATGATTTTTCCCGGATCTATTTAGCCGATATTCCTGGGATTATTCCCGATGCCCATAATGACCGGGGCTTGGGTCTTTCTTTCTTAAAGCATGTCGAACGCAGTTCGACTCTCATTTATATCATCGATATTTCTGGAGAAGAAGGACGAGATCCTTTCAAAGATTTTCAAATCCTAAGAGATGAAGCAAACGCTTACTCTCCTGCGATTCTAAATAAACCCTTTCTTGTTGCTCTGAATAAAGTCGATAAAGAAAGCGAGGAAAATCTCCAAGCTTTTAAAGAAAAATACCCTTTTGATTCTGAAACTCTCTTTGAAATCTCTGCATTAGAAGAAAAAGGGCAGGATCCTTTTATCGAAAAAATGCGCTCTCTTGCTCAGGCAAACGGGAAAAAATATCATTGATCTTTTGCTCTTTTATCAAGTAATAAAAGGGAATGAACTGGAAACATTTACTTTGTGTAATCTTTTCATCTTCTCTTTTCTCCAATCCCATCGGTTTAGAAACGGTTAAAGGAACTGCAACCCTTCAACAAGAACAAGGAAAACTTCATATCCATGCAAGTGATGGTGCTGTTCTTCATTGGAAAGATTTTTCGATTGCACCAGGTGAGCTGACACAGTTTTTTCAACCCGGAGAGACTTCTTGGGTATTAAATCGCGTGGTAGGGAATCACTCAAGTGAAATTTTAGGAGACCTTATAGCGAATGGACAAATTGTTCTTTTGAACCCTCATGGGATCCTTTTTGGTAACAATGCAATTGTCGATGTCGGAGGAATCATTGCTTCCACTTTGAACGAAGGACCTATAGTCAATAAAGGGTTGATTCGTGCAAGAAATGGGGATGTCTTCTTATTAGGAAAAACTGTGGAGTGCTTTGGGACGATCGAAACGCATGCTAAAAGTTTCGTAAGAGCTGAAGACAATCCTTATGAGCTTGTCATTAATTTTGTTAAACCTAAAGAAGCTTGTCAAATAAAAGAGGTCAATGGGCGGATTCTCTTAACAAGTGACGAGCATACTCTTGTTTCTAATGAGGGAACCCTTCGTTCAAAAGGAATCAATCTTCTTTCCAACGGTATCACTGTTTTCCTTGGACATGCTGATGTAGATCACGGCTTTATTGAAATTTCAGGGAAAGACGGATTTTATTATCAAGGAACCACAGATCGGAAAGGGGGGCATTTGGTTCTCGATCCTGAATCAGATATTACGATTAGTAATAGCCCTTTCTATAATTACTCCTTTGAAGAGGGAAAACCCACTGCAGACATCTCAAATATCTCTATTGATTTTCTTTTGGATGAGATCAAAAAAGGACCTGTCACCATTACCACCTCTTATCTAGGAGAAGGGGGGGGCACGGGTTCGATTACGATTAAAGAAGATGTAGAGCATCACTACCAAAGTCCTTACCCCCTGATTTTTAATTGTTCTGGGAGTTGTGGGATCAATGTTGCGGGAAAAATTCGAAACAGTGGCAGCGGGGAAATCATTTTTAACTCTAAAGAAATAACGATCTCTGGAGAAATCGATGCAGCAAGGGTAGAGACGCATGGGTTTTTAAAGTGTCATGGAAAACTTTATGGACAAACTCTCAATATTCATTCTGAAAGTGGTGGACTCATCACGGGAAAAATGATTGCGGAAGGAGGTCCTTTCACATGGTTTGGAGGAGGAACCCTTTCTTTAAAAGGAGGAGAAATTGGAAATGGAGGGAATGATTCTCTCACACTTCAAGGGCTAGAAAATATCTCTCTTGAAGAAAATTCAAGACTCTTTACTTTTTCTTCAAACGTTTCGATTCTCGATCTTTCCGGAGCCCTTTCTTTAGAAAACTCCACCATTTATAGTGGTGGACCCGTAACGATTTCTGGGAAAAATGGGGCCCTCCATTTAAACGATGGTCTTCTCCACACGAACAGCTCTCTTAATATAAATTTAGGACGGTATCTCCATTGCCATAATAGCTTGATTCAAGCTGAGCAACCGATTGCCTTAATACTTGGAAGTGATTTGATTCTTTCCGAAAATTCCACTCTAACATCGACAAAAGGGATTTCTCTTAATAACAAAGGTTCGCTGCTAATGGGAGGAACCTCTAAGATCAAGGGGCCTGGACTTTCTCTGATTGTTGGAGAATCTACCTCCCTTTTCGATGCGAGTAAAATTGATGGAGAAAGGGGATCCCTTTCTTTAACATCGGGAGAAAATCTTGCAATAGAGGGAAATCGAGCCTCGATCGAAGGGGGACAAGTCTCGATTCATGCTGGTGAAAAAATTTCGTTAGAAAACCATGGAAAAATCGCTTCCTTTCAAGGGCCAACCTCGATCACAGCAGGAAAAGGACTTTCTCTTTTTGAAGAGGGTTCCATCCAAGCATCAGGAGGAAATCTAGATCTTTGTGTCACTCAAGGAAACCTCATTCTTTATGGAAACAGCTCCCTTAATTCTCTAACCCATGAAAGCCATATTATGGTTGGAAAGTCACTCCAAATGGAAAATTTTTCATCGATTAAAAGTATCGGTGAAAAAGGAACAACAATTGTTGTCGATCATCTGGGAGTCGGCGGAGGAATTTCCATGGCACAAAATAGTTCAATCTCAACGGGAAATTCTCCTCTCCGTATTTTTACCTCGTTCCATCAACATAATTCTATTCAAGGAACGTTGAATGGTCATCATTATATTGATGAACTTCCTCTCTATTTAGTCACAGGTCAAGATCATTGGGGAACTTCATATCCCAATGAATTCTACTCTGTTCCTTTCACCGTATTCTATAAAGAAGATGGCCTAATCCAAACCACTATTGGCCCTGTAAATCATAAGACCTTTATTCGCCATATTGTTGATTATATTGGCCCTTTCACTGCTGAACTTTTCCGCGACCTTGCTCCTTACGATCAATACATCAAAGAGTCGATCTCTTTTACCGATAATCTCGAACCTTACTTGATCTACAGAAGGGCTAAGAAATGAAGAGGATTCTTTTTTGTCTCGTATTTCCCCTTGTTATCTACGGTGAGGTAAAAGTTTCGACATTTGTTAAACACGATACAAAAAACCACCAGATCCAAAATGAATCGAATGCTCCCTATTTTAAGGGGTTGATTATCATTGGCAATAAAGATGACTTAAATCCTCGAGGTTATGAAAACGTTCATGGCGTCATGAGCTATCATGTTGATTTACCAGGCGGCATTGTTGCATTGAAGAAGAGTGTCCGCCCTTATTACAATGCCCCACTCAATAGTGAAACAATCAGTGCTATCAAAAGGCGAGTCATTGAATATTATAGAAATAATGGACGCCCTATAGTTGCTGTATCAGTTGTTCAACAAGACATCACCGATGGCGTCTTGCAGTTGATGGTGACTGAAGGAAAGCTTGGAAAGATTACCTGCAAAGGAAACCAATGGTTTAAAGAAACGCGTCTTATTGATGCCATTCAACTCGAATCTGGAGAAAACATTGCTTCAGACCTTCTGGATCAAAACCTATATTGGCTCAATCGAAACCCCTTTCGGCAAATCGATGCTATTTATACTCCTGGAGAGGAAGAAGGAACGACCAATATCGAACTCATCTGTAAAGATCGCTTTCCCCTTCGAATCTATGCAGGGATTGATAATACAGGAAACGATGTTACAGGAAATAATCGCCTCTTTACAGGATTTAATTGGGGGAATGTTTTCCAAACCGACCAACGTCTTTCCTATCAATTTGCAACCTCTTCCGATTTCAAAAGATACCACGCCCACACTCTTTATTATGAAATCCCCCTCCCTTGGTGGCAGCATCTTCTTAATCTATATGGAGGGTATTCCCATGTGGATGCAGACTTTCATGTCCCGACCATTTTGGGAGCACGTTTTCGTACCCATGGATTTTCCCTTCAAACAAGCCTTCGCTATGATATTCCTTTAAAACCTCACCTAAACTTTCTCCATGAAGTGACTTGGGGATTTGATTTTAAGCGGACAAATAACAACCTTGATCTTGGGGGAATCCCTGTCATCTCAGAAGATAATGTCAACCTTACCCAGTTTCAACTTGGATATAATCTTGGCTATACGACTTCCTCTCTTTCCCTTTCCTTTGAAATTGAAGGGTTTTGTTCTCCTGGAAAGTGGATCTCTGATCAAACAAATGCCGATTACCACTCTTTGCGTCCCTTTGCAAAAAATCAGTACGTTTATGCACGAACAGCATTCACCTTGATCTATAAATTCTATGAAGAATGGGCTTTTCACAATTATTTCCGCGGTCAAGTCGCTTCTTGCAATCTCCTTCCCTCAGAAGAGTATGGACTCGGTGGATACAATACTGTTCGGGGCTACAAAGAACGGATTGTGAATGGAGACAATGCCTTCATCTGGAATCTTGAGCTGCGAACCCCTCCCATCAGCATTCTCAATGCTTTAGCTGGCTGGAAAAAGTTTAACGATGCATTCCAATTTCTTCTCTTTTACGACTATGGTCTTTCTGGCGTGAGGCGAGCAGCACCAGGGCAACCTAAAACATCGTATCTAATGAGTATCGGGCCCGGCATCCGTTATAATGTCATTCCCTATCTTACTTTTCGCGCCGACTGGGGTTTCCAACTCCATGACTTGCATCTTGGCGGTCCCCACCAACGCCTTCATTTCTCCCTTTCAGTAGGTTACTAAAAGATTTTGAGAGCTGATCTTTAGTGACTTATTCATAGAATTAATATATAATAATTGTTATTTTTTTTAGCTAAAAAATAGCAGGTATTAAATGGCAACAATTGCAGATCCTTCTCACAGGGAATTTATATTTGCTATAGTCAATTCTATTAATCGATCTCATCGCGTTGTAACAACTAATATTAAGAGAGATTCTATTGAAAGTCGAGTTCAAGAAGCTCAAGTAGTCATTTTTTTAAGAGACCAAAGTCAATATGGCGATCATCAAAATGGAACTGCAATTCTTAGACATATAAAAGAAAACGACTGTTTAATCTTGGAAGGGGATCAATTACCAAGTTTTTTATGTCCCTCGATCTACACAAAGGCTCATCTCTGGGATGTTAAGCCCAGTTCAGAGTTAAAAAGTTTATATGAAGAATGGATGACTACCATTCAGCATGCAATTTCTTCAATCCATTGTTTAGCTGGCGCATTAATAATAAACCCCCATCCTATACAGAGTGTTGATTCTGAGAAAGAGATTCTCGCAGAAGATCGTGAAAGATGCCTTTCTTCGGATCCTCTTGTTAGGTCTCACCAAATTGCTTCTCTTAGAAGTAGCCTAAAGGACTCCTTAGTAAAACTTAAAGAATTTGATTCTAGACATGACGAGATTATGAAGAATGAATTCTTGGTTAAAAGTATTGGACTTGTTCAGAAGATTCAAGGTTCTCTTCTGAAGCATGAAAAAGTTTGGGTTGTGTTGAGTGAAGTTCGAGGAAGACATGTGAGTGTTGCAAAGGAGATTATCGACGGAGTCTCTCATCTCTACCAATCGCTTGAAGCCGCAGGTATCCATTATGTAACTTTGAAACATTTTGATCCTCATTTGAAAAAATCTGCGTACTCCCATTCTCCAAAAAAAGCTGAAAAAATCGATGCTCGATATCAAAAACAATTGGAAAAAGAAAAAAAGATATTTCGTAATGCTTTTGAAATGGATTTCCCCACCACACTATCGGTCGAAGAGCAATACCAGGCATTTAAAACTTTTATAGATGATCCGTCTTGGAATAGCACAACCCTCTTTCAAGCAGGAGAAACTCTGGAGTTATTTTTAGAAAGAGCTCTTACATGGGAGTAACGCCCTTCTCCTTCAAAAATTTCCGTTTGCAAAAAAAACTTAATGGGAAACATGTTTTAAATGTTTTTTGCTTCCCACTAACTTCACTAAAAACATTGCAGAAAGAATCGTCTCCAAGTTCTCTACTACAAAAAGTTTGAGATTCCCCTTAAGATCCGGATGCTCTCCCCATATTACCCCAATAATAATCCTGAGAGAGAAAATAAATAATAAAAGAATCATCGGGACCCAACTACCAGGAAATTCTATGAGCTTTTTCTTCTTGTCAAAAACAGAAAAGCTTTTATGGCTTATAAGTAACTCTAAGCCTACCCCTAAACTTAGACTGAAAATCCAGGGGAAAACAAATAACAATCCATCATCTCTTATGGTTGAATAGATTGTCCACCCCAGAAAGACAACAGGAATAATAATGAGATCTTTCCAACGAATGCTAAAAGCATCTTTTGCTTTTAATCCCTTCCATAAGAGTATGGTAAGGATAAACGATATATAAACCGGTGTATAGGAAGCTAGGTCTAACATAACAACCTCCTTTCCTACCCACATCCATACATTATTTTTTTCAAAAAATCAACTTTTATTGGATACAAGAATGTTTCTTAAATAGAAGAAAGGTCTACATGAGGAGATTGCTTGAACCGCTTTAAGGTCCCAATGAGCCTTCCCAAAAAGATTGCAGAAAGAATCGTTGCAAAATTCTCAACGATTAAAAGTTTCAGGGTTCCCTTAAGTTCAGGATGAACACCATAGGTTGCTCCAAGAAAAAATCGAATGGAAAAAATAAGGAGAAAAAGGATGAGCGGAGCCCAACTACCAGGAAATTCAATGATTTTTTTCTTCTTATCAAAACGAAGAGAGCTTTTATAGACAATCAACAGACCAATCCCTACCCCAATACTTACACTTAAAACCCAAGGAATGATCGAAAGTAAGTCATAGTTTTTGAAGATGGAGTAAGTCGTCCACGTCAACATTGCTAAGGGGATAATGACAAGATCTTTTAATGAAAGAGTATAGGTACGCCTTGCTTTCCACCCTTTCCAGGAGAGAAGGGCTAAAATGACCCAAACATAAATGGGAGCATGTGAAATAATATCTAACATCTTTTTTCCTGATTTTCAGAGAATTATAGTCGAATTTCCCCTAGAAATCAAACTTTTTGGAAGCTGGTATAAACCTTTATTTTAACCAATGCGCTTGAACCTTGGGACGACTTTTCCATCGATCCTGACCGTTTCAACAAACATCTCAAGAGGGCGAACCCAAGTGGTTCCCTGTTCATCTGCATAGATGACAACCTCCTCAAGGGTTTCAGTATGACGCCCAACGCCTACAACTTTGTACTGATTTTTTTTGTAATGCTCAAAGAGCCCTCCATCCATTAACTCTTTGGCTTTTTCTGAAAAAGGCTTTAATCCACTATGACTCATCTTTCCCTACCTGTTCGTTATAGCTAAAATACTTTAAAATTGGGATGATTTAGACTAGAGATTTTTGATGGATTTTGGCTTCTTAAAACCGAAAACATTGTCTAAAAGACAAGGAGAGGTTTTAAGAAGTCAAAAGGCATCGGAAAGATCCGGATAAATCATCCCAATTTTAAAGTGTTTTAGCTATATAAGCTTTATGTAGAGCTTCCACTCTTTTTCGATTCACTCCCAAATCCCCATAACCAACTCTTGATGCACTCCGAACATCGATGACATTTTTGCTGGGATTATAAAGAAACTCAACATCATCGGTGAACCGAAAGATTTTAGATGTAAATTCAGCATGGAGATATTCTGGAGTTTCTGTAACTATTACTGTGCGTGGCAGGGAGCGAATGATCGAAGCAATGATTCCTAAACTTTCTTGAGGACTTTTATAGATAGGAAAAGGAGCAATCGCATGAGCACGATCTTCCGACTGACTGCTCACGCAATTGGGCTTATTAGGACATGGAGCAAGGCTCACCATAAGAAAACACAGAATTCCAATCATCATATCTATTGAAAATTATATTAAGGGATATTACCTTTTATTGTTATGAATTCTACATCGTAGGGTGTAATGAGTGGAATAACACAGTCTTCAAAAGGAAGTATTCGAGAAGTCTTTACTATTTCTTACCCTATCTTTTTAGCGCTTTTATCTTCATGCATCATGGGATTTTGTGATCGCTACTTTTTATCCAAATACTCTCTTGATGCCTTTCAAGGAGCTTGTATAGGGGGATATCTTGTTTTACTCTTTCAAGCTTTTTGCATGCAAATCACCTCTATCAACCAAATCTTCATTTCTGGAGCATTAGGCAAAAAACAAGAAGGATTGATTGGTCCTTATACTTGGCAAATGATTTGGGGGTCTGTTTTAATTAGTCTTGTGATGATTCCCATTGGACTCCTTACAAATCACTTTTACTTTTCCAAAACACCCATCCAAGCACTTGGAAGTCAATATTTTTTAGTTTTGATCATGGGAAATTGTTTATTCTCTCTTGGCGCAACTTTTGCTGGTTTTCAAGCAGGAATAGGAAAAACTAAACTTTTGACCGTCTCTACAGTTATCTCAAACATCTGTAATATCATTCTCAATTATATTCTTATTTTTGGCATACAAGGCACTATCCCTCCTTTAGGAGTGATTGGAGCTGCAATAGGAACTCTTATTTCTCAAGGAGTCTATTGTCTGATTCTTTTTGCTTCGTTTATTTATCATAAAGACTCCTCCACCTATCAAAGCAAAAAATGGTCCTTCTCTATTCCTCTTTTTTTAAAACTTATTCGTATAGGGGTTCCAAGTGCTTTTGCACGATTCTCAAACTTATTGTACTGGGCTTTTGCAGTAAAAATTCTCTCAAATCTCGAAGGAGATTACCTCCTTGTCCTTTCTTATGGAGCGACCCTTTGGTTCCCCATCTCTACGATTACTGAAGCATTAGCGAAAGGAGCCCTCTCATTTTTTTCATTCTTTTTAGGGGCAAATCATTTTCCTCTTATTTGGACAACCCTACGGTCAGCCCTCTTCATTTTTTTCATCGCCTTTTTCCTCTTAGGAATTCCCTTAGTGCTCTTTTCAGAGTCTCTTATTAACACCGTTCTTCAAACAACTCTCTCTCAAAAATCACTCGAGACGTTAAAAATGGCATCGATTTGGCTTTGGATTTACTTCCTTTTAGAAGGGGTTTCCCGTTTGATTATCATCATTGTCTTAGCCATGAAACAAACCCTTTTTTCTATGAAATATAATATCATTACCGGCGGATTTCTCATCTTTCTCCCCTACTACCTCTGTTTCCATGTCTTTGAATGCAGCGCCGATAAAGTCTGGATGGCAAATTGGATCTGCTGTTTTGTTAATGCTATCGTATTCTTTGGAAAAGCTTATATAGAGTTAAATAAAAACAAAGAACCCACTTTTTCTCATGTTCCTAACTAAAAAACTTGTTTTTTTCTCCTGAAGGATTTTAAAGTACCTGCATTTCAATAAACCAAACCATATCACGAGGTTTTTATGAAAAAAGCATTATTAAAGATTGGAATTGTTGCAGCTCTTGCATTCTCTACAACCCTTTTCAAAAAAGAGCCTTATCATTTTTTACCGTTTAAGAAGATTTCTTACTCTATTGAATCCTCTAAAAAATACTCTTCTTATCACCGGATGTTATCTTTAAATCATGAGGATTTCAAAACCCATTTTATCGGATGCAAATCAATGACAAAATCGATACAAAATTTTGAAAAAGATTTTTTCATCGATGCCGTGCACTCCCACCTTTTTTATGTAGGGGGGATAGATCATGTCATGCCGAATCAAATGAACCAGATTTTTGAATCTGTCGATTCAAACGGGGACCTTCACTTTTATTTTCAACATCCTCATGGAACCAGACATTTTTCAATACAAGAGATGAAAATAGGAGACCATGTCGCTTATTATCTCCAAAATTCTTCATATAGAGAACACTACCCTTCTTTAAAGGATTTTCTGGAATGTACCCTTAAGGCATAAGGGTTGATTACTTTTTGTAGGCTGTTAAGAGAGAAAACTTAGTGGTTTCGGGAGGGGATGCTATATATGGCTGCGTAACGGAGTATGAGGGAGTAATAAAGAGGGGGACAATCGGAACAAACTGATGAATGAGTTCTTCAGCCTCTTTATGGAGCTTTTTCTTTTCAGAAGCATTCCCCTTATTCCGGATCTCCCCTATAAGCTCTTGAATGCGTGGGTGATCCCATGATGAATAGTTAACCAGATTTTTAGGGGAGGAAAAGACTTCAAGAAAGTAACTGGGATTTAAGATTTTATCCACCCAATTATATAATAGCATCTCTACTTTCCTTTCTGAAAGGAGCTTACTTAGCTCTTTAGGAGAAAAGGACGCCACTTTCCATGAAAGGGAAAATGCTTGATTGATCTGCTTCACCAAAGTTTTCCCGAGTTCTTTCGATCTTGGAATAGTATTCAGTTGCACAGATTGGATCATCTCCAAAGATAAAGAAGACTCCTGAAGTCCTTCCTCAAATAAAGCTCTTGCACTTTCTATATCCATAGGTTCTGGGGGTTGTAATTGTGTAAAATAGGGGGAATAGAGGGAAAAATAGGGAGAAGAATGTGAAGAATATTCCTGAGCTAAGACCTTTCTATCGAGAACATGTGAAATCGCTCTTCTGATTTTATGATTTGAGAAGAGCGGGGATTTACAATTAAAACAGAGGTACTTTGTTTCTACCGTTTCTTCCCATTTTTTGCTGATAGGGTTGGCTGCAATACTCGAAAGATCACACCTTGATAAAGGGTTTAAAAGAGCATCGATCTGTTGTTTCTTAAAAAGCTCTAAACTTTTTTCCTCAGATAAAACAGAGATTTCTATCTTTTCTAACAAAACACTTGAAGCATCCCAATAACGAGGGTTTTTCTTGAGACAGACTAGATCTTTACTAGCTTTTTCTAATACAAATCCCCCATTACACACATAATCGTTTCCTTCATGCTCTGCCCAATTGGGATTGGACTGGTCTAAGCGGACTAAAATCGGAGAGAATACGGGGTGAGTACAGAGTTCTAGAAAATAAGGACAAGGATACTCTAAAAAAACATCAAGTGTGAAGGGATCGGGAGCTTCTACTCCTAGGGAGTCAGGAGAAAGTTTTCCTTCTTTTATTTTCTGGCTATTCTTGATCGTGTAAAAGAAATGAGCAAGAAGGGAGAAAAACTTAGGGTTTAAAATGGTCTTCCAACTATAAATAAAATCTTGAGCGGTTAATAACGATCCGTCCGACCAGTAACTCTTTCTCAGATGGAAGCGGTAGTGTTTCCTCTGATCAAACACTTCTACCTCTTTTGCAATAGCCCCTTCAACACTCCCTTTCGAATTGACTTGCATAAGCCCTGCAAAAAGAAGTCTATGTAAAAAACTTGTTTCCTCATCTGTTCCAATACGGGGATCAAATGAAATAAAGCTTGTATTAGAAGAAATCCGGAGGACTTGCTTTTGTTCTTTTTTGCCCAACCAATGTCTATAATAATAAGAAACATGCTTCTTGATTTCTTGCACTTCAGAGAAATTTGATACAGACAAAGTGCAACAAGTTATTGTCGTTGATTTTGTTTCAAAGGAAGAAAAAAGAGGTCTAAAAGCCTCTTTATTTATCACCTTTTTAAAGCCCTTAAGAAAAGCTCCTTCTTTGATTTTAATACAAATGGAAAGGATTCCTTGATTCTCATAAAATAATAGATCCGATTGCTCAAAACTTTCTTTTGCTTTTTTCAAGGACGTATAGGAATGAATCAAAAGAGGAATGGGAGCCGTTGCTTGAAGTTCTTGGGGAGTGATCGAATAGAAAAAGGGTTTTAAATCATCAATTGATTCGCCACTTTCTGCAGCAAGATCGAATAAATTTTTCTCAGTCTTTTCTAAAAGTCCGCCGTTAATATCTCTAAAAGGACCGATCAATCCTTCAATCAACTGTGCACATTTTTTCCTTGCATCAATAGGAGAAGGAGATGCGTGAAAAGGAATTTCAATCGAGGCAATAATCCCCTCTTTTATTTCAGTTTCTTCCTTGATAATTGTTGAGCCCTCAATTTGAAGATCGACATGGGACAACTTCTGTTTTAATGAATCTTTTTCATGAAAAGATAATGAACAAATCAGTGTTGAAAAGTGAAGTGCTAAACTTGTTTGCTTTGAAAAGTCAATGAAAACTTGAGGAAGATCTCCTGGTTTCATCTCTTTCATAATCCAATGAAAGTTTTTCAAAAGAAGCTCTCGATTACTAGGAACAATCCATAAACGATCCTTAGCTCCTATTTCTTCAAGAATATACTTCGGAAGTTCTTTTTCGATGAAAAAAAGATCTGAATCATTCAATAGGCCCACATTCTTTTGGAGTTCAAAATGGATTTTAATGTTTTCATTTTGATGATCTATTTGAAAGAAAAAGGTTCTTTCAACCAGGTAAAGTGAGGATTTGCTTCGTATTAGCGCTTTTAAGAGCTCTTTATCAAAAGCTACAGCCTTTAAATTCATTAAAACGCTATAGGTTTCTCTTTCCTGAAAAGGATATTGCACAGAATGTTTTTTTGTCTTGACCTTGTATTTAGGAATCTCTAGAGGATTTTCATTCTGAAAGCTTTCTGAAAGCCCCCGAATCAGCCATTTAATCACCTCAAAGGACCTCGCATCTGCAAACCCCTCTTTCACATGGTTAAGAAGATTCATAGCCCCCTTTAAGTAACATTCAATAGAAAGTTCCAAGGGCTCTGAAACCAATTCATTAAGAACATTAAAAATGACTTTCATGTTAGAACTTGCTGAATCAAAATATGACTCTAAAAGAGAAAAAAAGAGTATAGGATACTCTTTTCCCAGAGCAGGCTGTTTTTGTAAAACTTGGGGATATTTCATATAACAAGCTAGAGTTTAATAAGAAAAAAGTCTAACAGCCTATGTAATATTGGCAAAGATCTTTTCAAAATAAAAAGTTGGAATATGGAAAAAGAATATGGCCGGAGCCAGAATCGAACTGGCGACACAAGGATTTTCAGTCCTCTGCTCTACCAACTGAGCTACCCGGCCAAGGGGTAACGTTAAGATAGTTAGTAGACAATGTTAGAGTTTTAGAAGATTTATCGCAACGACTTTTAGATAGTGTCGCGAAGTAATCGCTGTTGGAGTAATTCTTTCTATGAGGAAAATTCAAGGCGTCTGATGGAGTGAGCCCAAAATGGGCTCACGAAGCAGGATAACGCAGAAGTTTTCCATAGAAAGGATTAAAACAACTGTGAGAATTTGACGACACTATCTAGTTGTGAATCTTATCGAGAGCAATCATATCTTTAAGAATTTCGACTGATTCTTGAATTTGAAGGTCATTGACCCCATAATTTTCTTTGAGAAGATCATTTCGTGACTGCCCTTTCGATTTATTGGGGCGATAACCATTCCCTACCTTAAGGAAGAACTGATAGTTTTGATTATTCTCAATCCGTTCCCGACTATTTTTGATCAAAGTAGGGAGCATTTGGCGCCAAGAAGTTTCGCGTGGCTTCAGATATGGGACTGTAAACCGAGCGACATCTCGGTAAGATCCCTGCTTAATATTCATCAGAGAATGAAAAACATCTCCACTCAAATGATCATTGGCAAGGGGGAATTCTAAGTATTTCTCCCCAATATTATAAGGAGAAAAAGCTGTCGGGACAAGGATATCTCCCTGAACTCCTTGAATCTGTGGCGAACGCCCTGATGCTGTGTAATAGCGTCCAACAGTGACCTTAAAAAAGGCTTTAGCTCTTTCATCGGTAATTGTTTGGAACTGCATTGTTCCCTTGCCATACGAACGCTCATCTCCCACAATTAAGGCGACACCATAGTCTTGCAGCGCTTGGGCAACAATTTCTGCAGCTGAGGCTGAAGCTTTTGAAATCAGAATTAAAACAGGCCCATCAAAAAATTGCCTTCCGTCAACATCCCGTGCATAACTCACCTCTCCATCTGCATACTTAGAGATTACGATGAGCCCCCCATTAATAAAGAGAGAAGAAACCTTAACCGCCTGACTCAAAAACCCTCCCGAGTTTTCTCGAAAGTCTAAGACAATTCCCTTCAAATTCCCCTCTGCTTTTAGTGAACGGAGAGCTTCGCGCAAATCATTGGCAACACTGATCTTTCCCCCATTATCATAAAAAGCAGGAACATCAATTTTTCCAATGATTCCATCTCCATAAGGTTCATAAGAAAAAGCGATTCTTTCGTCGTCCATCGAAATTTTCTCGCGAATGAGATCGACATGCATCATTTGTTCGTTTCGTTTGACTCCTAAAGTAACCTTAGACCCTGCTTTTCCCTTCATTAATTCAAGGAGCTGTTCAAAAGTTAGATCTTCAACGCCTTGATAATTAACAGCGACAAGAAGGTCACCCACTTGAATATTCCCACTCTTAGAAGCAGGCCCATTCGGAACAAGATCGGTCACATAGATCCCGTCAAAGTCCTCTCTGAAAACAACCCCAACTCCTGAAAACTCCTTTTTAAGCATGGTTCGAATTTCATAAGCCTCTCTAGGACTGTAATATCCTGTGTGTGCATCCAAACATTTTGCCATTGCTTTGAGCATATGAAGAGTTAAAAGATGCTCCGTTTCGCCTAAATATTCCTCTTCAAAAGCAAAAGTTTTCTTTGACCGATGGTTTAAAATTTTTTGAATCAATTGAGGACTGACCGAAGAATCACTTCTCGAGCGAAGATGAGACTTAACCTCTAGAATCAATCTCTCATAGATCCTATTTTTTAATTCCTCTTCATCCCTAGCGTAATCCGAATAATATAAAGGTACGGACCGCTTTAGCGCTCTTTCCCCCTCATTAATGAGTCTTTCAATCTGCTGATGGCGAATCTTTTGAGCTCTCTGAATAGATCTTTGAACCATAAAGTTAAGGTTCCAATACTCTGGAAATTGATCTTGATGATAATGATTGATCAACTCTCGGACCTTTCTTGACGACACTCCAAGATAAGCTTCTGCTTCACTTTTTAGAAGATAGATGCGATCGGGATCAAACTGTTCAAGATAAATTTTTAATGAACGTTTAGCGATTATTGGAGAAAACTCTTTACTTTCAACATGATAAGTAAACATTTTATCCATCGTTGGACGGACATCCTTTAGTGAAAGGGTAAAAGCCTCGCTTGTAAACCCCGAAAGACTAAAGGATAAAAATATGATCAGTCTAAATAAAAAAGCCCTTCCCATAATCCCACTCTTATTTCCTCACTATACTTATTAATAAATTAAATGCTCGAAAATTGAATAAATTAATTTTATATAAAAGAAAGTTAATTGCTTAATCACATATCTGTAAAAAATTCCGTTAATAGCTCTCTGAAACAGGCGATCGTCTTGTTCCCTGAAAGCAATAGTTTGCAAGAAATTAAGTGTATACGCTATATTACTCGTTTACATTGGTAAGAATTAATCCTGTATGGGATTGACAACAGAATAAATAGGAGTAAAGGCCTCAATGCCAACCATTAACCAACTTGTGCGGAAACCTCGCACACCTAAAAAGAAGAAAAAGAAATCTCCTGCGCTCCAGAAATGTCCGCAAAGACGGGGTGTCTGTCTTCAAGTAAAGACAAAAACTCCAAAGAAACCTAACTCAGCTCTTCGAAAAGTGGCTTGGGTTCGCCTATCTAATGGACAGGAAGTCATTGCTTACATTGGTGGTGAGGGACACAATTTACAAGAACACAGTATCGTCCTCGTCAGAGGTGGAAGGGTTAAAGACCTTCCGGGTGTTCGCTATCACATTGTTCGAGGTTCTCTCGACTGCGCAGCTGTTAAAGACCGGAAACAAGCGCGTTCTAAGTATGGCGCGAAGAAACCTAAAGGATAATAGAATATGTCAAGAAGACGTCGTGCAACAAAACGAAAGCCCATTCCTGATCAGAAATATAATAGTGCTGTTGTTTCAAAGTTCATCAATCGTGTCATGCTTCATGGGAAAAAATCCATAGCAACACGTATTGTTTATCAAGCTTTAGATGAGTTTGCAAAGAAAGTGCGTGCTGAAGATACGATCATTGCTTTTGACCAAGCGATGGAAAATGCGATGCCAACACTCGAGGTAAAATCTAGAAGAATTGGTGGAGCAACCTATCAAGTCCCCATTGAAATCCCTCCTGATCGACGTGCTTCAATGGCTATGAAATGGATCATCATGAATGCAAGACAAAAACCTGGACGCAACATGGTTGACGGCTTAGCAATGGAACTTGCCGATTGCTTCAACAACCAAGGTTCCACAATTAAAAAGAAAGACGACACACACCGAATGGCAGAAGCGAATAAAGCATTTGCACACTATAAATGGTAAAGGAGCACACTTAAAAAATGGCAAATCAGCGCCCCCCACAAGATAAACTAGAGAATGTCAGAAATATTGGCATCATGGCCCACATCGATGCTGGGAAAACCACTTGTACAGAGAGGATCCTCTTTTATTCAGGGCGTGTTCACCGGATTGGTGAAGTCCATGAAGGGGCTGCCACAATGGACTGGATGGAGCAGGAACAAGAGCGTGGAATCACGATCACCTCTGCAGCCACAACTGTTTATTGGCATGATTGCAAAATCAACATTATTGATACTCCAGGACACGTTGACTTCACTGTAGAAGTTGAACGTTCTCTTCGTGTTCTTGATGGTGCGGTCGCAGTCTTTAGCGCTGTGGATGGGGTTCAACCTCAGTCAGAAACTGTTTGGAGACAAGCAGTTCGGTATGGGGTTCCAAGAATTGCCTTTATCAACAAAATGGATCGCGTCGGAGCCGACTACTTCTATTGCATCAAGAGCATGAAAGAAAAACTCGGTGCAAATGCAATTGCTGTTCAATGCCCAATCGGCGCCGAGAACGACTTCCTTGGAATGGTCGACCTGGTTACGATGAAAGCTTACCTCTTTAAAGACGAGACCATGGGTGCAGAATACGAAGTTGCTGAAATTCCTGCTGATCTTAAAGAAAAGTGCGATCAAATGCGCTCTGAAATGCTTGAAGAGCTTGCGACGATCGATGATTCGAATGATGACTTCATGATGAAGGTTCTTGAAGCTCCAGACACTCTTACCCCAGAAGAAATTCATGCTGTGATTCGTCAAGGAGTCGTAACAAATAAGATTAATCCTGTCCTTTGTGGAACAGCATTTAAGAACAAAGGAATCCAACCTCTTCTTGATGCTGTGACTCTTTGGATGCCTTCTCCTCTTGATCGAGGTACGATTAAAGGAATTGATGTTGATACCGAAAAAGAATTCAGCTTAGAACCCTGTGATGCAAGCCCTCTTGCAGCTTTAGCATTTAAGGTTGTCACAGATCCTTATGTTGGAAAACTTACCTTTGTCCGTGTTTATTCGGGAGTCCTTGAAAAAGGGATGAGCCTTATTAACACTACAAAAGACAAAAAAGAGCGCGTTTCTAGACTTCTAGAAATGCACTCTAACCAAAGAAAGGATCGTGATGAGTTCTTCACTGGAGATATCGCCGCTGTTATCGGTCTTAAGTTCACAACAACTGGAGATACTCTTTGCGCGGAAAATACTCCCCTTCTCTTAGAGAAGATGGAATTCCCTGAGCCGGTAATTTCGATGGCAATCGAACCTAAATCAAAAGGTGACCGGGAAAAACTTTCTCAAGCGCTTAGTTCCCTTTCAGATGAAGACCCCACTTTCCGTGTGAGCACTAATGAAGAAACAGGACAAACCATCATCGCTGGAATGGGGGAACTCCATTTAGAGATCTTAAAAGATCGGATGTTCCGCGAATTTAAAGTCGATGCAAACGTCGGTAAGCCTCAAGTTTCTTACAAAGAAACCATCACTGCGCCTTCTAAAACAGACACCAAGTTTGTTAAACAGTCTGGTGGACGTGGACAATATGCACACGTTTGTCTTGAAATCGAACCCAACGAACCTGGAAAAGGAAACGAGGTTGTTAGCAAGATTGTTGGAGGAGTCATTCCTAAGGAATACATCCCCGCTTGTATAAAAGGGGTTCAAGAGGGACTTTCCAATGGAGTTCTTGCTGGTTATAGCCTTGTTGATGTTAAAGTCGCGATTGTCTTTGGATCATACCACGAAGTAGACTCCAATGAGATGGCATTTAAGATTTGTGCTTCGATGGCCATTCGTGATGCAGCCAAGAAAGGGTCGCCAATTATACTAGAACCCATTATGAAAGTTGTTGTCACCTCTCCAGAGGAATATATCGGAGATGTGATCGGTGACATTAACAGGCGCCGCGGAAAGATTATGAACCAAGGAATGGAAAAAGGAGTTGCCATTATTGATTGTGAGGTCCCATTAAGCGAAATGTTTGGTTACTCGACAACCCTTCGCTCCTTAAGTTCAGGACGTGCAACTTACTCAATGGAACCAGGACACTTCGAAAGAGTTCCTGCAAAAATTCAAGAAGAAATCATTAAGAAATAAAAAGAGAAATCATCAATGGCAAAGGAAACACCTAATAGAAAAAAGATACGGATCCGGCTTAAAGGATATGACCAAAGGATCCTCGATCGTTCGACTGCCGATATCGTTGAAACTGCTAAAAGAACCGGAGCCCGCATTGTTGGTCCTATCCCTCTTCCAACAAAAAGGGAAATCTATACAGTCCTTCGCTCTCCACACGTTGACCGAAAATCACGTGAGCAGTTTGAGATCCGAACCCATGTTCGCCTTCTCGATATCCTCAACCCTACATTGGATACCATTGACAAGCTCAAGGTTCTTCCTGTCGCAGCGGGTGTTGATATAAAGATTAAGGCCTAGGTAAATCTTTTCTTTAAAATGGCAGCGATACAATCGCTGCCTTTAGTCGTTATTCTCCCATACAGCGAGCAGCCCCACCTGCTATTAATGCATAAAGCCCAAAAAGGGTCATATACAATGCAGCAAATGCAGCTACAGTAGATTTGATTGGAAAGAAAAACATCCCATAAACAAATGCAGCTCCTCCACCAACGATTAATTTGGTCGAAAGACGGGACTCTGCTATAGAGTCTTTAATGTTATATAAAAAATTTGAAGCTATCTTGCTAATACTAAATTCTGCAGACTGCTTGGGTTGACTGTAAACACTACTGTACGTTCTACTGTAAGCCCCAAAATCATTGAAACCACTCAATGGTTTACCGTACGTAGAAGCACGTTCCATGTTACCCTCCTTTTAATGGTTATCTTAAAGCACTAATTATAACAAATAAATTAAATTGAAACATAATAAAAAATAATTTTTATTATGTTAAAAAAAATTAAATATACATTATTCAAAGCAAAAAACATGAATAATTAATTTTAAAGAAAATATTTTAACTAGACTTGAACGAGCATTGTTCAAGACCTTAAAAAGGTTAATAATTCGGATAGGAATCTTCAGAATAGATCACTTCAAATGGAGAAGGTATGAATAACAATTTAGTGACCAGCGGAAACTTTAAAGCCGAAAAGCGGTTTTAAATTTCTTAGATAGTGTTGCCACAGGTAACACTATCTTGGTTTTTCATAACTTTTGGGTCCATTTTGATACCCAACAGCTTCTCTCCACCATTTAGGATACCCAATTTCTTTCCCCACCTTGGGTTTATTAATGTATCCATCGGTATATTTTTCAACTAAGTATTTTGATAAACCTGCCCACTCACTAAATACCTGTTGAGCATTCTGATCACAATAATGCGTTAGATACTCTTTGACTTTCTTTAAATCTTTACCATTTTGATAGAGTTTCAGAGCATTTTGCTCAACATTGTCTTGGTTATTAAACTCGCCTTCCTCCAGTTTTGTTTGCAATGCTTGAATATCCTTAATCATATAGTCAAACTTTTGTGAAGACCAATTAGACACAAAATTAAAGATCCACCATGCACCATCGAATGTGAAATCATATGAGTTTGTGATTTCAAGAGGTTTTGGTAAATTATTGACCCCTACATAATAGGGAATAAAACAGTTTGTATAGGGCTGATCAAGTCCTAACCAGCATACTCCGCCAATCGGATCAGGAAGATGACCTCGAATTTGATTCACATACACATAACCGCAATAATAAACCGAAATCGGCCTTTCCCATGCACCTTCTAACTTTGGATTTTTTTCACCGGGATGGTTATTCCAAGTGGTGTCGTAAGGACCTAAAAAGCGATTTGCACATCCAAAAGGACCTGCAGCTAACCCTTTCATCAGGTCAAATTCTGTTCCTTGATAATAGTCTCGATAAAGTGCCATCACATCTTGAACAGTCATTTTCTTATCAGGTTTAATTGAAAAGGAATAGTCTCTAGTATAAGCATTCTCAACCCATGGGCTTAAATTAAGAGAGGGAGCAATACGGCTAAAAGCACGCCAGACTCTTCTTAAACAATAATAGGGATGATTATATTCTCCAGGGCTTACAGAAGGTAACCAATCAAGTAGCTTTTTACTTTTTGGATCCCACCAACCATACTTTTGTGCGGTTGGGAACAAATGTTTTGAATACATGATATCGGGATCATCTTGGACAACGTCTCTAATTCTAAATTCATTTGCAGCAACAAACACTTCTCCATCAGGAACTTTTTTAGCAACCCATATGGCTCCCCTACCACTAGGAGGATTACAAATTTCAAAAACCCACCCTTCTTCTGGATCTGCAATCAGTAATGTTTCTCCCCATCCATTATATCCATATTGATCCGCTAATTCCCCAATGAGTGCAATCGCTTCACGTGCTTTTTTACATCTTTCAAGAGCAATTCTCGAAAGTTCTCCAATACAAAAGAGACGATCTTTTGTATCTTTTGTTAAAGTCGTATCTACATTAGCAGCATTGGTACATTCCCCTAGAGCGAGCTGATGTTCATTGATAATTCCATAATTTGCATCAAAAAAGGCATAGGTATGAGGAACTTGATCAATATAACCAATAGGCTGCGTCGGTGGATAATCAGGGATGTTGTATCCCGGTCCGCGACTTTTTCCAACATAACGAGGATACATCGCATTTCCATCGGGATATACAGGACGTTTTGATCCTTTGGGATGATCCATTGCTGGAACATAAATAATCCTTTGATCTCCTACTTCATCATCATCGGAGTGAGCAACTAAAACGGAACCATCAGTGGTTGCTCCTTTCGTGATAAGCATTGTTGTACAACACATCCCAGAAAAACTCATGCCCATGAGAGCAAAAAAAGTAATAATCGCTATACCCTTTTTCATCTTTAAACCTATCCGCAAATTCAAACACCTTTTTTATCTATTTTTTTCATAGCTGTTTTAATCAAAAAATTCAAATTGAAATGTCATTCAATTATGCCAGAATAGATCATCTTAAGAACCTTGAAAAGGTGGGGCTTTTTTATCCCCTTAAGTAAGTTCTTTTGAAATGGACAAATAAAGTTTTTTTTTGTAACCTTTCTTTATTTTATCATTTACGTGAGGTTTGAATGGAAATTTTAAAAAATTTTCTCAAAGCGGCAGCAATCGTTATCACGCTAACAGTTTCATCAACACTCTGCGCAGATATGAAAGTCACATTTACAAATGACACCTCTGAGTACGCATTTTACTTTAACTCTGACTACAGTACAAAAGTCTCCCCAGGGGAAAGTCATACCTTTACCTTAAAAGACCACACCACAATGGTCGTTGGAATGGACTATATGGAACATCCAACACCTTGGGTAAAATATGGTCTTGGATATGGTGGTGTTTCTTACTCTATTGATCCTTCTAGTGGACAGGCTAATTTTAGTTTTAGCCTAGGACCTGCCTCAGCATCTTCTATTGAAGAAAAACCCCCTGCCATCATGATTTCAGGAGGCGTAAGCATGGAAGGAACTGACAGTTGGAAAAAAGGTATTTCTCTACAGCCTCATGGAACTAGCGCACCGACGACAGTGAAATTTACGGATCAGTAAATCTCAGACACAAATGCACCCCTATTATGGGGTGCCAATCATCATAACAATATAGGAGATATGCATGAATCTTATCAGGAAAGCATTACTGCTATTTTCTGTTTCTCTTTTTGGACTTTCAGCTCCGGTTTGGGGAAGCAATAATTATAAAGTGGTCGGATATTACGAAAATTGGGCGCAGTGGCGTCCTGATAAAGGGAAAGCCTATCCACATCAAATGGATCCATCAAAAGTCTCTCACCTTTGCTATGCTTTTGCTTACTTTAATTTTAAAGGTCCTGGTATCAGCGGCCCAGGAAAATATGTTGTTACTGATGATTGGAAAGTTTACCCCGTTGAGTGGACAGACTTGAATGAAGTTCCAGATTCAACCGGACAAAAAACAATCGCTCCTTCTCTATATAACCAATGCACCGGGTATGACCTCAAGCAACTAGAGAAATTTGAAATGAAGAGTCTTAAAGAAGAAAATCCCAATCTAAAGGTTCTTATTTCTATTGGCGGATGGAACTTCTGTAATCCCGATGATGATCAGTATGGAGGTAAGTATACTTATCAGTTCTTCAGCCAAATGGTTGCAAACCCTGATCACCGCAAGGCATTCATTGATTCTATTTGTGACTACGCTAAAACGTACCATTTTGACGGGGTTGATTTTGACTGGGAATATCCCGCTTCCGATAAGCATGGAGGAACTGCGGAGGATTACCAAAACTATTTAACTTTTTTCAAAGAACTCCGAGCACAAATCGAGAATTCAGGAAATGGATTGATCATTACAATGGCCTCAGCTCCCTTTGTTCCAAGTGGGACTCTAAGTGGCACTTATCAATCTGAGTCCGGAGCAACCAAAACAGTCGATCCAAGCAACCCAGCAACCTATTTTTCTTGGCTCAAAGATTGTTCGGAGTATCTCGACTGGTTCAATGTCATGTGTTATGACTATTATGGCCCATGGCCAGGTCAGGAAGGCACCCTTCCCAACGCCCCGACAAAAGAAAGTGACGATCTCTATAGCGTTGAAAAAACAATCAAGTACTATTTAGATGCAGGAGTCGATCAGTCAAAAATTATTATCGGCGTCCCTTCTTACGGGCATTCCTATGCTGGTGTTAATTTCTCCGATGAAAATTATGGCCCTGGAAATACGTTTACGGGACCCGATGTTGCAGGAAAATATACAGGAACTCCCGGCTTCCTTGCATACTATGAAATCATAGATCAAATTCAAACCCTAGGATGGCTCATTGGTGGTTTTGATAAAGCTTCACAAACCCCTTATGCTTACAATGCCGGAGGGAAACGATGGGTCTCCTATGATAATCAAGACTCTATTGCCGCTAAAATGGCCCTTATTAAACAACATTCTCTAGGGGGTGCCATGATGTGGTCGCTTGACGATGATGACTTTAACAATAAGTTTCCGCTCCTGACAAAAATCAATCAAGAGCTCAATCCTTAACACAGATTTGCACCTTCTCCAACACTTCTTAGGAAGTAGGGGAAGGTGCACCAAAAAATGTACAGTTGAACTTAATAATTAGGATAGGGATCTTCTGAATAGATCGCTTCAAATGGAGGAGGATTGGAGAGTTTCATATATTTCCCTATAACTTTTCCATCTTGAATCACGATGTAGTAACGTCGTTGTTCAATCACCTGGTTTCCCATAGTGATTTTTTCGATATATTCATAGGTTTCTTTGTCCCCTTCACGAGAAACGATTTGATAGGGTTTCCCAAATCGGTGTTCGATATCAGAAGCTTTCATCCCGACTTCGACTTCAGCATACTTATCCCGCGTCATCACTTCGGAATTGGTTGCACACCCTAATAAAAACAAAAGACCAAATACAAACAAATATCTCATAATAAACCTACCTTGTTTTTTTAATAATTTATTATATTATTTATTAGCAACACGGTTTATTTTTTTACACATCGTGATTCAGAAACTAATCTTTAGTTTCCTCCACCGGGCGCCAGATCTTTCCATGAATGACGGTGCGAAAGTCATCATTTGTTGCATATTCTGCATGCATCAGATAGGTGTCAGGAATTTCACTCCTTTCGTAGAACTCAAACCCTTCAAAGCCGAGATGGTCTAAACGAAATTCCCATCCAATCAACTTATCGTTAATCATTCCCTTCCCCACAACTTTCCCAAGAGATTGGTTCTCAAGTTCTATCGAAAAAGCTTTACGAGTAATATCATAGAAAGCAAATTGATTTTGCATCACATCGGAAAGGCCTGAAATTTGAATTTCTTGAGTAGATTCAATCCTACCCTTTTCTCCTTCAGGGACTTTCCACCGCGTATAAAATGGAAGCTCTTCATCCATCATTGAAAGAGTAATCTTTCCTTCTCCGATCCAGGTTCCAGGTTTTAAAATAAATGGATGCTTCGTCAAAACATAAACCTTCTTGTATAGATGCTTTGTAATATACCTAGGGCGCTCATCGTCAAAGTCACAGAGGACCCACCATAGGTTACAAGAACCAAAGGGACTCCGGTAATGGGCAAAAAGCCACACATCATTCCGATATTGATCACCACATGAATTGCCAAATAGACAGCGATTCCAGCGGACAAAACCCGCCCAAAATGGTCTCTAGCAACTGCTGTAACTTGAAAACTACAATAAATCAGTCCGAAAAACAAGAGTAACATGAAAATAGCCCCAAAAATTCCAAATTCCTCAGCAAATGCGGGGAAAACCGAGTCTGTATGAGCTGCGGGAAGAAATTGCCGCCCTGTAAATAAGCTTTTTTTGAACCCACTTCCTGTATACTTTCCTAAAGCTATGGCTGTTTTTGCAGCTTGGTGATGATAGGTATCAGGATCAAACCGTTCATATTGGTATTCTTTTAAAACCTTTGTTGCAACTGGTCTAAGTTCTTCATGGTCTAATACCCCCGTGAAAATTAGAGAAATTAAAATAAGAGCTGCCACCGCTAAGGCAGACATGATTTTGATCACTCCTTTTCTAATTCCCCCAAAATAAAACATCCCGAGTGTCATGGGAAACAAAACCATGGCTGATCCCAGATCAGGCTGCTTCAATATTAAGAGAAAAGGAATTAAAACAATTATCGCTGCTTGAAAAAATGTCCGCCAATCTCCAACGCTTCTTCCCTTCTTTTCTAGAAACCAACTTAATGTAAAAACAAGGGAAAGCTTTGCATACTCAGAGGGCTGAAGTGTCCCACCAATAAAAGGAATGCGGTACCAGCGATGAACATGCTGAATCGGTTCTGTAAAAAAAAGGCCTAGTAGAAGTAGAATGGTTCCAACATAAAGAACCCAGGCCCACTCTCTGAGTTTGTGGTAATCGAGGCCTGCAAAAAAAAGGTAACAAAGAATTCCAACACCAAAACGTTGGATTTGGTTTTTAACATGTGGGGTAAAGAATATATCTTCCCCTGTAAGCTGAACCTCTGAAGTCGTAGAAGCAATGATAAGAATGCTCATTATCATGAGTGCCATGATAAAAGGAAGTGTTCTAAAATCAATGCGTCTTAAAACTTGATGGTTCCACATAACACTTTATTGTCCATAATTTGGAGTTATTATGGTAGAAAAAGTCACACAAATTCACTTAGAAAAGGTGAATTCCACCAATACTTATGCCAAGGAAAATTATTCCCATTTTGACTTAAGCAAAATCACATGTATCACTGCGGATGAACAAACTGCAGGGCGAGGGCGTTTTAATCGAAGTTGGGTGTCTCCTAAGGGAGAGAATATTTATCTCACCTACTTTTTTACGATGGATAAAAAAATCATGGACCTCAACAATATCGCTCAAATCCTCTCACTAAGTGTCACAAAACTCTTAAACAAAGTAGGCCTTTCTCCACACATTAAGTGGCCCAACGATGTTTTGGTTAATGGAAAAAAAATCGCAGGCATTCTTTGTGAAACGATTGATCTTCACGATAAATTTGGGGTGATCTTAGGAACAGGGATCAATGTCAATATGTCTAAAGAAGCTCTAGATGAAATTGATCAACCAGCAACATCTCTTCTTGTTGAATTTGGAGAAAAACAAGAATTAGTTCCTTTGATTAATATGTTGGAGGGCTTCTTTCTTGAAGATTATCACCTCTATAAAAGAGATGGCTTTAAACCTTTTTATATGAGCTATGATGCTCTTCTAACACATAAAGGAAAACCGATTACCCTTAAACAAAATGGCCACCTGATTTCAGGAACCCTTCACTCACTTAACCCTGATGGTCGATTGAATATTCTTTTAGATAATGGTGAGATTCAAACGCTATCTTCAGGAGAAATCAAAAAATAGGCTTATTAATCGAATCGGAACTTGTTTGGGTATATGTTCGATATCACTATAGTTTCCTGATTGATGACAAAAGGGATCTTTTGGACCAAACCATCGATCTTTTTGCTGAAGTTTTTTCCAAATCGTATCAACTGCATAGGGAGAGCTTTGTCTCATCAACATTGAGAAAGGCGAGCTCTTCCAGAAGAGACTTTTTTCTCTCTGGTGGTCGGTTTAAATTATAGCTAAAACAGTTTAAAATTTAATATTGTCAAAAAAAACATTTCTATTAATGGCGCTTATTAAAATAATTAATTATATTTAATTTAATTAAATTTCTATTATAATTACTTTTAAACAAAGGAGTTCGATATGGAAATTAATCCCGTTGGATCATCTGAAGAACTATCAGCTACCCAAGCATCATCTACTGAGCTTAGTGGAGTTTATGGAGAAAAAATCCAAACCATTAAAGAAAAAATTGCTCAAGGAGATTTTCAAGGTGCAAAAGAGCAAATTCTAAAAGAATTTGCTGAAATCGATGAAAAATACAAGGGTTGCTACATGTTCTTAGAGCTTGCTAAATTTAAAAGTGAACTCAACACTCTTCTTAAGCAAGTTTCTGCAAAACTTTAATCAACTGAACTCTGGGTTTATAGCTAAAACAGTTTAAAATTGGGATGATTTACCCGGATCTTTCCGGTGTCTTTTGACTCCTTAAAACCTCTCCTTGTCTCATGGACAATGTTCTCGGTTTTAAGGAGTCAAAATCCATCAAAAATCTCTCGTTTAAATCATCCCAATTTTAAACTGTTTTAGCTATATTTGACTTATTGTCATAGGAGAGTTCTCTTAAATTCTTGAGCTTTTTATCGAAGGGAAGGGCCAAAGCGCCCTTTTCAAGATAAAAGACCCAAGAAGAAAGAGAAAAATCTTTGAGAATAAGTAAAATAAACCCAGAGTTCGGATTAATACTGCAACAAAGATAAATCAGGCTTTACATCAAGGGAAGGTGAAAGGCGTGATCGCAAGATTTGTTGGATTGCGTCAAGAGTCGCACCTGTCGATGAGGGACAGGTGGTGCAAGCTCCTTGGTAAGCGATAATGACCTCTCTCTCATCATTAAAAGCTGCAACTTCAATTCCCCCTGCATCGAGTTCGATATAGGGTTGAATTTCATCACGAATCACCTCTTTAATATGATCAAGCTTTTCATCTGGAGAAAAGAGATGCCAATTGGGATGCCCTCCATCAGATTGTTGCCCTTCAGGAATGGGCTGAGTGAACGAAGGATCTTTAAGGGGAATATCGGTGCATTTATCTGCAGCTTCTTCAATGACTGATAAGACAAAGTTAATATCGGAGTCTGCAGTTTTGGGAAAAGCAGGGATATTGGTAAAGTCTCGAAGCTTGCGGTCGATTAAATCAGCCGTTAAGCGACGAGCTTGATCATAATTTTTTCTAAGGAGAACTTCACAGGCTGCATCTGAGGCTCCAATAAGTGTTGTTTCTCCAAAAGCGATGAATTTTGCATCAGCAATGATCCCGTCGGTTTCATCCACAACAATGGAAAAGATCAGTAGACTTCCATCCCTCTCTCCCTTTCCAGTAACAACGCGCATTTCTTGAAGGGCACCGGTATTTTCTTTAAAGGACCCTACATTACGAGGGTTAAGAATGCGTTCCTTTAATAGATTGCTATATTCTGTCCAAGGATGAGGTTTCATGATAGAACTCCCTTTGAAAACGTGCGGCATTTTTGAGCACAATCAACAATGATTCCGATGGAGCGATCGATTTCTTCTTCTGTAGTGGCATAAGAGAGGGAAAAGCTTAATACGCATTGACTTTCAATAGGATCTTTTCCAACTGCGGTCAATAAATGACGAAGTTTTTGAAGCCTTCCTCCTCCAATTGAAGTAAAGACTTCTTGCTCTCTTAAATGAAAGGCAAGGAGTTCTCCCGTCACTCCAGGAAAATGAATTGCGGAGACATTCGGAAGACGCTCTCCTTCTTTGAAAAGAACTTTAGCCTCAGGGATTGCTAAGAGAATCCCCTCTTCTAATTTATCGCGCAGGCGTACTGTTTCCATACAAAGATGATCAAAAGCTTGACTAAGTTCTTCAATTGCTATTCCAAGACTAATAAAAGCTGGAAGATTAAGATTTGCTCCTTCCATTCCTTCAGGAGTGCGACTTTGAAAATCGACTCCTCTTCGAACAAAAAGACCTCCACTACCTTTAAGGGCATGAAGGAGCGTTCCATCAAATGTCAGATAGTCAATAGGAAGCTCTTGGAATTTGAAATAAAGTTTTCCCAAAATATTCGAGGCATCAACATGAAAAAGAATCCCTTTTTCATGGCAAAGCTCTCCGAGTTCCCAAATAGGATGAACCACACCAGTTAATGCATTCGCCCATGAAAGGGAAACCAGTCCTGTTTTTGGAGTAATCGCTTTTTCTAAAGCTTCCCGGGTGACTTGCCCATTTTCGTTAAGGGGGATTGTTTTTTGATAAACCCCAAGTTTTTCAAAGCTTTGACCCATTAAATGAATCGATGCTTCTTCCAATTGGGTGGTTAAGATATGATTTTTTCCACTTTCGGCAATATGATCAATATAAGCGCTATGATAAACCTCTGAAATTGCATGGGCTGCTGAGCTGCAAAACTGAAACCGATCTTTATCATGAGCTCCCACAAAAGCTCGAAGATCTCCCAAACTTCTATTAATGGAGGTAAACGGTTCTTTTCCCTGAAGATAAGGAGCTGTTACCGATTGCCAATGCCTTTTCATAAAAGGTTGGACTTGAGCAAAAAGGTGGTCGGAAGGGCGGGCTAGGGTTCCATTATCGAGGTAAATTGGCTCGTTCATAATACCTCTTTTTGCCAATGCTTCCCTTCAAAAGAATAACAAAGAGGAACTCCTGTTGGAATTTCAAGGTTTAAAACTTCTTCTTTTGAAAGGTTATCAAGATACATCACGATCGATCGGAGAGAATTTCCATGAGCAGAAACGAGAATATTTTTTCCCGCATTCAGAAAAGGAACAATGTTATTTTTAAAATAAGGAATGGATCTCTCGGCAGTCATTTCTAAACTTTCCCCATTGGGAGGTGGAGTATCAAAGCTGCGTCGCCAAATTTTGACTTGATCAGCTCCAAACTTTTCCCGCGTTTCATCTTTTTCAAGTCCTTGGAGTTCTCCGTACATCCGTTCATTGATCTCCCAAGCTTTGTAAACAGGGATTGTATGCTCTTCGGCTTTGGGGTCATAAATTTTTGCCCACTCCTGAAGCTTCCCTTCACCTTGATGCAAAATGACTGGTGTTTTGTCACTTTCATGCTCTGTCATCGCGATCATCGCTGTCATTTGTGCCCGCATGAGAGAAGAGATAAAAATGACATCAATGGGGATGTGGCTAATGACTTTCCCCGCTTTTTGAGCCTCAATAATTCCATCTTTGCTCAGCGGAACATCGACCCAGCCTGTAAAGCGATTTTTTTGATTCCAATCGGACTTTCCGTGACGAAGTAAAATAAGTTTTGCTTGTTTTCCCATACATCCATGATAGATGAGATTGTATTATTCTGGCATCTATTTTATAATATATCGCATGGAACCGAATCGTCTAAGTAAAATTTTAGCTAAAGCAGGAGTCGCCTCGCGCCGAGCTGCAGAATTTCTCATTTTTGAGGGAAAGGTACGTGTTAATGATGAAGTCATCACAGTCCCTCAAACCATCGTTGATCCTTCAAAAGATAAGATTTTTGTTGAGGATCACCCGATTACGCTAAGAGATGAAAAAGTTTATTATATTTTGAACAAACCACGTGGGTTCATCTGCTCCAACAAACCGATGGGTCGGAAAAAGTTAGTGATTGATCTCTTTGCAGAGGTCAAAGAGCGTCTATTTACAATTGGTCGCCTCGACCGTGATACCACAGGCCTTCTCCTCTTAACTAACGATGGACACTTTGCTCAAGAAGTGATCCACCCTTCAAAAAATATCAGCAAAGAATACCTTGTAAAAACACAGCAAGAAATCACTCATGAACATCTTCAAGAACTTTCTAAAGGGACACTGATTGAAGGAAAATGGATTCGTCCAACAAAAGTGACAAAAGTGAGACGGGGAACTCTAAAGATTGTTGTTAAAGAAGGAAAAAAACGGGAGGTCCGCCTAATGGTTCAAAATGCAGGGCTTAACCTTCTTTCCCTTGCTCGCATCCGCATTGGAGGTCTAAAACTCGGAGATCTTAATGAAGGAGAGTGGCGCGAACTCACTGAAAAAGAACGAGAACTTATCTTTGCTTGATTTCCTCATAACTCTTTAAAATAAGCCAATGCTTTTTCTCGCATTTCTTTATGATCTACTATCGGATAAGGATAGGTTTCTCCTAAGTTAACCCCACCTTCTGTTAACACTTCTTCAGGAGCCATCCACGGCTTATGCATCCATTTTGAAGAAAGATTCTTAAGTTCAGGACAATAAGTTTTGACGTAGTCTCCTTGAGGATCAAACTTTTCCCCTTGGAGGACTGGATTAAAAATCCGGAAAAAGGGCGCCGCATCTGGTCCTGAACCTGCCACCCATTGCCAACCGAGGGTATTATTTCCAATGTCAGCATCCACAAGAGTATCCCAAAACCAAGCCGCTCCTTCTTTCCAATGAATAAAGAGATCTTTCACTAAAAAAGAAGCGACAATCATTCGCACACGGTTATGCATCCATCCTTCTTTCCATAATTGCCTCATTCCTGCATCGATAATAGGATATCCTGTTATCCCATTTTGCCACTTACGAAGATGGTCCTGGTTATTTTTCCAAGGAAAACGATCAAATTTTTCTTGCCAATTTTCAGTCTTAGTTTTTGGGAAATGAGTTACAAAAGATGATCCAAATTCTCTCCAGGCAAGTTGTCTTCGAAAGACTTCATTTTTTACTTTGGACCAGACTTCATAAGGGCTGACTTCTCCATAATGAAGGTGGGGAGAAAGAAGAGAGGTTCCTTTTTCAGCTGGAAAGTCTCTTCTTTCTTCATAGCTTTCGCTATTAAAGGAATCTAACCGTTTGAGCGCCCCTTTTCTTCCAGGCGTCCAGTGTGCCTCAAGTGATTTTATCCAATTCTTCTTTGGTAAAAGCTCTAGTGACTCGAGTGTATCACTTTCAATTTCTTTTCCTTTTCTAAGGGTGAGTTTTTCTATTTTCTCACACTCCATTTCTTTCAATAAAGCGTTGTAAAACGGGGTAAAAACAGCAAAAGGCTTTCCAGATTTATTGAAAAAGTTAGGGATGTCTACAAGATGATTTCCATTGAACGGTCTCCCCTTTTCCCCCAAATCTTGGGCCACTAATTTTTCTTCTTCAGAAAAGGTTTGGTTCCAAAAGACTTTTTCAACATTTAACTCTTTGAAGACCTTTCTTGGATCTCCGCGACGCAGAATAAGACTCACTCCTTTTTCTGCATAATCTTTTTGGAGCTCTTCTAAGCTTTTATGGAGCCACCACCGGCTTGCCTCTCCTAACTTCATAGAGTCAGATAAAATAAAGATCGGAACAACTTGAGAACCTTCAGCGCAGGCTTTACTCAAACCTAAATTTTCTTCTATTCTCAAATCTTCTTGGTGCCAAAATACAAGCAAAATAAAACTCCATGCGATAAAATAGTCGTTATGAAGATACTACAAATCGTTGCTGATGGCAATCCTGGTGGTGGAACCACTTTTGTTTTAGATGTCTTAAAATCTCTAGATACCCCTTATTTACTCACTCAAGAAAATTCTTATGCTCTTGAAAAAGTTGGGAATATTCCCAAGATGGGAATCAATTTTTTTACATCACGCTTTGATTTACGAATAGCAGCAAAGATGCAGAAAGTGATTCGTGATGTGAAACCTGATTTGATTCATGTTCACGGAGGAAGAGCTGCTTTTTTCTTAAGCTTTTGTCGAAAAACTTGTCCTGTTCTCTATACCGTTCACGGGCTTCATGGACTCCATCAAGGGCTAAAGTTTAGCCGCTTTGGGGAACGAAGGGCAATGAAAGGAGCAACTCTTGTCAATTTTGTTTCACATGTCGAAGAAGAGCTTGCTTTAAAAAACAATCTCCTCAAAGGAACAAATCACTGCGTCATTCCTCATGGAATCGATCTAAATACAATCCCTCCTAAAAAAGAGAAAATTCCAAAGCTTATCGGATTCATGGGACGTCTATGCCCTCAAAAAGATCCTCTTTTTATGCTCGAGATCATGAAAATCTTGGGACCTGAAGGATATCGACTCCGTGTGATTGGAGGAGGAGAGTATGAAAAAGTCTTAAAAAGCGATCCTTATACAATGGTTACTGGAAAAGTCTCTAGAGATGAGGGGCTGAAACTTTTATCAGAAGTTGAGTGTGTTGTTGTCCCTTCAAGATGGGAGGCTTTTGGTTTAATCCTTTTAGAAGCAATGGCACTCGAGGTTCCTATCATTGCCTCCAACATCCCTCCATTTGAAGAGGTTCTTTCAGGTGGAACTTTTGCGACTCTTATCGATAAAAAAGATCCTGAAAAATATGCAGCTGCGATTCTTGAAGGTGCTGATTACACCCAAGCGGCAAAAAAACATCTCCTTGAAAAGTTTTCTTGGGAACAGTGTATCCGAAGCTATCACTCTATTTTTCGTGAACTTAAAGGGAACTATTGCTATAATCAAATAAAATAATTTAGCTAAATCGTTATGTTAACAACCATTGCTCGAATTTTTGGAAAATCTCCGTTCAACCCTCTTCAATCTCACATGAAGAAGGTGAGCAGTTGCATGAAAAAGCTCACTGAAATTTTTGGCAATCTCAAAAATACATCTCCTGAGGAACTCGAATGTTTGGTTAAAGAACTTTCAAACCTTGAGCATGAAGCTGATTTGACAAAGAATGACATCCGCAATCATTTGCCAAGAAGTTTATTCCTCCCTATTGATAGGAGTCAGTTCCTGGATATTTTATCCATTCAAGATAGCATCTCCGACAAAGCTGAAGATATCGGCCATTTACTCACTTTATATCCTGTAAGTGAACTTGGAGACCTTTGTGATCATCTCGATCAACTTTTTAAGAAGAACATGGAAGCTTTTTGGGATGCCCGTTCCATTATTAAAGAGCTTCATGAACTTTTAGAATCCTCTTTTGGAGGCATTGAAGCTGAAAAAGTAAAAACAATTGTCGAAAAAACTTCAAAAGTTGAATACGAAGCCGATAAAATGAAACATGAGCTAATGAAAGAATTTTTCAAAACAGCTGAAAATGTTAAAACTCCTGTCTTTTACCTTTATGTTCGCCTTGTTGAAGAGATCAATCGTATTTCGCATATTTCAGAAAAACTTGCTAATCGCATCCGGATGATTTTGGAACTCAAATAATGTTCTCTATTAAGAAAAAATTTATAATAATCAAAACCGAAGGAGTTTACGGATAGTTACCCATGTCTGTTGATTTCATTTTAACAGTCTTAGTCCTCCTTGCTGGGTTTTACATGGCTTGGAACATCGGTGCCAATGATGTTTCCAATGCAATGGGAACCTCGGTGGGATCTGGGGCTCTTACTCTTTTTAAAGCAGTCATTATCGCTGGAATTTTAGAATTTTGTGGAGCCTTCTTCCTAGGAGGAAATGTTTCCAAAACAATGCAATCGGGAATTGTTAATCCCGATGTTTTTGCTCATAACCCCAAAATCCTCCTTTATGGAATGCTTTCAGCATTAACCGCAACAGCACTTTGGCTTCAAGTTGCTTCCTATTTTGGGTGGCCTGTTTCAACAACTCACGCGATTGTTGGTGCTTTGCTTGGCTTTGGGGCTATAGCAGGAGGTATTCATGCTGTTCATTGGGGTGAAGTAGGACGGATTGCAATGAGCTGGGTCATCTCCCCTGCTTTAAGTGGCCTTTTTGCTTTTTTAATCTTCAGCACACTCCAGAGAAAAATTCTTTTTGCAATGAATCCTATCCATGCAACAAGGCGGTTTATTCCCGTCATGGTTTTTGTTGTCCTTTTCGTGTTTACCTTGAGTATTCTTTTTAATGGTTTGGGATCCTTTCAAGTAAAGTTTTCTTTAGGTGAAACTATTTTGATCGGCAGCGTTATAGGCCTTATTGGAGGACTGATTGCTTTTTTCATTCTAAAAAAAGTTTATCTTCCTAAACCTCAAATGGTTTCTGCTAATACTTCTCAGCAAGTCTTAAGCTTGAATAAAGCCGCCCGTCACTTAAAAAGAGTGCAGCTCTCAAGTAAAGGAGAACAGCGAGAGCAAGTAGGACGCCTTCTTAAAGATGTGGAAGAGTATGCCGAAGAAGTACGCGAACACTCTAATCTATACACCTCTAGCTCCGATTATAAAGTTGTCGAAAAAATGTTTGCTTCTCTTCAGATTATGAGTGCAGCATATGTTGCTTTTGCTCATGGAGCAAATGATGTAGCCAATGCAATCGGACCTGTTGCTGCTGCTCTTGAGATTATTCGAGAAGGAGGTCTTTCTCTTACTTCGCACATCCCTGCTTGGCTTCTTGGAATGGGAGGTGTTGGGATTGTTGTAGGACTTGCTACTTGGGGCTGGCGGGTGATGGAAACGATTGGGAGAAAAATTACCGAACTGACTCCAACGCGTGGGTTCAGTGCTGAATTTGGAGCAGCGATTACAATTTTAGTCGCTTCAAAATTTGGTCTTCCTATTTCTACAACGCACTGTATTGTTGGTGCCGTTCTTGGTGTGGGACTCGCAAGAGGTCTTTCTGCTCTTAACCTACGCACTCTTCGCGATATCGTCCTTTCATGGGTGATCACGATTCCTTCAAGTGCAATTGTCTGTATTCTTCTTTTCTATTTGATACGCGCAATTTTTTCATAAAAATTTGAATCTAATTCTTATTAGATATAAATAAAAAGAAACGTTTAACAAGGTGAAATAATGAAGATTCAATATTTATCGGTTCTTTTTTTAAGTGCTACATCATATCTATTAAATGCTACACCTGTGAGTAATGAATCTGATCTGAATGCTGCCATTATTTCTGCAAATAGTTCAGGCACAGATATAGAATTTATGGGAAGTTTTGACTACTCTAATCTTCTTCAACCTCTCAATGCGAATAATGTGCTTCAATCAACGAATCAAACCTTTACCATTGAGGGAAATCACTACACATTAACCTCAACATCTGGTCCACATAGAGGCTTTTTTGCAAGAGAAAGCACGGGAACTATCACCATCCAAAATCTTAAGATTGTCGGCGCAAGCGCTAAAGGGGGGAATGGAAACGCACGAGGAGGAGGAGGTTTAGGAGCTGGAGGTGGTCTTTATCTCAATTCTAATTCCAAAGTGATTCTCGACAATGTCTCATTTCAAAACTCCCAAGCAACCGGGGGATCAGCGCTAGATGGATCCAATGATGGCAACACAGGCGGCGGCGGCGGGGGTGGGATTGGAGGAGATGCAGGGACTGGAGGATATTTCGTAAATGCCTATCAATTGATCAGCGGCGGTGGTGGCGGCGGTGGTGGATTTAGTGGAAATGGTGGAGATTCTAATGAAGCAAGCGGTGGTGCTGGTGGCGGCGGTTTTAATGGAAATGGAGGTACAACAGATAATAAAACTAGTGGGGGCGCTGGCGGTGGGGGCGGCGGTTTTAATGGAGGAAACTGTTTAAGCACCAATAGTGGTGCAGGTGGTGCAGGAGATGGGGGTAATGGAGAAGATGGTATTACTGGAAGTGGAGGAAAGGGAGGAAAGGGTAGTGGAACAGGTTTGGGGGGAAATGGGGCTGCAATAACTTATGGAGGGGGAGGAAGCGGCGCTGTTTTTAATACATACGGAACAGATACACTTACAGGTGTAGGAGCATCTGGTGTTGGAGGAGGCGGCGGCGGGGGAATAGGCATAGGATACCATGGAGGAAATGGAGGAGATGGGTTTGGGGGCGGAGGATCTGGTGGTGCTGGAGCAAGCTCTACCAATCCAAGTGGAAATGGTGGGAATGGTGGCTTTGGCAGCGGCGGCGGCGGTAGTGGTGGAAATACAGAAGCCGGAGGAGTAGGAAATGGAGGAAATGGTGGCTTTGGCGGCGGGGGCGGCGGTAGTGGTAAAACTGGTCAGTCTTCTACCACCATTTCAAAAGGGGGTGATGGAGGCTTCGGCGCCGGCGGCGGCGGCGGCGGCGCGAACAACAATATCAATACTAGCCCCGGTAGTATTGGAGGAAATGGTGGCTTTGGTGGCGGTGGAGGAAGCTGCGGCTTCGGTGGAACACCAGGAATGGGAGGCTTCGGTGGAGGAAATGGAACCACGTCAACCACTCAAGGTGGCGGTGGCGCTGCAATGGGCGCCGACATTTTTATTCAAGAGGGTGCAGAACTAACAATTCGAACAGGAATCTCTTTTGATGGAAGTATATTAACAGGAGGATCTGGAGCCATCTTTGGACAAACACTAGGAACAAATATCTTCATGATGTCCAGTGGGAGTATCACTGTTGAAAACCTCTCAATCAATTCCTATGTTCCCAATCCTATTGAAAGTGAAGTGAGTACTGTGGGTGGGGGTGGACTCTTTCTCGGAACAGGGAATACCGCTTTATTCTCTATTAGTGGAGATAACACCTATACAGGTAGCACCATTATTAATAGTGGTGCGTTGAGGATTAATGGTTCTGTGATTACTCCTGTCACATTAAATGATGGAGCCCTTGTAGGAAAGGCTCATCTTTATACAAATGACGCTGTACCCAATGCTGGAGACTTAACCATGCATGGAGGATTTATTTTCCCTGGTGACTATGTCTTTGGTTCAATCAATGTTGGTAATAACCTTCTTTTCACAGGAGGAACGTTTGTCACTCAAGTTGATAGCATCGGTAATGCTCGGACAATTGAGGTGAGTGGAACAGCAACACTTGCGGGAACTTTGACAGTCCAAAAGGCAACAGGAAACTTCCTTACGGGACAAACGATCACCCTTCTCGAAGCAAATGGAGGAGTCACAGGAAGTTTTGGAACTCAACACCTTCCACTTGGAGCTGATGGAGCTCCTCTTTTTACAGTCCAATATACAGGAAATAGTGCTGAACTTCTTGTCATTAGAGATCATGTTTTTGTTCATCCCCATATCGATCCAGGCAATCCTCGTCATGTTGCAAAGTATATCCAATCTCTACTTCCAATCGATCCTAACTCTGATTTGGGACTAGTTATAAGATCTTTAGGAGTCCTCTCAAATAAAGAATTAAATAAAACCCTAAACATGATGCATCAAGGGGTTTTTGGCCTTTTTGAGTTTATGAACCTGACAACGAATGCACAAATCATGCAGATGTTCAACCAACAACGATTTCGATTACTTGCACCTGATACCCCTGAAACAATTAGTCAACTTGAGCCTAAGCTAACTGCATCAACTGATTTAAAAAGTCTTCTCTATGCTTATGATAACGACTCAAACCAAACTCCAGAACCCTTTTATCCCAATACTCCTGTTCGAAGAGGATGTGGAAGAAATCTCACTAGATCCCACCATTTCTACTTCCAACCGTTTGGGACTTGGAATAGTCAGAGTCAAAAAGGAGAGCTTCGAGGGGCTAATTATGAAAGTGCAGGGATTCTAACTGGATATGATTACCTTTTTGAAAACTTCTACCTTGGTGTTGGAGCTGGATATGCTTACACAAACTTCCGGTGGGATGAGTCAGCAGGGAAAGGACACATCCATCAAGCCTATGGAGGCCTTCATGGAAGTTATTTCAATCGCTATTTCTCAATGATTCTAGCTTCGATGGCAGGAAAAAATTATTACGATGCTGAGCGGAACATTACCTCATCAGCTCCAAATCATCCTAGAGGCGCTATTAATCGAACCGCACATAGTAATAACTCGGGTATTCAGTGGACAAATCATTGGGGCTTAATTGGAGACTTTAGCCCTTTATCTATCCCCTTCCAGATCTTTGCTAATCTTGATCACTTTTATCTACGTAATGGAAATTTTAATGAGTCAGGAGCTGGAAGTATCAATTTAAGAGTCAAAGCTAAAACATCAAATACCCTCCGCTCAGAGATAGGAATTAGTACAAACCATACTTTTAAAGTAGGCAATGGATGCTGGACTCCTTATGCACGACTCAGCTGGGTAAATAAATCCTTCTTGAGCAGTAGCTCCTACCGAGGAGGTTTCCGTGGACAAATAGGAACGTTTTCAGCAAGTGCGACGAGCAAGGGAACCAATCAATGGGCTCCTGGTGCCGGAATAGAATTTTCAAATACCCACGGTTTTTCTCTTCTTTTAAATAGTCGCGCAGAAATCAATGGAAAAATGAAAAACTACTCTGCAGATATGCGCATGGAGTGTGCTTTTTAAAGCTTAAAGGGTTTCGAAATGATCAAATAATGCGCTGATTGTTTCATAGTAGGCTTCTGCAACATCGATCACACGCTCAGGACACGAGAGTCCTTCAATCATTGTCTGATTTTGACTGAGCTCAAGCGCTTCTTGAAGATTATTTTGAATCAAAGTTTCCCCATAGCAAAGGGGTCCTTTAACAAGACGGGTTAAACAAAGATTACGACAAAATACACCGTCTGATGAAATTAAGCTGTTCCCAAAGCCACAGACCTCTCTTTTCGTTGTTTTGAGTGGCGGAACTTGTAAATGGGTAGTAAAACGGCTAACAAGATCTTGGGCAATAGCATGAGAATTTTCTAGATCCTGGGTACAAATCAACCGGAGAAAATGGTACCGATCCTCTGGAGTTGCAAGTTCACCGCTACAAAAGGCTCCAGGGATAAAGACAAGGTTAAAGTTACGGTCTGTTTCTTTTGTTTGGGTAGAATCTGGCAATTCAGAATCGATCGCATTGTAATGAATAAAAAGGGTAAGATCGGGATTAAACGCATTGATAAGCTCTGCGCGTGCGCGAAGGTCTAACCGATTATAATGGCGGAGAAAAATAGTGGAAAGAGGAACCCCTTTTTCCCAAAGTTCCGGATGATTTTTTAGCCAATCGAAAAAGTTTTCAGGATAAACTCCTTCTCCAATTCCCTTTCGAGTGATGAGAACGGTTGTCCCTTTTTCCTCTAACTTTTTTTTGAGATGAAGGGCTGTCAAAAATGCAAGAGATCCCTCATCAAAGGATAGGGTTTTTCCCTCATGTTCCATCTCAACATACCGCTCTTCAAGTCTGGCAAACTCTCCTCCAAAATGTCCAGGATCAATCGCAATTCTAGCCTGACTTAATGGACGGGTAAACCGAGGAGGCTTGGGAACTTCCATGCCAAAGTAAAGACGATACTCCTCACTTCCTTTACCCTTATCTTCATAAGAAGCATACAAGACGAGCGCTTCATCTGTAAGCTCATAGTAGTTTTCAATTTCTTTCGAATACTGAAGGAAATGGGTAATTTTTCTCGTCACATACTCTTTTGAAAGCTGATGTTGATAACGATCGAATTCTGAAAAACTCTCGCAAAAACATGGGGCGATTAAAAAAAGGAAAAAAAGAAAACACTTCATTGCAATACACCTCGATTTCGCATGAGTGTATATCTAAAGTGAAATTTATTTCCTCTTAGAATTTTCTTTTGAAGCTTGTTGAACTGCAAAATTTAGTTTTAAGACATTTATCCTTTCTCTTCCAAAAATTCCCAATGTCTTTTTTTCCGTAAATTGTTCGATCAAATCAAAGACTGTTTGAAGCGGAAGGTTTTGAGCTTCAGCAACCCTTGAAGCTTGTATCCTTGCATTTTTTATTGAAATATGGGGATCCAATCCACTTCCTGAAGAAGTAACAGCATCTGCGGGAATCAAAGTCTGGGTATCTATTCCATTGATTTTTCGATAAGCATTCACATTTTTTTCTAAGTTCTCATGTAGCTTGTTTGAAGTTGGTCCTAAATTACTCCCTGCGGATTTGATTCCATCATAATCACAGGCTGAAGGGCGAGAATGAAAATAACCAACATCTTGAAAGTTTTGGCCAATAAGCTCAGAACCAATCACTCTATCTCCTTTATAAATAAGACTTCCTTTGGCTTTATTTGGAGTGATCACTTTTGCGATTCCAAAACTAATCGAAGGATAAATCCCCCCCAACAGTATCCCAAGAAGGATGAAAAGAAAAAATGCTGTCGAAATTGTTTGAACGATTTTTTTCATGGTTTTAAAAAATTCTAAAAAAGTTAAGGATTAAGTCGATGAATTTTATTCCAATAAAAGGAACAAGAATTCCTCCCAATCCGTAAAGTGCTAGATTTCTTCTAAGTGTTTTTGATGCGCTTTGAGGAGTCACCTTTACTCCTTTGAATGCTAAGGGAATCAAAAGAATAATAATGATAGCATTGAATATGACAGCACTTAAAATCGCACTTTGTGGACTTGATAAATGCATGACATTCAAAGGAGCAATAAAAGGGAAAAAGGGTATTAATATTGCAGGAATAATGGCAAAATACTTGGCAACGTCATTTGCAATACTGAATGTTGTCAAAGCACCGCGCGTCATTAACATTTGTTTTCCAATTTCAATAATTTCAAAAAGTTTTGTTGGATGAGAATCTAAATCAATCATATTTCCAGCTTCTTTTGCTGCTTGAGAGCCTGCGTTCATCGCAACACCAACATCGGCTTGAGCTAGGGCGGGGGCATCATTCACCCCATCTCCTGTCATTGCAACCATTGTCCCTTCTTTTTGCAATTCTTTGACATACCGGAGTTTTTCTTCAGGAGAAACCTCTGCGATAAAATCATCGACGCCAACCTCTTTTGCAATCGTTGCTGCAGTCACCTTGTTGTCACCCGTCATCATAATTGTTTTCAAACCCATCATCCGGAATCGGTGAAATTGCTCTGCAAGTCCTGGTTTTATCGTATCTTTGAGGAAAATAATCCCAAGAACTTTTTCTTTGGAAGCAAGCACAAGAGGAGTCCCTCCTTCATTAGAAATTTTGTTCAAGGAATCTCTCATTTTAGAACTCAAAGGCTTTCCTAAATATTTTTCTATCGCATCCTTTGCTCCTTTTCGAAAAGATCCTGTCGCAAAATCGACACCACTCATCCGTTCATCGGCGCTAAAGGGAATAAAAGTTAAGGAAGGTTCTTCTACTTTTGTTACTGAAGGGTACTCTTTTTCAATGAGTTCTATAATACTCCGCCCTTCTGTAGTTTCGTCCTGCAAGGAGGAAAGAAAACAAGCCCTTACCATCTCTTCTTCTGAAATCTCATCATCGGGGATCAATGAATGTGCGCGGCGATTTCCATAGGTAATTGTTCCGGTTTTATCGAGTAAAACAACATCGATATCTCCTGCAGCTTCCACAGCTTGCCCACTCATTGAGAGAACATTCCTCCGTGTCAGACGATTAATCCCCGCAATTCCTATTGCACTCAACAATCCTGCAATCGTTGTCGGAATTAAGCAAACAAGAAAGGCAATAAGAACAGTAAAAGAGAGTTTGAGATCTAAATACAGCGTAAAAATCTTCATTGCTGCCAGGACAAGGATAAAAATAAAAGTTAAGGCGGATAATAGGATCGTTAAGGCGATTTCGTTGGGTGTTTTTTTCCTTTTCGCACTCTCAATCAATTCAATCATCTGATCAAGAAATGTTTCTCCAGGATTGGAAGTGATGCGGACTTTAATTTGATCGGATAAGACTTGCGTTCCTCCACTGACAGTATTTTGATCTGTTCCTGAAGCTCGAATGACAGGTTCTGATTCTCCAGTAATCGCTGACTCATCGATTGAGGCTGCCCCCTCAATAATTTCACCGTCAGCAGGAACTGTTTCTCCAGCTCTGACTAAGACAATATCCCCTTTAGCAAGAGATTCCCAATCAACAACTTGAATCTCATCATTGGAACCAAGTTTATTTGCAGTGGTTTTGACACGCGTTTTCCGAAGCGACTCCGCTTGAGATTTATTCCGACTTTCCGCAATCGCCTCAGAAAAATTTGCAAATAAAACCGTTGCCCAAAGCCAAATAGCAACCCAACAAGTAAACCGAAAGAGATCTTGGCCAATGAAAAAAAGTTCAATTGTTGCAAGAATTGCTCCAATTTCCGTTATGAAAATGACAGGGTTTTTTATGAGTCGATGAGGACTTAGTTTTATCAAGGTTTCTTTAAAAGTTTCACTTAAACTAATGGAGGGATGAGTCATATTAAAAAAAGACTCCTTTCAACATAAAAAACTCTTCTAAAATCGGGCCCATTACCAATGAGGGAATAAAGGTTAATGCTCCAAGAAGAATAATCACCCCAATAAGTAGAAATGTGAACATTGGGCCTGAAATAGGAAAAGATCCTGCACTATGAGGGTGTTTCTTTTTTCTCAAAAAGGATCCTCCAAGAGCAATAATTAACGATAATATTAAAAAGCGCCCAATGAGCATTGCAAAACCTAACGCGAGATTATAGGGAATAGTATTTGCAGATAGCCCTCCAAAAGCACTTCCATTATTTCCAGTTGCAGAACTGAAAGCATAGAGAATTTCACTCAACCCATGAGGTCCCTGATTCCCTAAACTTGAAACTCCCCATTGGCTTACCGAGGCCCATGCACTGAATCCAATAATCGAAAGAAAAAATGCTAAAAGAGCCAAAACTGCTAATTTTATATCATGTCCTTCGATCTTTTTTTCAAGGTATTCTGGAGTACGACCCGTAATCAATCCCGCAATGAAAATTGCCAGAATTATAAAAAGAACAATGCTATAGAGTCCTGAACCGATTCCACCAAAGATAATCTCTCCAAGTTGCATATTCAATAAAAGAACCATTCCACCAATTGGTGTATAGGAATCATGCATGGAGTTTACCGCACCATTTGCAACACTGGTTGTTGTAACTCCATATAAGGTCGATTCAAAGGTTGTAAAACGACTTTCTTTTCCCTCAATGTTGCCTACAGTATTTTCGATTCCTAATCTTTCATAGAGGGGATTCCCCTCCAATTCAAAGTACGTACAAACAAATAAAGCTCCAAGAAAAACAACCAACATTGCTACAAAAACCGACCACCCATGTTTTTGGTTTTTGACCATCCGTCCTAAGTAATAGGTCTGAGCAGCTGGAATTAAGATGATCGATAAAATTTGGAAAAAATTGCTGATTGGCGTGGGGTTCTCATAAGGATGACAAGAGTTAACTCCAGTATACCCTCCTCCATTTGATCCTATCAGCTTTATTGACTCTTGAGAAGCTATGGGCCCTTGGACTATTCTCTGCATTTTTTGGGAAAGCGAAAGCGTTTCACACTGGGTATAAGTATCAAAATTCTCTGGCACTCCTTGAATGAGGTAGAAAACTGTAAATATTAATGCAAGGGGAAGGAAAACATAATAACTTAAACGGACCAAATCAACCCAAAAGTTCCCTAAACCCTCTTGCTTGTTTCCAACAATCCCTCGAATAAGAGCTGCAACAGCACACATCCCAACTGCTGGTGAAACAAAACATTGCAATGTTAAAACAACCATTTGTGAGAAATAAGACATCGTTGTTTCACCCGAATAACTTTGCCAATCTGTATTTGTCATAAAACTAACAGCCGTATTGAAACTCAAATCCCACGAAAGGTTTGATAGATTTTCAGGATTCAAAGGAAGAAATTGCTGAATCATCAATAAGACAAATGTCAGGATTAAACAAACAAAACTAAAGGCAAGGAGAGCCCCTAGATACTCTTTCCATGAGTGCGTTTTCTCAAAAGAAATTCCACAAAGACGATAAGTTAGCCTTTCTAAAGGAGAAAAAATAAAACCTAAGTAAGTTTTTGGTTTTCGTTCCAGTACTCGATAAAGATAAATCCCTAAAACCTTTGTCAAAATGAGGAGTAAAATAAGAAATATGCCCAGCTCAAACCAATCAGAATTTTCCATCAGAATTTTTCAGGCCAAATAATTGTGATAAATAAATAAACAAGAACACAAAAAGTAACAATTCCTAATATAAGATATAACATAAACTTCTTAGATAAAAGAAAAGATCTAAAGTTGTCAAGATTGAAAATTTGGGAATTTGTGAAGAATTTTGAAGACAAGTCGACGCAGACAAAAAGTGTGGAATAATAATAACATCTTTACTACAAACCAGTTCATGGATTCATTAGAAGCTCAAGCAGATTCTGTAGTACAAAAGGTGCGCCATTACCTCATCACAATGATGGGACGTACGGCTGATGAAGCAAATGATGAAGAATTTTATCGCGCTTTTTCAGCAGCTCTTCGTGAAGAGGTGATGATCAATTGGACTGCAACCGCTCACACCTTTAAAAAACCTGGCCTTCGAAAACTCTATTATTTATCGATGGAATATATGCCCGGCCGCCTTTTTGGGAATAATATTACCAATATTAGCGCCATGGATTTGGTTAAGACCGTTTTAAAAAAATCGGGAAGAGACTTTCAAACGATCGCCCATATGGAACAAGATATCGGCATTGGAAATGGAGGATTGGGGCGCCTTGCATCTTGTTTTATGGATTCTCTAGCAACCCTTCAATATCCTGCAATGGGATATGGGATGCGGTATCAATATGGAATCTTTGAACAAGAATTGATTTGTGGGGTGCAAGTTGAACGTCCTGATTGCTGGCTTCTTACACCAAACCCCTGGGAGTTTCGTAGAGATTGTTCTGCTGTTTCTGTCCGATTTGCTGGGAAACCCATCTCCCGAAAAAATAGTCATGGTGATGAGGTTTTTGATTTAATCGATTATGAGGAAGTCCGCGCTCTTCCTTATGATCTACCTATTATAGGATACAGTGTCGATCCCAATTTTTCAGTCTTAACACTGCGGCTCTGGTCAACTAAAGAATCACCGCGGAATTTTGGACTTCAGAAATTTAATGCGGGTGATTTTGGACAAGCCAGTGAAAATACAAGTCTCACAGATGTTCTTTACCCCAATGATAATCATGAAGCAGGAAAAAGAGTCCGTTTAAAGCAGGAGTTTTTGCTCGTCTCTGCTTCTCTTCAAGATATTGTCAATCAATACAAGGAAGTTTACTCCGACTGGAGTTCTTTTGCAGATGTCGTACGCATTCAGATTAATGATACACACCCCGCTTTGATTATCCCTGAAATGATTCATCTTCTGACAAAAGAACATAACCTTTCCTGGAAAGAGGCTTGGGAAACTGTCCGAACATGTTGTGGATATACGAATCATACCGTCTTAAAAGAAGCTCTTGAAGAATGGAATGCTGAAAGGATGTTTGAGCTCCTTCCTCGACATTTCTTTATTATCGAACGGCTCAATCTTGAATTCTGCTCTGCAGTCAGGAAAACTTTTCCAAACGACGAAGAAAAGGTTCGTCGAATGTCCTTTATTGAAGGAGGGCAAATTAAAATGGCCAATCTAGCCATTTACGGGTCTCATAAAGTGAATGGTGTTGCAGCTCTTCATACGGAAATTCTTAAAACTTCTCTTTTTAAGGATTTTTTCGAGATGTATCCCGATAAATTTGTAAATGTTACCAATGGAATCACACAGCGGCGGTGGCTCCTATATTGCAATCCTCTCCTCACAGAGTTTTTAGAAAAACGGATCGGTAATGGATGGATTACAAATTTTGAGGAAATCTCCCGTATCGCAGACTATGCAGGAGATCCTGAATCTCAAAAAGAATTTCTAGCCATTAAGAAAAAAAATAAAGAGCGTCTCTTGAAGATGGTTCAAGAGGATGCTGATTTCCATCATGGCACTGGGGAAAAATATGCCGAAGAAAACTTTCTTGGCTCCGATGCTCTTTTTGATGTTCAAATCAAGAGGATTCATGAATATAAAAGACAGCTCATGAAAGCTCTTCACCTTTTAATGCTCTACTTCGAAATCAAAGAAAATCCTGAATCTCACCGAATCAAACGTTTTGCAATTTTTGGAGGGAAAGCAGCTCCTGGGTACCAGATCGCAAAAGCAATTATCCGTTTCATCTATTGCCTTTCCCGAAAAATCAATCGTGATCCCGATGTAGGAAAAAAGCTAAAAGTTATCTATGTTGAAAATTATAATGTCTCCAAAGCAGAAGTGATCATTCCTGGAACCGATCTCTCCGAACAAATCTCTACTGCAGGGATGGAAGCCTCAGGAACAGGAAATATGAAGTTTTCGATTAATGGAGCCCTCACCATTGCAACAGATGACGGTGCCAATGTCGAAATCCGAGAGAATGTGACCAATGAATGGTGGCCCTTTTTGTTTGGTGCAAGTAGTCGTGATAACTTAGAAATGCGGCGCTCTCGCAGTTATAATCCTCAAGAAATCTATGCCAATATTCCTCAGATCAAACAAGTTGTAGATGCTCTGCAAGATCGCTCTCTTGTTGAAAATGATGCGGAACATAAAGCCTTAATGGCTGTACACAACTCGCTAAATAGTGATCGCTTTTTTGTTCTCAATGATCTGATGTCTTACTATAACACTCAGAAAAAAGTGGAAGCACTTTACCAAGAACCCCATCGATGGGCAGAATTTGCCCTTCATAATATGGCAGGAATGGGCTCATTTTCAGCGGATGTTTCTATCAAAAATTACGCGGAAAAAATTTGGGATCTCAAACCTTGCCCTCCTGATTTGGAAGAGCTTAATCAGGTACGAAAAGAATATAGTGAGCACGATCGATGCCGAATCGCTCCTCGAGAAGACTAGTGCGTGTTCCTAATTCAGCTCCCATTTTTTGAGGAGTTTTTCATAGGTTCCATTATCGCGCAGTTTATCGAGACCTCGATTAAACGCTTCAAGAAGTTCTTTCTCTTCACCGTTTAAAGTCACAAGGCGGAGACCCATATCATTGAGTGGAGGGGTCGCAATTTTTACTTGTTCTCGATAAAGATTTCGAATGTAACTGGTTGCTTGAAGGTAATCGATTAAAATCCCATCGATTTGTTCTGTAACAATCTCTTCAAAAGCATCGGGAATAGAATAATAATAGTGAACATTTACACCAGGATATTTCTCGATAAGGAGGGCCTCTTGATTCAATGATTCTACACTAATCTCTTTACCTCTAAGATGATTCACACTGCTCACTTTCATTTCTTTTTTCACAACAAGAACAGGACCGATGTAAAGAAAAGGATCTGAAAAGGTATAGGTTTTCTGAAGAGTCGTTCGGGGAGTGATAGAGCTGAGCATGGCATCATATTGATCATTCTTAAGTCCATAGATCAAATTATCCCAAGCCATCATTACCGTTTCAAAAAATACACCTTCTTCATGAGAAATCGCTCGGAGTAGTTCTTTTGAGAAAGCATAGACATGCGCCTCTTTTCCCCCCAATGGGGCAGGGTAATAACTCGGATCAATTCCAATCCGATACGTTTTACCTTTTGCTCCACAAGAAACAAGAACAATGGCTAGAAGTAAAAATGTGCAAACTCGTTTTAGCATTACTTTTTATCTTAATTCTTCCTTTTCAATTTATCAAGAGCTATAGCTAAAACACTTTAAAATTGGTTTTTGTCTGCGTCGACTTGACCTCAAAATTTCCAATTTTTGATACACGATGTGTATAGATCAACAATCTTTACTAACTTGATTTTTAAAAAAAAATTTATTAAGCCTGTCTTCAGGAAACCTTAAATTTCTTGGAGGAATAGAAATGAAAGCAATAGTCCTAGGAATTTTAACAATCACATCGATCAGCGGCTTTGCAACTGTTGAGCATTATTATATTCACTGTGAAAAAACTTATGTTGATCCAGAAGTGATTGACCTTCATGAAAGAAAAATCAAATTTAAAAGCTTAGGAGAAACTTACCAAACATCTGCAATTTACTCTGATGAACATGGCCTCTATTATCAAGACTATCTCGAAAACCATGAACAAGTACTCTCTACAAGTGATCATTCTACCACTCTAAATATGGAGACCGATGAACAACTTGACCCTTTTGTTGATTTAATACCTACTGAAAAAGCGCCGATTGATATTGACCAAAATACTGAATCTCTCATCTTGGAAGAAAACAAAACAGCTCCAGCCGCCCAGCAGTTATCCTCATCTCCAGAAAAAAAACGAGCCGCATGGCCCTATACGAATAAAAAAAGATAAGAAGCCCTCCTTTCGAACTGATCATTCAGTTCGAAAGGAGTTTGAATTAAAACGATTTAGGATAAAGTGTTTTCAGATCTGAAGGTAAAATCTCGTATTGTTTGTGCAGCGTGCGTGTCATATCCCCCAATTAGCTGATGTCCAGATCCTGGACCTTGGAGGCTAATCCATTGAGTATCATTTTTCTTATGCCACTTGATTGTTCCTATCACTTGAGTCGTATCATCGTGATTTCTATAATTTAATACTACCCCTGCTAAGTCTTTCGCAACTGTTGTCACCCCTCCATAGGTATAGACTTCAAGATTTGCTTTTCTAGTCTCATCAAGGATATCTCTATCTTTAAGAGACTGTAATGTGTTAGAAACAAGAAGAGCGCCGTGACTATGCGCGATAATACAAAGCTTTCCTCGTTGCACCAATTCTTCAATGATTGGAGATAGTTGTTCTATTACATCTTCCATTCGTTGACGATCTTGCTTGTGCGTTGCATGAACATTATTCCAAAATGGAATAACAGCTTTATCAGTCATCTCTTTGAGTCTTTCTGCATTAGTGAAAACATCATCCTCAGTATTTAGAATTCCTCCGACAAATAAAATACTCCAGTTCCTGTAAGGGGTATCGGGAGCCCCATTTTCTTCCATAATCAAACCAACCGTCCCTTTTGTAAACTCAGGTAATTCTGTTGGATTATATAAATTTGCCGCTGGTGTATGAGTGTGTCTAAAACGACTTGAAATACTATGCATAAAAGATGCCATAAAATTAACCCTCCTTTAATTTTTTGATAATAAATATTATAACAAATTTTTTATTATAAGTAAAAAATTATATACTATCTCTTATATGCTTTATAATGAATATGATATGCACTTAATTAGAACATTAAAACCACATAACCAATTAACTAGTAAATGGTTATGATTGTTGACTAGATCGTAATAATCGGAGTCCATTGAAGACGACGAGAAGGGAAGCTCCCGTATCGGCGAGAATGGCCATCCAAAGAGAAGCAACTCCTACTATTGCAAGGATGAGGAAAAGAGCTTTAAGCCCTAGCGCAAAAATAATATTCTGCTGGATGATTTGAAGGGCTCTTCGCGAATGTCGGATGAGCCAAGGAATCTTTGAGAGATCATCGGCCATGAGAGCAATATCAGCCGTTTCAATTGCAGCATCGGTTCCCATAGCACCCATTGCAATGCCAAAACTTGCCGCTGCCATTGCAGGGGCATCATTAATCCCATCTCCAATCATCGCAACATGTTTCCAGCGACTTTTTAAACGCTCAACAGCTTCTACTTTATCCTCGGGAAGAAGTTCACTCTGAGCCTCATCTACCCCAGTTAAACGGCTAATGGCTTCAGCTGCAGGTTTATTATCCCCTGTAAGCATCACCACCTTTTTAACTCCAACTTTTTTGATTTCTTGCAAGATTTCTTTCACATTTTTTCGCGGCTGATCGGCAACGCTTATCAACCCACAAACATGTTTATTGTTTCCAATCGCAATAATCGAATGACCGGCATCTTCTAAGTCAAGAGCCATTTGATGAATTTCTGGGGTTTCTTGTTTCATTTCGTGCATAAAGCGATGACTTCCTATCCAGTAACGGGTCCCCCGATAGGTTCCTTCTGCTCCTTTTCCTTTCGTAATCTGAAAGTCTTCTGCACGTTCTTCCTGTACCCCATTTTCAGCAGCATATTTAAGGATTGCCCGTGCAAGAGGATGTTCACTTGGGGCCTCAAGAGCTGCAGCTCTTTGAAGAAGTTCTTTTTCAGTATGATGATTTAAGGGAATGACTTTTTGAACTTCGGGTTTTCCATAGGTCAATGTTCCTGTTTTATCAAGAGCTAAAGCCGCAAGCTTTCCAGGCATTTCAAGGAACATTCCCCCTTTAATTAATACTCCCGCGCGAGCAGCTGCTGTCAATCCAGAGACAATACTGACAGGTGTTGAAATAACAAGGGCGCAAGGACAAGCAATCACCAAAATCACTAAAGCTCGGTAAAACCATGTTGCCCACTCCAAATCTAAAAGGAGTGGAGGAAGAAGGGCTACAAGAATGGCAATACAAATCATGATAGGGGTATAAATTTTGGCAAATTTTTCTACCCATTGCTGCGAGTGTGCACGCCTTGATTGCGCCTGTTCAACGAGATGGATAATCCGCGCTAATGTTGTATCATTCGCTCCTTTAGTGACAACACATTCAATGGCTCCTTCTTCATTAATCGTCCCTGCATAGACTTCATCTCCCTCTTCTTTATAAATAGGAACCGACTCACCAGTAATAGGCGCTTGATTTATGGAAGTCCTTCCTTTTTCAACGACTCCATCCAAAGGAACTTTTTCTCCAGGACGGACTAAAATCCGATCACCAATTTGAACGTCTTCCACCTCTTTATCCCCTTTATCAATCACATGAGCCATGGTGGGTGTTAAATCCATCAGAGTCGCAACAGCACGTCTGGCTCTTCCAACACTCCAATGTTCTAAAAGAAGTGCCACTGAAAAAAGAAAAGCAACGGTTGCTCCTTCAAACCACTGATCAATCGCAATCGCTCCAACCATTGCAATGACCATCAAGAGGTTCATATCGGGCTCTAACCTTTTGATGGCTCGAAAAGCTTTGGGAACAACGAAATAAGCTCCAAAAAGCATCGCAAAAAAGTAGAGTCTTTCTGCAGCGGGACTTCCTTTTGCATGGAAAAAAATTGCAAAGACTAAAAAGATTCCACTAAGAATGGTTGTAATCAAACGCCCTTGTTTTTTCCAAAACCCCTCTTTTTCAAATGCTTTTTTATCACTCCATGGAAAAGCTTCCATTCCTCCTTCTTTGACCCATTGGATAATCTTTTTGGAGTCGATAGCCTCATCGCAGGTGACAATCATTTTTGCATTGAGAACATCAAACTCTAGATCGGTGATTCCTTCTCGTTTGGAAAGAGCTTTTTTTAAAATTGAAATTTCCTCAGCGCAATCTAGGCCAACAACTTTAAAGATAAGTTTCATAATTTTAATTTTATCTCTTCCTTGAGTATAATCTCAACTTTGTACGATTTTAAAGAACTTTAGCTATATAATACCAGGAATGAAGAATACACTGTTTAAGCTTCTCTTAGCTTTGGGGCCAAAAAAGAAATTTGAGCGAAAAGATGAGCCCCGCCTCTTAGTTGTTTCGACAACAGGACTTGGTGATACTCTTTGGGGAACGCCAGCTGTTAAAGCGCTCAGAAAAAAACATCCCAACGCTCACATTGCTCTTCTAACAAGTCCGATTGGGAAGGAGCTTTTTAAAAATAATCCTCATCTCGATGAAATTTTTGCTCTGAAAGACCCTGCTCTTTTTTCTTCATTAAAACTTCTTCCAACCTTGAGGAAACGTGCTTTCGATACTGCCTATATTTTCCATGTTTCACAACGTCCCATCCTTCCCATCGTCTCCCTTGCAGGTCCTTCTAAAATCGTTGGAACTGAAGGGATCAATAAAGGACTCGATCATCTTTTAACAAACCCCATTAAACAGATCCATCTTCATGAAATTGAGCGCCGCTTAAAAATTGTTGATTGTGAAATGACTCACCCAAAGATGGAAATCTTTTTAACGGAAGAAGAAAACAACGCCTCCTTTGAGCATTTAGTGGAATCCCCTCTTTTGGTTGGGATCCATCCTGGAGCAAAAGATCGCTTCAAGCAGTGGAATCCCAAGCATTTCATTGAGCTCGGCAGAAAACTTGTCCAAGAAAAAGGGGCAACAATTCTGATTACAGGCAATTCTTCTGAAGCTGACTTAGCAGAGGGAATCGCAAAACATATCCCCCGCGCCATTTCTGTTGCAGGAAAGCTTTCTGTGCGCACCTTAGCTGCTCTTATCGAAAAACTCGATTTGTTTATTACCAATGACACAGGACCGATGCACCTGAGTTTTGCAATGGAAACACCAACTTTTGCCCTCTTTTCTCCCACCGATCCTTCTTTATGCGGCCCTTATAAAATCAGTCATGGGTTTGTCATTCAAAAACCCCGCTCATGCAACCCTTGCATTCGAAAAAAATGCGTTTCTCCCTTCTGCATGGAACAAATTTCCCCTTCCATGGTTTATGAGGCGATCAATGCGCACTTGCAAGCTTGAAGGAACGGATCTCTATTCACGCCTCCAAACTCTTGAAAAAGAAATTTCCCATGTCCGAAAAACCAAAGAACCTACAACTTTCTTAAATCTCATCTTTCTTGAAGAGGTTTCTTTGATTCGGCAAGCAAAAAGAGAACACCATCCCGTTTTTGCAAAATTTTCAGGAAAAGCCTTTATTAACTTTGATGAAGAATATCTTTTTTCAGCACTTCAAGATAAAATTATCGATGAACTCATCGAGGATACTCCCCTTTTAAATCCCTTTATGGAAGAAGCTATAGAGACTTTTAAATATATCCCATGTTAATGGGAGGGAATGAGCATCTATGTTATTATCCTGAATTGGAATGGAAAAGATGATACTCTCCACTGTCTTGGAAGTCTCAAAGCAATCACCACCCCTCATCAAGTTGTCATTATTGATAATGGCTCTACCGATGACTCTGTAGAAGTGATTTCTAAAACTTTTCCAGAACATCACTTAATAGAAACAGGAAAAAATCTTGGCTTTGCTGAAGGAAATAATGTAGGCATTCGGTATGCGTTAGCAAAAGGAGCTGAATACCTTCTTCTCCTCAATAATGATACCATCGTTACAAAAGATTTCCTCGAAGGGTTTCTGAAAAGAGACCTTCCGATTCAAGGAGGAAAGCCCCATTTAATGGATGAGCCCTTTCTCCTAGATATTATTGGTGGTGTTTGGTCCTATAAAAAAGGGGTAATGGACCCTGTGGGCAGACGAGATTGCCCAGACCAATGGAATGACCCTTTAATTGTGGATTATGTCTTAGGAGCAGCCGTTTTTATTAAAAGAGAAGTTTTTGAAACGATTGGCCTTTTTGATCCTCGTTTTTTTCTAAACTATGAAGAGATTGATTTTTGCTTTCGTGCAAAAAGTGCTGGATTCCCCTCTATCTATTGTCCTGAAGCCATCTATTTCCATAAAAAATCGGCTTCATTCTGTGGAGGAAAACCTCACAATCAATACTTTATGTACCGAAACCGTCTTCTTTGGATAGAAAAAACATTCTCTTCTGAATTGAAAAAGAGGTTTCTTAAACAGTATTTGAAAAATTCCTTTCAAATCTTGAAAAAATATTGGCTCTCCCATTGTCGTTTTAAGAAAACTCCGCAAGAACGAGCAAGACTTCTTTATTCAAAAGCCATTCTTTGCGGGACACGTGATTACCTATTGAGACGCTTTGGCGAAGGGCCCAAATGGCTCTTAAAACCCAAATAATCTAAAAATTTGTGGAAAAGCTATCGAGACTTTTAAATACACTCTATGCTAATGGGAGGGAATGAGCATCTATGTTATTATCCTGAATTGGAATGGAAAAGATGATACTCTTCAATGCTTAAAAAGTCTGAGTAATGTAACAACAGCGCATCAAGTTGTTATTGTCGATAATGGTTCTACCGATAATTCTGTTGAAGTCATTTCTAAAGCTTTCCCACACCACCATCTCATTGAAACAAAAAAAAACTTAGGGTTTGCTGAAGGGAACAATGTTGGGATTCGATATGCCCTTGAAAAAGGGGCGGATTTTCTTCTTCTCCTCAACAACGACACCATCGTTACAAATGATTTCCTCAAAGGGTTTTTGAAAAGAGACCTTCCGATTCAAGGAGGAAAAGCGCATCGCATGGATGATCCGCTAACTTTAGATGTCATTGGAGCCATTTGGTCACATGAAAAAGGGGCTATGGGTCACGTGGGGAAAGATGCCCCTTCTGAAGAGTGGAAAGAGCCCGTTGTTCTCGATTACATTTCTGGAGCAGCCATGTTTATTAAACGAGAAGTTTTTGAAAAAATTGGCCTCTTTGATCCCCGTTTTTTTCTCAACTACGAAGAGGTAGACTTTTGCTTCCGGGCAAAAAATGCAGGTTTTCTCTCTGTTTATTGTCCTGAGGCTGTTTATTTACATCGAACTTCAGCCTCCTTTATTGGAGGCAAACCTCACCGAGAATATTTTGTCTATCGTAACCGTCTCCTTTGGATAGAAAAAACTTTTTCTCCAAAAGAAAGAAAACGCTTCATCAAAAAATACCTGAAATTTTCCTTACAAATTTTAAAGAAATATTTACTTTCTTCCTTTCGTTTCAAAAAAAGCTCTCAAGAACGTGAACACTTTCTCTACTTAAAAGCAATCCTTTGTGGAACACGAGACTATCTTTTGAGACGATTTGGAGATGGTCCAAAATGGCTCTTAAAAACCTGAACTCTGGGTTTATACCCAAACAAGTTCAAAAGTTGGATTTTCGGCGGCGCCAAAGCACCGCAATTCGTCGATCTTAAATGACCTCATATTTCTAATATTAGGCCATTTAAGATCGGCAAATTTCGAAAGCTTTCGCGTTGCCCAAAACCAACTTTTGAACTTGTTTGGGTATATTTTACTTATTGTCATAGGAGAGTTCTCTTAAATTCTTGAGCTTTTTATCGAAGGGAAGGGCCAAAGCGCCCTTTTCGAGATAAAAGGCCCAAGAAGAAAGAGAAAAATCCCTGAGAATGAGTAAAATAAACCCAGAGTTCAGGTTAAAAGGAAAATAAAGTACAATAAAAGGATGAAAATTTATGTGATCATCCTGAATTGGAATGGTAGAGATGATACCCTTGCTTGCCTCTCCAGTTTAGAAAAAGTTAAAACACCCCATGAAGTGGTCGTTGTTGACAATGGTTCAACAGACAACTCTGCTCGTGCAATCGCTTCCTCCTTTCCAAATGTTTGTTTGATTCAAACCGGAGAGAACCTAGGATATGCCGAAGGAAACAATGTTGGAATTCGATATGCCCTCGAAAAGGGGACTGACTTTATCTTTATTCTAAACAATGACACCACTGTCGAACCTGATATTCTCGAGGCCTTTTTAAAACGAGATGCCCCAATTCAAGGAGGGAAAGCTCACTTGATGAGCGATCCTAAAACTCTTGATCACCTTGGAGGAAACTGGAATCCCAAAAAAGGAGAGTTCGAACTGATCGGTGCAAAAGCTCCTGCAAGTGAATGGAAAAATCCCATTTCTCTTGATTATGTCTGTGGCGTTGCGCTTTTCATTCACGCCGAGGTATTTAAAAAGGTTGGCCTTTTTGAGCCCCGTTTTTTTCTCTTTTGGGAAGAAAGCGACTTTTGCATGCGTGCAAAGCGCGCAGGTTTTTCAGCCACTGTTTGCCCTGAAGCAATTCTCTATCATAAAGTATCAGCTTCATTTTCAGGAGGGAAACCCCATACAACCTATTTTTGGTGGAGAAATCGCCTTCTTTGGATTGAACGCAATTGCTCTGTAAATGAAAAACATGTACTGATGAAAAAAGTGCGCCGCGATTTTCTCCATATTTTAAAACTTTATCTCCTTAAGTCTTTACAACTTCTATTTTCAAGAAAAACTAAAGAGAGTATCCTTCGCCTCCGGACCTATCGAGCACAACTTGCAGGAATGAAGGATTATTTCATGAAGCGTTTTGGAAATGGCCCTTCTTGGCTTTTCGAAAAATAGTCCTCATTTTATATAGGGGGTAAGGGGGTAGGGATGCATGAGTACTGTTTTCGTTCTTAATTGCGGAAGCTCTTCAATAAAATTTCAACTGATTGAACCAGAATCAGGTAACGTTCTCCTTAAAGGAATTGCTGAAAACCTTAAGACCCCTCGTGCCACATTAAAATGGTCAAATCATTCCAAAAGTTTAGAAAATTCTGATTATCGCTTTGCCCTCGATGAAATCCTCAAGCTCTTTGAACATGAAAAAATCATTGCTGTAGGACACCGTGTCGTCCATGGTGGAGAAACTTTTACAAAATCAATAAAAATTGATGAAGAAGTTCTGAATAAAATCAAAGAGTTGAGTCACTTAGCTCCTCTTCATAATCCTGTTAATGCCTTGGGAATTGAGATCATGCAAGAAAAATTCCCAGAATTACCTCAAGTGGCTGTTTTCGATACAGCTTTTCATCAAACACTTCCGGAAAAAGCTTATCTTTATGCGATTCCCTATGAATATTATGAAAAACACCAAGTCCGTCGCTATGGCTTCCATGGAACAAGCCATCGCTATGTGGTCAAAGAAGGGGCAAAAAAGATAGGAAAACCGTTAGAAGAAACCTCTTTTATCAGTTGCCACTTAGGAAATGGTTGCAGTATTGCAGCTGTAGAGAAGGGAAAAAGTATTGATACGAGTATGGGTCTTACTCCATTAGAAGGGCTTGTAATGGGAGAACGCTCTGGGGATTTAGATCCCAGCATTGTAGGATTTCTTGCAGATCATCTAAAAATCTCTTCCGATGAAGTCATTGAAACCCTCAATAAAAAGAGTGGATTACTTGGAATCTCCGGAGTGAGTGCAGATATGCGGCTACTTTTAGAGAGTCAAGAAAAGCGAGCAAAGATTGCTATCGACATTTTTTGCTATCGCTTAGCAAAATATATTGCTGCTTATCTTGTCCCCTTAAAAAAAATCGATGGTGTCATTTTTACTGGAGGCATCGGGGAAAATTCAGAAGTGATCCGAAACTTAGTGATGGATCAATTAAAACCCTTTCACTTAAAAGCTCTTGTGATTCCTACAAATGAAGAGTTGATGATCGCTCAAGATGCTGCCCAAGTTGTCAAGGAGCATTCATGAAACATACGATTCTTATGGTTCCTATTGGTCTTGGTGTCGGCCTCACAACAGTTTCCCTTGGAATGGTTCATGCTTTAGAAAGTCAAGGAGTGGGAGTCAAGTACCTGAACCCTTTTGCTCCAGATCTTCACAAAATCGAACACTTATTAAGTACCGGTCAAGAAGATGTTATCATAGAGACAATTATCGAAAAGGTTGAAAAGCTCTCAATAAAAGATGATATTTTAGTCGTTCAGGGAATCATTTCATCTCAACTTCTTCCCTATGCAGCAAATCTTAATAAAACCATTGCTAAAGCCCTTGACGCTGAGGTGATTTTTGTGACAACTCCTGGAGGGAAAAAACCAAATGAAATTAAAGAGCAGATCACGATTGCTGCGAAGGATTACGGAGGAATTGGAAGCACACGAGTTGTAGGTTGTATGATCAACAAGGTTGGTGCGCCCATTGATAAATATGGAACCGCGCGGATCGATTTATTCGATCCCCCAGAAAGTCCAGAAGAAGAGTCAGCACTTTGTCAAATTTTTGATCAATCCACATTTAAAGTATTAGGATGTTTTCCTTGGGAAAGATCGTTGATGGCCCCACGCGTTAAAGATGTCGTCCAATTCTTAAATGCCGAAGTTCTTTCCCCTGGTCATATGGAAAGCCATCGGGTCAACTTCTTTGTAATGGCAGCTGCAACAATAGAAACGATGTCGATAGTTCTCCGCCCTGATGTGATGGTTATTACCCCTTCCGATCGCTGCGATACCATTCTTGCAACATGCATGGCCTACTTAAGCGGAACAAAAATCGCAGGCCTTCTTCTGACAGGAGATCACCCCATTCCAAAAAATACAATGAATCTGTGCTCTAAAGCCATTAATGAAGGACTTCCCCTTCTTAGGGTTAAAACTGATAGCCTTCGTACAGCAATTTCTCTCCAAAACATCAATGTTAAAATTCCAGAAGATGATCAGGAGCGGCGACAGGGACTCAAAGAGTATATTGCCCACCATATCGATAAAGAGTGGATCAAAGCATTCATTGCAACACAAGTCGAACGAAAACTCTCACCTCCTGCCTTTAAATATCAGATCATGGAAAAGGCACGAAAAGCGAATAAAAAAATCATTCTTCCTGAGGGAGAAGAACCTCGAATCATCCAAGCAGCTGTGATTTGTAATCAGCGGAAAATTGCCCGCCCCGTCCTCCTAGGTGATCCTGAAAAAATTCGATCTGTCGCTAATAATCATGGAGTCCACCTCAGCGAAGAAATTGAGCTTGTGGATCCAACTTCTTTAAGAGAAAAATATTTAAAACCTCTTATGGAACTGCGAAAACATAAGGGACTTACCGAACAAAACGCAAAAGAAGCCCTTCATGAAAATATTGTTGTAGGAACCCTGATGCTTGCTTCTGGAGAAGTCGATGGTTTAGTTGCTGGAGTTATTCATACCACAGCGGATACGATTCGCCCTGCTCTTACACTCATCAAGGCAAAGCCTGGTGTGAAAAAAGTTTCGTCGATCTTTTTTATGTGCCTTCCAAAAGAAGTCCTTGTTTATGGTGATTGCGCTGTGAATCAAAACCCCTCAGCAGAGGAACTCGCTGATATTGCCATTCAATGCGCTGACTCTGCCCAGCGATTTGGCATTACTCCTCGTGTTGCTATGATTAGTTATAGCACCGGAACTTCAGGATCTGGAGAGGACGTCAAGAAAGTGACACATGCCACAGAACTTGTGAAAAAAATGCGTCCCGATATTCCTATCGATGGTCCTCTGCAGTATGATACTGCTTTCACCCCAGATGTTGCTGCAAAAAAAGCTCCCACAAGTCTTATTGCTGGGAAAGCAACTGTCTATGTTTTCCCTGATTTGAATACTGCAAACACAACTTATAAAGCAGTACAAAGAAGTGCAGATATCCTGTCTATCGGTCCCATGCTCCAAGGGTTAAAAAAGCCTGTCAATGATCTTTCAAGGGGGGCTCTTGTTGACGACATCGTTTATACGATTGCTATCACGGCTATTCAAGCGGAATAAGCGTATATATAGCTAAAACAGTTTAAAATTGGGATGATTCACCC
>JACKPR010000006.1 GCA_024233395.1 Chlamydiales bacterium
TGTTGTCAAAGTCACCCCTTTCTTCCAATATTTTAGCTGATGCTCAATGACATCTTTTGTTGAAGGATCTGCTCCATATTGAACCCCTATGGCATCCACATGAACGCGCTTAATATCTGGACTAATATTGAACCGATTGAGAATAGAAGCTTGAGTGATCCCATCGATTTCCCCAATTTCCTTGTTCATCCCTTGGATACTTTGCTGGATTTCTGTTGTATTAGTTCCCACCCAAACAGGTCCGGTCATTTTTGTAGGAAAAGCAAAAAAAAAGAAAAGCGCGGCAAACAAGAGCAGGGTTTAGAATATTCATCCCTGTTCCCCCAAAGATTTCCTTACCGATCACGACTCCAGCAGAAACACCAACCGCTGCCATCCAATAGGGGATTGTTGAAGGGAGAATTAAAGCAAAGAGCATTCCCGTAACAAGAAAACCTTCTGATACTTCGTGGCGCCGAATGATTGCAAAGAGGACTTCCCAAAAACCACCAACAGCATAGGAAAGAATCATAATAGGAAGAAAAGCAACAAGCCCTTTTTGAATAATGGAAGCAAAGTAAGTTTTTCCAAAGAGAAAGTAACCGCTCAATGTTTCAGAAGCTTGCATATATTCATCGAAGATTTTAATGCTTCGGCTTCCATAGACGAAACCTTGAACGCCACTATTCCAAATCGCAACAACGATGCAGGGAATCAAAGCATAGACAACAATCATCATCCATCGCTTCAGATCAATCATGTCACGAATATGGGGCCCACGCGCAGTTTTGATGGGGACTTCGTAAAAAAAAGTATCCAATGCAGAAACAAGAGGGCGGAGGCGCTCTAATCGCTTTCCTTCCTCTGTTATCGTCAGATGAAAATCTAAGATCTTTCGTAGTAGTGACATTTGCTTCCCATCGTATCTTATTTGATAAGTTTTCCAAAAGAAAGTTCTATTGTAATTCAAAATTGGTTTTTGTCTTTGTCGATGGAAGGGTCAAAATTCTCAATATTTCAAACACGGTGTGTATATTAAGATTTCCGCAGCGATAATGATCTTTCTCTAAAGGGATATCTGCGTCGCATTTTGCCAACTCTAATTGCATTTTGCATTGCAATTTGCAAAAACCGTTGGCAAATTGCAAGAAAAGTAGTTAATTCTTTTATTGTCAGTAACTTAAAATATATCTTTTGCCTAAGTTATTAGCTATGTCTTTGATTATTAGGTTCTTATTTATAACTAATTGATTATCAGTCAATAGTAAATTAATTAAGTTAAAATTCAAAAAACACCTATTTATTGATGAATTATTTTCAAAAAATTGCTATAATTATTTGATAAAATAAGAAAAAGGAGGGTTTTTTTATGATTATTTCTCAGCATGCATTCATGCATTCAGACCTTTTTTACATTAATGAAGGAAGTGAAGACGACGAGATTCTTGATGCCGACGATCTGGCTAATGATCTTGAGTTTCCACCCTTCGAGGACTCTAAGAGCTTACCCAATGCTACAGCCTTTGATGATCCAGAAGAATGTCCGCTTGATAGTGATTTAGACAGTCTAACAGACGTTAATGCCAAGGATATTGACGAACTCATCACCGTATTTGGTTATACCAACAACATAACAATGGTCGAAGATCAACGAATATATGATGTAAAAGCCATTGTGTTAGGAGAGGTGCCTCCGCAAGCAGATCACAACCTGAAAAAGTTTATGATTTTTTCTGACAAACTCTATCACATGGGGCTAGAAACGGAAGCCAAAAGGCTAGCTGATGGAGCAAACTCTCTTTTTAATGGAGCAGAAAAGTTTGCAGAAACGATCTATGAATATGCAAGTCCCGCATTTACTGCTTTTATGCAGGGCAGATAGGGATACGCATGATAGGTAAAAAGTGACAATTTTAATGAAAAAAAAGAGGTTTTAAAATGAGCTCCAGTGTAACTATTGATGATTTTGTTGTGATTGATTCTAATCCTAGCCCGATTAGAGAAGATGATTTTGTTGAGATCGAAAAACAAACTGGTGTTGAGATGTTAGCACGTCGGGTTATTCCTGAGGAAATGGAGCTGACGAAATTTAACAAATATTTCGGCAATACCCATCGCGTTTTTAGCTATGTCAGACCTGCAAAAGTGTACCAGGATTTCTTTAAAACGATCGGAAATTTTTTCCAAGAACACCAAATCGATGAAAGGAGTCTTCAATCTGATCGTTCTCCCTCTAGCTATGAGATGATTACAGGGAGATTTACAGCCAAAGCAGGAGGTTCTTCATACCGTTTCACCTGTTTTAATTTTAAAGAAATCGAGAATGAACAATTAGGAACAGTTGGCTTGTCGTCTCAATTGAAGGATTATTCTGAAAGAACATGGATCGGATTTAATACATCTGGTTCAACACCCAAAGTTGAAATAACTGATCAGCCTAGTAAGTTCTATACAGTTCCTGGAATGGTGATTGAAAAATATTCTTAATTCTGCCGATCGTGGCTTTAAACCACGATCGGTTTAATTTCTAAAAAATGCTTTTTTTTTTGAATGTGGGACTCGCATTTATTCATGGAGTACGTTATCTTGAAGAAGATAATTTCTGGGTTTCATGGTGCGCAAGAAGACTCTCATTCTATTTATTTCTTTATTTTCCCTTCTTTTAGCTTTTGGGGTGGGACATCACCATCTGATCTGTTTTGGAGTTAAATCCTATTTAGGAATGCGACTTCCCAAAGGAGGAAACGTTGAATTTAGTTATGAGACTTCTCATTGGGAAGAAGGGCAATTTATTCTGCGCGCTGTTGCTTTGAAAAGAGGTGGGGAAAAAGGAAGTCCAGGGTTCAATGTTGAAATGGATGATCTAAAGATCGCCTTTGACTTTCAGTTATTTCCTTTTAAGCTTTCTCCAAAAGTTGTGATAGACCACCCTCATGTTTCTTTAATGAGTGGGGAATATAAAGGGGAAAAAAGAAAGAAAGGGCTTTATGAAAGCCTGAACAAATATTTTTTTAAATCCCCAATCAAGATTAAAGAAGGGGAGATTACTTTTGGAGACCAGGTTGCCATTTTAACCTTTATTAATCCCGAAGGTGGAGAAAAAGGGGTCTTAAAAATTGGTAAAAAGGGAGAAAAAGCTGCGCTTCATGCAACTTTTTCAAAGGATCATCAAGATCTTCAGTTCGATTTGAATTTTGAAGATTTGGATGCGATATGGGCTTTTGAAATCGGAAGATTCTTCTTACCCCAAATAAAAGAGCAATTGATTGTGGATAAAGGAACCCTAAAAGGGACCTTCTCTTTATCCTATGGACCTCCTCACCGGGTCGATTATATTAAATATGATCTAAACCTATCGGATTTTGCCTTTCATCATGAAAGGTATGGTCTTTCCATTGGAATTCATCACTTAGGATGGAAGGAGCACTTTCATTCTAAAGATGAGATCGGAAAATTAGAGTCACATCCCTTTTTCGAAAGGGTTTGGCCCTATTTTGTTGGAGATGGAGAAGTGGTTGGAATGCAGGTCTCGATTAAGGATCCTTATTCCAATCAGGAATGGAATTTTGGGGATGTCAATGGGAACCTTCGGTTTAGCCAACTGAATGCTCCTCTTATGGAATTTCATGGAATTTACCATGAAGAAAATGAAGAAGCTCCTTTTCACCTTATAGGTGAAGGGATGATTGAAAATGAAAACTTCTGGAAAATGGCTTTTGATTCACAGATTTTTTCAAAAGAGGAAATTCGTAGCTATTTTGCCCTCACCTCAAAAGGGAATCGTCAGTTTTTTGTTGAGACCAATTGGCAAAATCTTGCTCCACATCAACTCAGCTTGTTTAAACATTTTGCAAGTGCCTCATTGCCTATTTTAGATAAACTATACATTGAAGGTGGGGCATTTAATGGGAAGGGGAGTGGTTGGATTGAAGAGAAAAAGTTGACGCGCTTGGAACTCTCTTCCTTAAAAGCTTCAAACGTTCAGATGCGTCTTCCTTCTGAGAATTTTCAGTGGCAGGCAAAAGATGTGACTGGAAAAGGGGAATTTGATCTTTCGACACCTGATTTTTATGATGGAACTTACTGGGAGGTTTCAGTATCTGAGGGAGAGATTGCTTATGGAGAAAAAGGGACTCTAGAAAAGGTGAATCTCTTTTTAGCGATGCATGATCAATATGTAAAACCTTCAACCCTTGAATGTGAATATCAAGGAGCACAGGGTAAAGTGGCTTTTGAAGGGCTCTATACCCATTTAAATATCAATATCGATGCACTGATTTCTTCTCAAAACCTTGCGGATCTCCTAAAAGTTAAAAAATACAAAGAATTTAGCGATCCTTTAGCTCTTGATTTAGATATGAAACTCAAAACTGTCGATAATTGTCTCACCCTAGAGGGCGTTTTGGCTTTTATCCGCGAAAAAGAAAAGTCAGATGCGATTGAGTTTGGGTGGAGTTGGGATCTCAAGAAGTTAAAGGAAAAAAAGTTTCAAGAAGCTTTAGAGCTTGGATGGTTTAAGGGAGAAAAAATTTCTGATCAAACGGTTAACTTCCCCCTTATTTTTTGGAATAAAGAATTTCGAGCAGAGGGACAGATAGGAATTGAGGGAACATTTAATTCTCACGCCATTGAGTTTACTCTTGATCCTACGCATATCAAGTATCGCTCTAAAGAAATCGATATGGACCCTCAAATTAAAGGGGATGAAAAAGCTCCAGGATGTACATTCTTTTATGATTTTAATGAAGGACTTTGGCGCGGTAAAATGCCTTTAAAAGGTGTGCGACTAAAAGAGCATTCTTTTGGAATTGAATTTGACTCCTTTACTTCAGAAGTAGACTTGGAGGGAACAGAGTTTCTCTTTCAAAATGTCGATGCTACAGCAAATAATATCCGTTTCGAAGCAGAAGTGGCTGTTGACTTTAGTTTAGAAGATCGAAGTGAACTAACCATTAATACCTATGCAATTGAAGGTGAAGCTCAAGACGCTATTGCTTTTTTGAATCATTTTGAAATGTTTAAAGGAGTGGATCTTCCCTTAAATGGTAAAATGATTAGTGGATCTGGAGATATGCATCTTCATGCTTATATTGGAGAGGTGCAAGAACTTCTAGAATGGAAGATAGCTCTTCATTTTAAAGAGGGAAGTTATCCCTTTTCTCCAACATTTGGCTTTGAAAATTTGGCGGGTGAACTTTATTACTCTGCGGATGAGAAACGCTTTATTGTTGAAAAAGTTGCAGGAACATTGATGTTAACAGCTGGAGATCTACCCAGGTCATATGAGCTCAATGTCCCCCTTTTAGAGGTAGATGCTGAAGAAGGGGTCCTGATTTATGATTGTCGCCTAGAAGCGGCAACTCATGAAATATGTCGGTTGGTTGGTAGTGGAGCCCATGCACAAGGTGAGTTTGCTCTGACTTTTGATCGCGATCGCACGCGCCTTTATGGAGCATTGATTGATGTAAAAGCTTTAACTTTTAAAGAGGGAAGATTAAACCGCGCGCAAATAGAAACCCACCTTTCTGCTCTAGATCTTGTCCACCACCTTGATTTTTTAAGTTCTGCAGGAATTGTTCCGATAAAATCAGAAACATTGGATGAAATGCGTGGTCCAAGTGTTGAAGGAGATTTAGCCCTAAAACTGGATTATGATTTTTCTGCAGAAACCTTTCTTTTCGATGCTCATAGTAAATATTTATCCTTAGGCCCCATTGAGCTGGATCATTTAACCATTCGAGGAAACCGGAAAGGAGACCATTTCAATTTAGAGCGTTTTGAAATGGGAGCTTTGAGCATTTTAGCTGAAATGAAAAAAAAGCAATCAAAATGGGAAATTCCAAATCTAGAAGTGATTTGGAAGAAAAGTTTTCTGAAAGCAGCAGAGGGTTCTTTTAATGAAGAGGCTAAAACATTTACTCTTCCTTTAGAAGGGCTTAGAGTAGAGCTAGGGGAAGTTAAAGATCTTTTTCCTCATTCAGAATTTGATTGGGATTATCTTTGTGGAACCCTTTTTGCAACCGGTGATATCGTTTTTGACTTTTCTAAAGGCTTTCAAAAATGGTTCTTTGATTCCCATATTAAGCTTATTGGAGAGGAGTTTGGCCATGCAAAACTTCGTCTTGAAGGTTCAGAAGTTCTAAACATTTCCTACCACCCCTCTTTGGGTTTTTCAATGGGAAAAGCAAAATTTAATTTTCTTCATCCCAGATCGAATCAACTTTGGGCAAAATGTCATTTCGATTCTCTGAAGTATTCGAAAGAAGCACTAGCTGGAAAGGGAGTAAAAATGATTATTCCTCCTGAAATGCTTTCCTTCTTGGGACAAACGCATTCTCTTCCCCATTTGGGGTATGAAGAAGAACGTCTCGTTGTTTTTGGTTATCCTATTAAGTGGGACAATCAAATGGAAGCCGCATTTGATTTCTCTTTTGGTGAGAAAAAAGAGGCAAAAGGATCATTAAAAGAGGGATATTATTGGATTGGAGATAAAGCCTGGTACTTGAATAATTTTTCCTTCGACTTTGAAAATGCAAAACTCAAACTCAATGTCAATACCGTCTATGATGAGATTCCTTTTGATGTTTGTGCCAATCTTTCCTTTTTTGATCGATTTAGATCCCGATTTGAGATTAAGGAGCTAACGAAAGAAGGTCAAAAACAATCTCCTCTCGTTATTGCTACCGACTGGAATCATAACGAAGGGTTTTTTATTCAAACGATTGAAGGAGGGGTTTGCGGTTTAGACTTTTCTTTTCATCACAATCCCAAAAACTCCTTTTTGGATAAAATGGCCCTAGCAGGACAACTGAAGATCAACGTTCCTAGATTTTCTAAACTTCTCCCAGAAAAGATGCAAGAAACGATCCAGAGATTTGAAATTGGAAAAGGGTATGAACTGAGCGGTGACTTAGTTCTTTCGAAAACATCTCTTGAAGAGAGTCAATTTGCTGGCTATTTAAAAGGAAAAAACTTTCAGTTGATGGGGTCTGTGATGGAAACACTCCTCAGTGAAATCCATATCCATCCCAATCATATTGAGCTCAATCATTTTAATTTGAGTGATGTCTCAGGGATTTTTTCCATGGAAACTATTCAACTCGCTCAAAATGATGATGAGGGATGGGAATTAAGTATTCCAGAAATAGCCATTACTGATTTCCGTCCGAGTCTTTTAAAGAAAATTGGACAATATCCCACACGGATTAAACCTCTCACCATTCGAAACCTTCATTGTTACAACATTCGAGGAACCCTTGGAGATATCAAAAGTTTTGCGGGGAAAGGGGATCTTAACTTTATTAATACCTTTAAAAGAGATTATCACATTCTCGATATCCCCTTTGAGATTTTGGGGCGCCTTGGCCTAGATATGGGGCTTTTAGTTCCTGTACGTGGAGACTTAGAGTTTGTCTTGGTCGATGGACGTGTTTATTTAACCAATCTTAAAGGGAGTTATAGTGAAGGAAAACGGTCGCAGTTTTTCCTCTCACCTGTTGAACACTCTTACTTAGATTTTGAGGGGAATCTTAATATTAATATTAAGATGAAGCAATATGTTCTTCTTAAAGTGACCGAACCTTTCACCCTCTATATTGGGGGAACCTTTGAAAATCCTAAGTACGGTCTCAGATAACCTGATTCGTTTTTTCTATCCTGCTTACTGTCTTCATTGTGATGAAAGGGTTGAAAAAGCCCATCATCTTCTTTGCTCCTCTTGCTTTCAACAGTTGGAGTGGATCGATCGCAGTCAGCGCTGCCTCCGCTGCTGGGGACCCAAAAAGTGTTCTCGCTGCCTTCCCCTTCATCCCCATCGCTCCCTTTTTGAACCTTGTGGTCCCATTTTAGATCTTCATCGAGAGTTTCTCAAAACAAAGAGAGGAAAAACCCTTGCGTCTTTGATGGTCTTTGCTCTTTCAAAAACTTCCTGGCCTTTTCCTGAAGTGATTGTTCCCTTAATTGAGAGTCCCTTCCCCAAGCAAGAACCTTTATACTATTTGGGTAAAGAATTCGCATCCCTTCTCAGCTGCTCGCTTTCGCTGCCAAACTCAACCCTTCAAGATAAAAAAGTCCTTTTAATTACCGATATATTATGGAAAGCAGAGGAGCTCATTAAAGAAAAGCAAAGGCTTGCAGATTTTTTCCCTGAAAAAATCTTCACCTTTGCTCTTATCGATCAGCGATCTTAAATTTTTATTCCTATAAGTGTTCTCTAAAAAACTCTGTAGGTCTTCGACCATTGATGGTGATTTGACTTTCAGGGTCAGGGATTAAACGTCTGAGAAGGTCATCTATCCGTTCTGCTGGGATTCCATAAAGGTGGCGCTCTGAGGTTTTATCATAAGGGTTCAAACTCCTATGTAAAACTTCAGCACCAAACTCCTTAGCTAGACCACTGGTGACACGGTTACCAGGGGAAACGGTTGCAGTAAAGTGGGTCACAGGAACTCCCTCGATTGGGGACTGGAGATTTTTAAAGAGCCAAGCATGGACGACGAGAGCAAAAGTTGCCTCTTTTCCTAATCCCTGTCCTCTTTTACCAGGAGCATAGATCATTCCTGATTCGGAATAACCCACCTCTCTTCCTCCTCCATTGGCAACACGACCCACAAACTCACCTGTTTCTTTCATGTGACCCACCATTCCTGTCCAAGGGGTTGTCGCCACTGGGAAGGAATAATAGGGGAGTAATTGGCGAACATTACCTGAAAGAGCTGAAGCAACAGGGCGCGCAGAATCTCTTAATAGGACTCCAAGAACGGTAGCGCGTGATCGAGGACGACCATCCATATAGTTTCTCATCCCTTCTGGAGTGCAGTAGATGCTTTCTAGCCCTTGAAGTTCGGGAACCGGATCGATGCGACCAAAACGTTCACCATAGGTTGCATAAATCGCATCGAGTGCTTTAAAGGCAGAAGCTTGGTCGATATGGTAGGAAAAGGGACGTTTTCCAAAGACATAGGAACAAATTCCATTGGTAAGGGTAACCAGGGGATTATAGACAGGAGTAATAGGATCCCAAAGCCATTTATCAAGGGTTCCTTGTTCTTGAATGCCGTGACGTTGCCCAGTAAAGGGTGTCCAAACAGTGTTTTCAAGTTCAATTTTAAAATATAGAGCATCTTTGGCGGGGGATTGCTGAAATGTGATATGAACAGGGCCCCGGTAACTTAAATCTGATGAAGATTGATTGGGTACGGATTCCATAAAACCTCCTTGAATGGTAAATGAATTGCAAAAATGGTAGGTCTAAAAGTTCTTAAAATCAATGATTAATTTTATTCCCAAACAAGATCAAAAAAATTTTTTAAGAGAATTTTTATGGAAAATGAGTTAAAATTAGATTAATTGAATAGGTAAGACATGATGGAATGGAATGATCATAAAAGTCTTTTTTTAGAGTTTGGAAGTCTTTTTTTGGCATTGATTAGTGGGGCTTTCTTTTCCTTTTTTCTAAGAAAAAAAGTTTCTATTAAGCTAAAAAAATTGCAAAGGATTTTAACAGATTCAACATTTGTTTTTTTTCTAGGAATCTTTCTTTGTGAAATTCTTTTCCTTCCTGTCTTAACCTTTACTTTTCAGATTGACCCTTCGTTGAACCGAATGGCGCTTTTCATCTTGGGCGTTTTGATCTGTGCACGCCTTGTGAGAATTTTTTCCAAATCAATTGGTGGATACCTCTTTACCCATCTTTTGGGCTGGACGGCATTTATCTTTTATTTTTTAGGGCTCCTTCATCCGATTGTGATGTCTCTACAAAAAATTACCTTCAAGCTAGGAGCTACAACTTTTACCCTTTTAGGGATTTTAAAGGCTTGTTCGACAACCGCTCTATTAATCTGGCTTGCACTGATTATCACGAGATACTTTGAAAAAAGATTGAAAAAGCAAACCCATCTGCAACCTTCTCTAAGGCTCCTTTTTTCTAAAGCACTCAAAACCCTCCTTATTGCTTTTTCGCTTTATATTGGACTCACCCTTTTAGGAGTTGATCTTTCAGCCTTTTCGATTTTTGCAGGGGCGATTGGTGTGGGGATTGCCTTTGGTCTTCAAAATATTCTCTCAAATTTCTTCAGTGGGTTTATCATCCTTATGGACCGCTCGATTAAGCCAGGAGATGTGATTAGTCTCAATAATGGAGAGATCTATGGGGTCGTGAATAGACTTCATGCCCGTTATGTATCTGTGCGTACTAGGGAGGGGAAGGAGCATTTGATTCCCAACCAAGAAATCATTTCTCATAAGCTAGAAAACTGGTCGTTTACTGATCCCTTTATCCGCATGGAAATTCCCTTTAGAGTATCATTTGATTCTGATTTGGAACTCGTGCAAAAGCTTTTGGTTGATATTGCTAAAGTTACAGATCGCGTTATGAACAATCCCGCTCCGTATATCCGATTCAGATCGATGGTGGATAATGCTGTTGAGTTAAAACTAAGGGTTTGGGTACGCGATCCCGAAAATGGAACAAGTGGGATTCAAAGCGATATCATTTTAGAAGCATGGAAAGCGTTTAAAGCGCATGGTATACGTGTTCCTTATCCTCCGCGCGAAATCTTTTCACGTCTTATGGACTCAGAAAAAGAAGTTTTTGAACCTATCCAGAATTAAGCTTCGATATTTTGGCGGGTCATTTGAAGTTGGCGGCGCAAGACTTCGTCAGTTTCGAGTTGCTGAGCAATTTTCTTCCAGGCATGGAGGAGAGTCGAATGTGTTTTTCCACCAAATGCTGAAGCGATTTTCATCAGCGATTCCCCTAAGAGTTCTTTAGCAAGATACATCGCAATTTGACGAGGATATGCTACCTCTTTGGCTCGAGAGCTGCCACGCAAATCACTTTCCCGAACATTAAACATTGAAGCAACGCTATGGATAATGCGATCCACAGAAATTTTAGAGCGTGCAGGAGCTTGGAACATTTCACTCAGTGTTGAGTCAACAACATCTTGTGTTGGCTCTAGGTGCATCAGACGGCAATAAGCGCTGAGACGGTTGATGGCTCCTTCTAGTTGACGGACATTATTGTAAATATGTTCAGCAATGTAAAAAGCGAGTTGATTGGGGAGATGAAGCCCTATAGCTTCTGCTTTATATTGAAGGATAGCCACACGCGTTTCTAAGTCTGGAGTTCCCATATGAGCAACAAGGCCCCATTCCATACGGGCAATCATTCGCTCTGAAAGCTTCAATTGACCTGGTGGTTTATCACTGGTAATAACGATCTGTTTGTTTTGATTGATAAGGGCTTCAAACATGTTACAAAACTCTTCTTCAAAATTGAGGCGGTTTTGCAAAAACTGAATATCATCCACTAATAGGATATCAAGACCACGAAAATACCGTTTCATTCGATCAACCGATTTATTTCGAAGGTGGAAGACTAAGTCATTGATGAAGGCTTCGGTTGTAATACATTGAATGCGGAGTTTTTTATGGTGCGATTGAATGTAATGACCAATTCCATGAAGAAGATGTGTTTTTCCAAGTCCTACACCGCCATGAATAAAAAGGGGGTTGTAAGACTTTCCAGGGCGGGAAGCAACACCGAGTGCTGCAGACTTGATAAACTGATTAGAAGGACCTTCGATGAAGTTTTCAAATGTATAGGAAATGTTGAACGAAAGACCTTGTTCGAACTCTGATTTTTTTTGAGGTTTAGGGGGTGGGTTTTTAAGAGCTTTTTTCTTTTCTCCTTCTTTGATTAAGAAAGAAATTAAAGGCTCACCTTTTTTATCTTTTGGAAAGAAACTTGTGAGGGCTTCTTTGTAATTATCGAGAAGGTATTCTTGTACAAAAACATTAGGAACTTGAAGCGTGATCGGATCAGAGTTTCCAACATATTTTATCGGGGCAATCCAGTTTTCAAATTCTGCCCGAGAGCATCGGTTTTCCATGAACGATAAAAAATCTGACCAAGTATCATCTTTTGTTTCAAGAGTCATCTATTTCTTCCAAAGTTATCGACAATTTTTTCCACAGAAAAAGTGTGGCTTTTTTTTCCGGCGTAACACTACCACCAACACCGTTCTTTCAGCAACAAAAAATCATGCAAAGACCACCTTTTTTTGCTAACATCCTGATACCCAAAAAAGAGGGGATTAAATTAACTAAAAAATCTATCCCGATAATCAACTTTTGTGTTTTTGCATTACTTTTTTAGTGGTTAAGTAGATCTAAAAAAGAAAAACCGTTAATGAACAAAAAGCTCTACGATTTCTTGATAACCGAGTCTTTGTGCCATTTCTAGAGGGGTTTCTCCCCATGATGATTTGTTTGTTCTCACCGTATCTCTACATTCTAAAAGAGTTCTCACACCAGAAACAAATCTATTCTCAATCGCTAGATGAAGAGGGGTATAACCTTTACACTTCCGGTTTATATTAAACCCACATTCAATGAGTCTTGTCAGAATATATAATTGCTTCGTTTCAATTGCGATTTCGACAGGAGAAACACCTCCTCTTAGACAATCATTGAAGTCAATGTCTTCTGCTAGAAGTCTCATAGCAATATGATAGTCCTTTGACTGAATGGCCCAAAGAAGAGGAGTCATATCATTGATGAGTTTGCAGTTGGGATTTGCTCCTAAAGAAAGAAGGGTATCGACAGCATGAAGGTGTTTATTTTGAACAGCAATGAGTAAGGGAGTCAGCCCTTCTTCACCTCGAAGATCTAATAGCTCAGGGAAGTGTTCAATTAAGATCTTAATGAGTCCAATATTGTTGACTGAAGCTGCGTAATGAAGAGGAGTCAGGCCTTGAGAATCGACCACCTTTAGTCGGGCACCCTTTTCGATCAATCTTTTTAGAAACACTGGATCTTTGCACTGGGCTGCATGATGTACTAGGCTGATTCCTGAAGGATCTTTAAAATTCCAATCAGAGATCCCTGGAGAAGTTTTTTCGAAAAGGGCCAGGTTTTCCTCTTTGATTGCTTTTAAGATATTGAAGACAGCATGACTGAAGGGATATTCTGGAAGAGGAGGGTATAAGTAGCCGATAGCAACGGCTTGAGGGATATCGTTTTCTTCGATGTCCATCTCTTCATAGTCGACTTTGATAGAAATCCCGCGATGAAAATAACCCAGCCATGTGAAGTGTTCTGCTTGTATGTCTTCAACAACTGCTCCGCATCCTCCGACCAGCTCCATCGCTCCACCTGAGCAGTGGTTAACAAACTTAATGCTACCATCCAAAAAACTAAACAAAAATCCCGAGTCTTCAAAAGAAGCGAAAAGGGGAGATTGAAACCACTTTTCAGCAGCATCTTTTGCATTGATAAAGTTCTGTTTTTGCGTTCCTCGCTCCTTTGCAATCTGTTTGTCTAGATATTGAAAAAAACGTGCTCTTTCATTGGGGTTTGTTGTTGCTCCTTGAAATTTGAGTTGTTTAAGGAGAAGGAGGATATTCTTTTTAAACACCTGATAACGGGTTTTACAATATTCTAAGAGTTTGAATGTCAAATCTCCGCGCTGGCTTTCTACAAGAGCAAGTGAAGGGTATTCCTTTTCAGCATATGTTTTAATACCGAGATACATCGCCTCATAGGCATCATCAATCATCTGGTCTGTTGCTTGAGGAGTTGCAAGATAAGCATGTAGCTTTTCTCTATCATCTCTATTAAGAGTGTCAATCACAGCCATAATGGGAAGTTTGATCTCCTTTGAAAGAGAAACAGGCAGAGGAGGAAATGCCGAAGGACAACCCATTTGATTCCCTGGGATCAATGATCTATCGAGTAACGGAATTGTACCTCTTTCCTTTAAAGAGTGGCAGTAATAGCTAAAAAAGTTCGCAAGATAAAGAACCTCAAAGTACTTTTTACAGATCGGAAGCTTAGGAAGGATCTCTTCAATTTGATCACACATTAACGAGCAAGCTTTTGTTAAAAGATCATAGTGTCTTGCTTCTTCTTCAGAAGCGGGGTTTCCTTCAATTTGTCCCGTTACATGAAAACCGCCCTCATAAGAGAAAGAGGGACCATTTTTATAAATCTTCATCTGTTTAATGATCATCTCGTAAGAGATGTTAAAACAGTCTTTGTAAGCTTTACTCGACGGAGCATCTCCCATTAGCTCCTCAAGAATCTCGTTAAATGTCTGATAGTGAAACCCTAAACTTTCGCAGTATTCATGAAAGTCTTTTGCATGTTCAAGAAGGTATGCTTGCGACATACTTTTAGACTCACTCCAATCTGCAATAAAATCTTTCTCGAAGTAGTATCCATTGACAAATCCCTTCATGTAGTAATCTAACATCCCAAGAGCTTCACCAATCAATGTGTTTCGATAGACCGGAGGGATGACAGGATAACTAATTAAAGAACGGTTAAAATGAAGGCTAAAAAAGGGGAGTGCTTCGTAAATGTAGATTCCTCTTGCCACATCTCTTAAAACCTGCTGCGCCTCAACCTCAGTCAGTTCATACGTCGGAATATAAAACGTATGCATTCTCGAAGGGTCAAGACTTTCCTCAAAATTTAAGATCTTACCATAAGCTCCTGCAACTCCTTCAATTTTACTCAATTCCAATGAAGAATACTGCGGAACCTGACAAACCCTTTCATAGGCACTTTTGATGTTATTGACGACAAGATCACCCTTAAACGTCTCCGAAACTTTAATATAGTGAGAAAACTTTGGCGTAATGAAATGCCCACCGTTTTTTGAATTATCAGGAACCCATTCCTTGGGAAAATTGTTTTTTCCTCCATTAGTGATTGTCCCTTCCCAAACTTCTGCCCAAGCTTGTTTACCGTTAGGAAAAGTTTTTAAATAGATCTCAGATCCAGAACCTTTTGTACCTACTTTATTCTCATAGCTTTGCGCAGCAGACTCAATAAAAGCTCGGTTAATTAAAGTATCTTTAGGGAAGTGTCCGGGAGCGTTTCTAAAAATATGTCCAAGATCGGAGGGATCGGTTGAGACTTTTGGTTGAACGTGAGCGGGATTTCCCAATAAGCTGCTCATTAAACAAAGAATAATAACAGTTAAGCTTTTTAGCATTGGGAACCTCGCTAAAGAAATTTGATTTGTTTTAGTCTAAGGAATATAATTTTTTTATTCAATTATGGAGCAGGAAAGATATGAAAAGAACTTTTCCTATTGAGAAAGGGTTTCAGGTAGTTATATTCTTTTTGATCGAGTTTTGGCTTAGCTTTCTCAAAGATATAATGATAACGAGAGGTATTATTAATAGAGAAAAATTAACTCCTAACGATTTTGAGAAGGCTTCAGCGGAAGATCAAAAAAAAGACTCTATTTTAGCTGGAAATAATTTTGTTTTTTCTACTGTTTGTGGAGATCCAGCAGGACCTGGTGATTACTTTGAAGAAGTTGTCGAGAAAAGAATGAATATTTCATCAACCAAGCAACATCAAGGCTTGATTATTAACGAAGAATTGTTATTTCAGCTTGCTATTGACTTTTGCTGTTATTTTAATGACAAATTTGAACGCTATGGAAAAAAGTGTAAGCGTAAAGGATCGCTTAATTTTACGATAAACTGGCTAGAAGACATGAGAAAGCATCCTGAGAATCATAAAACTGAATGGGAGATATGGGAGAAAACCATTGAGTATGTCAATTCTCCAGGTGATAAGCATTTGATTTTTTGAATTTATAATGGATAGAAGAATTTCAATAGAAGATGGTTACGATATCGTTTTTATTTTTTTAGGAAAGTTTTGGTGGGACTTTCTAAAAAATGTAATGGTCGAAAAAAGATTAATTAATTCAAAGCTGATGACTTCACAAGAGCTGAAAAATGCTTCATCTGAAGATAAAATGAAAAATGAGCTACATGATGCTTACCACTTTCTTTTTATTCGAGTTGCAGGAAGTTTGATGGGAGTGGATGATGATTTTGAAAAGATTATTGAAAATAGAATCAAAATACCTGCTTCTCAACAGCATGATGGATTAGTTATTAAGGAAGAGATGCTTTTTCAGATTGCTATTGATTTTTGTAAGTATTACGAAAAAAAGTCTAAAGAGTATGGAAATGACTATGCAAAGCAAAGGTCAAGAGCTTATGGCATTAAATGGCTTGAAGATATGAAAAAACATCCAGAAGCTTATAAAACAGAGTGGGATATATGGAATCAAGTTGTTGTAGATGTTGTTGAAAAAGGGAAAAGGGCTTCAGGATTTTTCTGAAGTAAGTATTTCAATGAAGAGAGATCTTGCAATAGAAGACGGATTTCAAATTATCATGCTTTTTTTAAGGGATTTTTGGTGGGAGTTTCTTAAGGGTATAATGGTTAAAAGAGAGTTAATTTGTCCTGAAGTCAATAAAGTTAGAAATAAAAAAGGAACCTTAAAGTGTGTTTCTAAGAAAGATAAATTACATGACGATAATGACTTCTTTTTTTTAGTTGTTTGTGATGGAACTTCTGATGATTATTTCGAAAAAGTTATTGAGCAAAGAATGAATATTCCTCCTATTGAACAGCATGATGCTCTAGTAGTTCATGAGGATACCCTTTTCCAACTTGCTATTGATTTTTGTGAGTACTTTAATAAACGGTTTCAAGAAGAGGGAAGAGACTCTTTAAGGTTTGCAATTGATTGGCTTGAAGAGATGAGAAAACAACCCGAAGAGCATAAGACAGAATGGGAAATATGGAATCAAGTTATTATAGATGTGATTGAAAACGGACAAAAATCGTTAGGATTTTTCTGAAGAATCTTAAAATTACTTGTGATAGGGGAGAGTCATTTGATTGCAAAAAACATTTATTAAAGCTATATACTTAATCCTATATTATTTTTGGACGAGGTATCTATGAAAAAGCCATTTGTGTTTTTGTTTCTTATTTTAGTTTTAGCATCGACTTATTTTGGATTGAAAAATCACTTTGGAATGGTCTCAACTCTACCAAAAGAATTGGGAGATCATCACGTTCAGAAAAAATTAAGAGAGCTGCATCCTCTTTTAGAAGATCAGATGATTGTTGCGATCGTTTTAGGAGGAGATCATCTTTCAGAAGTGGAAAGAAATCTAAATTCTATCACCTGTCAAACCTATCCACACCATCGGATTATTTATATTGATAATGGATCAACAGATGGGACTTATGAAAAGGTTAAAGAGTTAAGCGGTGAAAACAAAATAGAGATCATTCGCTATGAAGAAAAAAAACCGGTTCTTGAGATCCTCTATCCTTTGATTGGAAAATGCGATTCCCATGAGATTGTTGCTCTCATCGATGGGAAAGATTGGCTCTCTCATGAAAATGTATTTGATCATTTAAATTGTGTTTATGCAAATCCTGATGTTTGGATGACCTATTCACGTGCAATCTCTCATCCTGATTATCAAATTGTAGAAGGGGAAATGTTCTCGGATACCGTTTTCCTTGAAAAGGGATTTCGTCAGAAAGAAAAGAAGCTACTATCTCCTCTCCTCACTTTTTATGCAGGATTTTTCAAACAGATTAAACTCCAAGATTTCTTGTATCATGGGGAATTTATTGATGAATGTCTTGACTTAACCCTTCAACTTCCTTTGGTGGAAATGGGTCCAGATCATATTCTTTTCATGGACGAGGTCAGTTATGTAAGAAATAGGGAAAATGAAACTGTCGATCATAAACTTCATCTTCAAAAAGTGGCAGCTATTGAGTCCCACCTTCGCTCTCTTTCTCCCTATTCCACTCTTTCCCACCTTCCCCTTGGATTAAATGCTCCCACGCATCATCGCTATAAAGCGGATGTGGTGATTTTTTCTGAAGATAGTCCATTGCAACTCTATGCCTGTTTGGAATCTCTTTTTGCAAAGGTACGTGATATTAATGAAGTCTACGTCCTTTATAAGGGAGGAGATCATGAATTTCAAAGGGCCTATTTGAACCTCCAAAGTGAGTTTCATACTGTCCACTTCCTCAATGTTTGTGATTATCCTGGAAATGATTATAGGGCACTGATTCACAAAGTTCTGGAAAATAAAAAACATGGTTCTCCCTTTGTTGTCTTTGGACCAGATCAGTTAGTTTTTGAAGAAAAAATGCGATTCCATGAGGCAATTGAAGCAATGGAAAAAGTTCATGCAGATCACTTTTTTATTACCCTTGAAGAAAAAGAACTGGAGACTTTACCAGCAGCAGTTCCTATCAATGAAGGAATTTATGCTTATCAAATGGGAGAAAAAGGAATAGAACAACCTTTTACCTTAGCCCTTTGCCGAAAAAACCTTTTTGAAAAATTAGAAGGAGTTTCTGATCTTTCTTCATTTAAAAAACTTTGGAAAAAGACACTTACTCCTATGAGCGTTGCTCTCTTTTATGAAGAGAAAAAGACTTTGCCCCTAAACATCACTGAAGAGCCTTCTTCGAGTCAAAAGAAGGAATGGGGGCATAAGTTTATCGAAGGCTTTAAAATCGATCTCCCTTCATTAACATGTGAAATGGATGACCTAGAGAAAGGGGAGTACCCTTTAATTAAGCGGGAAAGACGGCGTCAGACCCAACGTGACTAAGGCGTGTAATTGATTACACACCCTAACTATAAGCTAGAGTAAGTGCACGTGCCTGATCGGCAATATAAGAGTCTGAGCTACGTTCAAGCTTTGAAGCTTGAGAAAGGGCTTGTTTTTTGTACCCGAGAAGAAAAAGAGCTTTTGTCCGATTCAAAAGGGTGGGTCCGTGACTAGGATCCATAGCTAGTGCTTTTTCTAAAAAGTTTAGAGCTGAAAGATTATTTCCAACTTGGAGGTAAATACCTCCGAGAGTTTGAAGGTCATAAACGTTTTCATTGGGGAGAATCGCAAGGACTTCAAAGAATTTCAAAGCATGTTCATATTGTCCTTGTTTAATAAACGAATAACCTGCAAAGCGAATATCTTCAATTTGATCTTCACTCCATCCTAATAATTCAATCCAGTTTGTTTGTGACATGAGTGGTCCTAATTATCCTTTCTGATATTGGCTGCGACGTGCATTGATTTCTATCATCATTGAATCAATCAGTTGAAGGTATTCTAAAAGAGCGATCAATGTTTTTGATTCACGAAGCTCATTTTCTTCTTCTCGTTCATCTTCCCAAGGATACTGAGAGCCTTGTCCAGCTTCTCGCCTTTTTTGGCGTGCTTGTTTTGATGTATTGACTTTATCCTTAATTTTTTCCATCTGAGCAGAGAGAAATTCATCCGATCCCAAAGAAGGAATCGACTGGTAAGTAAAAAGGCGCATTTTTTGAAGATTGTATCCTTTAGGGGATAATAAAAGAGCCCAAGGGGCAAATCGTTTGTTAATCTGAAAGAGGGTGTCGAATTCACTCGAAAAGGAAGGACTTGTGACATCAATCGTTGTTTGTCTGGAAATAAAAGGGGATTCTTTGATGAGAGATGCATCAAGAAACTTTTGATCCTGAGCCCAACGAACCGAGGTGTCAATTCCTAAGTTGTCAATTGTTTTAGCTTCTACCATGTCACTTTTACTTTGCTTCCGTTTCTCTTAGTTATACCTATGAATAGAATTATACCCAAGTCAATTTCATGGAGCTTAATGATCTTAAGAGGGGAAACATGGTTGGTATGTGACGTGTTGTTCGACATATAGTGATCATATGTCGAAAATCTATGAAAAAATCGACATATATTTTGGTACTTATTTCGAAGTCTGTGAACAACTTTTCCACAGATTTCCACTTTTAGTTTTTTGCTTATTTTAAGTAACTTATGAAATTAATAAACACAAATATGCGCTGTTTTTCGACAAAAAGATTGCTCATTTTAAAAGTGGGTGATAGGATGTGGAAATAAGTGGAAAAAATAACGCACGATTGTGATGAAGAACTTCTTTTTTAACGGATCTACCCATTCAAAGCTTGACGACAAGAATCGTTTTGTCTTGCCGCAACAGATGCGTTATGGCCTTATTGAAAATGGAGCTTTAGAGTTTACCATTGCTTTAGGCCTAGGTGGATCTCTTGCGATTTATAAAAGAAGTGACATCGATCGTATCGTTAAAAAATTCCAAGCAAAACAACATGTTGCAAAGTATCAAAAATTCTTCACGCTTTTCTTTTCCACTCTCCACCACTGCACATGTGATAAGTTAGGACGCGTTGTTCTCCCCCCTGTTCTTAAGAAAGCAGCTAAGATCCAGAGTGAAATTGTGATTGCAGGTGTTCTCAATAAGATCGAGATTTGGCCTAAAGAGAAATATGAGCTCGATCTTGAGGCCTTCTTAGAAGGGGAAGATGGAAATTTAGCCCAGATGACCGAAGAAGCTTTTGCTCTTTTAGATGAAAGTGATGATGAAAAACATCTCGCTTCGCTATCTACTGCTGAACAAGAAGAGTACGAGACGATTTAATGAAGCATATTCCGGTCATGTTAAAAGAGAGCTTGGAGATTTTCCAAGGACAAAAACTCTCTTCGTTTTTTGACGGAACGCTGGGTGCTGGTGGTTTTGCTAGAGCTTTACTTGAAGCTCATCCAGAAATTGAGACCTATTATGGATGTGATCAAGACAACAATGCTTTAAAGCTAGCAAAAGAGAACCTCAAGGAGTTTGAAGGAAAAGTAGAGTTTATTCACTCAAATTTTAGCTTCGTAAAAGAAGTCTTAGAAGAGCGAGGAGTAACTCAGATCGACGGTTTTTTTTTGATTTGGGAGTGTCATCAATGCAATTAGATGAGAAAGAAAGAGGGTTTAGTTTTTTGCGCGAAGGACCATTAGATATGCGTATGGATCCGACCACGGGAGTGACGGCAAGAGAAATCGTGAACAAATGGTCTGAGAAAGACCTAGGAAAACTTTTCCTAGAGTATGGCGAAGAACGTCAGTGGAGAAAAGCTGCACGTGCAATTGTTGAAGCGCGTCGAAAAAAGGCAATAGAAACAACAACTGAACTTGCTGAAATCCTCTCAGATGCCATTGGGAGATCAAAAAAGAAGCTTCATCCTGCAACTCTTGTTTTTCAAGCGTTAAGAATTAGTGTAAACCGTGAGTTAGAATCGGTGGAAAAAGGGGTTAAAGAAGCGATTCATATCTTAGCTCCAGGAGGTCGCATTGGAGTCCTTTCTTTTCATCGTTTAGAAGATCGCATTGTGAAGAACCTTTTTAGAGCAGCTTCGAAGCCGATCAAAAAGATGATGGATATGAAGGAATCTCATCTTTATCCCATGCTTAAACTTTTAAGCAAAAAACCTCTCATCCCAAGCCTCCATGAGGCGCGTTCGAATCGAAGAGCTCGGAGTGCTAAATTGCGCGCTTGTGAAAAGATGTAAGGACGCTAAAGGTGAGCAAGGGGTTACTCATTCGGCTTCTCATCTGTATCTTTATTTTAGGGGGCTTTCTTTATACCTATATCGATAGACAAAATGATTTGACGGAGCTAAAAATGGAAATCCCTAAGCTTGTTAAATCTTTAAAGCAATTAGAAGAAGAAAATGCTCATCTTTCTCTTGAAATTGAACGGCTAGAAAGCCCTGATCGGTTGATTAAGCTTTTAAGACAAAAAGAATATTCTCACTTAAGGTATCCTTACGTTGATGAAATTCTTAAAGTGGATAGAGGAAGTCCTTTGGAGAAGTGATGGAGAAGCTTGAATCTAAAGATTTTCGTCGTCTCTTTTTTCTTGCGATCATGATGCTTATACTGTTTTGCTTCATCATTTTTCAATTTTACAAACTCCAAATCATTGAAGGGGCTAAGTGGGAAAAGCAAGCGAGAGCTCAACATCAGTTTTCATTAATAGAACCCTATAAAAGGGGACGCTTTATTGTCACGAATGAACTGAAAAAAGGACATCCAGATAAAGAAACTGCCCTTGTTTTTGATGTCAAAAAATATCATCTCTTTATTGATCCGATTTCAATTCCAGACGATTATCGAGAAGATATTTCTCTTAAAATTGGGGAACATCTTTCGTTAGATTGGAAAGAAAAAAACTTTATCCGACAGCAGTTTGATAAAAAATCTCGCAGTCGACGTTTAAAGATGTGGGTCAATGAAGAAGACAAAGAACTCTTACTCTCCTGGTGGCGTCCTTTTGCTCGTTGGAAGAAAATTCCTTCTAATGCCTTGTATTTTGAAGAGGATTACCAACGCGCTTATCCCTATGGAAAGCTTTTAGGAAATGTTCTCCATACCGTGAGAGATGATCGCGATGTTGAAACAAAAAAAGCGCTTCCCACAGGAGGACTTGAGCTCACTTTTGATGCATACCTCCAAGGAAATCCAGGGAAACGACTTCTTCTTCGCTCACCAGGCCAAGCTTTGGAAGGAGGACTTCTAGTGAATCATCCAGAAGATGGGGCCGATGTTTATTTAACAATTGATCATTACATCCAAGCAATCGCTGAAGAGGAAGTTGAGAGAGCTGTCAAGAATTCCGGTGCAAAAAGTGGTTGGGCAGTGATGATGAACCCAAATACTGGGGAGATTTATGCCTTAGCTCAATATCCATTTTTTGATCCATCAGAGTACCGCAAATATTACAATGACCCTGAACTTCTTCCCGCAACAAAAGTTCGAGCTATTACCGACTGCTTTGAACCGGGATCAACGATGAAGCCCATTTCTGTGGCGATTGCTCTCATGGCAAATGATGAACTGATAAGGCAAGGAAAAGAATCTATTTTCGATCCAAAAGATATGATTCCTGTTCATGATGGGCATTTTCCTGGAAGAAAAAATCCTATTCGTGATGTTGGAACGCATCATTATCTAAATATGTATTTGGCTATCCAAAAGTCCTCTAATATCTATGTAGCAAAGCTCATTCAACGTGTCGTCGGAACCTTAGGAGATGAATGGTATCGGAAGCAGTTAGAGGAGGTCTTTGGTTTTGGGGTGCCAACAGAGATCGAACTCCCTTCAGAAAGTCCGGGTTTATTGCCCTCTCCTGCGAAGACCTATGAAAGTGGAAAGCTTCAATGGTCTACGCCAACACCCTACTCTCTTTCCTTTGGTTACAACCTCTTATCTAATAGTATGCAACTTCTTCGTGCTTATGCGGTCATGATTAATGGAGGCTATCGTGTTAAACCGACTCTTGTAAAAAAAATTGTAAAGGATGATCGGGTGATTTTTGATCATTCTAATGAAGAATTCGACCAAGTTTTTAATCCTGAAATTAGCCGAGAAATCATTTATGCTTTAAAATCAGTCACCAAACCTGGAGGAGGGGGATCGCGTGCAGATATTCCCGGGTATACCGAAGGGGGAAAATCAGGAACAACGGAGAAAATTATAAAAGGGACCTACTCGAAAAAGCATCATTATTCAAGCTTTATTGGCTTTACTCCAGCTTCGAAACCGAAGTTTCTTTTATATGTGGCCATTGATGAACCTGAGTATCGTTACATGCCAGGAATTGGAAAGACCTATTTTGGAGGGCGGTGTGCTGCACCGGCTTTTCGACATATTATGGAAAAAACCTATAAGTACTTGGGGATTCCTCCTGATGATCCCCATGGTTTTCCTACAGGACATCCCGATGCAGATCCAGAAAAAGCTGATTGGAGTGAGCAAGTGAATATCCTCAAACAACTATATAGTGATTGGAATAGATGAGACAAAAGATACAGAAAATAAGTACTTTCTAATAGGGGGATCGTTTTATGAAATTAAAGAAGTTAGTTAAAGATCTCGATGTTGAGGTGAAAGGGAGCAAGGAAGTGGAAGTGACTGGAATTTCCTCTCACTCACAATTTATTACTCCTGGAAGCTTATTCATTGCAAAAAAGGGGAAAACATTTGATGGGAGCGAATTTATTTCTAAAGCTATTGAAACAGGGGCTGTAGCAGTTCTCACCGATATTTATAACCCCTTTTTGCAAGGGATTGTTCAAATTGTCACTTCCGATGTGAATAAACTCGAAGCGCTCTTAGCTAAACGTTATTATGAAACCGAAAAAAACTCCCTCTATTTGATAGGGATTACAGGTACGAATGGAAAGACAACAACGGCCTACATCATTCAACATCTTCTTCCTCATTTTGGTCTCATGGGAACGATTGAAACCATTATGGGAAAACAACGATTTCAAGCACAACTCACAACAGCAGATGTTGTGACCAATCATAAAACCCTTCGTGAAATGGCCGATCAAGGGCTTAAAGGTGCTGTTATGGAAGTGACTTCCCATGCGTTAGATCAAAATCGGGTGGGAGAAATACAGTTTGATTTGGCGATTTTTACAAATCTTTCTCAAGATCATCTCGATTATCATGGGACTATGGATGAGTATTTTAAAACAAAACTTAAGCTTTTTGAAAAGGCGCATGCTAAAATTTATAACCTAGATGACCCGAGAGCAAAAGAGTTTCATGAAGGAATGACTTTTGGGATTCGTACCCCTGCGGATCTTCAAGCAAAAAACATTCAGTTTTCTTTAGAAGGAACAACATTTGATCTTCATATGAATGGAAAAGTTTTTCCAATGCGAAGTCCATTGATAGGGGAATATAATGTCTACAATGTTTTAGCAGCACTAGCAGCAGGTCTTAAAAAAGGAGAGCGCCTATCTACTCTTCAAAAAAGACTGGAAACATTTCCTGGAGTTCCTGGGAGGTTAGAACGGATTGAGAATCCAAAAGGGATTCACCTTTTTGTCGATTTTGCTCATACCCCCGAAGCTCTTTCCAGTATTCTCCAAACATTACATGCCTTTAAAAAGGGGCGCATCATTACCATTTTTGGGTGTGGAGGAGACCGAGACCGAGATAAACGACCTAAGATGGGCAGGATTGCCGAAAGGTATTCCGATCAACTGATCGTTACTTCTGATAATCCTCGTTCAGAAGATCCTGAGATGATTTGTAAAGAGGTAGCAGCAGGACTTTCAAGAGAACCGATCATTGAAGTAGATCGCCGCTCAGCAATCGAGAGGGGAATCTTTATGGCGAAAAAAAATGACATTGTGTTGATCGCAGGAAGAGGGCACGAACCCTTTCAAAAGATCAAAGGTCGCCTCCTCCCTTTTGATGATCGAGAAGTGGCTAGGGAAATTGCTGCAAATTGAGATTTCTCATTTGACGTCTGAGTTATAAACCGGCTAAAATATTTTCATGCTTAGATTCATAGTCCTTTGTATAAAAAGTTGTTGGTACACTTTGGCCCATCTTTCCCCATCTTTCCGCTTTCCAAAAATCTCTCCTTGTCGCATTGACAATGGTCTCGATTTAAGGAGAGGAAAATCAAGCAAAAAATTTTTATACAAAGGACTCGTTTTATTCTTTTGTTTAACAACTCCTTTGATGACCTTCTGCTCAAATGGTTCTGAGATAGATATAGATGTAGAAAATTACCTTGCTGCAAACGCCCCCACAAAAACCTCCAATAAGCAACTTATTGTCATTGATCCAGGGCATGGAGGTTTCGATATTGGTGCAACGGTTAAATCGATTCAAGAAAAAGCATTGGCCCTTAAAACTGCAACCCTTGTTAAACAATATCTCCATCAAAAAGGGTACCGCGTAATTCTTACGCGGAGTCGAGATGTTTTTATTTCTCTTACGAAGCGGACCAATATTGCTAATGATACAAAGAGTAAAGTCTTTGTTAGTATTCATTACAATGCATTTAAAAATCCCCAAGCAAAAGGAATTGAGATTTATTACTATAATCGAGGATCTAAGTGGAGACAAAATGCTTCAAAGAAGCTAGCACAGCTTGTTCTTGATGGAATGATTGCCTCAACTGGAGCAAAAAACCGTGGAGTCAAAACTGGGAACTTTCATGTGATCCGCGAGACAAATATGCCTGCGATTCTTATAGAGGGAGGATTTATCACCAACCCACAAGAGCATTCCCATCTTTCCGATCAAAAATATGTGGAAAAGATGGCTCAATCCATTGCTAATGCTATTGAAAAGTATTTACACACATCGTGATTTAAAAATTGATTTTTGTCTGCGTCGACGTGAGTCCTCAAAATTATTGTTCTCACTAGTGCCTTGCCTCTTGGCAATGGTCACTCCCTCCGAACATAAATTTTAGGGTCTCCTTGACAAATTCCCAATTTTTGAAGCACGATGTGTATAAAAACCTGAATGTAGCAAATAATTAATCTTTTATTTCCTTATGGTAATCAAAAGCCTTTAAGACATTGCTTGCAACATTCATTATTTCTTTCCATTCAGGTTTTTTGATAAGTTCTTTAGTTGATTTTTCTGGAGAATATAGTCCAGTACTATTAGTAAAGATTCTTAACTTTTTTCGAAGAATCATTAATAACTCGTATTGATTTTCGGTAATTCCAAACTCTTTATATTTTTCTAGTATTGGATCTCCGTCATCAAAAAAGTCACAGATTGTATCATCAATGTCATCGCATTCAGGTCCAAGAGCATTTACCCATACCCGCTCTTGATACTTTTGGTCAGAAATGCATGCAATATTTTCGATAAAACTTTGTAAGATTTGTTGCTTAATTTTAGTAGTTTTCATATTTTGTTACTTCTTAAATTCCCTATACGTGAACTCTTCAATCGGAATATGAGCTTCTGTAGATTTGTTTGAAACAATATTCCCAGATTTATCAATTGATTTTCCATTTACTCTATGAACTACGTAGGGTTTTTGTTGATTTGGATTTTTACTATGAACCTTTCCTGGCATGATCCTAATATAGGTTCCTTCATCATTTGGGTGGACATACTTTATTCCTCCAGGTTTATCTGAAAGCTTGACCCGATAATTCTCAGGAATCCCTTTTGGCCTAGAGAAAGTAGGTATATTTGTGCTTTGGATTAGTTCTCTAGCTTTTGATTCCGGAAGATATTTTCCTTGGTAGGGTTCTAGTTTTGTTGCAGCATTCTTGAAAAGTTCAATAGATTGTTCGCGAGAAAGAGTGAGATGATGGAGAGTCTTTGAGGTGGGGTTTTTCCCTAAAATTCCAGGAGGAGGTAAGACGCCGGTGGTGAGTTTGTCTTTCACTTTTTTGGCTTCATCGGAATAGAGGGAAGCAGAATCTGTTTGGAGGGCTCTATCGATCGCTTCATGACCATGAGCAACGTGATCTTTAAAGGCTTCTGGAGTGGTTGTAATGGCAATCTTTTCTCCTAATTCTGGAGAGATGTTTGTAATGAAGGATTCAGCTGCGTTTTGGATTTCAACGATTGGTTCTATTTGTGTGTTGATGAAGTCATAGACATCATGGGCCCCTTGAGCAATCAGTTCTCTTCCTGTTTCTGAAGCTTTTTGCCAAAAGGTAGGTTCTTCAGATGGGGGAATATTTAGAGGCTTATCGGGAAGTTTTTGGTAGAGCTCTTCTTTTGTTTCATTGGCATGGCTGACGAGGATCGGAGTCACTTCTTCCTTAGGAAAGGTGGGCTGAGTTTTTGGTGGAGGTTTAGAGTCTTCTTTAGAGGTTTCATCGCTCAGAGTGTCATTAATCAGGGCTCCTCCAACAGCAGTTGCAGAGCTTCCACCGACGCCTCCAGTCAAGACAGCGACAGTAATAACTCCGACAACGACTGCGCCAATGATCAAAGGCTTTTTATGTTTTTTACACCAATGACCAAAATGATGAGCCTTTCTTTTCATCCAACTTTTGCAGAGAAGGTAGTCGGGGTCTTGAAAAGCAAGTGCTGGAACAAGCTCAAAGTCAAAAGAGTCATTAAAAGTCCATTGAGGTTCTCCATAAAGATCTTCGAGAAGTTCATCGATTTCTGATCGATAAAGCTTTTTAAGATCGTCATAAGAATCGGGGACACTTGCTTCCACCATATGTGTGACAAAATTAACAACTAGGTCAAACTCTTCTTCAGTTAGAGAGCTTAAAAAAGCTTCGTTGTCGGTAAGATCGATGAAAGCAAAGTAGCGATCAAGAGAGAGGTTTTCAGGTTGAAGCAAAACCCACGGGTTAATGCGACCAAGGGGATCTCTAGGGATAGTATCTTCTATGGGAGAAGGAGGTTGAAAGGCTAGAGAAGGAATGGGGTTTAGAAGGAAAGTTATAAAGGAAAGAAAGACTAAGAAGTGTCTAAAAAATTTCATGATGATGAAAGTAAAAGATGATTTGATTTTCAGGCAAGGAGATTATTTATGATGGGTAGAATCAGTGCGAATAAATTTCAATTCATGTTAAAAATAAGAAAAGTGTCCCCGGCGCGATTTGAACACGCGGCCTGTTGCTTAGGAGGCAACCGCTCTATCCACCTGAGCTACGAGGACAAACAAAGCATCAATTATAACTTAAATCTGAGCTTTTGCTCAAGAACTCGGAGGTCATTTTGGCAGGAAATGCGGATATCGGACTTATCGGACTAGCAGTCATGGGACAAAACTTAGTCCTTAACATGAATGACCATGGGTATAAAGTCGCTGTCTTTAATCGGACAACTTCAAAAGTCGATACCTTTTTAGAAGGACCTGCTAAAGGGACTGATGTCATAGGGACTCATTCTCTAAAAGAACTTGTTGGAGCTTTGAAACGTCCAAGAAAAGTGATGATGATGATTCGTGCAGGATCGTCTGTCGATGAAATGATTGAAGAACTGCTTCCGTTCCTTGAAAAAGGAGATATTATTATCGATGGAGGGAATAGTCATTTCCCCGATAGTGAAAGACGATTTAAAGATCTTAAAGAAAAAGGGATTCTTTTTATCGGAACAGGGATTTCTGGAGGAGAAGAAGGTGCAAGACATGGTCCTTCGATCATGCCTGGAGGTAATCCTGATGCTTGGCCTGAAGTCAAACCGATTTTCCAAGCGATTGCTGCAAAATCAGAAGATGGTGAACCTTGTTGCGATTGGGTAGGAGAAGGTGGTGCAGGGCACTATGTTAAAATGGTCCATAATGGAATTGAATATGGTGATATGCAAATCATCTGTGAAGCCTATGAACTCCTCTCAACAAAACTTGGAATGAAAGGAGAAGAACTTTCCAAAACCTTTAATGAATGGAATCAGGGGGAACTCAATAGTTACTTAATTGAAATCACAAGCCAAATCTTTGCTTTCAAAGATGAAGATGGAAAACCTCTTGTTGAAAATATCCTCGATGTTGCAGGTCAGAAAGGAACGGGGAAGTGGACAGGGATTAGCGCTCTCGATATGGGAATGCCTGTGACTTTGATTGGTGAAGCAGTTTTTGCACGGTGTCTTTCTGCTTTAAAAGACCAACGCGTTGAAGTGAGCAAACATTTTAAGGGACCAGATAAAGCTTTCAAAGGGGATAAGAAGCAAATGGTCAGCGATATTAAAGATGCTCTGTATGCTTCAAAGATCATTAGTTATGTGCAAGGGTTTATGTTAATGCGAGGTGCAGCAAGTGAGTTTAAATGGAATCTCAACTATGGCTCTATTGCGCTCATGTGGAGAGGTGGATGCATTATCAGGAGTCGCTTCTTAGGAGAAATTAAAAAAGCGTTTGATAAGGCCAAGGATCTTGAAAGTCTCCTTCTCGATGAGTTTTTCAAAGGGGAAATCATTAAAGCTGAAGAAGGTTGGCGTCGCGTTGTCTCTCATGCTGCAGAATTCGGCGTTCCAGCTCCTTGCTTTAGTACGTCACTTTCCTTCTTTGATGGATACCGCTCAAGTCGCCTTCCTGCAAATCTCCTTCAGGCGCAAAGAGATTTCTTTGGAGCCCATACCTATGAGAGAGTCGACCAGCCTCGTGGGAAGTTTTTCCATACCAACTGGACTGGTACTGGAGGAGATGTTAGTTCCTCTACCTATAATGCATAAGATGTCAAGAGCGAAGTGATCGATAGGTTAAGGTAAACTCAGGCTTTTGTTGTTCGATTTTTTGAAGGGCACGTTCAAAATCTTCATGGTCATGAGAATGGGCATAGTTATCGACTTCAGAAAAGAGATCTTCATAGATCTCTTCCATAAGTTTTAATTTTTCTTCCTTAACTCCTGTAAGTCCCATAAGTTCCAGTTCTTCAAGTTCTTCCGCCATTTCATCGAGAGTTTTATTGAGGAGTTCAAGACCGCGATCATAGCAGATCTCATTGTAGTTTAAGACGAAAGAAGGTTGAAGCACTTCCATCATGCGACAAACAGAATTAAAGTCATCATGCTCATGACTTTTCGAATACCTTTCGACCATTTCTTCTAGCTGCTGATAAATCCGCTGCATTCGATTCATCATTTTTCGTTTATCCCCTTTAAGGGTGAGTTCTTCAACTTCAGCAAGTTCTGACTTCATCTGTTGAAGTTGTGTGTTTAGCATTTCCATAGCTTTTTCAAAACGAATATCATAGAGCATAAGATTAATCCCCCTATTCTTATTATATGAAGGAGGGGAATAATGATGCAAGATCGGTACAATTACTCCTCAGCGCGAAGAACTTCCATAAAGGCAGATTGTGGAATTGTCACTTTTCCAATCTCTTTCATCCGCTTTTTCCCTTTCTTTTGCTTTTCCCAGAGCTTCCGTTTTCTGGTAATGTCGCCTCCATAACATTTGGCAGTGACATTCTTTGAAAGGGCTGAGATGGTTTCTCGGGCAATAATTTTCCCACCGATTGCAGCTTGGATAGGGACCTTAAACTGTTGGCGAGGAATGACATCTTTGAGTTTTTTACAAATGGCTCGTCCCTTTGCTTCTGCTTTAGTCTTATGGACAAGGCAAGAGAAAGCATCGACAACCTCTTCATTCACTTTAATCTCAAGCTTGATAATCGATCCAATGTCATACTTATCAAACTCATAATCAAAAGAGCCATAACCTTTGGTTACCGACTTGAGCTTGTCATTGAAGTCGGTAATGATTTCATTCATGGGGAAACGGAAGGTTAAAAGGAGACGATTAGATCCCATTGATTCTGTTTTATCTAGGATTCCCCGTTTTTCAGTTCCCAGGGCCATGATCGGTCCTAAGAAGTCAGAGGGTGCCATGATATGAGAAACAACCCAGGGTTCTTCGATATATTCAATGGTTGCAGGATCGGGGTAATGGGCAGGATTATCGATGAGTTTTTCTTCTCCATTGGAAAGGGTTACTTTATAGATAACGCTAGGTGCTGTTGTAATAATATCGAGATCAAATTCTCTTTGGAGTCGTTCAAAGGTAATTTCCAAATGTAGAAGTCCAAGAAAGCCGCAGCGAAAGCCAAATCCAAGAGCTAAACTACTCTCTTGTTCGACATGAAGAGCGGAGTCGTTGAGTTGGAGTTTTACGAGAGCATCCCGAACGTTTTCAAACTCTGAGGAATCGATGGGATAGATTCCGGCGTAAACAACGGGTTTAATCAATTTAAAACCGGGAAGAGGTTTTGTTGCTCCACCTCGGAAAGTGGTAATGGTATCCCCAATTTTCACATCGGAAGTCTTTTTAATATTGGCAACGACATAACCTACTTCTCCAGGGCGGAGAATGTCGGTTGCTTTTTCATTGGGAGAAAAGATTCCCACTTCAAGAACTTCAAAGCTCTTATCCGTGGCCATCATTTTGATTTGAGTTCCTTTTTTGATTTCCCCACTTTTGACACGTATGTAGATCATGACGCCACGATAGGGGTCGTAATGAGAGTCAAAAACTAGAGCGCGTAAAAGATCATCTTCTGGAGGTTTAGGCGGAGGAGTATCTTCAATAATTCGCTCTAAAATATCTCCAATTCCTTGCCCCGTTTTTGCTGAGCACATCACAGCATTTTGGGCTTCAAGGCCGATAATCTCTTCGATTTGAGTTTTAACCTCATCAGGATTTGCTGCTGGTAGGTCAATCTTGTTCAAGATAGGGACGATTTCTAAATCCCGATCTATCGCCAAGTGAACATTGGCGAGTGTTTGAGCTTGAACACCTTGAGCTGCATCAACGATAAGAAGAGCACCTTCGCATGCAGAAAGAGAACGAGAAACTTCATAGGAGAAATCAACATGTCCAGGGGTATCGATAAAATTAAACTGGTAAGTATGGCCATCTTTTGCATCATAATACATCGTGACAGGATGGGCTTTAATGGTAATTCCCCGTTCCCGCTCCAATTCCATATCATCGAGAAGTTGCTCCTGCATTTCCCTCTCAGGAACTGTTCCTGTTATCTGAAGGAGTCGATCAGAAATGGTGGATTTTCCATGATCGATATGGGCAATAATGGAAAAGTTACGGATATATTTAGGGTTATAATTAAATGCCATGTCTAAAGTTTACCTGATTTTCCGATAAATTATCATCGAAAATTAGCTTTTGAGCTGGAAATGAGCTTTTCATTCGTTTGAAGAATAAAAAAGTATGTGTTCCAGGGGATTAAATCTCATGAACACGTACTAATAAAAAAGCCTCTCTTTTCAGAGAGGCTTTTCGAAAAGATATAAAGTCTTTCCTTAAGTTGTTGAAGCAGTTTCAGCAGGAGCTTCCACTTTTGCAGCAGGCTCTGCTTCTTCGACTTCTTTCGCTTCTTCGAGCGTTTTTTCTTCTTCTCTCTTTGCAGTAAGAGAAAGGAACTGCTTATTAAGAGAGCGTGCGGCAATGATCCAAACAAAGATAATTCCAAGAAGAATAATCGCTACATAAGGAGCAATGACGCCGACAACAGCGGTGTTGAGAGCAAAGAAAAGTCCTTGTTGGATGAGAGATCCACCCGATTTACCCAATCTTGCACCCACAACATCAATTGCGGCTTTACCTTTAACCTTCTCTTCTTGACCAAGAGGAATGTATGCCATTTCCTTTGTTGGATCAAAGAAGGAATATTTAGACGATTTACTCGCAATATTTTGGATGGTACCAAAGATAACGGCAATGAAGAGAGGTGTTGATCCAAGAGCTTGAACCATCGCTTGGAAGCTTCCTCCAAAGATAATAAAGGAGAAGAATCCAACGCCTGTCACCATCAACATCACTGGAGTAATAAGGGCTGTTTTTCCCCATCCAAAACGACGGACAATGTTTCCTCCAAGGAAGAAGGTTACAAGGATCGTAATGTATCCTGTTAATTGTGAGAATCGACCCATGAAGGCTTGATAATCATTATAGTCGGGGTACTGGTGATGAAGGGAATCTTTCCAGGTTACTTCGACGAGGTTGATCGAAATTCCATACGCCATAACGAGGATCGCGATACAGCCAAGATATTTCGAACGGATGAGGTACATGAAGCTCTCTTTCATCGATAGCTTTGGTTTTTTCTTCTTATCAGCTTTTTGTTCACTTGGATCGTAAAAACGTTTGTCTGTTAAGACATATTTGTTAATCCACCAGTAGATTCCAAGAACCATTAATCCGGCAAAAACAACCATTGACATGGTGTAGTTTAAAGTTACTTGCCATGGGTCTGCTGCGGTGATTTTTTCACGAAGCGTTGCTGCCCAGCGGATGAAAGTTCCTGAGATAATCAAAGAGATATTCGCAAACATCGAGAAGATTGTATAGAACCGTCTAGATTCAGAAACCTTACTGATATCATTGGCAAATCCCCAGAATAGGAGGGAGATCGCCATACTTCCCCAAAGTTCTGACATCACATAGAACAGAGAGAATGTCCAGTTGCGGATAACGTCAATCAGTCCTTTTGCACCTGTAGGTAGGGTGGCTTGTAGCCAATCACAGAATGCATGAGGGTGAAGAGATTCTCTAAGAGGATAGAGAACAGTACCAAAGAGTCCAAAGAACACAATGAAAGGAATCACTGTGGTATAAAAAAGGACAGGTTTGCTGAGTTTATTACTAAGTTTAGCATAAAGCAGCATAAAGAGAATTGCACAAGGCAATACCGCCCATAGTTTTAAGAATGGAATAACCTGAGATCCTTTCGCTGCAGTTACAACGAGGGTATCTTTGGTGTCTCTTAGGATTGTATAATTAAAAAGAATGAAGAAAAAGAGGAGAACCATCGGTATTAGCTTTTTCAGCTCAAAGCGATGAACCGGCCAAAGACGCGATCTCCACTTACCAAATTCTTGTGTAGTTGATGCCATATTTCGTTCCTTATAAAATTCTTTTTTGAAACATTCGCTAGAACTTTTAAACCACCTTTAAAAATTGTAGAGAATGCTTCATTTTCAAGCACACCTATTATAGAGTATCTTTGTTAGAAAGCAAGAAAAAAGTGAATGGATCCATAAATGAAAAATGGGTGCTAATCGGCACCCATTTAAGAGATTCATATTGATGAGAAGAAAAACTTTACTTTTCACTCATCGCTTCTGCTCCAGCAGCAATAAGTGCTTGCTGAGCATTAACAGCTTCAACGTAGGCATTCCAAAGCTCATGATCTACGCTACCATTTCGAACGCTTTGAATAAGCTCGCGCTTGCATTGTGCAAGAGATTTTTTAGGGCTAAGAAGTGAGATCATTTCTTTATCCCCAGAAAGTCGTGCCATATTAAGAAGTCTCTCAAGCTGAAGCTTTGAAAAGGCCAGTTGATCTTTCTTTTTTCGTGATCCTCGAGCAGCTCTTTGCTTAGGCGGAACGACGAGAGGTCGGTCTGCTCTAATAATAAATTTTTCAATCATTGAAGAGAGTTCATTAGGATTTTTATATTTCATTTTACGGAGAGTAAAATGGTGCATATATCCCCCTGAGTTCATAGGGATATATTTGCAGAGATCGTTTTCTTTTCTGCCTCTAACTTTTTTAATTGCTTTCGCAATAACACCTTCAAGTTCTTCAAGCCTTTTAGTGTTAGTTTTAACAGTTTCTTGTTCAGTAAAGCTCATAATAGCCCCTTTTCCTTATAACAGTATCTTGTAAGACATGAGTAAAGTAAAAAATTAACTTTCACATAATAATGAAAAATTTATTTTTCACTGTTTATATTCTAATCACGACATACTTTTATACTATCGAGATTTTTAAATGCAATATTTATTTTATTCATCAACATTAATAGTTGTAAGTCTCTATAGAAATAATTCAGTATTCTGAGCAATTTTAGTAAATGAACTTGTTTTAGGCAAGAATTAATTGTTGCATAGGAATTCCTTAAGTTAATAATCTCTTCACTTAAGACTTGTGAATAGAATAATCTTTAATCGCTTGGAGCCAATAGTTTATGGATAACCCTACAATAAATAAAAAAAAATTGAATCCTGCGCCTAGTATTATTGGAATTTTAGCAGGGAAGGGAGGGGTTGGAAAGTCCACAATTACTGCCGAACTAGCCCTAGCCCTAAATAAAGAGGGCTATAAGGTTGGGGTTTTGGATGCGGATATTTATGGCCCTTCAATCCGCCATCTTCTCCCTGAAAAAGAGCTTCCTAGGGCTAAAGGAGAAAAAGTGACTCCCGCTGATTGTGATGGGGTCGCAGTGATCTCCTCAGCCTATTTTCCAGAAGGAAGAGGGCCTACAGGGGTGAGAGCTCCAATAGCTAATCAAATCATCGCTCAATTTATTGAGGAGGTAGAGTGGGGGCCTTTAGATTTCCTCCTCGTTGACTTTCCTCCTGGAACAGGAGATGTTCAGATCACCTTGACGCAAAGACTTTTTTTTAATGGGGCGATTATTGTGACAACTCCAGAGACTCTCTCTCTTTTAGATGTTCGGAAGTCAATGGAAATGTGCCTTCAAATGGGGGTACCTCTTTTAGGGGTTTTAGAGAATATGAGTTATTGTGTCCTTCCTGGAAACGAAACGCGTCATTATTTATTTGGAAAGGGAGGAGGAAAATCGTTATCTGAGGAATTTGATGTCCCTCTTCTTGCTGAAATACCCATTGATCAAGGGCTTAATCAATCGGATATCGAAAAGACTTCTACCCCTCTTTTTGAGAAGCTAGGGAAAACAATTGTTTACAAGGTTAATGAAGAAAAGGGGTGTAAAATAAAGAGGGTTGATCGGTATCATTTCTCTATTGAATGGTTAGATGGTATAAAAAGTCTTTACCAATTTAGTGATGTGCAGGGAATGTGTCCTTGCATTGAGTGTACAATGAAAAAAGAAAAATGCGCAGTTGATGTTGAAGGAATAGAAATTCACCCGATAGGGAACTATGGGGTTCAATTCAATTTCTCCAAAGGATGCTCGAAAGGAATTTACCCATTTTCATATTTAAGAAGATTAGATCGATGAAGAGATGGATCCTCCTCCTCCTGATTTCTTGCGTTGCTTTTTCGTGTAGCAAAGCTCCACAGAGCTCCTTTATGTCTGACAGTGGAAAAGTAAAGGTTCTTTCTACCACAGCAATGATTGATGACTTGGTTGCTGAAATTGGGGGAGAAGAGATAGATCATACCTGTTTAATTGTAGGGAACTTGGATCCCCATAGCTATGAACTCGTAAAGGGAGATGATGAAAAATTTTTCCAAGCAGATTTGATTTTTTATAATGGATTAGGGCTTGAGCATGGGGCAAGCCTCCACGAACATTTGGAAAAGCATTCGAATGCAATTGGTCTTGGAGATGTATTGATTCGGGAGGATCAAGAGGCCTTTCTTATGATTGATGATCAGCTAGACCCCCATTTTTGGATGGATATTGAACTTTTCTCTCGATCCATTACCCCTATTGTTGCAGCCCTTTCTGAAAAGGATCCCTCTCATGCAACTCTCTATAAAGAAAGGGGAGAAATCTTAAGAAATAAAATGCTTGAAAAAGATCAAGTTCTCTTTGAAAAAATTCAAAAAATCCCTTCTGAAAAACGGTATTTAGTTTCGAGTCACGATGCCTTTTTTTACTTTGCTAGAAAATATTTAGCAGAATCAAAAGAAGAAAACTGGGAAAAAAGATTTACTGCTCCTGAAGGACTTGCTCCAGATGGACAAATGAGCGTTGTCGATATCCAAGAAGTCAGTGAATTTCTTTGTGAACATCAAATTCATGTTGTCTTCCCTGAAACAAATGTCAATCGTGATGCCTTAAAAAAAATCGTTGCGATCTGTCGAGAAAAAGGGCTCCATGTTAGAATAGCAACGACTCCTCTATATGGGGATACAATGGGAGTAAAAGGGACAGGGGCTGAGACCTACCTCGATATGATTGAGCACAATGTTCATGCCCTTGCCGATGAACTGTCAAAAGAGTAATGATAATGGACCATGCAATCGATATCCATCAGTTAACTGTAAATTATGAGAAAACCTCAGCGCTTTGGGATATCAATGTTTCGATTCCAAGTGGAAGCCTTGTGGGGATTATTGGTCCGAATGGAGCCGGAAAAAGTACCCTTTTAAAAGCGCTTCTTGGACTTGTTAATCCTTTATCAGGAAGTGTCTATTTCTTTGGAAAACCATTTGCAAAAATGAAGGATCGGATTGCTTATGTTCCTCAAAAAGGGACGATTGATTGGGATTTTCCAATCACAGTTTTTGATGTTGTTTTAATGGGAAGGTATCCCAAACTTAAGGGATTAAAGTGGTACAAAAAAGCTGATAAAGAAGCGGCTAGAAAAATTTTAGATCGCTTAGAAATGGGCTCTCTTGCTGATAGACAAATTAGCGCTCTTTCAGGAGGACAACAACAACGACTCTTTATTGCTAGGGCCCTTCTTCAAGAAGCAGATATTCTGCTACTAGATGAACCCTTTGCGGCTGTTGATAAAGCAACTGAAGAGATCATTATCCGAACCCTTAAAGAGCTTAGGAATAAAGGAAAAACAATTCTTGTTGTTCATCATGATTTAAAAACAGCCCATGATTATTTTGATCAGGCTCTTCTTATTAATACCTCGCTTGTTTCCAGCGGAAAGACAGAGGATTCGCTATCGACCGACAATTTAGCTCGAGCTTATGGGCAAAAAGGGGAACTTTTAGGTGAGGCGACACGTCTATCGACTGCTGAAAAAGCGGGGCTTTCAACATGACGTTATTTGATTTTTTTATTGATCCTCTCTATCGCGCCCCCTTTATTGGATCGATGTTGATGTGTCTATCTGCAGCGATGATGGGAGCTCTAATGTTTGTCAAAAGGCGTAGCCTTTTAGGAGAAACACTTTCTCATGCAACCTATCCTGGAGTTGTTTTTGGAGCATTAATAGGAGCGCTCTTTTTAGAACCCACTTCCCTCTCATCGGTTTTTATCGTTTTAGGAGGAGCTTTTCTTTTTGCTTATTTTGGACTAGAAATCATTGAACGCTTAAGAAATCGTTTTCGTGTCCATTTTGATGCAGCTCTTTGTCTTGTCCTCTCTGTTTCATTGGGACTAGGTGTTGTTTTTGCGAGTCGCATTCAGTTTACCCATCCCCTATGGTACCAGCAATCGCAAGTGTTTATTTATGGGCAAGCGGCTACAATGACCGACATCCATATCATGATTTATGGAATTTTATCCTTAATCGTTACTTTGTTTGTCCTCTATCGCTTTCGAGAAATTGAACTTGTCTTTTTCGATGCCCTTTTTGGAAAAAGTATTGGGTTGAATATTCATCGCGTATTTAGAGGGGTCTTTTTTCTCCTCATTCTATCGATTATTGTAGGGATTCGAAGCGTTGGAGTTGTTTTAATGGCAGGAATGTTGATTGCCCCTGCTGCTGCTGCTCGGAGTTTTACCGATCGTCTTTCTCACCTCCTGGTTTTATCTGGAATTTTTGGACTCTTCAGTGGGTTTGGAGGAAACTATTTGTCTGTTAAACTTTCTGAGCAGGGACTCATTTATCCAACGGGTCCTATGATTCTTCTTTTTGCGGCTTCCATTACCCTTTTATCGCTGATCTTTGCTCCTAAAAGAGGGGCTGTTTCCCGTCTTCTTCGGATCTCTCGTTTTCGCTATCGGTGTCAATCGGAGAATATTTTAAAAACCCTTTGGAAAGGGGGAAAAGAAATTCCTCATACACCAGCAGAAGTATTGAAATGGAATCGAATGAATCGTTTCCGGTTTAAAAGAGTCCTCTTTTCTCTTAAAAGAGAGGGGTGGATCGATACTGTTTCAAAGGGAAAAATTTTACTCACTCCCGATGGGGTTAAACGAGCGCAGCGCCTTGTCCGACTGCATCGGTTATGGGAACTTTATTTAGTTTCCTGCTTAAAAGTGGATGAGGAAAGGGTCCATCATAGCGCGGAAGAGATGGAACATATTTTAACTCCAAGTCTTGAAGAAAGACTCAGCGAACTTCTCAATCATCCAAAAAAAGATCCTCATCAAAAACCGATCCCACAAGGAGAGCTCTGATGAATCCTTATACTGGTCAATCATTCTTTAGTTTTTTTGGGATTCTTTTTCATCGCCTTTTCCAATTTCTAAAAGGGGACTTAAATAGTCTTGCTTCAGATGAGGTCCAAGTTTTAGTGTTAATCTTGATTGCGCTTTCATCTGCAATAGTTGGAACCTTTCTTGTCTTAAAGAAAATGACGATGCTTGCCAATTCTCTCTCGCATACAATCCTTCTGGGAATAGTTGGAGCCTTTCTTATTGGGAAGTATCTCTTTTCTCAAGGTGGAGGTCTTTATACGCTTCATATTCCTTCTCTGATTATTGGAGCTTTGATCACAGCACTTTTCACAACATTTAGTACGGAATTCCTCCATAAGAAACTTCGCCTTCAAGAAGATGCGAGTATTGGTCTTATCTTTACCGCTTTTTTTGCTTTAGGGGTTGTTTTAGTCACGACCCTTTCTCGCAATAGCCATTTGGGAATCGAAGCCATTATGGGAAATGTCGATGCTCTCCACCCTGATAATGTGAAACAAGTCTTTTATCTATTCCTCTTTAATAGTGCGATTGCCTTTTTCTTTTTCCGTCGTTTAGAAGTCACTGCTTTTGATCCTCAATTGGCTAAGAACTTTGGGATTTCACTCCTCTTTTTTAATTATCTTTTAATGTTTCAAACGGCGCTCACTGCTATCGGCTCTTTTCGGGCAGTGGGGGTTTTTCTCTTTCTTGCATTCTTAGTCGCTCCTGTTTTAACAGCGCGGTTTTTTACTCATCGACTCAAACCCCTCCTATTTTTAGCAGGAGGGATTGGGGTGATTGCGTCCATTGTTTCTGTAGCCCTTTCCAGACATTTCCTTTCTGTGTATAATATTCCTTTAGCTACATCAGGACTTGCTGCCAGTATTTTAGGATTATGTTTTGCCTGTGGAGCTATTTATCGTCTAAGAACCTGTTCAAAACAGGTTCTAAGGAAAGCGCAATGAAAAAGATTTCTATCCTTGGAAGTACCGGATCGATTGGAAAAAATGTTTTAGAAGTTGCTGAGCATTTGGGAATCGAAGTCGTTGGTCTTTCTGCTCATTCTAATATCGATCTTCTTGAAGAGCAGGCGCTCAAATGGCGTCCAAAATGTATTGCTGTTTTTGATGAAACGCAAGCCTGCGAACTTCAAAAACGCCTTCCTAAAATGACCATTTTGGCAGGGATGGAAGGGCTGATTGAAGTTGCCACAATTGCTGAGGCAGATTTTGTTGTTTCATCCATTGTAGGAGCAAGGGGAATTCTTCCAACCCTTAAGGCAATTGAAGCAGGAAAAACGATTGGTCTGGCAAATAAAGAGGTCTTGATTGCTGCTGGAGAACTTATTATGAATGCAGCAAAAAAACAAGCCGTTGATATCCTTCCGATCGATAGCGAACATAGTGCAATTTTTCAGTGTTTACAAGGGGAATGTCCCTCTGGTGTCCGTCGCCTTGTCTTAACCGCATCAGGAGGTCCTTTCAGAACTCATTCTCTGGAAGAACTAGAAAAAATTACCCCAAGCTCTGCTCTCAACCATCCGACATGGAAAATGGGGAAAAAAGTGACGATTGATTCTTCTACTTTGATGAATAAAGGACTTGAAGTCATCGAAGCAAAATTTCTCTTTGACATTCCTGTAGAAAAAATTGATGTCGTGGTCCACCCTCAAAGTATTATTCATAGTTTGGTTGAATTTATTGATGGTTCCCTTCTTTCTCAGATGGGAGAACATGATATGAAGATTCCCATTCAGTATGCATTGACCTATCCAAAGAGAAAAAAAGGAATTGTTCCTTGTTTCGATTTCGAGAAGTATTCTAAACTAGAGTTTTTTAGCCCAGATCTGGAAAAATTTCCTTGTTTAGGTCTTGCTTATGAAGCAGCAAAGCAAGGAGGAACCCTTCCTTGTTTTATGAATGCGGCAAATGAAGTCCTAGTAGACCAATTTTTGGAAGGGAAAATTAGCTGGTTAGAGATAGGAAAAAAATTAGAAACCCTAATGGGTGCCCATCGAGCGCTTCCTCAAGAAAGTTTTGAAACTCTTCTTGAAGTGGATCAAGAGGCGCGGGCAATGGCAGCCCTACACGAATCATTGAGGTGATTTTGCAAAGTATCATTTATATCGGACTCGCAATTCTTGGACTAAACTTTCTCGTTTTTATTCACGAGCTGGGGCACTATATTTTAGCTAGGCGCAATGGAATGAAAGTGGAAGTTTTTAGCATTGGTTTTGGAAAACCCCTCTTTAGTTGGATGCGCGGTGGGGTTAAGTGGCAAGTCTGCCCCATCTTTTTTGGGGGTTATGTTCGCATCGCTGGAATGGAAAAAGAGGGAGATCTTGAACCCTATGAAGTTCCCGATGGTTACTATTCTAAAAAGCCTTGGGCACGCATTAAAGTTGCTCTAGCGGGTCCCGTCGTGAATCTTCTTTTTGCTCTCGTTGCTTTTTCCGCTATTTGGGCTCTTGGAGGAAGAGACAAACCTTTTGCAGACTTTACGCAGGTGATTGGATACATCGACCCTCACTGCGAACTGTATCAAAATGGAGTGCGCCCTGGGGATGTATTAACGGAATATAATGAAAAGCCTTTTGAAGGTTACCAAGACTTGATTTATGCAGCTTTAGCAAATGGCCGTCCTGCAAATCTTGAAGGGGTAAAAGTCGATTATTTTACTCAAGAAAAAGTTCCTTATGATTATACGGTGACCCCCTATGAAAGTCCTTTGACTCCAAAGGGAATGAAAACAGTGGGAATCTTAGCTCCTGCAAGTTACCTTATTTATCACTCTTCACTGTATGACCATCTTCCTCTTGAACAGAGCGGAATCCAGCCCCACGATCGGATTGTTTGGGTGAATGGAGAAATTCTTTTTTCCAATGAACAACTCATGCAGATTCTTAATAGCGATAAAGCATTATTGACAATTGAAAGAGGAGGAAAAACCTTCCTTGGAAAAGTTCCTCGTATTCCTCTTAATGATCTTCGTCTTTCCGAAGAGGAAACAGTAGAGATCAACGATTGGAAATATGCAGCTGGATTTTATGGAAAAGGGGAATCTTACCTATTTATTCCCTATAACCTTTCTTATGATCTCCGCGTTGAAAAAGGACTTTACTATATCAATGATGAATCAAAAGTGGCCCGGGCATCTTCTGCCGTAAAAACCTCCCCTCTCGATATGATGCTTCATCCTGGCGACCGTATCATTGCTGTTGATGGAATTCCAGTAGACACACCTGTTGCTTTATTAAAAGAAATTCAAACACCCCGTGTACAAATCATTGTGAAACGGGGCGAAGAGATGGAAAAAATCTCTTGGAAAGATGAAGACCATGTCTTTATGACAGGGACAGATTGGGATCATTTATTACCGATTGCTTCAACGATTGGTCTTAAAAATGAGGTGAAGACGAGTGGAAAATTCCATCTCCTAAATCCTGTGACTCCAATTCGTTTAATTGATTTTCCGATGACAGAAAAAGAGCGGAAAGATTTTGATGAAAAAATGGAAAAACAAGTCGCTGAAGCACAAAAAATTTCTGATCCAGAAGAACGAGAACAAGTTCTAAACTATTTAGATACCTATCAAAACCGGCTGATGCTTGGTGTTGCATTGACAGATCGGACCGTTAATTACAATCCCAATCCCATCACCCTTTTTGGAAGTGTTTTCAGTGAAATTGCCCGTAATCTTACCGCCCTCTTTACAGGATCTCTGTCTCCTAAGCAATTTGGGGGACCGATCTTTATTATGCAAGTGATGCATAAAAGTTGGGGCATTGGAATTAAAGAAGCCCTCTTTTGGCTAGGAGCCATTAGTCTTAACCTAGGGATTCTAAATCTTCTACCCGTCCCTGTTTTGGATGGAGGACATATTTGCTTCTCCGTCCTCGAAAAAGTGCGTGGAAAGCCTTTAAAGGCGAAGACCATGCAACGACTGGTGATCCCATTCGTTGCCCTGTTAATCTTCCTCTTTATTTATCTGACCTTTAACGATATCACCCGCATCTTTGGACGGTTTTTCTAAACCACAGAGTTCACAGAGAAGAAGAAGAGATGACTTCCAATGCATATCCCATTTCATTGGATATGCATTGGAAGTCATGCTTGACCCTTTTTAAAAAGGGTCAAGCAGATAGTTCTCTATGGTGAATAATTTTAAGTTTTGATCGCTATGCCGAAACGTCCTTAGAGTGTGTTCTGGAAGGGATTTTTCTTGGAGAAAATAGAAGGATTTTTATATCCTTGAAAGAGTACTTAACAAAGTGCCCTGAGAGGTAGCAGCCTCTCAGGGCGTGAAACCAAGGTACATCCTTTTACACACAATACCCTAGCTTCGAGGACCATTTTAGTCCATCAAAGCAAAAAAATCTACTTCTGTGTTTCCTTGAAGGATGTACCTTTTTTAAAGAGGTAAAACCCATGCAGGAACATCCATTTCATTTACAAGAACTATTCAAGAAAGAACCCAAGGTAACTCTAACAGACCAAGAAATTGCCGATGCTTTAGGAATTTCGATGGAGTGTGCCATCAAGTATCGAAAACAGGATGTGGAGAGGGGGTTTATTTTTGTAGACGAATCCCTTTTGACTTACTATCTGTCACCGATAGGTTTTGAGAGGGTTCAAGATCTAAGAATCCGTTATTATAGGATTTTTTCTTAAACCCCTACTTTTAGCCATATTTTGGCTAAAGTAACCCCCTATTTCAGCCAAAAAATGGCTTAAATACCCCTGTATTTTAGCCATTTTTTTCTAAAATCCCTTCAAACATTTATGAGAGAAAAAAAAGCACCGATAGGAATCAAAATCTCTACAGCGCTTTTTGCAAAAGAAGGGAATGTTCTTTCTATTCCCCTGTACATGATTAATCAGCTATCACGTCTATGTAATAAGATCATTTAATCACAGGCTCTAAGGCTTTTGACGATCTCTTTGACTTCTTGAGCATGGGCTTTATCAGCAACAAGGACGGCATCGGGTGTTGCGACAACAATGAGATCTTTGATGCCGATTGTGGCAACGAGTTGACCACTTTCTGAAGTGAGTAAGCATCCTTTAGAATCTTTTAGGATGACGTTACCGCGAATCACATTGTTTTGATCATCGGACTCGCCGGCATCGGCAACAGAGGCCCAGCAACCGAGATCATTCCAAGGAAGATGAAAGGGGATGACTGCAACGTTATTGGTTTTTTCCATCACGGCGTAGTCGATGGAGTCACTCGGACATTTTGCGAAATGGTTCTCATCGATATGAAAAAGGTTTCCCTTGATATGACCGTGTTGAAAAGCTTCACGAGAAGCACTGAAAATTAATGGAGCGTTTTTTTTGAGCTCTTCTAAATAGGTTTTTGCTCGAAAGAGAAAAATCCCACTATTCCAGTAGTAGTTTTTTGCATGAAGAAATGTTTTTGCAAGGGTTTCATTCGGTTTCTCAATGAATTTCTCGACTCTATAACATAAATCATCAAGGGGTTTTCCTGCTTGAATATACCCATAGCCGGTTTTTGGAGAGGTAGGAACAACGCCAAAAGTGATGAGATGCTCTTCTTTTTTTAATGCGCTTGCGGATGCCATCATTTTTGCAAACTCAGAGCCCCCACCAATGAGATGATCTGCAGGAAGGACAACCATGGTTGCCTGTTCTCCAAATCTTTGGTGGACGGTATGTGCAGCAAGAGCAATCGCAGGGGCGGTATTCCGACTGCAAGGCTCAAGGATCATTTTTACATTTTCAATGCCGATTTCTTCCAGCTGCTTTTGGCAGATAGACGCGTGCGCTTCATTGATGACAACAAGAATTTCATTGGCAGAGGGAATTTCTTTAACACGGAGAAGTGCTTCTTGAAAAAGAGAGCGGCTTCCGATCAGTTTTAAAAATTGTTTGGGAGAACTTTTTTTCGATAAGGGCCAAAGTCTAGTCCCCGATCCTCCGGCTAAAATCACGGGAATTATTTGTGAGTGCATTTGATCCTGAGTTTTCCACTCATTATAGTCATACTAATTAAAAAAAGGGGATAAGTTTATGAAACTTCACCGGGATCTTCCAGCACGAATATCTGCATTGACTTGTTTGAATTCCAGCACATGTACTTCTAAGGCATTTTCTTCAAGGAGTTTTTCAACCCCCTTTACTTGAATAAGTTTTTCTAGACCGGGATCAATAATAGCAGCAGCAGTGAGTTGTTCTCCAGGTGATTCATTTAAAGTAAGGAGGTGTTCTAATTGGGCTTTTTCTCTTGCAAGGCGGGCAAGATCTTTTTCGATTTGATTACGGTGGTCACGTGCAAGCTCAAGATTTTGTCTCCTGATATGTTCGTATTGGGCAACAATGTGGGTTGCAACCTCAACTTCGGCAGCTTCAAGAGCTTCAGCTGATGGAGGTCTCTTTTCAAGAGTACATAATAGGGGCTTAGTGAGCGCTTTTAGTTCAAGGAGATGCTCCTTTGGATCTTCAGGGAAGAATTGTGCAACAAATGCATGAAAATTTGGAGAAAGTTGATCGTAAACTTTCTGAAGTTTTGCAAGGGAAGGCTCTTCTTCGTTAAGATACTTATTGAAGAGGGCAATCAATTCTAGTTCTTTCGCATCTCCGCATTTTCCATATCCTGCTCTTCCTACTTCTTGACCAATTGCAATTTGTTTTCGATGCTCTGTCATTTCTCTTGCGATATCTTGACAATCGACACGGCGAGCAAATCCTCCATAACACCCTTTTCCAGCATCGATAAAGACTTGTTCTGAAAGATCACGCTTTGACGTGTCACTATATTCATGATAGTTTCCATCGGATGTCCGAACATCGGCAACATAATGTCCACCGCCAAATCCTCCACTTTGATTTACAAGGGCGACCCATTCATATTTTGCTCCTACCCCATCAATATCAAACTCAGGAGGAATAAAAAATGTTCGAGAAAAGGCAACAGGAGTCGTATTTTTAGCTCCCTGAAAACTTCCTCTATCACGGAATTGTTGCGCAGTTACAGAGTGTCTCTTAAAGTCGACAAAGAAAAAAGGGGGAGTATGGACTTTGGTGCGCTTACCTGAAAGCTTAAGACGGACAGGATCCTTTTTTGGTCCACGCTGAAACTCTACTCCACGATCTGTTGGGTCTATTGGGAGCACTTCGTAAAAGCTTCTTTGGATCAGTTCTTCCATTGTGGAATAGGGAGCCTCTTTTGGCAAGACCAGTTGAAGGCTTGAGTGATATCCTTTTCCGCTTGATGGAACTCTTCCACCATCTTCTTCAAAATGGTCAGTGATTTGTTCTCGGTGGGTTTCATAATCGTGGTAGTAGGATCGTTCTTCAAATCTAAAAAATAGAGGATTCGTTTCTGAATTTTTTAGTGGTTCAATAAGAACCCTAAGGAGGAAATCAAAAGCATCATGCTGCCCATAGCCTTCAAATTGTGCAACGATCCTTCGGAGGCGGGTCGAAAGATTAGGATGTGAAAGGAAAGCCCCAGCTTGGTGGGTTCTTACATATTCTTGATAAAGTTCACGAACAATTAAGTGTTGTCCTTCTCCAAAGACGATATGTTGAACCAGCTCAGGAACAACAAAAACAATTTGAAGAATGGTGTTGATAAAGCAAGTATTTCCCCCATTGATCAGTCCAAATGAAACATGAACTCTAGGATCTGGGGCG
>JACKPR010000007.1 GCA_024233395.1 Chlamydiales bacterium
TTTTTTGCCTCTTTGATTAAAGAAGCACTTTTCCCTAAGGTAATGTGTTTGATAAATTTTTTTCCTTCTAAATCATACCCCTTTTCTTCAAAGTAGTCATGAATGAGCCTTTGATACTCGTCAATGAAGTTTTCACCAAAGGCTTCAACATGCCAAGTCAAGATATCAGGAGACCGATTAGGAAGGCGAAGAGGTGAGTCAGCAATTGCTATAGGCCCCACACGAAAAAAGGGTTTTGGCATATAGCGAATATGTTCATGGATTTTTTTATAAGAGGTATTTCCAAAAAAAAGAAGGGTTAAGTGACGTTTTTTAGCCTTCAGAGTCTTCTCATCGGGAAGCATTTCAGGCCAAGGAGCATGAACTTCAAATCCAAACAGGAGACGTTTTGTATCTTGATCAGTCATGTTTAAAGTTTACCAAGGTACAAGCTTCGCAGTCAATTTTTTATTGTATACCTTAAGAGTTTTATGCTAACGAGAAGGTATATGAAAAAGCATATACAATTTCGCCGTTGGATTATTTGGAGCCTTGCAGTCGCTTTTTACTTCTATGAATTTTTCATCCGTGTTGCTCCAAGTGTCATGGTTGAAGATCTCTTCCGCACTTTTCATATTGGAGCAAGTGTTTTCGGTATTATTTCTGCAGCCTATCTCTATGCCTACGCTCCCATGCAACTTCCTGTTGGCGTTTTGATGGATCGCTACGGTGCTCGAAAGCTTCTCACCATTGCAACGCTTGCCTGCGGAATAGCCTCTCTCGCTTTTGGAATTGCCCCAAAGATTTGGTTAACCATTATCGCTCGGGTAATTATGGGCGCAGGATCTGCTTTTGCTTTCATTGGAATGGTTTATATTACTTCACATTGGTTCCATGGAAAAATCTTAGCGCTTCTTGTAGGAATCGGGAACTCCCTTGGGATGCTTGGCGCAGTTTTTGGAGAAGGTCCCCTTTCAGAATTGGTTCATGTTTTCACCTGGCGTCCAACAATGGTTGGGTTGGGAATTGTTGGATTAATACTAGGACTAACAATATTTTTTGTGGTTAGAAATGATCCTAAATCGATGGAAAAACATGGGCCAAAAAAATCTTCACATCTCCTAAAGAGCATGAAACTTGTTTGTAAAAATAAGCAAACTTGGATTAATGCGATTGTTTCTACGATGTTTTATACGGGAACGGTTGCTTTTGGAGGACTATGGGCGATTCCTTTTCTACAGCAAACACAGGGCTATTCAAATGAAGAAGCAAGTTTTGCCGCCTCCATGATCTATGTAGGATGGATCGTTGCTGGACCCTTTATTGGTCATTTCTCCGATAAGACGTGTAACCGGAAAATTTGGATTCTTATCTGCATCCTCTTAAGCCTCCTTTTCTTCATGATTATTGTTTATACTCCGTTAACGAATCCTATTTGGATTTTTACCCTTATGTTTCTACTAGGCACAGCTCTTTCAGCACAACTTTTAACCTATTGCCTTTCCATTGAGCTTAATACCCCTGATACAAAAGGAGCTGCTTTAGCTATTACGAATTTTCTTGTTTTTGTGGGAGGATCTATCGTTCAAACGTTTATTGGATTTATTCTCGATGCGATGTGGACTGGAACGTTGGTAGGAGGTGCTCGTCTCTATTCCCTTGACATGTACCAAGTTGGACTTTCTCTCTTCCCGATTACTTTAATCATTGGATTTTTCTTCACCTTTTTTATTAAAGAAAAAAGCAAGCCATGGTGCTCTTAAAGAATTTTCCTAAATCTTTTAGCATTGTTCATTGGGGAATAGCACTTTGTGTAATCGGTTCTATGATTTCTTCCCTATTTGTCCATCCTAAAAACCCTGTTGAACTTCCCATTCAAATCCATGTATGGATTGGATATGGAGTCACCTTATTTCTTCTCTGTCAATGGCTCCTTTTATCTCTTAAAAAATATCATTTTGTTAGAGCACATGTTTTTCCTTATCACTTTGAGGGAAGGCAATGCATCCTTGCTGATTTACGCATGCTGTTGAGAGGACAACTGCCTCCTACTGGAGCCCGAAAAGGGCTTTCTGGATTGGTTGAAGGAATGGGAATTCTCCTCATTTCATTTATGGCAGTGACAGGCCTTATTTTTCATTTTGCTTTTGTCTATAGCATGGATCAAATTCCATTGATGCTCATTATCCGTGATATCCATAACTTCTTCTCCTATTTTGTTTGGGTTTTCGTCATTGGACATGGAGGCATGGCCATTCTTCATCATATCATGAATCTATCCAAATAAAATTAATTACTAAAATAGATTTATTAATAAATAATAACTATAGAATCTTGAAAAAGAATTAACAAAATACTAGAAAGAAAAAGAGGTATTATGAATTCATTAAGGAGATCCTCAAGGTTTATGTTCGAAGTGAGTGATCATTTTCAAGTGGCAAGGTGCGAGTGTAAACAAGAATTTTGTAGCACAATGCATATACTTTTAAACTCTCGAATTTCTAATAGTGGGATAGATTCATGAGTCGTAAATATATTCTTCCTGCACTTGCTTTGTTCGGGCTTTTCTTTGCCCTTTTTATGGTGTTTTTTGGGATGCGCTCACCTCCTACTCCCAAAATTGAATTTCCTCCTCCTATTCCACCCTATAAACATTATGTTGCTGGAGCAGGGATCGTAGAATCTGCTTCCGAAGATATCAATATCGGAACGCCTTTTAGTGAAATCGTTACAGATGTTTTTGTTAGAGTTGGTGCTCAAGTCAAAAAAGGAGAACCTCTTTTTCAGCTCGATATTCGGACTCTTAATGCAGAATATGAAGAAGCACGAGAAAAACGAGCTGTTGCCTTGATTAACTATGAAGATAAAAAAACAGAGCTCTCCCTTTATCAAAGCCTTAAAGATAAACGAGCTGTCAGTGAGAATACATTCAATCAAGTTTACTATGCAGCAGAGGCAGCGCTTAAACAGGTTAAAGAGCTCGAGGCTACAATGGAAGTCATAGCTTCAAGAATCGAACGCTCAACGATCAGAGCCCCCATTGATGGACAAGTTCTTCAGGTGAATGTCCGTATTGGAGAAACAGCTGATATCAATCCTTTCGATAACAAACCTCATATGCTCTTTGGTCAAACAGATCCTCTTCATATCCGAGTTGAAATTGATGAAGATGATGCTTGGCGCATTGAAAAAGGAGCGCCTGCTGTCGCTTTTGTCCGAGGAAATAGTTCGATTAGCGCTCCCCTTAATTTTCTTTATATTGAACCTTTTATTATCCCTAAAACGACTCTTACTGGAGATAATCAAGAACGGGTAGATACCCGTGTGCTACAAATCGTTTATGAAATGCACCGTGATGATCTTCCGATTTACCCCGGACAGTTAATGGATATTTATATCAAAGGACTCCCAGCAAATGAAAGGTTTTAAATCCCTTGTTCTTATTGCTCTAACTGGTTGTGCAGTAGGTCCCAATTATCAAACACCTGAAGTAGCTCTTCCTTCATCCTATCATGAACCTCACGATAAAGAAGAGATCGACCTTTCTGAGCTAAAGGAGTGGTGGACAACTTTTAATGATCCCCTCTTAAACGTTTTGATTCATGAAGCAATTTCTCAAAACCTTGATTTAAAAATCGCCGTTGAAAAAATCCATCAAGTTCGCGCGGAATATCAAATCGAGGCTGCTGAACTCTATCCAAAAATCGATTTGACAGCAGAGCAAAGAAGAACAAGAATTAGCCAAAACCTTTTTGATTCCAGCTTTCTCGGTCCCCCTTTACAAACCCTCTATAAAGTGGGCTTTGATGCAAGTTGGGAAATCGATATTTTTGGGAAAAGGCGGCGTGCAAAAGAAGGCGCCTATTATTCCTATGAAGCCGAAGTGAATAGCGCGCGCGATGTTTACATCACTCTCCTCAGTGAAATTGCGGCCACATACATCCAAATCCGAGGGCTTCAACAAAAAATCGCCCTTTCAAAACGTGATATTTATATTCAAAAAGAACTTCTTGAACTTGCTGAGGTTCGCTTTGTTGCAGGACTCGATAGCGAATTATCTCCTCAAGAAGTTGCGGTAAACTTAGAAGAATCTCAAGCCCTCCTTCCCACTCTTGAAACGAGTTACAGAGAAAGCCTTCATCGTTTGGCTGTTTTGCTCGGCAAAACTCCGGAGAGTCTTCATGTAGATTTTGAAGAGCAAGGAACAATTCCTGTCAGCGATACTCCTATCCCCATTGGGCTTCCCTCTGATCTCCTCCGACGCCGTCCAGATATCAGAAAAGCAGAGAGAATCCTTGCAGCAGCTACTGCAAATGTTGGTGAAGCAATCGCTGATCTTTTCCCCCGTTTTTCACTTATAGGCTCTTTTGGATTTGAGAGTAATCAAACAAATAACTGGTTCAAAGCTAAAAGTAGGAGTTGGTCGCTTGGACCCAATATCGATTGGCCCATTATCTACTTTGGAAGAATCCGTGCAAATATCCGTGCTCAAAATGCAAAACAGGAGCAAGCACTTCTTAACTATGAGCAAACGATTCTTACTTCCCTTGAAGATGTTGAAAATCGCCTAGTAGCTTACTATAAAGAAGAAGAGCGCGTTCATCGCTATGAAAAGCAGGTTGAAGCAGCACGGCGCAGTTATGTTCTCACCCGCGACCAGTATCTGAGTGGGCTTGTTGATTTCTCTTCACTCTTAGATGCTGACAGTACCCTTGTTTTTGCAGAAAATAATCTTGTCGAAAGTCAGCAATCCCTCAGTACAAATCGAGTGGCCCTTTATAAATCACTCGGAGGAGATTGGTAGATGCTTCTCCTCTCATTAAAAATCTTGATTGGGGATAAAGCAAAGTTTATTGGTATTGTTTTAGGTTTAAGCTTTGCTTCTTTCATTATTGTACAACAAGCTGCCATCTTCGTAGGGTTAATGGCTCGAACATTTGGTTTTATTACGGATACTTCTCAACCAGATATTTGGGTGATGGATGAAAAAGTACAGTTTATTGAAGATACTAAACCTTTACGTGCGACACAACTCTATTTGGTGCGAGGAATCGATGGGGTCGAGTGGGCTGTTCCTTTCTATAAGGGGCTTTTAAAAGCCCGTCTACAAAGTGGAAACTTTCAAATCTGTAATGTCATTGGAATCGATGAAGCTTCGCTGATTGGAGGACCTCCAGTAATGCTCGAAGGAAGTGTCTTAGATCTGAGAAAAACCGATGGAATCATTGTCAATAAAGTCGGAGCAGATGGAAAGCTTTCTTCCAACGGAAAAAATGGCATTCCCCTGCAAGTGGGGGAAACAATAGAAATCAATGACCACAGAGCCCAGGTCGTGGGAATCTGCAAATCAACGCGCACCTTTCAATCCCAGCCTGTGATTTATACCACCTATGCAAGGGCAACCTCCTTTGCACCCTACGAAAGGAAACTTCTCTCTTTTATTTTGGTGAAAGCAAAACCAGGTCTTTCCCCAGAAAAACTCTGCGCTAGCATTCAATCCCTCCCGGGACTCACAGCCTATACAAGCTCTCAATTTAAACGTCTCACGATCGAATACTACATGAAAAACACCGGGATCCCTTTAAACTTTGGAATGGCTGTCCTTTTAGGCTTTATCATCGGGATGGCCATCTCGGGGCAAACCTTCTATAATTTTATCTTGGATAATCTTCGCTATCTTGGAACTTTTAAAGCGATGGGAGCTAACAATCGCCTCCTCACAAAAATGGTTCTTTTGCAAGCGGTTTGGGTCGGATTTATTGGATGGGGTTTAGGGATTGGAGCTGCTGCTCTTTTCGGATTTCTTTCACGGAATAGTGATCTTTCTTTTCTTCTCATGTGGCAACTCTATGTGATTTCTGGAATCACCATGTTTACAATCACTGGATTTTCGGCGTGGATTGGCCTTTATAAAGTCTATCGCCTTGATCCTGCAATTGTCTTTAAGGGATAGGAATGGAAATAGCTGTCAAATGCTCAAAAATTAGAAAGTCTTTTGGAGAAGGAAATCTCCGCTTTGAAGTCCTTCATGGGATTAATCTAGAAGTTAAATCTGGAGAGCTTTTGATGTTAGTAGGTCCTTCTGGCTCAGGAAAGACCACTCTGATTTCAATTCTTGCTGGGATCCTCAGCCATGATGATGGAGAGTGTTTTCTTTTTGGCCAAAACATCGACACCCTTTCTGATGCAGAAAAAACGAAGTTTCGAGGAGAAAATATTGGGTATGTTTTCCAAGCCTTTAATCTTATTCCTATGCTTTCGAACGCAGAAAATGTAGCGATTCCTCTTCTTCTCAACAATATGGATCGAAAAGAAGCGATTAAACATGCTGAAGAGCGCCTCATCCAATTTGGATTAGAGGATAAAATGAATACCTATCCTAAGCAACTTTCTGGGGGGCAGCAACAACGCGTTGCAATTGCACGGGCAGTGATCCATAATCCACGACTCATTGTTTGCGATGAACCAACAAGTGCCCTTGATCACGAAAATGGGATGCTTGTTCTGAATCATTTACGTGATATTGTCGATAAGGAAAACCGCGCGCTCATCGTGGTCACCCACGATTCTCGTATTTTTGACTTTGCCGATCGGATTGTCCATATGGAAGATGGCAATATCGTTGAAAATAAGCTCAACCACGATTAGGTTTCTAACTCGAAGTTTTAAGGCTTTAATCTTGAAAAAGAGTACCAGTCGAAAATAACAAAGTTATTCTTTTTATCATTATGGGCAACAAAAACCCCTGTAGGATAGTAGGGAGGAATGCTTTGTGCTGTAACAGCAATCCCATCTGTTTTCCAAACATCATGAGCAACAGCCGTTTTAACAAACTTATTTTTTCCAGCCCTTTGGTAGATCTTAAAAGTCGAGTCACCTTGACTTGAAACGATAAGATACCCTTGCCCTTTACTCATCTTATAAAGAGCCAGCCCTTCACGGTCTCCACGGATTCCATCTGCTACCCCAAAAGATTGAATAAAAGGGTCTTTTTGTATGGTGGGATCGGCATAATATTTTAAAATGGCATTTTGTTCATCTGAACAATAGAGGTAACCATATTCATCATCAGCAACCATCCCTTCGACAAAACTTTTCTGATCTTTTTTACCAAACTTTCGAATCAACGTTCCTTTTAGTTTTCCCTTTCCATCATCTTCAAGAAGGACTTGATGAAGATCATCGGTTTCTTTACGAGAAACAAAAGCAAAGAGCTTCCCATCACTCGCCCTTTTATAAAGGCATAGACCATAGGTATCGCGCTCAAATCCTGATGAAATCCCTTCTTCAGTTGTAATATCTGTAAGCTCTCTTGTCGCAGGGTCAATAGAAAAGACTTTGATTTCATTTGTACTCCGAATACCACATGCTACAACATCCACTACTTTTCCATTTGAAAGCGGGATATCATACCGGATACTCACTCCAACAGGTCTATTGAGATAAGGAGACCGATGAACAAATTTCCCCTGAAGATCATAGACGTAAAGTGCCCCCATATGAGACTTATCATTTCCAATGATTACAGAACGAATCGGTTCGTGACGATTTACCCAAATCCCTACTTCATCAGCTTTTCCTGGGACACTCTCGGTTTCCGCTCTAGCACGAGCTCCTTCACGAAGGGTGTGTTCATGAACACGTCCACATCCAACTAGAATCAAAAGAAATAAAACTAAAAGCGTTTTCGTGCGAGCCATATGACCAATACTGCAACTCCAATGGTTAGAGGTAACATAATTGTATAAATATAGGCGGCAAGTACAGCTGCTGCTGCTGCAAAAAGCCCTAGAAGAATGCCTATAACAAAAAATGTCGTTTCAACATAAATTCCTGTAATAAAAATGTTTAGCGCTAATAGCGTTAAAACAACAAGACCTGCTTCAAAACGTCCCATCAATCCAATATTGACAAAGATTGAAATCAAATAAACTGTCAAAGCAAGCCCAAACCATTGAACCAGTTCATGCCAAACCGTTGTTGATGTCATAATTTTTTGCTTATGACGGAGATACCAAGAAAGAAATAAACACAAAACAGCAAAAACTGGAACCATGAACCGCCAATAATTCCACGCTCCATTTTGCCTGAAATCTGAGACAACAAGTCCGATAAAAGATAGGCCAAGCATGATGATTGCAACCAAAAGCCGCATCTTCCAATGGTGATGATGCTTTTGAATGACGATTTCTTCGTCTTGTCGAGCCATGGACTCCTCTTAAATAAATAATAATTTCACACGTTAGCAATCGAACCTGAAAAAGTCAATTGACATCAACGTCAATCTTATTAAAATTCTTTACCGTGATTACAGATACCCATCAAGTTGCAGTTCATGAAGAAATTGGAAACCCTCTTCTTTATTATAAGAGGCTAATCCCTTTTGATAAAATTGATCCTGATCATTTTTTCCCAGCGATCCACGCTCTTATTTTAGACATTCTTCCTCAAATAAAACGTCTGGAGATGATTGAAAATCCCTCATGGGAAACCATTGCACTCCCCTTAGAAGAAATAGAAGAAAAAATTCACCGCGTTGTTGGACCTATGCGGCATTTAAAACTTGTGAAAGATTCTCCTTGCCTTAGAGAACAATGGAGCCGTGTCGAACCTTTGATTAATAAGCTAGATCTACGGATTAAACAATCACGTTCCTTTTTTAAGTCTTTTCAAGCGCTGCAAGGGGGAAGCGAATGGGCTACTTATTCCCCTGCCCAAAAGCGAACCATAGAACTTCGTTTGCGCGAGGCAAAACTAAAAGGAATTGATCTCCCTCCTGATGATATTGATGAGCTTAATGGCTTGATCTATCGGCAAAGTGAGCTTCAAAGTCAATATGTTTCTAACATGAGAGATGCGACCAGAAATTATTCCTTGGTTGTGACTGATAAGAAACAATTAGAGGGGGTTTCTCCATCGATTTTAAAGTTCACATCGGAATCCTATAACTTAACTCGTAAAGATGATGATCCTCCATCCTCTCCTAAAGAAGGCCCTTGGAAGATTACTCTTTCCAATCCTGTCTATTTGGCTATTCTTCGCCACTGTAAAAACAGAGAAATGCGTGAGCTCATTTACCGAGCCCAAATACAAAAAGCCTCCAATGGACCTTATGACAATACTGCAAATATTCAAGAGCAACTTCAAATAAGAAAATCACAAGCTAATCTTTTGGGATATGAAACTTTTGCAGAACTAAGTTTAGCAAGTAAAATGGCTCCCAATGTTGAAACAGTTTATCGCTTCCTTGAAAAATTGCGTGATGCCAGTTGGATCACGGGTAGAGAGGATCTTCTTGAAGTCCAGCTTTTTGCTGCAAAAGCAGGCTTTCGAGAACCCTTTATGCCTTGGGATTATAGCTATTGGTCCGAGCGTTTAATGGAAGAGCGTTACCATCTTTCTGAAGAGGAAATTAAACCTTATTTTCAGCTGCCAAAAGTTCTTCGAGGCCTTTTTGACCTTTGTCATAAGCTCTTTGGAGTTACGATTGTAAAACCTGAGATCCAACCCCCCATTTGGGATCCCCATGTCACTTACTATCTCATTTACGACGAATCAGGAGACCAGCTTTCTTCCTTTTATCTTGATCCTTTTTCTCGCCCTCATTCCAAGCGTGGGGGAGCTTGGACCGATACTTGTTTAAATCGCACTATTGTAGATGGAGAGCTCCAACTTCCTATTGCATATATCGTCTGTAACTCTACCCCCCCGATTGGGGATGCCCCTCCTCTTTTAACATTTCGTGAACTTGAGACTCTTTTTCATGAATTTGGTCATGCACTTCAACATATGCTCACAAAAATTAATATCGGATCCGTTTCTGGAACTAATGGAATTGAATGGGATGGAATAGAAATGGCGAGCAAATTCATGGAGAATTGGTGTTACCATAAACCAACACTCGGCCAAATCACTTCCCATTATCAAACAGGAGAGCCTCTTCCAGAAGTCCTCATGGATAAATTAATTTCTGCCCGTATCTATAACTCAGGATTCAATATGCTTTCGCAACTGAAATACTCTCTTTGCGATATTGCTATCCATCATGACTATGATCCTTACAGCACAATAACCCCGTTTGATGTCTGGTTTGATACCTGTTTAACAACCTCACATCTTCCTTGTCTGGATGAAGACCGTTTTCTTTGTTCCTTCCATCATATTTTTGGCGGGAATTCATATGCCGCAGGGTATTATAGTTATAAATGGGCCGAAGTTTTAAGTGCTGATGCCTTTCAAGCTTTTATGGAAGTCGAAGAGGATTGGGACTCCCTCAAAGAAGTAGGGATAAAGTTTAAAAAAACCTTTCTTGAATTTGGAGGAAGTCGTCACCCCATGGAAGTCTTTGAAATATTCCGTGGCCGAGCTCCGATTCTCGAACCCCTCCTCAAACAATCAGGTTTCAAAATACATTAGATATAGCTAAACCCAATTTTAAACTGTTTTAGCTATAGTGTTCTCTATAGAGTAATGCTGATCTGAGCTCCAACTACCCAAGCATTTTTAATTGTTCCGAATCCCTTAGGATTAATGATATATTGTAAATCAGGAACAATGATCAGCCAAGGATTCACTTGAAACCAATGGTTGAGTTCAATAAGGGCCTCAAAATTTTGAGGTCGATTCCCATAGGATGGCATCATATGCGTCCTTTTAGCAATTTCCTGTGCTTTACGCATATCAGTGCTATATTTGCCATAGATAAAACCAAGATTTGTATAGTCTTTAGGGCGAGAAGCAAAAAGCCCTTTATAGACCAACCCTGAAGTGATGAAGAAAGGAAGAAGATTACGATCCTTTGGAGCAAAAAGAAGGGCAATAAAGGGTGTTAATCCTCGATCGGTTTCAGGTCCTCCATGACGGTAAATCATTTGATCGATCAAAAAATAGTAGCCACTATTCCCATGATAATGCCCCCCTAAATATTTCTCGCCTTTGCTATCGGTATAGTAAAAATAACCAGCGCGATAATTACCAGGATATCCCGTGTCTTCTTTGAGTTGATTCACTTGATAGGACCATTCCGTAATCAATTGTGTCCCATCAGATCCATTGAAAGACCAATTCAGTCCATGATACTTATTATCTGCAACATCATCTTGCGCAACATAAGCAGCAAACTTAGCTAAAATCCGTTTGAAATAAGGGCGGAATTCCATTAAGACACCCCAAGTTGCATTGGGATATGCAGTAAATGGACCATTAAAAAACACCGCAATGGGGTTTCCATCAAAACCATTATTCATAAACTTATAATAGAGTTCTGACTGGAGAAAATCATTTCCCCCATTCAGTCTTCCCCCCTTGAAGATCAGATATTTATTAAAAAGTTCTTGTTTTAGATAAAATTCATTCAGGCGAATATTTTGTCCCCCATACACTTGCTGAACGGGATACTGATTTCCAATTTTATCAGCGCTTAAGCTTGTACCTGTTCTCCATACAACTGAGGTATAAAAAGAGAGACCTTTCAATGTTGTGTAACGGCCGATATCAACAGAAACATCTAGACCAAAAGATCCCGCATACGCAAATCCTTTTGCCTTTCCTCCAGAAACATTTGCAGCCATATCAGTAACATAAGACATTCCAACCGTAACTCCATCGCTAGCAAGCTTCGAACGCCCTCCCCACCAATCTCCCGTTAAATAGGGGCTATTCCACCAAGAAACTTCAGATTGTTTCTCGATAAAGTGTTCTCCCATTTCTTGATGTCTTTGATCAGAGGTTCCTCCGAATGAATGATCCCCTGCAAAACAAGAAGTGCAAAAGAAAAAACATAAATATATATAATACTTCATCTTAAGTCTTCTGACCGGTTACTCGTGATAAAATAGTGGGTTAAAATCTTTTTCTCCCTTTCTTTTACATGCTCTCGATTTAAAATGATTTCAAAATCATCAAGAGTTGTTATCACAACAAAGGGATCTCGACATTCTTCTATCGTTGTAATCATATCTCTCAAATTTGCAATTTTTTTTCCATTCACTCGATCGATCACTTTGTATTCAATATCTTGATATCCTGCATTGACCTGATCATCTAAAACTGAGGTCAAAACAACAATCTCATCCCTATTTTTATGAATTTTTCCTCTTAAAGCAAAGTGTAAAAAATCAATCAGTGGTAAAGAGTCTCGAATCAAATTCCCATTCAGAGGTTGGAAAACACATCCTCCATAGATATAATAAGTCGGTTTTTTTTCAAAAATATCATGAGGAACCAACCGTCCCCCTTTTTTCATGTGATCTACGAACCCTTTAAGTTCTACTTTCTCCCCACCTCGAAGAACTGTTAGGGAAATAGGATCCCTAAAATTTTTCATCATAATCAAAAACTGAAAAGGAAGTGTGAGATCCACCTCTTCGAAAAAGATCAACCCCAAAGCGTCTACTGGGAATTCATCGACTTCAAGGAGAATATCCCCTTTCTGTAAAAAGTCATGTAAAAAGTGATTTTCAGGAACATCCCTAATAAGAACTCCTCCATCCCCTTTTTCTAGACCATAATAACTTCGAAGTCCTTCATTTTCCATTTGTTGATAGGAAAACGAAGAACACGGAAATCCTTCATAGGATTGAGGATGCTCATCTAAAAAATGGAGGATAATGGGAGTGGGAATCATGTATCCAATATTTTGTCTCGTTTTATGTCCCTGGTGGGCAATCCCAACAACCATTCCATCAGCAATGACAGGTCCCCCACTATTCCCAGGATTAATCTGAGCATCAATTTGAGAGATGAGAAGCTTTTCCCCTGAATGAGCATACTTCCATAATTCTATCCGGGAAACAATCCCTCGCGTTATCGATAACTCATTTCCTCCAATTGGAAATCCATAAACTTGAACCTGCTCTTCTCCACGAAGAATCTCGCTGGAAAAATGAAGAGGAACTTTCCCATCGAAAAAGGAGGGGTCATCTACCTCTAACAAAGCCAAATCACAATCATGCCCAATCATTTTCACCTTTGCTTCAAATTTCTTTCTATTTCGAGCGGTATGCACTTCAATAAAAGCAGCATTAGCAACAACATGGGCATTTGTAATGATTTGATTTCCCTCAATAATAAATCCTGAACCAGTCGCTCGGAACATTGATGGAGACGCCCAAGGACGCGCATAATCATATTCTTTCACCGTCGAGAAAACTTTTACGACAGCATCGTTGATGACATGTGATCCAAAAAGACTAAAAGGAAAAAAGAGAATCCAAAAAAAATGCTTCATTAACACTCTCTTAGCCCATTAAATACAAAATCATTCCACAGTTTTTGGGAAAACACCCTTATCTTATTCCATTCAGGATCGAAAGAAACAATCTTATTCAACCCACAGTAAGGGAAAATAGACTTTGGATTATTCTTATGAAAAGGCTTATTTATTTTCTTAATTGTTTCTACCCCAATCCGCTCTTGGATAGCTACAAGATTTTCATACTCATATTCCTTTATCATTTGATATAATTGAACCAGTGACTCTGCTTGATGATCATGCAGATAACTTCTATAAGGAGGTAATTCAGTATCATGAATATCTTCCTCATTGACAAATAGATCTACAGTTTCAGAAAAAGTATAGGTTATCTCTGCAAAGATATACTCCCAATTCTCCCTTGGTCTATCCCATTCTGAGGGACTATTTCTTTGAGCAAATTTTCCTAACCTATCTAGAAGTCTTTCATACGAAATCCTAAAAAGCTCCTCTTCGTTGAGAAACGGATCTCTATGTTCAATTACGGTTTGCTCAAGAGGTTGCAATTTTTCTAGAAATTCAGTCTTATCGATTCTTGATTCCATCTCTACTTCCCTCTTTCGTCAATTCATCATAAACCCTCTTAGCATACTCTCTAATCTCATGCCACTTGGGATCCTTACAAATCTCTTCATCAGATATTGGACGATTTTGATCACAATCATAATTCTCTACAATTTCAAACAGATTTTTTAGCATTCTATATTGTGAATCAGTCATATAAATACGTCCGGAATCACTTCCTTTTATTATACTCTCTGCATCTTCAATAAAATACATCGTTGTATCGTCATATGAATCAATAATGTTTAAGTCTTCATGTTTTACCCAAATTCGATTCTGATAATCTGAATCTGAAATACGATAAATCTTCTCAATCAACCATGAAAACTCTGAAATACTCTTTTTTTGCTTAATCATACCAACCTTTAAACTCATATTGATCAAGTGGAATATGAGCATCTTCACTATCTAATTTAACAAATTTTCCTGACTTAGAAATTGCACTATCCCCTTTTCTTTGAACTACATAAGGACTTCTTTGCACCGGGTAAGGACTTTTGGGATTACCTGGCATAACACGAATAAGAATGCACTCATCCTCTACTGTTCCTAGCTTTCTAAATCTCATTCCCCCTTTTTTCTCGGAAATCTCGACAATACAATTAACTGGGACACCTTTAGGTCTAGGAAAAGTCTCATAACCAGCATGATGAAGAATTCTGCGAATTTGAGCTTCTGATAAACACTGGTTACGAAAAGCTCTGAACAATTCAACATCTATTTTAGCACCCTTTTTTGCTTTTAGTTCATTGATAATAGGTTTGGTCTTGCTCCACCATTTTCTTGAGTGTGTGACTATTTGTTGTTCAGCTAATGCAGACGTCGACATTTTTTTGAGAGTCAAAATGGCATTTGCCTGTCGAAGGTCCCGATAGGCTGTTATTCCTTTAACTCCAGTTCTAATCAAAAGAACTTCAGCACCAAATCGCCCAACTAAATGCCCCACTAACTCCCCTTGCCGGATATAGGAAAGAGCATGGTTATTATTGAGTTCTTGGATTTCTGGAAAAAAGGGTTCTAACACTTCTATTAAACCATTATCTTTGATCACCTCTATAACATTTTTACAAGCTTGGTAGAACTCTCGAGAAACTTCCTGAGGAGAAAGGGTAAAGGAAATAATTCCGTGCGAAAGACCACTAAGACTAGAGATAGCTGAAGGAACAAAATCAGCAATCGACTCTCCTCCCCCTATTGTTAACCCTTTTACTAAGCCTGTTGAGAATTCGAGTTCATCCAGCATGGATGGAGGTATTGGATCATGTTGAAATCCTGTTTCTGCAAAATCTTGGAGAGCTTGGTGAAAATCTCCTGTTTCAAAATATGCAATGGCACGTTCTAGATACGCTTGTCGATGACGGGGATGATTTTCGATATAAGAGGATAGAGTCAAGATTGCATCTTCAAAAAGATCGAGTTCACATTCGGCTTTTCCCTTTCGAAATTCGAGCTTTGCTTGCATTTTTTCGGTAAGCATCTCTGGAGGAGTCATCTCGATAAGCTTTTTGATATCCTCAATGCAATTGATATTCAGCCCCTCAGAATAATGATAAAGCGCGCGCTGATAGTAAGCTTCTGGGGCATTGTGATGAGCAATACAATGATCAAAGATAAAGCAGTAAGCGTGTTTCACATCTCCAAGCCGAGCTTCAATCCGTGGATAATAAAGGTCCATAGATGTGCGAATTCTATCTATTGTGACTTTCAAATTTTCTCTTATTCTTTTAGCCTCTTCTAAATCTCTATTATTCGTTTCATGGTCCTTTGCGAGCTCCTCTCTCTTTTCCAACCACTTTTCCATTCTATAATCAAGTGGAAATCGTTGAATGAATTTTTCATTCTCTTTTACCCGTCCATCGATTATTTCGGTGATTCGCTTATGCGTTTTAATCACATCTATCGCTTCTTGATCATAACAAGACCAAAAATAACACGAATCATCTAATAGTCGATCTTTAAGAGTGACTTGAACACTAAAACAAAAATCTTGAACTTTGCTCATGGAGTCAAATTGAAAGGAAATATCATAGGAATCAAACTTTTTATTGTTTTCATATAGTCTAAGATCACTAAAAAGCTCTATCCCTTCATCATTTCCCTCTTGATCTTTATGCCAAGAGGCCCACCAGTCCTCAGTACAACCATCCCAACGTTCTTCTTCTAAGTAAAAAGCCCTATTATACCTAGGTTTAAGGACATTTTTTGTAGCTATACGAACTTCTAAAGAGAGTCCTTCCTTCTTAAACTTATCCACCCATGGGTCATCAATTTTCCGGGGCACGTTTTGATAAGGAAAAGGGATGTCTTGTATAGCATGAGCAAACCGATCAAGTTCCCACATTACGAGAAGTGCTTTCCATTCGACTTGGCGCACCCCTTCTGTTCCCCAAACGCCACAGTGATGGGGACACTCAAATTGGGAAACTTTATCAGGAGAAGTATAAAACCAATCAAAGAAACCTGCTGATAACTGATAAGGGAAAAAAGCCAAAGAAAGAAGAAAAGCCCAAAGCAACTTTTTCATATCGGCATTATGCTGTAACTATTTCATCACTTAAAGGATTAGGACCATATTTATTGGTTCCACTCTCACCTTTCTTGCAATAAAAGACAATCAAAACGATCCAACCAATGACTGGTAGAAAAATAAATAAAAGGTTCCAACCACTTCTTCCAATATCATGAAGACGTCTAAAAGCTACTGCCAGTCCAGGAATGATAAGAAGTAGGGAACAGAGACCAAAAAAAATCTGCAATGGGAGAAAAGCTTTAAAAAGGCTTCCCGCCGTCTGAAATAGATAGACCGATAACGTATATAGCCAATATTCTTTCCGACAAGCCCTACCACTAAAATTTGCATAATTTTTAGTCAGCGCTTCATATACTAATTTCATAACTTATTCTCCATAATATTAATGTGTAGAATAAGCTTACAAAATTGATCCTTTCCGGTCCAAGATTTTAGGTTTTGGAGTTCTGAGGATTTGGGGTTAACGTTGATTTTATGATGGATTTTTAATAGATTAGATTAATATGAACACCCAAAAATTCATCTTCAATCTACTTATTTTCCTCTCTTTAGTTGCTTCAGCTTCGACCTATACGATTACCATCTCTAATGAAGAGGCTCAAATTATTGGGGAAAAGATATGGAAAAATGAATGTGGAGGAAGTTTCGAAGGGTTAACTCATTGGAATAAAGGGGAGAGCTTTCCATCTTTAGGAATCGGCCATTTTATCTGGTATCCAAAAGATAAAAAAGAGCGCTTTCAAGAAACTTTTCCTGACTTACTCATTTTTCTTCAAGAATCTGGAGTCACACTACCAAGCTGGCTAAGTACAAACAAAGAGTGTCCTTGGAACTCTCAAGAAGAATTTTATCACGACATTCAAAGTCCTGAGATGAAAGCTTTGCGCCAATTTCTATTTGATACAAGACATCTTCAAGCTATTTTTATTGTTAACCGCTTGAATAAAGCATTTTCTAAAATCTTATCGCATTGCTCAGAAACAGAGCAGAAACAGATTACAGCGATTTATCAATGTTTATCAGAAGATACAAAAGGCTTATACGCTATCATCGACTATTTAAATTTTAAAGGGGATGGAATCTCTTTAAATGAAACCTATAAAGGACAAGGTTGGGGCTTACTTCAAGTATTAAGAGGTATGCCTCCTTCTTCTAATGAACCTCTTGTTGATTTTGTGCAATCAGCTAAAATTGTCCTTGAGGAACGAGTTCAAAATTCCCCACCGGAAAGGAATGAAAAGAGATGGCTTAAAGGTTGGCATAATCGAATAGATACTTACCTTGCACAAGATTAACAATCTATCTAAACCATCCCCCCTTATTACACTAAGGAAAAAGTTGTCAATAATCCCATTTGAGATTATGGGTAAAGAAAAGGATGATGATGATGTATCAGTTTTTTGCAAAGTTAGGGTATAATAAACGCCAAGCTGAGTGGTTTCCTATTCTTATTGTGCGGATTTTTATAGGGGTTTTCTTTATCCTCTCAGGATTTTTTAAAATCTTTGACTCAAAACAACATGCAAATCTTCTTAAAACACTGAAGGATGCTCATATTCCCTTTTCTGAGTTTAATGCTTACTTGGTTCCTTTTTTAGAGCTGCTTTGTGGGTTTTTAATCTTAGTGGGGTTGTTAACAACGATCGCCTCTTTTGTTCTTTTTGTGATTATGATCATGGCTATCGTAACAGATCGAACAGCTAGTATTGCCCATCATGTGGGGATCATGTCTCTTGAAAACTTTCTTTATCTTCCAGAAGTTCTTTATGGACTGATGTTCCTATGGCTCTTTTTTTCTGGGCCAGGAAAGGTCAGTATCGACTACAAATATGGAAAAAATAAGCGTCTAAAATCTTATTAATGCTTCTTAAAGTATTTTTGATGATACTCTTCTGCTTCATAAAATGTTGTAGCAGGAAGAATTTGTGTTACAATCGGTTGATCATACTGGCTAGCGATTTTTTCTTTTGAAGCTTTTGCAATCTTTTCTTGCTCAGAAGAGTGAGTAAAAATAGCAGAACGATACTGCGTTCCTACATCGGGTCCCTGACGATTAACCGTTGTGGGATCATGAATCTTCCAAAAAATCTTTAAAAGTTCTTCGTAAGAAATTTTTTTAGGGTCAAAAAGAATTTCTACAACTTCCGCATGCCCTGTATCACCAGAACAAACATTTTTATAGGTAGGATTAGGCTTATTTCCCCCAGCATAACCCACGCGTGTTGAATCGACTCCTTTGACACCATCAAAAGCCTCTTCAACCCCCCAAAAACAACCTGCTGCAAATGTCGCCTTTTCCATATTCAACACTTTTTGATATACTAGAACTCAAGATATTAAAAAAATGGTTTGTGACTTTGCTGCAACTCATTAAGAGACCTTTTAACACTTGGTTTCCTGCAAGGGGAGAAGGAAAAGCCGAAGGACTTGGGACTTTTTCTGGAGTCTATTTACCCAGTGTCCTTCAAATGCTTGGCGTGATTCTTTTTATGCGCCTGGGCTGGATCACTGGGCATATTGGCCTTCCTAAGATGACCCTTATCATCATGATGTCATCATCGATCCTCTTTTTAACGGGGCTTTCCATGACTTCGATTGTGACCAATATGAAGGTAGGATCTGGAGGATCATATTATATTATCTCAAGATCTCTAGGTGTTGAATTTGGAAGTGCGATTGGAATTCTTTTAACCCTCTCCCAACTGACAACAATCGCCGTCTGTGTTTCTGGATTTGCTCTTTCCCTTCAAGAACTCATTCCTCATTTATCTTTGACCTTTTTAGAGCTCTGCACTTTAGCTGGCCTTGCGATTGTTGCCTTATTCCCCGTCGATTTTGCCCTTAAAACCCAAGGGCTCATTTTTTGTGTTGTCCTTGCAGCCATCATCTCTGTATTTATGGGAGGGGGCTCTCAAATCCCCGAAACAGTTACCGCTCTTCCCTCAACGACAACCATTACTTTTTGGGCAGCTTTTGCTCTCTTTTTCCCTGCAACAACGGGAATTGAATCGGGAATGGCAATGTCTGGAGATCTAAAAAACCCTTCACGATCTCTTGCTATTGGAACCATGGCAGCCGTTGTAACCGCTTATATCGCTTATGCCTCTCTATCGGTCTTCCTTTCATTTCAAGTCCCTGGATCTCTTTTAAGGTCCCATCCTATGATCATCTATTATGTTTCTAAAATCAGCCTTCTCTTTATTTTAGGTGTATGGGGTGGAACTCTTTCAAGTGCTCTTGGGAGTATGATTACTGCACCTAGAACATTATATTCTCTTGCAAAAGACAAAATCCTCCCTTCATTCTTTTCAAAAAGCCCCTTAGCTCCAGGTGTTCTGATCATCTGTTTGGCAACTTTTTTGACCCTTTTCACCGATATGAACCATTTGCTTCCCATTTTATCGATGGTTTGCTTGATGACCTATGGACTATTAAACTTCGTCGCCTTTTTTGAATCGTTTATCCAAAATCCCAGCTGGCGTCCTTTATTTAAGACTCCAATGATGGTCTCTCTAATAGGAACGATCGCTTGTTTGGTTAGTATGTTTATGATCAATGCTGGATGGGCCTTTATCATCGTAATGGCTGTCATTGCATTGGGCTTTTGGACAACAAAACGAAAACTTAAAGGAAATTGGGATGATATCCGTTACAGCATCTTTTCCTTTTTTGCATCTACAGCAACAAATAAGCTTGTTCATATTAAGAAAAATCCTCGTAGCTGGCGCCCAAATATCTTAGCAATCATCGATCCAGAACTTAAAGACTCCCAAGTGATCAATTTTGCCCATGCACTTAATCAGTCCAAGGGATTTTTAACCTATGGAGCAACGTTAGAAAACGCTGAAAAATTAGAAGTGACTCAAACCACATTTGAAGAATATTTTCATAAGAGGGACATCTCTTGTTTTTTCCATATCAATGCACACGAAACTTCAACACTAGGAACCCATAACATTGTTCAAAACTATGGATTAGGTCCCCTTCAGCCAAATACGATCATTTTGAAACCTCCCGCTGAAAACTTTGGAGCTTTTTGTGAATTGATTAAAGCCTCATATGAGCTTCAGAAAAACCTCATCATCATCAAGAGTGATCCTACAAATTCAGCTCTCTCTATTGAGACAAAAGATAAACATATCGATCTTTGGTGGGGAGGTCAATATCATTCGAATTTTGAGCTTTCATTAGCCCTTTCTCATATTCTTCAATCGGGGAAAATGTGGCCAGAAGCAGCAATTACGATTAAAACGTTAGTCAAAAATGAAGCTGCCCGTCTCCACATGTCAAAACTCTTTGAAAAATATCATTCCGTTTTACGCTTTAAAAATCTCCGCTTTAAACCCTATATCGATGCAACAACAGACTTTTATGGCCATATTTCCGAGTATTCAACTGATGCTGATTTAACCTTTTTAGGGCTTCGAGCTCCCCTGCCTAATGAACCGATTTCCAATTACCAAAGCTATTACAATACCCTAATGAAGAAAACGAAAGGTATCAAAAGTGTTGCTTATGTTCTTGCAGGAGAAAAATTGAATTTTCAAAGGATTTTTGAATGAGAATCCTAGTGTATGCTGGTGAAGGTGTCAGCACCTTTTCTCTATCTGAAACCTTGAGAACCTTAAGAAAAGTTTCGAAGCAAGTCGAAGTCGTTGACCATGTTTTTTTAAAAGAAAAAGAATGGGAGAAAGAGACAAAGCTCATTGTTTTCCCGGGAGGGCGCGATATCCCCTATGACCGTAATCTTAGAGGAAAGGGAACTGCAAAAATCCGAAACTTTGTTGAAGAGGGAGGAAGTTACCTTGGAATTTGCGCTGGAGCCTACTTCGGTGCTGATGAGATTATTTTTGAAAAGGGAACAGCTCTTGAAGTTCATGAGAACCGAGATTTAAAATTCTTCCCCGGCACTGCATTTGGAACCCTTTATCCTCATACTAACTTTTCTTATGACTCTGAAAAAGGAACGCACCCTGCAGAAATCTCTTTTGAAGGAAAAGCTCTTTACCTCTACTACAACGGAGGGTGTGCATTTAAAGAGGCTCAAAAATACCCCGATGTTAAAATCTTAGCATCCTATCTAGATGTTCAAAATCATCCTGCAATCATTCATTGTACAGTGGGAAAAGGAAATGTAATCCTTTCAGGAGTTCATTTTGAGATAAGCCCTACCTCCCTAAAAAAACAAGGATCGCCCCCCCTATTGATTGAAAAGATAAAAGAATCAGATGAAAAACGGAAAAACCTTATCAGCGCTATTCTTAGCTATTTGATATGAAAAAGTTTTGGGTAAACTTTACAGCTGCTAGTATTGGCAACTTATTCGAACATTACGATAAAGCCCTTTTTGCTTTCCTAGCCCCCTTTCTTGCTCCCCTTTTTTTTCACAACTCTAGCCCAATTACAGCCCTTATTCTTACCTATGCCATCATGCCACTCGGTCTTTTTTCGCGCCCGCTGGGCTCACTCATCTTTGGAAGAATTGGAGATCGAAGAGGGAGAAAAAAAGCCTTAATCTTTACCCTACTTGGAATGGCTATCACTACAACTTTAATGGGATCAATTCCTACTTATGAAAAGATTGGGTATCTTGCTCCTATCCTTTTAGCTTTAGGACGTCTTTTTCAAAACTTCTTTGCTTCCGGGGAAACCACAGGCGGAACACTTTTGGTATTAGAATCTTGTCCTGAAAAAAAGCGGGGATTGATCAATGGACTCTATGGATGTTCGACAATTCTCGGAACACTTCTTGCTTCTCTTAGTGTCACGATTCTCAGCCTCCAAGGGTCGATTGAAACGAGTTGGCGCATTCTCTATTGGATTGGAGGAATAACAGGGGGTGTTGGGCTTTTGATGCGCACCTATACTGAAGAAGAAGTTATATCTCCTAAAGAACACGTTCCCGTCTTTCCTCTTCTTTGGAAATATCGGGTCCCTTTTTTGGTGATTGCACTGACTTCAGGCCTGTCCTACGCAAACTATTACATGTTAACCTCTCTTTTAAATGGCTACCTTCCTCTCGTTAGCACCATTTCAAAACCAGAAGCGATGGAAGTCAATACTCTTATTCTTGGATTTGACTTTTTAATCCTTCCTTTAGGAGGAATTTTAGCCCTTTATTTTTCCAAAGAAAAACTTCTCTACTTCTTTGGAGGCCTCCTTGTGATCCTAGCTTTTCCCCTCTATTCTGCCCTTTCAGGAGCGACACTATTAACGGCAACTATTATCCGCTTGATCCTTGTAATCATTGGCGTAGGATTCTCCGTTGTCCTTGCTCCCTTTTACCAAGATTTAATCCCAAGAGAAAGCCGTTTTACGTTGATTGCTTTTGGAAACGCGATTGGATCTCAACTTCTCGGAACGAGCGCCTGTACCTTAAGTTTTTGGCTGTTTAAACAAACCGGCTCTGTCGGCTCCCCAGCCCTCTATCTAATCGGACTAGGAGTTTTAACCCTTCTCAGCGTGCGCTATGCTCAAAGTCTTCAACGTTTCAGCGCCCCCGTTTTGGATAAACGAATCGAAAGAGGATAACAGAGGAGATGGAAGGTGATCGATATCAAACCATTCCCATCCAGCGCATTTTTCAGGCTCTAAACATTGCAGAGTCCCTTCAAATTCAGGGATAAACACATACAGCGTGACATAGTGTTGGTTTTTGGGAGCAATAAGATTGTTTGTATAAGGACCAGGAATCAATGTTTTTGCAATAAGTGAAGTTTCTTCAAGAAGCTCACGTGTAGCACATGCTTCAATAGACTCCCCATATTCAAGGTGGCCCCCAGGGGGGGCCCATCTTGCATCACCGATCTTGCCGATCCGTTTGCCTAAAAGAATTTGTCCACTTTTAATGACTACGGCAGCTAGTCCGACTCGAGGACGTTTTTCTATCTCTTTTTGAAGCGAATCCAAAGGCCACCAAGTCCCGCTGCCATTAATAGTTTCACTCCAGCAAGTGGAAGAAATGGAAGCAACCCAACCATGAGACTTTGCTCAAAACTTAAGATCCTTGTTAAGCCAGCAACACCTAAAGTATAGATGATCATTTGTCCGACTAAAATGCTCCCCATAATCCAAAGAGAAGAGGGGTTTTCTTTAGCATTAACCATTTTTCCAATCACATAGGATGCAATAGGAAATCCAACCAAATAACCTGCTGAAGGAAGGGCAAACCACAAGCTATTAGAGACTCCTCCAGCAAGAAATGGAAGACCAAGTGTAATAAAACCTAGATAAAGAAGAGTACTATAAGAAGCTTTTCTTCCTCCTTGACCAATCGCTAATAGGAAAATCCCTAAGGTTTGAAGCGTCATGGGAACGGGATAAAGAGGAATAGTGACCTGTGATAAAGCTGCAAGGAATAAACTTCCTAGAACAACTTGAGTCATGGTCCAAGCATGAGACTTGGTTTTTTCCGAAAAAGCCGGTGTTGATTCAACTAAAACTTCCATTATACACCTCCTGAAATAAGTGTTCACTTATTATGATTTTTTAATTCTTTTTTAGCAACTAACCCTACTAAATCATAGTCAAGGGCTTCAGTAATTTTTACGGGATAACGTTTTCCGAAAGCATCCACTCCTGAAGTATCATTGATGATAACGATCCCATCAATTTCTGGACATTGTCCACGCGTGCGTCCAACCATTAGAAGGGGGGACTCTGGATGGTAACCCTCTATAACCACTTCGAGTATTTGCCCCACTTTCTTCTTGAGAAGGCGACGGACCACTTTCTTTTGAGCTTTTGCTAACTGTTTTTCCCTTTTAGCTTTGACCTCTTCTGAAATCTGGTTGGGAAGATTTGCGGCATAACTTCCTGGCTCATTGGAATATTTAAAAATCCCGACGTTATCGATGGGATATTTTTCAACAAATTCTAGAAGCTCTTCAAATTGCTTTTCTGTTTCTCCAGGAAACCCAACAATCAAACTGGTTCGAATCGTAATTTCTGGAATTTCTAAGCGGAGCCATTCAAGTGACCGAATAATCGCTTCTTTAGAAGTTGCACGGTGCATAGCCTTTAACATTTCATTATTCACATGCTGAATGGGCATGTCGAGATAAGGACAAATACGAGGATCGCTTTTCATGAGTTTAACAAGAGAATGAGTAATTTCATCAGGATATAGATAAAGCAGTCGCAGCCAAAAATCCCCTTCTTCTTGGAGGAGAGTTTCTAATACTTTAATGAGTCCATCAGATCTCTTATAACCTTGATCTTTTCCCCAATCTCCAAGATCTTGCGCAATCAAAATGATCTCATGAACCCCTTGATCACGAAGGGTCCGAAATTCTTTTACAATCTGCTCAAGAGATTTACTCTTCAGAGGCCCCTTAATTTGAGGAATAATGCAATAAGCGCAACGTTTCTTACATCCTTCAGCAATTTTCAAATATGCATAATGAGGCGGCGTGGAAATTTGACGAGGAACTTCTCCTGCTTCTAAGTAGCTTTTAGCTGAAGTAATGGCACTCCCCTGCTCTTTTGCTTGAATCGCAGTTAAAATCCCTTCGACATCCCCTGAACCTAGTAAGTAATCAATATCGGGAAAATGCTTTTTGATGAGACCAGCATGGGATTGAACCATACATCCTGTAACGATAATCTTTGCTCCCTCTTTTCTTTCCTCATACATTTCCTCAATGGTTGCTAAGGATTCATCGCGGGCAGCTTCTAAGAAACCGCAAGTATTGATAATAATATAATCAGCTTCCTCTATAGCGTCGGTAGGCTCATACCCAGCTTTCAGGAGAATACCCAACATTACCTCTGTGTCGACCCGATTTCTCGGACACCCCAAGCTGATGAAAAGAAGTTTGTTTCCCCCATGTCTGAAGGTTGGTGGAGCAACCTTCACCTTTTCTTTTTTTGGGGTGTCATTTGGATACATTTTTAAGTTCATAGAGGGTAGGATACCCTCTATGGGATTATTTTTTCAACGTGTTGATGTCATCGGAAACTTTTTTTTGATTTTCAGGGTTAGGATCCTGAATGAATTGCGCATAATTCTCATTTAAACGTTTTTCATCTTCAAGTTTTCCCTTTTTAAGAGCTACACAAGCTGTATCATTCATCACCTGAATCGCTTCTGACATAACCTTTTGAAGCTGAACCTTTTTATGGGGTTCAATTTTTGGCTGGTTATAATCTGTAAAAGCTTTTTGAAAAAGATCAAAACCTTTTTGATACCTTTCTTGGTATTCTTGAATTTGTTCTTGAGAATGTTGAGGTTCACCAACCCCTCCAACTCCTTCAACACCACTTGGCTCTGTCATATGTCACCTTAATAATTTTTTCTTCCTATTATTTTCTTTAACCGATAGAATCTTTTTTATCCAACACACTAAGGAAATTTTGATGAAAAAACTACTTACTTTATTACTCATCATTTCAAGTGCGCTTTTTGCTCATACGATTGAACCACTCCCTTCACAAAAACTTCCAGACCATCCCCCTCCATTAAAAGCTGTTGATGAACAGCTTGAGCAAGCTCAACGAGATTTTGATACTGCAAGGAAGATGTTTAACCCTTGGTATGCTGGTCCTCTTCTTACTCCTAGTGCAAACAATGTTCCTCCAGGACAATTTGTTGTTCAGCCTTATCTTTTCATCAAAAATACTTTTGCCCAATTCAATGGAAATCGGAAATCGGTTAATATTAAGGACATTTGGACAATCAACCCTCTTTGCCTTTTTCAAATGGGATGGTTTTCATGGCTAGATTTCACCATTACTGCCCAAGGGTTTTATAATATTCAGTCCAACCAAGACTCTTTTTATTGGGGAGACACCTCTCTTTCATGGGGAATTCAATTATTAAAAGAAGAACCTTATCGCCCAGCTGTTCGACTATCAATCGGAGAAAGTTTCCCAACAGGACGGTATGAGAAATTGAACCCTGCAAAAAATGGAATCGATGCAACTGGTTCTGGGGCTTATACCACCACAATTTCTTTAAACGTTTCAAAAGTCATTTGGTGGGTTCTGGATCATCCCTTCGCATGGAGATTCTCTTTAAACTATAGCATTCCAACAACTGTGCAAGTCAATCGTTACAATGCTTATGGAGGTGGAATTGGAACAAATGGTCGTGTCCGTCCAGGGAATGGGATTGCAGTGGATACTTCTATTGAGCTTAGCTTCACTCAAAAATGGGTTCTTGCCATCGATTTAGCCTACACTTATGCAAATCACACGACTTTTTCTGGTCATAAAGGAAGAACTCCTGCGGGAGGAATTGCCTCAGTTGGAGGACCTTCTAATGACAACCTAAGTTGCGCTCCAGCCCTCGAGTATAATCCTTCTGATCATCTTGGATTTCTTGCAGGGGTTTGGTTTACCATTACAGGAAGAAACTCTAGCGACTTTATCGCAGGAATTTTGACTATGTATTATGCGTGGTAAACTTCTTTGAAGAAGTTTTCTACAGATTGAAGTGCTCTTTTTTCAGCAATCTCGCTATATACTGTTCCCGCTTTTGGATCATTTGCAACGGGATTTGTAAAAGCATGCATCGTCTTTCCATAAACATGGACTTGCCAATCAACTTTTGCTTTCGTCATTTCCTCTTCAAAAGCCAAAACTTGCTCGGGAGGAACCATCGGATCATCATGTCCATGTAAAACAAGGATTTTTCCCGATACTTTTGTCGCATAGTCTGGAGGTGTGAGAAGGCCATGTAAACTAATCGTAGCTTGAATGGGAGCTCCACTTCTTGCTAAATCAAGAGCGCAAAGCCCACCAAAGCAAAAACCCATTGCTCCAATTTTCCCTTTGTCAACTCGAGGATGATCCATAGCAACCTTTAGACCTGCCTCCATACGGCTCAAAAGAAACTTCCGATCATCCATAAAGGGTTGCATAAGTTTGCCATTTTCTTCTGGAGAGGATCCTAATATCCCTTTTCCATACATATCTACAGCAATCCCAACATATCCTAATGAACTCAACCACTTTGCTTTTTCTAAAACAAAATCATCTCTTCCTCTCCATGCATGAAAAATCAAAACCCCTGGAGCTTTTTCTTTTGCTTCATTAAAAGCAATGAAAGCTTCAAGGTCTTTTCCTTCATGATTATAGTCTATTGTTTCTGTCTTCATGCCAATTCCTTTTAGGTTTGAGGATCTTCGAAACACGATGTGTATAAAATGTATGAAATCACTTCTTGAAAAAAAAAGAAATGAATTTCAAAATTGAATGTATGAAATTATTGTTTTTTCTTTTAGCAACATTTACCCTCTTTGCAAATGAGTCCCATCCTATAACAACCATTAATCAATGGTGCAAAGAGGAAAAGGCTTTAACTGAAGGACGTTACTTTACGTTTGGAACACTAGCTTCTGTCTCCCCAAGTGGTATGCCCCATACTCGAATGATAGAAGTCTCCCATTTTGATAAAAATAAAGGGGCTCTTTTTTTCACCCACAAAAGTACACGTAAAGCTAAAGATTTTGAAACCAATCCCCAGGCTTCCTTAAACATTTGGCTTCCTAAAACCCATCGTCAAGTGACCCTAGAAGGAACGGTTGAAGAAGTTTCTCGAACTGAAGCTGAAAAATCTTGGAACCGCATGCCTCGCTTTATGAAACTCTCATTTTTAGCCTCCAACCATTCAGGAAAATTAGAATCTGAAGAAGCTCTCCAAAAAAGAAAAGAGACTCTAGATAAAGAATTTTCAAAAGAGATTCCAATGCCTGATACCTTCATAGGATACCGGTTAATTCCTGATGAGGTTATCTTTTACCAAGTGAATCATCGCTCTTCACCCACAAAAGAAGGCGCCCTCCTTGTAGAGGGAGATTGGATCACTTCTCTTCTTGAACCTTAGAGATGATTCACTAAATACTCCTTAAAAAAAATCTACGACTTGAAATCTATAGAATCTCCTATTAAAATCTTTCTGATTTATTTATTACTACCGGAGTTAAACCATGGATAATGTAACGCCCTTAAGAGGGATGCCTATAACGGAGTTTCCTATCGGTAATCACGATCCTGAAGTCATAGAAATATCTAATCAGCATCTCAAATACCCAGAAATGCGAGACACTATTCAATCAATTGAAGATCTTAAGGCTCAAATTTTTGCATCTGGAGCTCAAGACTCCCTTTCTCCTGAAGAGGTCAAAAAATTGATGCAAACACTCGATCAGATGCAACAACAAATATGTACGGATCAACAGAATACAGCTCATAAAATAAGAGGAGATTAAATTATGGCAACAGCAACGCAAGCAGAAGGAATGAGTCACTCAGCGCTTTGTGATGAATTAAGAGTATTCTTAGAATCTGATGAGAATCCTGAACATGCACAAATTCATGAAATCATTCAAAAAGTTGAAGAAATTAAAGCACGTATTCTTGGGATGGCTAATGGAGGAGTTATTGGTCCTCAGGGAAGCTTTCCCCTTGATAAGATTCAAGAAGTTCAACAGTGTGTGATTGAGCTGCAGCAAGAACTTCAAAAGGTTTATGTGATTCATACATCTGTTGCACAGCGGTGGGCAGCATTAAAAATGGATCAAAAAATTCCTGAAGAAACAATAACCGATGTTACAACTACTGTTCTTTCAGAATACCAAAACCGAGGGAGTAATATCCAATAATGCTCTCCTGATAGATGGAGTTTCACCTTGGTGTATAGCTAATGCAGTTTAAAAATGGGAGGATTTAAACTGCATTAGCTATAAGTTTAGAGACGTGCTTTAATTTGGTTTTTCTTAGAGGCCTCTTTTTCAAAAGCTTCTAGAAGTTTATTTCCTTCAATCACCCCTTGAGTCAAGGCTTCTTCAGCAGAAAGTTCTCCTGTAAAGGCTTTTTCTAAATAATCGATAAGAATATCCCTGACTTCAACATAATTCCCAAGGCGGACACCCCAAGAATGATCGGTTGGAGAATTGCCCAGAACTTCCAAGACGGCAATTTCAGCAGCCGGATGGTTTTGATAAAACCCTTCTTTCTTTGTTTCGTAGTAGGCTTCATTTGTAATGGGGAGATATCCCGTAGCTTGGTGCCATTTCTTTTGAACTTCTACTGATGAGAGATAAATGATAAATTGAGCAATTGTTCTATATTCCTCATCACTAAACCCCTTTAGAACCCAAAAAGAGGACCCTCCAATATTTAAGGTGTGAGGCTTTTCTGTAAGATGGGGCCAATACGGCATAAAACCTACCCCTATTTCAAAATCACATTTTCTTTGAAGAAGAGGGAGTCGATTAGCTCCTTGTAGGAGAATCGCACACTCTCCATCTGCAAATTTTCTTTCAGGTTCTTCTGTATAACGTCCACTATAAGAGAAGATTTTTTTCCGACTCCATTCAGCCACTTTTCCAACGTGAAATTTTTGTCCACTATGATGACATTCTAACCGCGCCCCTATTCCATCGAATCCATTATGATGCGTTGCAAAAGGAATATCATGCCAACAAGAAAAATGCTCCAAATGATAAGCAGCAGGCCAAGCAGTTGTATAACCATAGTATCCTGCTTGAAGGAGTTTTTCTCCCATTTTCTCAAGCTCAGGCCATGTTGTAGGGGGTTTTTCAGGATCTAATCCTGCTTTTTTAAAAGCTGTTTTATTATAAAAAAGGATTCCTGTAGAAGCATTCCACGGAAGAGAAAGCATTTTACCGTTGGGCGCAGAATAAAATTTCCGCACAACATCAATATAGAGATCAGGGTTAAAGTGGGAGTGGTATTGATTTAAAAGATCTCCAATCGGAACATAATTTTCCTCTTGAAGCATCATTGAAAGTGTCGCTACTTCATAAACCTGAAGAATATGGGGACCCTTACCTTTTTTATGAGCTTTCAACCCTTCTTCATAAGCAACCTTATAATTCTTTACCTGTTTGAGTTTGATCTTAAGATGCTCTGGTTTTTGATTGAATTCTTCAACAATTTCTGAGAATTTTTCCTCTAAAAAACCATCGAAAGCATGGATCATAACAACTTCCATGCCAAAAAGTTTTAATGAAAAAACAGCTAAAAAAAGGATCCTTAAAATTTTCATGCCAAAGATTCTACCTCGTTTTTTTATTTTTGGCATTACGAATAATCATTCAATCCGTATAGTAAAAATTTAGCCATATACTGATCATTGAGGTCGCTATTAATAAAAAGATACTACTTACAGGAGCCCGTTCTCTTTTCACCTTAGACTTAGCACGCCGTTTTCATGAAAAGGGACATACTATCTTTGCTGCTGAGACATCGCTTCATCATGTCTGCCGTTTTTCTAATGCTTTTGAAAAGCATTTTGTTATCCCAAGTCCCCGCTTTAAATCTGAAGGATTTATAAATGCTCTTGTGACAATCTGCAAAAGAGAAAAAATTGACCTTGTCATTCCTACTTTTGAAGAAATCTTTTGCCTTGCTAAAGGGCTCGATCGATTTCCTAAAGAGACCCAAGTCCTTTGTTCTTCCTATGAAACCCTCGATGAGCTTCATAATAAATGGCGCTTTAACAAAAAAATCGAAGCGCTAGGATTTGATACTCCAAAATCCTACCTTATTCACTCCCAAGAAGAATTAAAAAAGCTTCAATTTTCTCCACCCTACATCTTAAAACCAAGTTATTCAAGGGCAGCCCTTTGTATTCAAAAAGTGTCTTCAAAAACTCCTCCAGAAGTAAAAATCGATCCTAAAAATCCCTTGGTTGCTCAAGAATGGCTCCATGGAAAAAAGTTCTGTTCCTATAGCATTGCTCATAATGGAAAACTCTCTGCTCATACCGTCTATCCTGTCGATATTTCCATTGAAGGAAATTCTTGCCTTAACTTTGAGGCAATCGACCATAAAAAAATTCAATCCTGGATCGCCTCGTTTGTAAAAAAAGAAAACTTTACAGGTCAAATAGCTTTTGATTTTATCGAAACAAATGAGGGGAAACTTTATGCGATTGAATGCAATCCTCGAGGAACAAGTGGGATTCATCTTTTTCAGAAAAAAGATTCTTTCCCTGATGCCTTCTTCAACATTCAAAGCTCTTTAGTGACTCCTGAACTAGGATACTCCAAAAAACTAGGCTGGGGAATGCTTCTTTATGGTTGGAAAACGGGACAGTTTTTAAGATTTATTAAGAAGTTTATCATGGTCGAAGATGTCATCTTCTCGAAAAATGACCTCAAACCCTTTTTCCACCAACCGGTCTTATTTTTTGTTTACCTCTTCAGAAGTTTAAAACTTAGGGCCCGCCTCCCAGCCATGTTTACATTTGATATCGATTGGAATGGTGACCCATCTATTGATCTTGATCAAATTCCCTGCAAAGAATCTCCATAACTTGCTAAAATTTTTTTCATGGGCTAACATAATGGAAAACTTTTGGAGCTCGCTATGAAAAGAAAAGTCGTTAATCCAGATATCCAACAAAAAAAACTTCAGCAAACCCTTGAAAAAGAGCAAGAAAAAGATTTAAAACACGAACTTGAAGAAGAAACTTCAAGTATCCCAAAAAAAATCCCTAAGAAAAAGCCTAAAACAGGCCACAAATAAAGATTCATACTTACTTGATAATTGCTTTTCTGATAAAATCCTTAACTTATGTTTAGAATGTTATTTATGCTTATGTTAACTCCTATACTTGCTATGGCATCTATTGCAATGCCACTTCTTGATTCCCAAAAACAGGCAAAACAAACTGTTGTTTTAATCCTTCTTGGCCCTCCTGGTGCTGGAAAAGGAACGCAAGCAGGAATGCTCTCAGAAACCCTCCAACTTCCCCATATCTCAACCGGAGACCTTCTGCGCAGTAACATTAAAGAGGGAACAGAACTAGGAAAAACTGCTAAGGGATACATGGACCAAGGAAAGCTTGTTCCCGATGCCCTAATTCTCGACATGTTATTTGCACGTGTTGCCAAAGAGGATTGTCAAAAAGGATATATTCTTGATGGGTTTCCACGAACACTTGCTCAAGCAAAAGCCTATGATGAGCGTCTAGAAGCAGGGACAAAAACCATCGCGATTAACTTAGCATTAAATAATGAAATCATTGTTGATCGCTTAAGTAAAAGGATGACATGTAAAGAGTGCAATACTCCTTACCACCTCCTCTTCTCTCCTCCTAAGAAAGAAGGAACCTGCGATGCTTGCCAAGGCCAACTCATCCAGAGAAGCGATGATAAAGAGGAAGTGATCAAAAATCGCTTAGCGGTTTATGAAGAGCAAACCTCTCCTCTCATTCATTATTATACTGAGAAAAAGAATCTAAAAGAGTTCTCTTGCGATCAACCGATTGACAAAGTTCTAAATCAGATTCTTGACTATCTTCGTGAGATTTATCGCTCTTTACAAGAAGGGTAGGAGCCTCAGGTTGAGGTTCCCACCAGATTCTAGGATGAATTCCTCTATCTTCTCTTGAACATCTTTTTACTTTGAGAATCCTCATATATAGCTAAAACAGTTTAAAATTGGATAGAACAACACTATCTAGAAAAAAAGTGCTCAATGACTTTTCGATCAATTTTAAAAAGACGGGCGCTAAAGGTTCCAAAAAACTCTTTTGAACCATCTTCTTCAATAGTATAAACCGAAGCAATAGAAATAATAGAGTCACCTTCAAGTCTATTTTGAACATCGATTTCAATGGGGCTTTCAGAATGAACAACCATCCGTTCTTTTAAACTTGTCCATTCCCACGGAAAACCAACCAGTTCACCCGTTCCTGTAATCAATCCAGAGGGATTTTTGAAGACGATCTCATGAAGGTCCCCTGATAAATCTGAAATCTGTTTAAGTTCTAAAACTTCTCCATCTTTTGCATTTAAAAAGCATGAGTCAATAAATCGATTTTGATCGGGAAGGAAGGTTCGCTTTAAAAAGAAAAAACCATAATGTTCAGCTTCCTCTTCATCAGGCGATTGAGATTTCATTTCCCCAATATAAAATTCTGTATTAGCTAGGAGAATACAGGGAAGGAAAAGTAAGATTAAGATCCATTTTTTCATGATAAATACCTCTTAAGGATTTCACTTGATTGTTCTATGCCTAATGACCGTACATAAAAACGGGCTTTTTCTTCTATCATTTCTTGATTATTTAGATCCCCACTTCTTTGTAAGGTTTCTCTTTTTCTCTTTAAATAATCATAGAGAGTCATGGCAGCTGCAACCGACAGGTTATAACTTTCAACCATTCCAAACATAGGAACATGAAAAAGAAGATCGCAACCGTCTTTTGCTTCTTCAGAAATCCCCTCCTTTTCGTTTCCAAAAAGAAAACATATCGGCCGATCTAGCGGCAGATCCTGAAGACTCCTTTCTCCATCCGCAGAAGCCCCAGCAAGAAGAAGATCTCCTGTTGCTTCATGAAACTCTTTAAGAGAAGGATGCCGATGCAGATGAACCCATTTCATCGTACCCTTTGTGGTTCCTTTCCCCTGCCCCTTTTTCATTTGAGCATTGATAAAATGTATATGAGAAACTCCAAGAGCCTCAGCCGTCCGAACAACGGCAAGTCCATTATGGATATCATAAGGACGTTCAATTGCAATCTGAACAGAACTCATTCTATTTGTAAGAACCTGATCAATTGTCTCCATTCTTTCTTCCGTAAGAAAAGGGACTAAAGTCTCAATGATTTTTTCTTTAGGATAAACTTTCAAAAGTTCGCTGATCATTTAGAGGGACCCTCCAAAGGCGGATCGGTTTTTCTCCTTAAAAATAGCACTTTTTTTCCATATTCTCCCTTCTCAAAAAGAGTGTGAAGCTCTCCCTTAACATCAATCTTTGCCGACTCATCTACAGTCCCTTCAACAAAAGGAGAGCAGTCAAGATAACAAACAAGATCTCCAACATCAGGATATTGTACTATCCGGAAACTTCCATTCACAACTTTTTCTTCCCAATATTTTAATCGTTGTTCGTCTTCCATCGAAAATTTTTGCCTGATAAGACGCTCAAATTGGTCTATATTTGGAAACCGCTCTGGGAGATCAACCCCAAAGATCTCTTCAAGATGTTTTCTCTTCCACCTTTCAACATCTTCTTTTGTGTAGGATGTTTCAAAAATAACTTCCTCACCTAAATAAGAATGTAAAAAGGCTTCTCCTTCTTTGACAAGCTCGATGCGAGCAAGAAGCCTCTCATTAATTGCAGAAGACCTTTTAAGTAAACGACATTCTAAGTCATTGATCCGAGCAAGAGCTGTTGCTCGAATCGTTTCTGAAATAACCATAGGAACCTTTCCGCCTTGCACCGCAAACATCTTTCGATTTAACTCTGCAGTCCTAAGGAATGTTTCTCCAATTCCATTGAGAATTCCATAGATAAGATGCTGAAATCTGTCTTCAGATAAAATCTCTCTTCGGAGTTGCCCCTTTTGATAATAGACATGGGCAAGAGGAAGGTTACTCCCCGTCAAAGATTCAAATGAGGAGTAACAATTTGACAAAATCCTAAAATCACAGTGTAATGTGCTCATAACCTCGAGCAAAATACTGAGTTTTGAGGTTTTATTTCAAGAGAACTCATCTCTTTTCCCTCTTTTAGATGAGCATAAAGTATTTGATAGAATGGCTGTCGCAAGGCATATAAAGGACAATCACCAATGTGTGTGACTCGATAAAAGTCTGGATGAGGTGTTTCTACAGCTTTGCACCCCATTCCATCAAAAAGATAAAGATCCCAATCATGTCCTCTCCACTTTAAAAAATGAGCGATGATCTGATCCAATTCTTTTAGATCTTCAGGAAAGGTTACCCTATCTTCCAGAATAAGAGTATCTTCTCCGCTAACATCTATGGCACATTCCAATGCTTCCACAGGGTTTTTCGATCGGTAAACCCTTCCAAAATCGAGTCGTACTCTATCAAGTTCATTTAGAAGCTTCTTTTCATTCCCATTATCGATGTAAACAACTCTCTTAAAACGGTTCAAAGGTTCATAAACAGGATCGATATCACTTGTCCCTGTTTTTTGAACAGCGCATTGCTCTACGGCTGCATACCATCGATCGTTTCTTTGAAGAACACGCCAGACTTGATCAAGGGAATAAATAAGAGATTGATTATTAAAAAAATGGTCTTTAATCATTTCGTAAGCAGACAGAAAACAAGCTCGAATTTTTTCCAGGTAAGGACCTCGAACAATATAAGCATGAGCGCACCATGAATTATGAATCTGATAAATCCCTTCCCATGGAGTTATTTTCTTCTCTCGGTAAGCCCCACCTAAAAAGAAAACATCCCACTCCCCTTTTGCAGCTTGAACAAAATAAGAGAGTTGATTTTCAAGAGATTCCAAATTTTTTGTGAAGACAACATCATCTTCTAAAATCAAAACCTTTTCCCATCCCCTTTCCATTGCTAAGGTTAAGGCTTGAATGTGACTTAGCAAACACCCCTTTGTTCCATTAAACCGATCATAAACGGCACTGAGACGATGAATTTTTTCTTTGGGAACCCCAAGTTGTTGCAGCTCACTTTCCATGAGCTCTTTCCGATCGATCCGATGATCGAGATTGATATAGATAATTCCATCAACACCACGCATAGTTATACGTGATAATTCGAAAGAAATTTCTATACAAGAAAAATAGACTTCTTGCGTAATTTCGAAAGCTTTCGCGTTGCCCAAAACCCAACTTTTGAAGTTGTTTGGGTATGCACAAGAAGTCTAATGAGCTCGATTTCATTCGAGCTCATCATAAATCTATTAACGCTTTGACTTCTTTTTCTTGCTGTCCATGCGCCAAGTGATTGTGTGATAAATAAAGGCAAATCCAAACACCACATAAATGATGCGGACAAGCCATTCGCGATCAAACACATACTCAACGAGGTTGAGTCGGTAAAGTCCAACGAATCCCCAAACAATTCCACTTAGAACTAAGAAAAGAACAGCTAGGCCATCTAGTCTCTTCAACATAATGGATAATCCTCCAGCAGGTTCCTTATTTCCAACGTTTTCTAATACTTTTCCAACCTACAGCTTGGTAGATGGCTGCAGCACCGATAAGAACATAAATTAAACGATCTAACCAGCTTCTGCCAACAAAGTACTCAATTAGATTAAATTCAAATAACCCAACCAAGCCCCAATTTAAACCACCAAGACAGAGTAGGAAGCATACAAGTGTATCGAGTCTTTTCATTTGTGTACTCCTTCACAAGGTCTATTGAGTTTTGGAGGGTATCGACAATTGTTAATTGCCATTGCCTTATTACAAAATAACGACAGCAGCAATTAATAATTGCCAATACCCTCTTCTTTATTAATTATCTGATTAAGATCTTTATGTAAAGAATCTATAATAATATTTTTTGAAATTATAACTTAAGACACTTCTTCTCAGTCCAATAGTCATCTCCATAAGAATAGAGGATCTGTTGCCCCCTCTTTATTCCACGTTGACCTGAAGTGAAGACAATTCTGGGTCCTTTTTCAGTATAATGTTCCCAAGGAATTGCATTGTTCCCCTTTTCTCCTTCCCCACAGTGATTCATGAATCGAGCCCAATTTCCATGATTTGCCGCATCAATAGAATAGGTCTTATAGTCTGTAAAAGAAAAAGTGCTATCATGATCCGGATTGATCTCGTCATCGAGCATTAGAAGCCCTGTATATTGAATAAGTGTCGAATAAGGAGGAATGTTTTCCTTTGCGAAAACACCATATCCTACGACAGGATTAATAAAGCGAATATCCACCCGTCGATTATATCTTTCATCAGAACCATCTCTTTCAAGTTGGCGAAAGAAGGCATCAAATCGTTCAATTCTAAAATCGGAAATAATTGGCTCAGCTTTTTTATAAAACCGTTTCCAGGAACGTTTAAATCTCTCTTCGATTTTCTTTTGAACTTTGACATCTTCTAGATAAACGATAGGGGTTTCAATCCCGAAATATTTTTTAAACATAGGATCCGCTTTCCTCTTTAGTGACATAATTAAACA
>JACKPR010000008.1 GCA_024233395.1 Chlamydiales bacterium
GCGTTAAAGATAAATGAATCCCAGAAGAGCGGGAGTTGTGGCTAAGAAGATGATACCAAGGGAGGTTCAAAAAAGGGAAATGTGGGTTCTATTGGAGCCAGAACTTGATGGTATTTTTCAGGCGATTGATCGAGCACGAGAAAAAGGTAAACCTGTTCTTATTCATTGCGTGAAGGGAGTATGGCCCATTGCTGCAGTGGTGATTGCTTATCTTATGAACCGTTATGATGTGACCTATGGATCAGGCTCATAATTTTGTCAAATCTATAGCTAAAACAGTTTAAAATTGGGATGATTTAAACTATTTTAGCTATATCCGTCATCAAGTCGATATGAAACCCTCATGTGAAGAAGGAGTTGGGCTGTTAGGTTACCAAACTAAGCTTTCTAGATAGCACCTTGGAGTGCAAACTGATTAAATTCTAAGTTCTTTTTATGAGAATTTTCATTCTAATAAAAGCCGCGATGCTGGAAAAGAAGACCTTCCACAAAAAATGGTGAATCGTTAGGATTTTTTTTTCTGATGTGCTATGTTATTCATAGTATTTTGGATTTTATAGGTTTTAGGGAGCTAATTAAGCAAAAGAAAGCACCTCTTCAGGATGTTGAAAAAGGAAAAAGAGGTGCTTTCAAGACTCCCTTAAAAACTTCAGACAAACCTTGCCAGCAAACCATGTGTTTGACATCATGGATGCATCAATAAGAAAAGCAGAGTGCTTTCTTATGAAACAAGAATTGGAAAGTTTGGGGAAACGAAAAATAGATTTTTCGAATCCAGGGAGTGAAGGTGTCAAATTTTCTCCTTGGGTTCATGCCGGCTTAAGAGTTACCGCTCTTAGTTGGCACTGGGCCTTTTTCGAAAGGCCCTTTTTAATTTCAAGTGCTTATTCTAAAACTCTTTACCAGTTTTAATCAAATTCTTTTTCAAAATTCCCATAGAGATTGGATTGGGAGAGCGTAGAGGTTAGGGCCAAAGGGATGAATGGTATTTCCTCTATACAGAACGACGCCTCGTTTAAAGCGTGTTGCATGATCTTTGGCAAACTGTTTAATCACTTTAAAGGAGTCTTGTTTGATCGACTCGTTGGTCTTGATTTCAATGGCAACCAGTTCTTTTTTCGGTCCTTCAATGATGATGTCGATTTCATTTCCATTATGATCCCGGTAAAAGTAGAGTTTATATTTTGGGATGTTCCATGAAAGTTGCTTTTGAAGCTCTACGATGACAAAATTTTCTATTAAATTTCCCATTAAGTTTCTAGAAGGATAACGATCTGATTCAGAAAGATGAAGAAGATGACAGAGAATTCCGGTATCGTTGAAGTAAACTTTGGGTGACTTTACCAGGCGCTTGCCATGATTAGAAAACCAGGGGCGAACAAGATGCAGGGTAAACAGTGTTTCCATATATTGAAAATAACGGATCAATGTTGTTCGAGGAATTTGGCAAGATGAGGAGAGTGATGTATAGTTAACAAGAGCTCCTGGCCTTGTTGCTAAGAGTTCTAAAAGATTGGGGAGTTGACTTAGTTTTTCAATCTGAGATAAGTCTCTGACATCTTTATCTAAAATGGTTTGGAGATAGCTATTACACCATAAGGATCTTGCCGTATCATTCGGAAGTTGTTGCATAGAGGGGAAGCCCCCTACTAAGATTTTTTTATATAATTCGTCTTGGCTAAGTGAGGAAACCGCGGTATTTGGAAGATCATCTGCAAATAGAGCATCAAGAAAAGTCTCTTTTTTCCCTAACAATTCTCCTTGAGAAAGGGGCCATAGTTGGTGAATAATCATCCGGCCTGCTAATGAATCGCCCAAATTAGGCAGTGTTAAAGGATTAGCAGAACCCGTTAGCAGAAACATTCCATTGGTGCGCTGATTATCAATCATTAATTTCATCGGTAAGAAAAGCTCTGGAGCTCTTTGAACCTCATCTAAGGTAAGAGGGGGTGGATGATAATGAAAAAACTGAGCTGGATCTTCTTTTGCAGAAGCAAGGAGTTGTAGATCATCAAGAGAATAGTAAGAATTTTTCGTTTTGAGAGACTGTACGAGTGTTGTTTTTCCACACTGTCTTCCTCCTAAAATTAGAGTAACAGGAGAGTATTTCAGGGCTTCAGCAAGTTGGGTTTCTATAAATCTTTTATACATAAACTGAATTATAACCATTGAATGGTTGAAAATCAACCATTCAATGGTCAATTTTCATAATTTCATCTTATGGAAATAATAATGAATCACTTGCGGAGGAGGCGGAGACTGTTTAGACCAACAAGGATCGTCCCCCCTTCGTGAAGGACAACGGCAAGCCAAAGGGGAATGAATCCCAGAAGAGCGGGAGTTGTGGCTAAGAAGATGACACCAAGGGCGAGGGTGAGGTTTTGCCGAACGATGGTCATCGTTTTTTTGGCTTTTTTATGAAATCCTCTTGGGTGGGATCTGAAGAAGAGAACACTGGGTTATTCTCGCTAAATCAATTCACCTTAAGGCGAACACAGGTGAATTAAATGAGCATTCGCGTTTAAAAATATTTGCCTATTTCTAAAGAAATACAATGAGATTGGAAGGACGCGCCAAACTCACCTTGATATCCTATGCCACCATAGACATATTTTGAACGTGCGGGAATAAAACGGCAGGTCAATTCGAAGACGCCAAGGTTTTTTACTTTATCGCTAAATACGGCAACTTCGAAGGAAGAAAATGCGTCCACAAAATAGGCATCTACTTTATGAGCATTAAAAGGTTTTTCGTTAACATAGCTACCCTTTTCTTTAAAAATGACACTACCCCAACCATATTTAAGAATCTGAAAGAGATTGATTCCTAATTCGGTTCTTAAGACGGAGACATAGTGATTGTCCACACGCAAGTTAAACCCAGAAGAACCATGTTCTCGAATCTTTCCTTGCCAGTTGTTTGCCCAATCAAACATGATGAAAGGATCTAAAATAAGCCAATGATCTTTTATTTCATAAGGCAAACTAACCTCTAAATGGGGAATCAGTAACCAACCGTTAATATTGGAAGTAGAAGTAAGGATTTCAATGGTTTTTCGTTTGTTGTGGATTTGATATAAGCCTCCCCAAAGACCGGCATTGATAAAGAGATGATTCTTCATCCAAGAACCATATAAAGTTAAGAACTCTTGATTCACAGAAGCATGCCCTTTTTTATCAGAATAATGGACATCGTTGTAGTTATAAGCAGCGCCAACTCCTAGCGTTGTATTTGTGATGCCTCGATAATCAAACCCCATCATCACACCCCCAGTCCAATTTGTGATTGCAGGAAAATGTTGCTCTTTTTTCTGATGGGCGTAGTCACCGTAAGGAGCAGCCCAGAGCAAATATTTTTCCCTTTTAAAGCAGGGTTCATCGGATGGATTGAGATTGTCTGTTTTTGCGTCATGGATGGGATTTTCTTCCAGAGTTTTTTCTCTTTCTAGTTTGCAAAGATGAGGGAGAACCTTGTGATGAAACGTATCATGAGAGGGAAGGACCTGAGTGGTTAGTGGAAATATTGAAGTTGTAAAACTATTCCCAGGACCTACAACCTCAGGCACTATGTCTGTAGGTCTAATTGCAACGGTATAAATCTGAGCGCCCGATCCAGGTAACAACCCAGAAATTGGAGTGAGAACGCCAGAAGGAGAAACAAGGGCGACAAAACCATTTCCGCTGAAAGGTCCTCCGATGATTCCTACTCCTGAAGAATGAAGATCCACAGAGATGATCGATCCTTGTCCAGGGGGAAGTGCTAAATTTGTGACGACATCAGTGGGAGAAATCAGAGCGGCGTAAGGTGTTCCATCATTTATATGGCGTCCTCCGACAAGAACTGTTCCAGAATCATTGATTGCAACGTCAATAATTCTACCATCTCCAGAGGGAATGCCTAATCCAGTAATAGGAGTTAAGGCTCCACTAGGAGAAAAACGAGCAACGTAAGGTTGATTTCCACTGATAAATCCTCCGATAACACCACTTCCGGAGGCATTAATTGCTGCGCTGAAGATGACTGATACAGGTGCTCCTGTAGGAACAGATAATTGATTGACAGTTCCATCAGGATAGACTAGAGCAGCGTAGGCATTGCTGGGTCCATTATTATTGCCTCCTAAAATGACTGTTCCAGAATCATTGATATCGACACTAAAAATGATCCCTTGTCCTCCTGGAGCACCAGGTCCGGTAATGTTGGTTGCAACTCCAGAGGGAGAAACTAAAGCTGCATAAGATGTTGCAAGCAAATTAGGTGTTGTAGATCCTCCAATCACTCCATAGTTAGAAGAATTGAGAGCTACGGAACCGATACCAGGGCCTGTCCCTGGGGATGAAGGGAGTTGAGTTAGGGTTGTTGCAACTCCAGAGGGAGAAACTAAAGCTGCATAGAAATCATCGTTAGCTCTTCCCCCGATAATGCTATTGCCTTGGTCATTAATCGCTACTGAATCAATCACATCAGCTGAACCACCTGTTGGAATGCCAGAAATAGGGGTAGCAATACTAGAAGTAGAAACAAGAGTTGCTCGCGCTTCACCCCCAATGGCCCCTCCAAAAATCGATTCTCCATAAGCATTAATATCAACTCCTTGGACATACCCTGGTTCGGTAGGAGCGCCAGGTCCTGAAATAGGGCCTGCAACTGCTAGTGGAGAGATGGTGACAACATAAGGGTCTGAATAGTTATTGTGCTCTCCTCCTGCAATCGCTGTGACTTGTCCGTAGATTTTGCTGAGATTAAGGAATGTGAAAGCTGTGAAGGTCAGGAAGAATAAAAGGAGAAAGTTTAAACATCTATTCATGTGTGTATTCTCTGTTTAATTTTTATTAATTTTAATTATTTTAAAAGATAAAATATGTAAACAAATAATTTTTATAGAGACAATGATATGGTGATAAAATGTTGTATTAGGGATAGGTTCATCACTTGCGGAGGAGGCGGAGGCTGTTTAGGCCAACAAGGACCGTCCCTCCTTCATGTAGGACAACAGCAAGCCAAAGGGGAATGAATCCCAGAAGAGCGGGAGTTGTGGCTAAGAAGATGACACCAAGGGCGAGGGTGAGATTTTCTCGAACAATCCCCATCGTCTTTTTTGCTTTTTTATGGAGCCAAGAGATCAAGGTAATATCATCTTGGAGAAGAACAATATCGGAGGCATCGATTGCGGTTGCACTTCCGATTTTACCCATTGAGATGCCTACACTGGCACGGGTCAAAGCGGGAGCATCATTAATTCCATCGCCCACCATCGCTAAATGTTTTTCCTTAGAGAGCTTTGAGATGATATCGAGTTTATTTTCAGGGCGAAGATCGGCATAGGTTTTATCGATCTGAAGTTCTTTGGAAACAATTTGGGCACTTTCTTCATGATCTCCAGTGAGCATTGTGACTTCAAGCCCTTTCTCTTTTAAAGTATCGATGACCTCTTTGACTCCTTCTCTTAAAGTATCTTCGAAGCGAAAATCAAAAAGAGAGGTTTCCATTTGAAGAAAGGAAATCATCGATCCTTTTTTATTCAGGGGCTTATCAGGGGAGATAAAGGCTTCATTTCCGATTTTCACCTCTATGGTTTTTCCCTGGAGAGTTACTTTTCCTTTAAGGCCAAAGCCTGCTATGGATTGAAAATCTTCAATGGCTGCAGGGGAAATCTTTTTCTGATCGGCAAATTGGCAGATCGCTTCAGCCATGGGGTGGGTGACATGTCTTTCTAAAGCAGAAGCGACACTAAGCGCTTCTTCAATAGAATAATCAGGAGTTCCAATTGGTTCAACGCCGATGCAGGTCAATTTTCCTGTTGTAAGAGTTCCTGTTTTATCAAAAGCAATTGCATGGCAATCAGCAAAGGCATCTAAGGTGACTCCTCCTTTTAAGAGAATTCCTTTGCGAGCACAGGCATTGATGGCACTGAGGTATGCCGTGGGAGTTGCGATGATAAGGGCACAAGGGGAGGCTGCAATGAGGAAAGTAAGAGCGCGATAGATCGATCCTTCAATTCCAAAATAGGGGATTGAAAAAATCCAGGGAAGAGTGAGAGCAAAAAGAAAGAAAAGAGAAATAACCGCTACTGCATACCGCTTCCCAAATTTATCAAGAAAACGTTGCAATTTGGGTTTCATTGCTTGCGCTTCATTAATCAATTTGATGATTTTAGAGAGGGTGGATTCTGCACTGGTCTTGGTCACCTCAACCGTAAGGGTTCCATCAAGGTTGCGGCTTCCTGCTTGGACTTCGTCTCCTTCTGTTTTTGAGACAGGAACACTTTCACCGGTTAGGTGGACGAGATTGACGAAAGAACTTCCATCGACAACTTTTCCATCAAGAGGGACAACTTCTCCCGCTCGGACAAGTAGATGAGTCCCCACATTGATTTCTCGTACTGATTTTTGAAAAAGGGTCCCATCTTTTTCGATAACCATTCCTATAGTTGGAGAAATGTGATTAAGGCTAATCAAAGCCCCTTTCGCTTTTTTGGAAACCGATTCTTCCATGGCCCCCGAAAAGGCAAAAAGGACAAGGAGAAGCCCCCCTTCCATTTGACTTCCAATCATAAAAGAAAGAAAGGCGGCCATCGTCATTAAAACATCAATATTGATTTCTAAATTTTTAATATCTTCAAAGGTGCGCAAGAGAGCGGGAGTTCCTGCTAAAAAATAGACAAAGAGCAAAAAGAAATAGGAAAGGTCGATCATAAAATGGGAAGTAATATAAGCACACAAAAGGAAAAAACCTGCTGTCAGAGAACTTTTTAAGCTGAGGTTGTGTGCCCATTTTCTTGATTTTTTTTCGAGAAAAGGACTGATACTTTCTTCGAGGCCCGAAGTGAAAAACTCATCAAAAACATAGGGAGAGTTAGAGGAAGACATGATGAATCCATTTTGCAATAAGATAAATGCTGGCAGTTGATAGAACTCCTACAGCCAAATTCCAGACCAGGGACTTCATCAGTTCGTTTCCTTCACGTTTGCTTGCAATAAGAGTTACAGCGCTAAAAAGGATAATCAAAACAATAAGAACGCCTAAAAAACCTCCAATAAAAAATCCTATAAGCATTCCCAATAAAGCAGTGATAACCCCAAGACCCGCTCCTGCAGCTTGTTTTAAAGGATGTTCATAGGTTTCTAGAGTGAGCCCCAGTTCTTCTTCAAGCATGACACGGAGAAGGCGGTTATCATCAGCCATCAAGACTTCGACCACTTGCTCCAAAAGTTTTCCCGTTAGTCCTTTTTGCTGATACATCGCTTTGAGTTCTTCTTTTTCTTGAGCGCGGTGGTGCTCAATTTCCCATTGCTCTTGTTGAATCAAGCGATGGAGACGTTCCAAACGGGCCCATCCTAATAGGCTACTGCGCCCCAATTTCCAAAAAAGCCAACCAATGGAAAAAAGACCTAAAATCCATAAAGTTTTATCGAGTGGGATGCCAAACTGAGACAAAAGGATCCACATTCCAATGAAAAGAATGGAAGTTTCTTTAAAGCTATCTGCTAAAGCAGAAAGATAGCCGGGCATTTCTGTCCCATGAACTTCTGCAGTTGCTTTTGCCCCTTTTGCTCGAGCAGCCCGCAAGTGTTCTGCGACTTCTTTTCCTTCAAAATGTTTATAGTTTTCAGACATGCACTCAGTCTAACTTGAAACGTCTTAGCCTTCAAGGATTGCTTTTAGAAGTTTGCATAGATGGAGGTGATCATTGATGGCGATCATTTCTCTTGCAGCATGCATTGAGAATTGAGCCAACCCAATATCAACGGTTTGAATCCCTGTTCTTGCTGCGGTAATCACTCCAACGGTACTTCCACAAGGGAGATTGGATTCTGAAGCAAAAGATTGATAAGGGATTTTTTTCTTTTGACAGATTTTAATAATCTTGGCAGCGGTGAGCCCACTTGTTGCGTATCGTTGATTCGCATTATGTTTGAGGACAATCCCTTCTCCGATTTTTGGGGCATTTTCTTTATCGTACTTTGGCTTATATCCAGGATGATAAGCATGGGCCATATCAATAGAAATGATCAAAGATCTCTGTTTCATTCGAAGGAAATCTTCTTCTTCCATTTTATAACTCAAAGAAATCCTTTTAAGTAAATCACTTAAGAAAGGAGAGCTGGCTCCTTCATCACTTCCAGAACCCACTTCTTCATGATTCCAGAAAATGGCCATTTGGATTGTATCTTTGGGATGTTTTTCTGCAGCAAGAAGCGCAAGGAGTGAAGCATGAGCACTTCCTAGATTATCGATCCGATAAGAAGCGATAAGATCTGAGTGCAATCCTAAAATTCGAGGGGGATCGATTGGAACTAAATATAGGTCACTCCCTAAAACGGTATTTAGTTTTCTTCCAATGAGTTCTTCGAAAATCTTCTCAGGATTTTTATCTTTTCCTCTCATCCCCAGAAGAGGGCAGAGGTGATGCTGTTTATCAATTTTTTTGGGGTTTTCATTGATTTCTTTTTCAAGATGGATAGCAATTCCGGGGATCATCACAGGAGCACTTTCTAAAAAGAGGAGGTCTTGTTCCACTTCGTCATCTTCTTCAACTAAAATGCGTCCCGCGATCACAAGATCGCGGTTCATCCAGGTACTTAAAATAGGGCTACCATAGGTTTCAACACGCAAGAAAGGAAGTTCATCTTCAATAAAAACAGGATGAGGTTTTAGTTTTAAAGCAGGACTATCGGTATGAGAAGCTAAAATTGTTGCTTTATTAGGAGATTCTTTAGGAAGGATAAAAGCACAAATCGACCCTCCACGCTCAACAAAATAAGACCCACCAGGTTTGAGCTCCCATTTTTCTTGTTCATCAAGGGGCGTATAATCTTGCTGTGCTAAACGATTGCCAATTTCTTGTGCGGCATGCCAAGCCGTTGGGCTTCCTTTCAAAAAGGAAAGAAGATCACTGAGTGCATCGAAGTTCATGAAGCTATCTCGCTATTATTAATGATTAATTTATTGGAAGATTTTTTCCAAAGTTTCCGTTTGATTTTGATGTACATACTTAAACAAGTAGGGGAAGAAATCAAACGGAAACTTTGGGAAAACTCCAAGTTTTGAATTTGTCTGAGTATAGAATTGTAAAATAGGTTCATATTTCCAGATTTTACATAAATTCTTTTCTTTTATCTAAAGAAAAATTAAAGTTGTTACCAAAAATTTCAACAGTGGAGAAATAATATGGAGAGCATGCAACCAAAACCTTCAGTAGCAACACAATATATGAAGACATTGATGGAATTGGGAATGAAAGGAATTTCCTATGTGATAACAACCCCTGAATCCCTAAGAGAAACAGGGCAAACTGGGATGGAACTTTTAAAAGGGTTTAGATATGATCATGAAAGGGAAATGGTCGTTGGTGAGATTTCAGCTGCTGCTGCGCGTGATGCTGTGAAAAAAGCAGTCGACATTGGTAAAAGTTTTTTCCGAGCAGCACTTCTGGTAACATGTACTGTCATTCTTCTTTCTCGTTTTGTTTCGATCCTTCCCATTGTTCCTACTTTTTTAATTCTTTTGGCTATTCCATTTGGAATCATTACTTCGGACACCTATTGTACAACACGCCAAGGGGTTCATACCTATACCCACTTTAACGGCATCCATCTTCAAGCAATCAACTATCAAATTCCAGAAGAAAGAGAACGTATTGCAAAATTGGGTCCTCCTACTGTGACATTTGATCAATTTGTTGGAATTATCGATAGTTATTCACGACAAATTCTTGCGGATACTTGGATCATTAGTGGATTTGATCCAGTAGAAAAATCTTTAACAAACTGGAGACCACTTTTGACTGAACTTGTCAAAAACCAAACAGAGGGAACTGAGGTGCCACCGTTGGTTACTGCAACAAAATTCTTCCCTTTCCTTCCACTTATTTGTCAAGTAGCAGAAGCTGCAGATCAGCGGTTTTAACAAGGGGTAAGACTTTTTAACCCATCAAGGTATTGATGCAGGACGGTAGGAATGATCACACTGCCGTCCTCTTGTTGATTATTTTCTAAAAGAGCCACCATTAAACGAGAAGTTGCCAGTCCTGATCCATTGAGGGTATGAACAAGCTGAGGCTTTTCTTCTCCTTTCTTATACCGGATTTTAGAGCGACGCGCTTGGAAATCGGTACAGTTTGAAACAGAAGAGACTTCATAATAACGGTCTTGACCGGGAAGCCACACCTCTAAATCAATTGTTTTTGCGGCAGCAAAAGACATGTCTCCCGTCACAAGGAGCATGCTCCGATAGTGAATGTTGAGCGCTTGAAGAATCTCTTCTGCGCTGGTAACCATGAGATTGTAGATTTCTTCTGATTGATCGGGGCGGGTCACACAAAACATCTCCACTTTATTAAACTGGTGAGTCCGAATGAGTCCTCGTTCTCCAGAACCTGCAGCGCCTGCTTCTCTTCGAAAACAAGGGGTATAAGAGGTATATTTCAAGGGGAGTTCTTCTTCGGGAATGATTTCATCAAAGTGAATGCCATTGAGAACCGCTTCGGAAGTGGGGATGAGATAGAGTTGATGATCCTTATCTTGGAGCTTAAACAGTTGATCTTCAAATTTTGGTAGGTGAGCGGAACCCATCATGATGTCAGGGCGTCCAACGATCGGAAGTATCCACTGTTCAAACCCATTGTTGACATGGGTATCAATCATAAATCGAATCAGCGCCCATTCTAGGCGTGCGCCCAATCCTCGATAAGCAGGCCATCCACTTCCACTGATTTTAGCGCCCCGTTTAAAGTCGAATAATTTGAGGGATTCGTTCAGTTCAAGGTGATTTTTGGGTTCAAAAGAAAATGAAGGCTTTTCTCCAAAAGTCTTGATTTGTACATTATCAGCAGGATCTAAAGAAGATTTTACATCGTCGGCAGGTAGGTTGGGCAGGCATGCTAATTCAAATTTTAAAGTTTCTTCGAGTTCATTTAAGTCATGATCCAGGATTGAAATTTTATCTTTAGCCCCTTCCATGGCTTTCAAAAGATCTGTGACATCCTCTCCTTTTCTTTTTCGTTCTCCGACTTCTTTGGCATTTTTATTCCGCTCACTCTTAAGCTCTTCAGACTCTATTTTTAGAGAGCGGATCTCTTCATCTAGCTTAAGAACTTTTTGAAGAGAGGCGTTGGCATCTTTTGTTTGAAGTTTTTTTTCGATGTCTTTTGGATTTTCTCTAATCAGTTTGATGTCAAGCATGGTTTTTACCTTTATCTTAGTAGATAAACAGTGTACAATAATTCCTACTTGAAAGATAGGAATTTTCTTGATAACATAAGATCTCGACTTTGTATATTTTTTGGCGAGCAGATTCGAGAAAGAACGTGGCAATTTGTTTGTTTTTTTCCGAAATGCATAGCCGAAGGCGCTATTCATGAGGGAAAAAATAAATTAAAGCGGCCGTGCTTCTATTGGAGATGCCGCCCAAAAATATACAAAGTCGAGAAGTTAATTTCTTAAGTAAAATTTTATTGAGCAATCGCTATGGCAAAACAAAATCTTCCTGAACCACAAAATCCTTTAATCCTCCGTTTTCATCGATTGATGGACGCTTTTGCTAAGTCTGACGATGAACGGGACTTTTATCTCGATACAGTGGAGGGATTCATTGTTTTTGCTGATTTAGATCGTAGTTTAGAAGAACTTGAAGTTTTAGAAACTGAACTCGATATTAATGCAGAAAGATTTCGCCTAATCCCAAAAATGACCTTTTATGAAACAAAGAAGTTCATGGAAGGATTTGTGAATGAAAAAGTTTATGATATCGATACGAAGGAAAAACTTCTAGATATTATTGGATCAAAAGAAGCGCGGGAAAACTTTCTCGAGTTTATCTATGACCACTTAACAGAGCTTGAAAAGTGGCAGCAATACTATCACGAACGGTCCAGAATCCGCATTATCGAGTGGCTCCGTAATGAAGGGATTCGTTTTGCTTTTGAAGAAGATCTCGATGTGACAAAAAATGTTCTTGAAAAAGTGAAGCATCATCTTTTCGATGGGAAAGTTCCCAAAGATGTTCAAAATGCTCGGGATGCCATTGTTTCTAAGTCTAAGACTTATTATTCGAACGAAGCGTTAAATCCTCGTCCCAAAAGAGGGCGTCCCCCAAAACAAGCAGCAAAAGTTGAACTCGAACCTCAATACACCGTTGATATTTATAAAACGGTTCCTTCTAGTATTAGACCTTTCCTCTTTAACCCTGATTTTACAAGTACTTCGGTAACCTTCTCTGCGAAATTTGATACCGAAGCACAACTCATTGCAAGTCTTAGAGGGAGTTCAAGAGTTAAAATTGATTCTAAACTGGAAGCCCTTTCTCAACGATTGGAATCACTCCGTCACCTTTCAGATCGATTAAAAGCAGCGCCTAGCCTTGGCATTGAAAAAGAGGAAAAGATTATCCAAGCTGTGAGTGAAGGAGGCAAGGAAAAAGGCAAAATCTTTGATGTTGCTAAAGGGTTCTTACCTAAGAAAAAGGGTAAGCAGCCTAAGGATAAAGAAGAGATCCAAGAAATGATGCAGAAAAAACGGAAAGCAGGAATCAAACAGGTCACTCAAATTAAACGTGGGAAGAAGAAGGAAGATTAATGACCACCACTACCCCTATTCATGAGCTTTTAGAGGCAGCTGAAAAGCAAAAGTGTCTAAAGACCCTTGAAGGGGTTTATCGTGCCCGTTTCACCGATGAAAAAATGCAGAAACTTGTCCGTCAGAATAAAGGGGGAACCTTCCACCTTTATACCCATGGGCATGAGCTCGTTGGGGTCATGTGTGGACAAGCTTTAACAGCAGGAAAAGACTGGGGACTTCCTTATTACCGGGATCGTGCTTTTGCTATTGGGTTAGGATGTGATTTAAGTGAGATTTTTGGAGCCTTCTTAGCACGCGAAGTTCCTCATCACTCTGGAGGGCGCATGATGCCCGACCATTTTTCCCATAAACAGCTCCGCATTCCTTGCCAATCGAGTGTTGTCGGTTCTCAGTTTCTTCAAGCGACAGGGGTGGCTAAAGCTGCACGTCTTGCTGGGACGGATGAAGTCGTTTATGTTTCAGGAGGGGATGGGTCGACTTCACAAGGAGATTTTCATGAAGCGTTGAACTATGCTTGTCTCCATCAGTTAGGAGTCATCTTTGTGATCCAAGATAATGGATGGGCGATTTCTGTTCCTGTTGAAGATCAAACAGCAGGAGGGTCGATTGCACACATGGCAAGAGGATATGAAGGACTTTCTGTTCATGAAATTGATGGGTGTGACTTCGTAGCCCTTTCTGATGCGCTAAAAGATGCCATCCAAAAAGGACGCAGTCTTGAAGGGCCCACTCTCATTGTTGCAAAAGTGCCACGAATGGGAGCTCATAGTAGTAGTGATGATCCCAAGAAGTATAAAAACGATGATCATTTCGAAGAAGATCAAGCGCGGGACCCCATTCCTCGCTTTGAAAGTTTTCTTCTTGAAAAAGGATGGGTCACAGAAGGAGAAATCGAAACTCTCCGCGAAAAAATTAAGGAAGAAGTCGAAGAAGCAGCTGTTAAAGGAGAGGCTTTTCCTCTTCAAGAAACAGAACGTGTTCTAGATCATGTCTACAAAGAAGTAGACATCGCCTTTAATGAAACTCCTGATCAACGAGGAGAAAGTGTTGTGATCATGGATGCTCTCAATCATGCCATTGATGAAGAAATGGAGAGAGATCCTGGAGTCATTGTTTTTGGACAAGATGTTGCACGTGGCAAAGGGGGCGTTTTTGGAATCACCCGCGGACTCACTGACAAATATGGGGAAGAAAGGTGTTTTAATACTCCTCTTGCAGAATCCACGATTGTTGGAACCGCGATCGGCATCTCTGTTCATAGTCATTTTAAACCTGTAGCAGAAATTCAATTTGCTGATTACCTATGGACGGGTTTCAACCAGCTTTATAATGAACTCTCAAACTTTCACTACCGCGCAAATGGAGAATGGAATTGTCCCATTGTCATTCGGATGCCTTCTGGAGGGTATATTCAAGGTGGTCCTTATCACTCGCAAAATATTGAAGCGTTCTTAACCCATTGCCCGGGGCTCAAAGTCGTCATTCCAAGTAATGCTGCCGATGCAAAAATGCTTCTTAAAAGTGCGATCCGAGACCCTAATCCTGTTGTGTTTCTTGAGCATAAGGCTCTTTACAGACAGCGGGTCTTTTCAGCAAATCCTGAACCAACAAAAGATGAGATCATTCCTCTTGGGAAAGCAAAGATTGTTAGAGAAGGAACCCATTTAACCCTTATTGCCTGGGGACTTATGGTTCATATGGCTTCTGAAGTTGCACAAAAACTCGAAGATGAGGGGATTTCCGTAGAGATTATTGATCTTCGAACCTTAGCTCCTCTCGATTTTGAAACCATTCTGCAGTCGATTAAAAAAACAAACAAAGCCTTGATTATCCATGAAGCCCCTTTAACTTGTGGGTTTGGTGCAGAAGTTGCGGCTCAAATCTCTGAAAAAGCTTTCGAGCATCTCGATTCACCGATCAAGAGACTTGGAGGACTGAACACTTGCGTTCCTTACGCTAAACACCTCGAAGATGCTGTCCTTCCTCAAAAAGGGGATGTGGAAAAAGCAATCCGCGATTTAGCTCACTATTAATACCATTTATCATGCAATTTCAAGATTGAATCTTGAAATTGCATGAAATATCCAGTAAAAATTCTTGGTAAAAACCCCATTTTTATCCATTTTTCTTGGTTAAAATGAAGGAAAAATCTAAAAAACCGTATTTACAACAAGTTGGCTTTAAATAACTTAAGTATGATTTATGCAAATTCAAGATTCAATCTTGAATTTGCATGTTTTTTATGATATATTAAAAGAATGAAAGGATATGTTAAAAGGGCTGTAGAAGAGCCTCTTAAAAGGGTCATTAAGCAATTTCCCGTGGTTTTGATTACCGGGCCGAGGCAAGCGGGAAAGTCAACCCTATTACAACAGCAGTTTAAAGATTATAACTATGTATCGCTTGATGATGCGATAGCAAGAAGTTTTGCTCAAAAAGATCCCCACCTTTTTTTAAAGACATACAAGCCACCTTTAATCATTGATGAGATTCAATATGCCCCCTCTTTGCTCGAACAGATTAAAATAGAAGTGGACCAGAATCGGAGAAAAATGGGGCAGTACCTTTTGACTGGATCTCAAATTTTCCCCTTAATGAAAGGGGTTTCAGAAAGCTTGGCAGGGAGAATTATGATTTTTCAACTGTATCCTTTGAGTTGGAAAGAAATGTCAAAGCTGAATCCAAAAGATGAACAAGTCGTGATTCATCAAATGCTCAAAGGTTTTTTCCCAGAGTTTCAAGTGACCCCAGATCTTGAACCTCAATTTTGGCATGGCGCCTATTTATCAACCTATTTGGAAAGAGATCTTAGAACCATGCGAAACATTCAAGACTTAGGGGTATTTCAACAGTTTATGGTTCTTTTAGCAGCGCGTACAGGGCAATTGCTTAACTTAAGTGAAATTGGAAAAGAATGTGGAATTTCTCAAGCTACGGCGAAAGATTGGCTTGTAGCTCTTCAGGCAACCTCAGTGATTTACTTGCTCGAGCCTTTTCATCGGAATATTACAAAAAGGGTGGTTAAATCTCGAAAACTCTATTTTGTGGATACAGGACTTCTTTGTTATTTGCTTCGTATCAGCACTGTGGAGCAGCTGACTTACTCACCTTTTGCAGGTCATATTTTTGAAAATATGGTGATCATGGATAAGATCAAGGGTTTTTCTGAAAAAGGAGAACGTCCTCCATGTTATTTTTATCGTTCAAGTAATAAAGTTGAAGTGGATCTTTTAATCGATTATGGCTCTTATTTGGATGCATATGAAATTAAATTTTCTGCTTCTCCAAACAAAAATATGGCGTCCTCACTTGCAAGTCTTAAAAAGGATTTACCCATTAAAAATGCTGAGCTTTTAACTCTTCGAGAGGATCCAGTTCTGTTGGGCAATGGGATTACTGCTAAACATTGGAATGATTTGAGCATGCCCTAGATTTCTTACGCCTTGCTTGGGGCTTGGGATAACTCGAGCGTACTTGTTTTGCAATTGTTGAAGAAAGCTCTGAAAAGATCGTGAGCTTATCGTAGATGGATTTTTCAGTTTTATTTTCAGATTTACCTTTTAAGAAACGATCCAGATGGAGCAGACGTGCTAAGAGACTCTCTTGCATTTTCTGAAGGGCCTCTATCTCTGTTTGGTAAAGAGGATCGCTTGTGATCTCTTTCAATGCAGCAGCATTTTTGATTAACTGATCGAGTGTTTCATCGATTTCATTTAATATTTCACGTCTTTCCATTACATCCCTCGTTAATGTTCTGTGTATAATTATTTGTAATTAATGATGTCAAGATTAGTTTAATAATCCTTGCATAAGATCTTGATATTTTTGTAGAAAGAATTTTGAGTGAATGTTAAAAACTTATCCTTATGAAGAAGTTTTGTCCATTAGCATCAGGTTCCAAAGGAAATGCGATTTATGTCGAGGGAGAGGAAACAAAAATCCTCATCGATGCAGGGATTAGTTTTAAAGCGTTAACCGAAAGACTGGGGCAAATCAATGTCGATATTGGGGAAATCGATGCCATTCTTGTGACTCATGAACATGGAGATCACATTCGAGGACTTGAAAAAACAGCAAGCACCTTAAACATTCCTGTCTTTGCCAATAGTGAAACAGCAAAAGCGATAATGCAAGAAATGCGCAATCGTCCTCGTTTTAAGATCTTTTCAACGGGAGAGGCGTTTGAGTTTGGGGATATGGAAATCCACCCCTTTAGCATCCAACATGACACCCTCGATCCCGTTGCTTTTACCATTCGGATCGGAGAAGTGAAATTTGGCATTTGTACCGACCTAGGGTTTGCCACCACACTTGTCCGTGCCCATCTTTTAGAATGTGACTACCTCTATATCGAAGCAAACCATGAACCGTCGATGGTCTATGCCTGCAATCGTCCGATGATTTATAAACAACGGGTCCTGGGACGGCAAGGGCATCTCTCCAATGATGCTGCCGCAGAACTGATCCAAGAAATCGATCATCCCGGCCTTAAACATGTCTATCTCGCTCACCTCTCGAGTGAGTGCAATAATCCCGAGCTTGCCCTCCAGCGGGTTCAAGAAAAAGTTAAGCGCGAACTCTCTCTCTCGATAGCTTTTCAAGAAAAAGTTAGCGATATCATAGAACTCTTTTAAAGAAAGCCTTGCTCTGTTATACTCTCCCCGATTTTTAAGCATTTATGAAGAGTTTTCTATGGAGCCTGTAAAAACTTTTGTTCATCTTCTTGGGGATTCCACTCTGGATAATGTTTATTGGTTAATCGGTAATGACTCAAGCTCTATTCCTTCTGCACAAGAGGGGTGTGTTAAAGGGCAACTCGCTACTCAGCTTGGAGAGCATTATCAAGTCGAAGATGAATCTTATGATGGATTCACAACGACAAATGTTTTAGATGGGGAACATGTTGGCAAAGTTTTAAGTTATAATCGACTCTATTTAACGGCGAGATTAGGACAAAATCAGTCTATGTTTGTTAAACCTTTAGAGTGTCTTCAAGAAAAAGTTTCAAGGAGCCCCCAAGCAACTCATTATGTGGTGATCAGTGTGGGTGGCAATGATTTTCGCGGTCTTCTTTTACAGCCTTGGAAACTCTTAGCTGAAATTCCTCATGTCCAAGAAAGATATCTGGAGATCGTAAAACAAGTTCAAGCATTAGGGAAAAATGTTCGACCGATCTTTATGTTCCAATACCGAACCGATGTGCGGAGTCGCCCTTATTTTATTTGTACAATTCTGGGTGTTTTAGGATACATTGCAGCAACCATTAATACCCTAGCAATAGGAACGCTTTTTTATTCGGCTTATCAACTGACAAAGAACAGAGTGAGCATTGCTGTCGGCATTGGAAAAATGTTTGTTGCTGCAGCTTTCCTTTATCTGAGTCACCGTCAACTTTCCTTCAGAGTGACTAAAGAGATTTTCATGGGGAAACAAGCAGGCCTTGCCGTTTTTGGAGCTGCAATGGAACGTCTCTATCAACCGATGATTAAAAAAGCTAAAGAAGACAATATTCCAATTCTTGATCTCCCTAATCTTTTTAATCCAATGGATCCCACTCTTTATGAATCTGAGATTAAACCCAGTCGAAAAGGGGGACAGTTTATTGCTGAACAACTTGCTAAGATTATTAAAGACTATGCGTTTGCCGTACAACTAACGGGAGTTGAGTTTGAGAATTGGAGAATTAAAGCTTTATAATGATGTTTTTAGGAGATTAGATAATGCATATTCCTTCAGGGTTTTCGAGTGTTCCTTCAATAGGGCACCTTAGTAGGCAAATCTTGCCTCACAATATCAAGAAAATTTGTGCGGTAGCTTTTATTATTTTTACTTTTGTTTGTCCTTTAATTTCTTACTATGCTCATACCCTGGTGAAAGGTGAGCAATTGAAAGACATTCAAGATGAGAGAAAGTATTTCGAAATTGTTGGGGACTGGCATAAGGCAAATTATCGAGAGGTTCGTGCTCGAATTGTTTCGGGAAAAGAACGAATGCTGGATTGTTTAGGTTTTCGAAAAGGGCACTATTTAGATCCAACTAGCGGTAAACCTGTTCAATGGAAAGAAAATAGCTCATGCTTAATCCTCTTTGTTCATGGGTTAGATGGACACCCCAGTCATTTTGCGGAGTATAAGAAGCACCTTGAAGCAGACGATCGTGATACCCATTTATTGACTGTCTTAAATGGAGGGCATTGTACAACAGAAGATGGAGCAGCGCCTATCTTATCATTGATCGGTAACTATATAGAAAAATTCCCTCAAAATCCCATTGTTTTAATCGGAACGTCTAGAGGGGGACCGATCATGGCTCATATTGAGTTAGAATTGAGGGAACAAGGCGAGGCTAATCCTCGCGTATATGTTGGAACAATTGCTGGAGCCAACAATGGCGCAGGTTTGATGAGGCTAGGAACAATTTTTAGAGTTGCTTACTTATTTTTTAATCCGGGGCTGATTGAGGCTCTTGATTTCAACCAAAGTGTGCCCCAAGACTTGATTAGCAGGCAAAAAGCAGGTGATCTGAGTAAGCGACAATTTGATTATTGGGCAACATCAGGGGACTTCACGGTGACTCCTTATTCTTCTGGATTTCCAGATATTCCTGGAGCTAATCATTTCCTTGTGCATGGTCAAGGACATACCAGTGTTGTGGTGGGTGTTAGAGAAGATGTAACGGGGCGTGTTGAAGATTTTTTGTTGCAGTCATAAAGGGATCATAAGGCCGTCGTAGGCGATATCGACTTTGATATCGAGTCCGCACTCTTGGATTACATCATTATGAAGTTGAAGTTTGACTTGGAGGTCATGATCTTTATGATTGGGGTCATGGTGGGTAATAAGCCACTCTTTGCAACCGGTATATTTTAGAAGAACGGTTGCATTGGGGATGGAGGAATGTCCCCATCCTGTTTTTCGATAGTATTCTTGTGGGAAATATTGGGCTTCATGGACGATCAAATCGCAGTCTTTTAAAAAGTTGATAAGTCCAAGATGGGGTTCGAGCAGGGGATGTTTGAGATGAATGGCATTTGGATGCCCATGGTAGCCAAGAAGAACTTCATTATCAGTGATATACCCAATTGTTTTCTTCGGTGATTTTATCTTAAAGCCAACAGTGGGACCGGGGTGATTGGTAAAGTGGCAATCAATAATGAGATCACCAATGGATACAGGGCGATCATCGCGGAGTTCTTTAAAACTGACTTTAGCTTTCATTTCATCAAGACGCACCGGGAAGTAGGCATAGGCAAGCATACTCGTAAATAGCTCTTTAGTACTTTTTTCAAAGCCGACAGGAGCCCAAATCACGACGTCACAGTTCTTTTTGTAGAGGGGGCTAAAAAAAGGAAACCCTGTAATGTGATCCCAGTGAGTATGGGAAACGAAAAGATGAATCGTTTGTTTATCCTCAATGCCAATAATGTCTCCCAACTGTCGAATCCCTGTTCCCGCATCGATAATCAAAAGGTCATTGCCATGGCGCACCTCTAAACAGGAAGTATTTCCTCCATACCGAACATATTCCGCACCTGCGACAGGGTTAGATCCTCGTGTTCCCCAAAAACGGATGTATGAAGAGAGAGTTGATGGAATGGGGTGATAACAATGATTTTCGATAATCTCATGTCCACTCTTCAGAGAAAAAGGTTCAGGTTTCAAATTCCCTGAGAAAAATCTTTCAACAAGCTTAAAAAATTCAGGGATCTCAAAGGGTTTTGTCAGAAAATAATCGGCACCTTCTTCAATCGCTGCATGGTAATTTTGGATCATCACGTGATAGGAAGAAACGATGATTCCCATTTCACGGTATCGGGAATTTGTTTTGATCGTTTTCATCACCTCAATTCCATGAATATGGGGCATAATGAGGTCAATCATCAAAAGATCAGGTTCGAATTCTTGGATTTTTTTGAGCGCAGCAGGCCCTGTCTTTGCTGATGCAATGTCGTATTGAGAAGCTTCCTTTGATGTTAAGATCGCATCGATCAACGTCGTAGAAGGGTCGGCAATTAGAAGTTTACGTTTTTTTTGGGGCATAAAAAAGTCTATACCTCCTCCTAATCGCATCTTAACTGTAAAGAGATTAAATGCTAGTCATTTTTAAGGAGAACACGTCGTCGACTTCCATCAAGAGAACCAATCACCCCATTTTCTTCAAGTTCATCCATTAGAGAAGCAGCCCTTGCATAACCAATTTTAAGTTTTCTTTGGAGGAAGGTTGTTGAAGCGGTCCCTGTTTCAGTGATGATTTGATGGGCTTGAGAATAGAGATCATCTTTGCCACTCGCTGTGCCATCTTTGGATAAGAAGTCGGTTTGAGCCATTTGATCAAAAGACTTAATGAGATATTGCGTTCCCGTTTGACTTTCTATGTGATCAATGACACGGTTGATATCTTCATCCCGTACAAAAACTCCTTGAGCACGGGTAAGATTATGAGATCCGGGAGGAAGAAAAAGAAGGTCTCCATTTCCTAAGAGACTTTCTGCTCCATTTTCATCGAGAATAATTTGGCTATTGACCCGACTTGCCACTTTAAAGGAGATACGGCTGGGGAAATTTGCTTTGATTAACCCAGTAATCACCTCACGAGAAGGACGTTGTGTTGCCAAGATCAGATGAATCCCTACAGCACGTGCCATTTGTGCAATCCGGGCAATCGGGGTTTCTAGATCTGAACTGGAAGCCATCATCAAATCTGCAAATTCATCGATAATCGCGACGATATAAGGCATCTTTCGCGGAATCTCCATTTCGAGTTCTGCTTCTTCCTCAGGATTATATTTCCGATGATTAAATGCATTAATGTTGCGGAGTTTGAGTCGCTTTAACATTTCATACCGCTCACCCATTTCCTTAACGAGCCAGTTTAAAGCTGCATAAGCTCCATGTGCTTCAGTAATCACAGGAGCAATCATGTGGGGGAGGTTAGTATAGGAACTCAATTCGACTTTTTTAGGGTCAACGAGAAGAAGGCGGACATCATCAGGGCGCGCTGTCATCAAAATTGACATGACAATACTATTGATACAAACTGATTTACCTGAACCTGTGGCTCCAGCAATGATACAATGGGGCATTTTTGTCAGATCACAAACAACATTATCACCAGAAACCGTTTGCCCCAGCATAATCGGGATATGAAGTTTTTTCGCTCCTTTTTGGTACTCACTGAGCATCTCTTTAAAGCCCACTTCTTGAGGATAAAGAGAAGGAACCTCGACTCCAACAGCAGCTTTTCCAGGAATCGGGGCGATAATCCGAATCGATTTTGCTTGAAGGTTCAAAGCAATATCATTTTCGAGAACTTTGATCTTTTGAACTTTGACGCCCGTTGGAGGATGTACTTCAAAGGAAGTAATCGTGGGGCCGCAATTGATTTCCCCAACCTTTCCTTCCACTCCAAAACTCAAAAGAGTCTCTTCTAAGATTTTTGCTTGTCTTTCCAGATCTTTTTTGAGGGTGGGTTTATCGACTTTTTTTGCATCGGTCAGTAAATTTAAAGGGGGGAGACGAAACCGTTTAAAAGCTCCCGAATAGGACTTGGTGTCCATATTCTTGACTTTGCCCGTTTCTGTTCGCTTTTCATGGTGGGTCGTAATCTTTAAATCCGAGGGTTCCTCTATCTCTTCAGCAACCGGAGTCATTCTTCGTACTTCAGGTTGGTGATAGACCTTTTGAATCGGTGGGAAAGGTCTTTTTTCCCTTGGTTTGATCTTGGTCGGTTTGAAATCTTTAATCACCTTCTTAAGGAAATTCCAGATGATTTTTAAAATGACACGGGAACTTTTAAGAAGAGGAATGATACGGGTATTTGTAAAAAGGATGAGAGACATGAGTCCTGTAAGAGAAAAAGTAATCATAATCCCCACATTGCTCAGTAAGTGTTGCAAGTTAAATGTCGGAATGTCTCTGAGTAAATAGTAAAAAGGGACCCCTCCTAAATTGAACCGGACAACTTTGTGAGGAAAGGGATAATTGCTTAAGTAAATTTCTGAAAAAAGACGGCGCTCAATAAACCCATTTGCAAACCCTCCCACCTCTGTGAGGAGGTTTAAAAGCATCGACAAAGAAAGGATTCCAATCGAGAAATAGAGAGTTTTCATTTTCAGCTGCGGAGGCACCCCTCCCATTAACATTTTCCATCCAATCCATCCAATATAGGTTGCGACTAAATAAGCTGACAAACCAAACAGCCAAATTGAGCTCAGCCCAATCCCATATCCCACAACACCAAACCAATTGGCTCTGGGATTTCCATGAATAAAACTGATCATGCATAAAAAAAGAAGAATACTCCCCACCAGGGTGAGCAGTCCCTTAATTTCTGGATGTGTTGTTTTCTTTTTCTCCATCTTAACTTTAGCTTAGCAAAATCTTTCTCAATGGAAAAGGAGAATTTTCACCACAGAGCCCACAGAGAACACAGAGAGAAGAAAAAAAGAGAGTCTAATTGATGAATATTTTGTAACAAGAATGGTTGGGTATTTAGTAAAAAACGGAAACTAGCGTGAGCGAGGCAAAATCAGATTGGAGTGAGCGACGAGAGCAATAGCCACAGGCTATTGTTGAGGAGAGAAATCCAATATGATAAAGCCGCAGCCACGATTAGGTTTCGTTTTTTTACTAAATACTCAACCAAAAAGAAGGGCGATCGACGGGACTTGAACCCGCGACGTCTTGAACCACAATCAAGTGCTCTACCAACTGAGCTACGACCGCCATCAAAAGAAGGGATTATTTTTACCTCATAAAGAGATTTTGGTCAATAGGAAGGCCATTTCGTAGTAAATATTTTACTCTTGTTTTAATTAACAAAATCTTTATAATATTTCCAAAAATCATCAAATTTCGGAGAAGTTATGGCAACGTTACAAAATGTTTTAAAAACCTTTGTTCCTCAAGCAATCCAGAGTGCAAATACTTGTTATCAGGAGCATTTAAGAGGAACCTCAAATCAAGATCTCTATGCTCCCATTGCAGCGCGCATTGCAGCATATGTCTCTAGTGCACTCACTCCTTTTGTTCATGCACAGGTCACTAATAATCCCAGATTTGCTCCAGTTACTTTAATTGCACTAACAATCTTAACCAAGATGGGGCTTAATTATTACGGAATAAGTCGGGGGTATAATGTGAATTTTGGAAAGGAATTGATGATCCTTTCTTTTTCTCCAATGATGGGTAAGGTTGTTGAGAATCTGACAACACCTAAAAAAAAGGTTCATACAAGAGAGGGTGAAGTAGAGAAATTAGATTATCAATCGAAAACAGATAATCAAAGAAGAGTGGCTCTCTTAATGCATATTCTTGTTGGAGTTGGAACAAGTTATGCTCTTTATAAACTCCAAGCTGACCGGAATTCTTCTCTACCTTTAAAGCCTTATCTTTACTTTGCTGCAGGAGTAACCATTCTAAAAAGATTAGAATTCTATAACAGTTTGGGTCAAAAGCTTGATGATGCTATGTCTTTAAGCACAAAAATCCGTTATTATGCTGCGGTGTATCTGGTAGCATCTAGAGTGCTTATTGGATTTGGTATGGCTCAAGCTGTAAAGCTCGCAACAGGGCAGCCGATTCAAATGGCATGGCATTGGGAGATTGCTAGTTCTGCAGCTAGTATTGCGGTAAACACTTATTTTTCATAAGAAAAATGTTTAGAGGCTCGGAAGGGATTTCGAGCCTTATTTGTTAAAGAGTAAGGGAAAATGATGGCTATTCAACAAATCATGGAAAAAGCTTTTTATGAATCTACGAAAGTCCTGTATGAAAAAGCGATTAGTCCATCAGCGGATCTGACTCCTGTCTATGTAGGAAAATTTTGCTATATTGGAAAGCTAGCTCTTGATGAATATGATCTTGTGGATCAGAGGATTTTGTGTGTTGCTGCACTTATATTGACAGGGGCAATTTCATGGAAAAAAGGATGGAGCGCTTTTAAATGGGTTCCTGAGTTTATTCTTCCGGTAGCCTTGGAAAAGGTTACAGACTTTTGTAGAGGCCGTTATATACAACGAACCGATCAGGGTATGCAGTTCAAAAGCAAAAAAGACCATCAGATGTTTACTTTGACTATAGCAATAGCCACTGTTGTCTTCAGAAGTTTGGAGTCTTATTTAATGAGGTCTCGAAACCCGAAAATCTATTTGAAAGCAATGGTTCCCCTTCATATTGCAATAGCAGGTTATATGGCACTTTTTCAATGGTATCGCCCTTCCATTTTTAAATATACTGATCAGTATTGTTCGAAAAAATATTGTTTTGAGATTGTGGTCACTTCAAACATGGGGCTTTATCTTTTATTTTCGTATTTTGCAGGAAAAGGGATCGAAAAAGGTGTGGGTGCCCCGATCCTTACGAATAGGAAGTTTACACTGATCAGTTCAGCTGCATGCTTAATGGTTCAGTTGCTAATGCATTCGCCTAATTTTCGATTTAATAAAACTCAAGAGTAACTGCCTAAATTTCCCCAAGTAATTAAGGATCCAAAATTTGATTTTGGATCTTTTTTTTATGCCTAAAAAAAGGATGACGGGAACGATGAGAAGAAACGTTTGAAGGGGTGTGATTGCAAAGAGGAGTTTTTTAGGGGCATTTTCGATGAGGGTGATGAGAAAAAAGGCAAACGGTGCTGTTAGGAAATCCAGGTGAAGAAGAAAAAGAGCTAAGAGAATGGAAAAGAGGAGTGGAAAGAAGAGGTTATAGAACAACGAGGCAAGGGGAAAGGTTTGAAAATGGAAGAGAAGAAGAGGGAGGGTAAAGGTAAGGACAGCGCCTTGAAGAGCTAAAACGGAGCGGAGATAGGTGCAAAGAAGATAGCCACATTGATCGATACGAGAGAGTTTTAAAAGGAGAGCGTAGGGTCGTTTGGGGAAGAGTTTTTGAAGGAAGGTTTCGATGGGGCGATAGAAAAGGAGGATTCCCAGAGTTGCACCAAAGCTCAATTGAAATCCAATGTGAAAAAGAATCAGGGGATTGAAGAGAAGGGCTGCAAGTAAGGCAACTCCAAAAGCATTCAGGGGAGTCGGGCGGTAGTGGAAGAGAAGGCCGACAAGATAGATCAACACCCCAATCCAGGCGCGGCTAATAGAGGGGGCTCCCCCCATATAAAAAAAGTAGAGGCTTAATAAAAGGATGAGTGAAAGGGCGAGGATTTTTTCTGGCAGAAATCGTTTGAGGGTAAAGGCTAGGAAAAAAGAGAGAAGGGCAAAATGAAATCCTGAAATTGCTAGGAGATGTTGGAGACCCACAGCATTAAATTTATAGGCAAGATAACGACTTTCTAAATTCCCGGTTGCAAGACCCGTCATCAAAATGCGGACTTTTTTATCTTTGAAGCGGGAGTCGATCCATTTTTTTACCTTTTGTTTTTTTTCGTAGCGCCACTCAGCCAGGCTTTTTGTTTTTTCAATAGGCATCCATGCTGTCTTTTTTGAGGGTTTTAAGAGGTAGTGTCCCGGTGAAATTTCTGAGAGGGTTCCTGAGATGAGGTAATCTTTGTTTGCAAGGACACGTTTTTGATTGAGGGGAAGGTAAAGACGCGCTGGAAGGCGGCGGTAAGTTCCCTTTTCTCCTTCAAAGGTTTTAATGATGCCGCTGTAGCACAGGGTTGTTTTGACTGGGCCTGCATGTTTTTTGATCTCTTCGATATGAAAATGGGCGTGACCAAAATCTTCTGTGGGAAGGATGGGATAAAGAAGTTTCACATAAGTAAAAACAACAAGAGGAATGATCCAAAGGAGCCGCTTTTTAAAAAGGAGGGTGAGGCTCATTAGGGGAAGAAAAAAAGCACTAGCAATTCCAATCAAGGTGAGAAGGGCAACATAAAGAGCAGGATACCGTTTCCAAAATAACATGGAAGAAATTGTGGAGAATTATCCTTTTTTTTGACAGAGCCAATAGTATTGATTGGTGAGGTTTCGATGTTTGATATAGGTTTCAATCATCCCTTCTTGAATAACGTTGAAGGTGTTTTTTGCGGCTGCTTCATATTCAAAATGAAACCGATAGATTGCCATGTATTCTTCCCGTTCATAGTTTCGCATATCACTAAAACAAGACTCTCTAAAGAAGAGATGTCCCCCTGGTTTTAACCACTTTTTCAACTGCTCAAAAAAGTAGAGAAGTTGTGGATCGGTAAAGTAGAGAAAAAGCCAGTTGATAAAAATCAAATCGAACGCATTCTTTGGGTAGTCAAGATCAATCGCATCGATACATTTATAGGTGATATTTGTGAATTTTTTGTGAGCCTTTTGATTGACCTCAAGAAAGTGAGGGGCATAGTCAATCGATTCGACGTGGGAAGCTTTTTCAGCGAGTTTTCCGGTAAATCGTCCAATGCCAGAAGCAAGCTCTAAAACCTTTTTTCCTTCGTAGTTGGGAAGATAGCTTAGAATTTCTTCTCGTTCTTCAGCATCGTACTTATCGATATCTTGGTTTAGAACCATATTACTTGGTATGGGGGCCAAGTTTTTCCAAAAGTTAAAGACCTTTTCCTTCACTTTTTTTCTTTGGTATCAAGATTTCTCCCAGAATTTCTCTTATTCAGATTTGGGAGTTCGTCGTCAATGTTTTTATGGATAAGACGTGCTCCTCGGAGACCTGTCATGTAATGGAAAACCCAATCGAGCATAACGGCAAATTGGCTCCGGTAACTGACGAGATAAAAGATGTGAATAAATCCCCACAAAAGCCAAGCAGAGATTCCCTTAAAGTGCATGCCACGAAAGAAACCCACTGCTTTATTTTTTCCGATGGTGGCAACGCCTCCTTTATCGAAATACTTGAAAGGACGCCTTTTTTCTTTAGGAACTTGTCTGCGGATGATTCGTCCGACATATCTTCCTTGTTGTATGGCTGTCGGAGCAACTGCGGGAAGAGGCTTTCCATCTTTTCCAATGGTGCAGGCTGCATCTCCAATAACGAAAATTTCAGGATGCTCTGGAATGGAAAGATCAGGTTCAACCATGGCCCGTCCTTGGCGATCCAGGGGAACATCAAGCGTTTTTAAAAGGGGAGAAGCTTGATTTCCTGCTGCCCAAATGACATTGCGTGCAGCGATAAAGTCTTCTCCAATTTGAGCTCCTTCTTCTGTAATATTCGTCACGAGTTCTCCAGTAATAACCCTGACACCCATCTTCTCTAAATCCTTTTTTGCTCTTGCAGAAAGTTTTTCTGGGAAGGGGGGAAGAACTCGAGGAGCCCCTTCTACAAGATAGATTTTAGATTTTTCAGGGTTGATCCTCCGAAAATTCTTAAACATTGTTTGATGTGCGATTTCTGCAATGGCCCCAGCCATCTCTACACCTGTGGGTCCACCGCCGATAATGACGAAGTTTAAGTATTTTTCTGCCTCATGGATGCTATCCATGCGTTCTGCTTTTTCAAACGAGATGAGGATCCGTTCTCGGATTTTTAAAGCATCGGCAATCGTTTTAAGGCCAGGAGCTAAGGGTTCCCATTGATCATTTCCAAAGTAAGAATGGCGAGCACCTGCTGCGACAACGAGATAGTCATAGGGAATATGATCACCATTCACCAGAATGATTTCTTGATTTTTCTTATCGATCGATTCAACTGTTCCCATGATCACAGTTGCATTCTTTTGATTTGCAAAGATTTCTCTTAGGGGTGTGGCAATATCTGCAGGAGAGAGAGCGGCACTTGCTACTTGATAAAGAAGAGGTTGAAAGAGATGGTGATTCTTCTTATCGATAAGAAGAATATCTAAGTTGGCTTTGTTTAATGTTTGAACGCAGTTGATTCCGCCAAAACCACCACCAATAACAACAACACGAGTATAAATCATGACTTTCCCCACATTCTCTTAATTTCTATCTACATCATCGTTGCAAAAAAGTATAAAACCTTTTTACAATCGTCCCTTGATTTAATTATGGCACATTATGCAAGAACAGATTGTACAGTACTTTAAAAATGAAAAAATGATTCCATTGAGCGAATCTCCAAATCTCAAGTGGGAGGAAGCTCAAAAGGAAGTTCCCCGACTCACAAAGGGATGGTTTGAATTGAGTCGGTTAGAACCTTCTATTCGATTGGAATTTATTCGAGATTATTGGTTTAACGCCCTTCCTTATATTCCCACTTTCCGCGGGTTTATCGACCGTTTTTTTGCAAAAGTCGACGAAGTAGGGATGGTTGCTGCGACGAGTGGGATTTTCTTAACCTATAGTCTAATAGGAAGATCGGAATTTTTTTTAGGGGGACCACCTCTTATTGATGAGGAGATTGAAACTTTAAGGGGGCAAATCGATTTCCCTCTTCCAGAAGATTTTCTCAAATTCTTTCGTATCCACAATGGCTTTTTCAAAGGGGGAGATACAGGGATTTTTTCTTCAGGAGTTCTTGTTGAAGAAGCCCAAAGATTTAAAGAATTAGAGACTTCTCTTCGCCTTGGAAACGAAAAGATTGCTCCAGATCTTCTCCTTCCCTTTTATCGCTCTTTCGGTTTAGATGTATATCAGTGCTTTTTTAGCGATTGGTATCCCGATGGAGGAGTAGGAAATGTCCTTTGTAGTTTAAGTGAAGGGACAATCTCTGACTATCGGACCCATGAAAAAGGGAGAGACTATTTAGCGTTTTCCTCCTTTTTGGATTGGTTAATCTTTTATATGGAAGAGGTGAAATGACGTTAAGTGTGAAGGATTTTTATTCCAATTATGGTCTATCTCTTGGTCTCGAGCTTTCGAGTGGAGAAGAGGAAACCGATAGGGTCATAAAAGTTCCTCATGTTCAACGTCCTGGCCTTTCTCTTGCTGGCTATAGGAAAGGGAAAAGAAATCACCGGATCCTAGTTTTTGGGAGAATGGAACTTAATTATCTCCGAGACCTAGATAAGGATCTTCAGGAAGAACGTCTTAAAAATGTTGTAACAGAAGAAAGCCCTTGTGTGATCGTTGCCCGAGGACTCACTCCTCCTAGAGAACTTATAAAATTGTGTAAAGAGCTTAAGGTTCCGATCTTTAAAACAGAAATGCGCTGTATGCCTCTTCTCACAAAACTAACCATGTTTCTCAGTGATTGTTTTGCGCCTGTTGAATCTGTTCATGGAACGCTTGTCGAAGCTTATGGAGTTGGGGTTTTGATCCAAGGGGATTCTTCGGTTGGAAAGAGTGAAGCTGCTTTAGGTCTTATAGAAAGGGGACATCGCCTGATTTCAGACGATGTTGTGAAACTTCGGACCCGAGAAGGAGTCGGAGTGATTGGGTTTGGTCCAGATCTTAATAAACATTTACTAGAACTTCGGGGGATTGGGATTGTTAATGTCGCCTATCTTTTTGGTGCGGTATCGATCCGGAAGGAAGTTCCCATAGATATTGTGATCCACTTAGAAGATTGGAATGAGTCCCATTATTATGACCGTATTGGATTAGAAGAGCGATTTACAGAGTTTTTAGGAGTAAGGGTTCCTCTTTATGTTCACCCTGTAAAACCGGGAAGAGATGTTGTATTGCTGATTGAAACAACGCTTCTCAATCACCGCTTAAAAGAAATGGGATACCACTCTGCAAAAGAATTCAATCGAAAACTTTTAGAAGAAATAACGAGAAAGAAAGAACTTGGAAGAGAAAGTTGAGTCCCTTGCGAAGGTGAAAAATAAGTTAGGCCTTCATGTTCGTCCTGCAACGATGATTGCAAAAATTTTGCAGAAGAGAAAAGCAAAAGTTACATTGACTTATAAGGGCGAATCGGTCAATGCTCGTAGCATAATGAGTATCATGATATTAGCTGCGCCCAAAAATGCGAAACTCAAAATCGAAGTCGAAGGGCCAGACGCAAAAGAAACACTGAATGATTTATTGCTAGCTTTTGATAATAAATTCGGGGAGGACGGATAGTCGTGTCGGAAGAAGTTCTTGAAGAAATCACCCTTAAAGGTGCTCCGATTAGTGGAGGAATTGCCATTGGCAACCTTTACTACATTGAGGGACTTCAAGAGGAAATCGTTCCTGAGTTTTCCATTCCAAATTCAGAAGTTGAGAAAGAAATTGGAAGATATCGTCGAGCAATTCTATCGAGTCGTGAAGATCTTCATGACCTCCAACGTTTTTTAGCAAAAGAAGGGTCTACCGAAGCAGTTTCGATTATCGATACCCATATTCAAATGCTTGAAGATCCTTTCATGACAACTTTTATGGAGAAGAAAATACGTCAGCGGATGAAAAATACCGAAACCGTTTTTCGTTCTGTCATGACAGATTATGAAAAAGAATTTTCAAAAGTTAAAGATAGTTTTTTTAAACAACGTCTTCTCGATGTCAAAGATCTTTCCCAACGCATTTTACGGAACCTTCACCCTAGAAAATCTTTAAAAACTGAAGAAATACCTGAAAACTCGATTATCTTTACAAAAGAATTGATTCCTTCAAGTACAGCTCAAGCATCAAGGTGGCAAGTGAAAGGTTTTATTACCGAGATTGGGGGAACGACTTCCCATGCAGCGTTGATTGCTCGTTCAAAGGGGATCCCTTATGTCGCCAATATTTCAATTGATACTCTTTATTCATTAAAGGGAGCTTTGGCAATTATTGATGGAAAAACAGGAATTGTCATTATTCATCCGAATGAAGAGACCCTTGAGAAGTATGAAAAAGAGCTGAAGAATTCTCATCAAAAGGAAGAGGAAAAAACTCAAGCTTTAAGTCATGGGACAGAGACTGCTGATGGAGTTAAGGTTGAGGTTTTAGCAAATATTGAAAATCTTTCAGACCTCGATTTACTCGTACCTTATAATGCTGAAGGAATTGGTCTTTTCCGTTCTGAATTTCTTTTTTTTGGGAAAGAACTCCATACATTTTCTGAAGAAGATCAATTTATCCTTTATCAACAGGTCATGGAAAAATCCAAAGGAATGCCTGTTATTTTCCGGACATTTGATGTCGGTGGAGATAAGGGGAATATCAATCATTACGGATCTGAGCCAAACCCTGCTTTAGGGTGTCGTGGAATTCGATTTCTCCTGCGTAATCGCGATATTTTTGCAGAGCAACTCCGTGCCCTTCTCCGCGTTAGTCTTGATGGAGACCTTCGTATTCTCCTTCCGATGATTTCTGATTTAGAGGAACTTTATATTGCTAAAGAGATGATCCAAGAAGTCGCCCTTCAACTCCGCTCAGAAGGACATGAAATCGCTGATGAAATTCCTATTGGTTGTATGATCGAGGTTCCTTCTGCTGCTTATATGGCTCATGCGATTGCTCGAGAATGTGATTTTTTATCAATTGGTACAAATGATCTCATTCAATATACCCTCGCGGCAGATCGAGCCACAGAAGAGGTCAACGCCTACTACCGGCCCACACATCCCAGCATTCTCCGTATGATTCTTCATATTATCCAAGAAGCCAATGATCAAAACACACCCGTCAGTCTCTGTGGTGAAATGGCTTCAGACCCTCACTTTATTCCTCTTCTTCTAGGACTCGGGGTTCGTAAACTTTCTTGTTCTTCACGCTTTATTCCAGAGGTGAAGAAGCATGTTTCTCAACTTTCTATTGAAAAGCTCAAGAGCTTTACCGAAGAAGCACTGGATCTAGAAACAGCGCGTGAAGTTGAAGAGTTTTTAGAAGAAACATATAAAAACCTTTCAAAATGAAAAGTTTAGTTTTGCCTGGGCTAAAGGAAAATAAAGGGAGTTCTCCTTTTAGATTAATGATCCAAGCTAAAGAGGCTGTTAAAAAAGAGCTGTATTACCTTTGCCAAGAACAGGGTGGAAAGTTTGATGAGAGTTTGCAAAGGGATCTTGATTTTTGGCTTCTAACTTTTAGAAGTGAATTCTTTACAAGACGGTATCCTGAATATATTGCACAATTAATCCTTCATTCAAATGAGTTGATTAGAAGGTTGGAATGGCAAATCTCAATAAATTCAAAAAAAAGGCATTTGACGTTTGTCGTTACTCCGACCCTTATGACTTCCCCATTTTCCTCAAAAAATATCATTGGATGTATATTGGGAATTCAGTTGGATTCAAGCAGTGAAATGATTTCAAGGAAAGGAGTTCAAGCTGCACTTGGTTCTTGTTCTATGGACCTTGAAATGCTCGATACTTTTTATAACCATAATCCTCATAGCTCATCGATTCATATTTTCTATTTTGAAGCTGGATATCAAGAAGATAATGCAAAACACCCTGTAAACCTCCCCCGTTTCAGAAAAAGCTTTTTAAAAGAAATTGAGGCACGAATTCAAGTTCTAGTTCCTCCTCTTTTTATGCAAAGAAATGAAGAAGAGGTTATGAGAAATCTCTTGATTCTTCGTAGAGAGATTTCTTCTATACAAGACATTCCTCAAGTCATTGTCTTATATGATAATCACAATCACCATGAAATTACGTTCACAGTTCTTTTAGTTAGAGTTAAAAAGTCTGGAGATTACTGTGTATTAGACTTGTTAAGGTTGAGTAAAGAAAATGAAAACTACATGGAGGGACAGGTCTACCTTTTAGGAAACTTTTCTAAGGGGAATTTTATTGAGGGAAATGTTTTTCAAATTCGCTTAAAGGACATTTCAAGGTTTCAGAGAAAAAACGCTTCAATTGATTATAACTTATCCCGAAAAAAGATCATTGAGTGTCTACAAAGTGGTCTAGGTGAAGTTCGTGATTATAATGGAGGGATGTTTTTAAAGCAGGATGAGAGGCTTAAAGAGTTAAAGAAGTTATTTCCTGAAATAACAAAAAGTTATCCTGAGTTCTTAGAGAATTTTTTTTACTCTATATCGCCTATTGAAAAGCAAGCAACACTTCCGATTGAGTTGTTTAAGGTACTCTTTGAATTATTTCACAAGCTCTTCTTAGAGACCCAAGTGAATTTTTTTACAGAAATCTGTGATTCTAAACTCATCATTACACTTAAAAGTGAGGATGAGAAAGAACTTTGCAGGAATGAAGAACAATTCTTTAATGATGAGAGTTTATATAAAAAAATCATCTCTTCAAAATGGTCTTATGGGGATTTTTTATTCAAAGGTTTTATTCTTTGCTTCGATACGATTAGTCATTTACAGGACTACGAAAATAAGTTTCGAGAATGGATCACTCAAAATTCAGTTCAGAATTCTCCTAGAAAAAAAATCCTCCATATTAACAATGACTTTATTCAATTTGATTTCGATCCTCGCATTGGAGGTACTAATGAGTCGATCGCGATCAATAAACTCCTATTTGACGGATTGACTCGCATCGATAAAAAAGGAGAAACAGTTTTATCATGTGCCCATTCTTATGATCTTTCCTCAGATAGAAAGACTTATACGTTTCACCTCAAAGAACTTTATTGGTCAAATGGACAACCCTTAACGGCTGATGATTTTGAATATGCCTGGAAGAAAATCTTATCCCCAGAGTTCGAAACCCGTTTTGCTTATTTGTTTTATCTTATTTTGAATGCAAAGGAGGCTAAAGAGGGAAAAACATCTCTCAACGAGGTTGGAATAAAGGCTCTAAACAAAAAAATCCTTGTGGTTCAAATAAAACATCCTGCTCCCTATTTTTTAGAACTTCTTGCTCACTCCTTATTTTCTCCTGTTAACTCAGATGTAGATAGAAAAGATCCTAGCTGGAGTTCTGGAAGAAATGATAATTTTGTGTGTAATGGACCTTTTAAGTTAAAAAAGTCACCTCGCCCTTTTTATGAATTTGAACTTGAGCGAAACCCCTATTATTGGAATAGAAAAGAGCTAGCATTAGATGGAATTTCAATCTCAAATGTTAATTCACAAAAAGCCCTGGAGATGTTTAAGAATGGCGAGCTTGACTGGCTGGGGCCCCCTTTTGGAATTGCAAAACTAGAATTTTCTAAATTTGATGCTGAGCTTTGTATTCAATCGACATCGAAAGTCTTTTGGTATTGTTTTAATGTACATTCATTTCCCTTATCGAATATAAAAATTCGAGAAGCTCTTTTCTATTTAGTCAATCGCAAGAAAATGATACAAGGAATTCAAGGGAGGAATGAGCCTGCCTATTCTCCTCTTCCTAAAGAACATACATTTTTTTCTTCATCCAATTATTCTACTATAGAAAATCAAAAGAAAGCATTTCAATGCTTTCATGAGGGGTTGAAAGAATTGGGGGTTTCTCAAAAGTCATTTCTTCCATTAAGAATTATTTATCCTGACAATGAAGCCTTTTACAAAATTTCTAAGCATTTAAAAGATCAAATTGAAAACTGTCTTGGAATACAGTGTTCCCTTGTAGGTGTGAATTATGGAGAGTTCTTTGAGAGAATGGCTACTGGAGACTTTGAAATAGGGGCGATGCGATGGGTATCATGGGTCAATGATCCTATTTACACCCTAGAAATTTTCAAAAATAAGAATGAAAAAATGAATTTTGTAAATTGGGAAAATATAGACTACCAATTTCTTATAGATAAAGCCCAACATGAAGAAAACCAGGAAGAAAGAAAAAAAATATTATCTCAAGCTGAAAAAATCCTCATAGATAATTTTGTGGTTCTTTCCCTTTTTTATGGAGAAGATTATTTTCTAAAAATCCCTGATCTAATCACTCCGAATACAAGTTCTTTAGGAGTTATTGATTTATCTCTTATAGATTTTGTATCTAGGTCTTTCCCATAAAAAACTTAAGGATTGCAATCATCTCTTTCTTTATTCAAAATCCACTGGCATCTTTAATGGAGGTTATTATGAGATTAGAATGTAATCATGAAATTCAAGAACTTGAACATTTTAAGTTACTTGCAGAAAATAATTTATACTCAAAGCTTTTTGGTGAGTATAGTCTGATTGAAAATGTTTCAGGAGATAAATGGCTTTTTTCTTACAAAACCCCCTCTGGAATTGTTAAACATCATTTCATTAAATCTCTTTGGCTAGGAAAAAGTAAGGTTTATAAGAATGGGGGGATGGTTATGGCATCAAGTTTAGAATCCCTGATCAAGGTTTTAACTAATGGACTGATCCAAGTTAGTGGAATTCAAAGAAAGGCAGCGTAATTTATTAATCTTATTGAAACTTCTTGGGAAGAAGACTAAAGCGGGAAGTAATGGGTGGAAAGCAACAGCAATCCAGAAATATTCTGGAGTCCACCATGCTGTGCTGTGCATAAGATGGACGATCAAATAAATTAAAGGGCTTACGATTATTTGAATAATCATATAAAACCATGTGTCTTTTAGCGATGAAATCATAGCAAAAGAGATGTAGTAAATACTGCTACAAACAAGTCCTATCCATACCCAGTAACAGGTGTTGATTAAAACTCTTGATTCTTGAAGGGTGAGCTCTTTTTGGCAAAAGACTTTGATCAGATCATTTGAAAAAAGGATAAGAGGAATAGAAAGGATGATTGCATTAAGTAAGAGACAAATTGTTACGGATCTAAATAACCTTGGGAAAAAATTCAATTGTTTCGAACCGATTAAATAAGAGCAGATCGTAATCACTGCAATTCCTATTGCATCATTGATAAGAGCAAAGTGAAGAGTCGCCCCCAAGGAACATGAGAGAAGATCAATTCCACCTGCTTTAATAAGGATTTGTGCTGCTATGTTCCAGCAAAGGATAGCCATCCCTTGCCCCACAGCCCTTGGAAAGGCTAATCGAATTAATTGAAAAAATCTTTTTGAGATCAATAAAGCTCTTTTCGTTTCAAATCGCTTCAACTTTGGATTGAAATAAAAATCACAAAAAAGAATGAGACAAGAAGTTCCCTTTGCTATGAGTGTTCCTAGTGCAGCACCCAGAATTCCAAGAGGGGGAATGAAAGAAGGGATCCCAAAAATAAGAACAACACTTAATCCAATATTGAAAAGATGAGAGAGGAGATGTACTTTGAATATTTTCTTCGAATCTCCAATTCCTGAAAAAAA
>JACKPR010000009.1 GCA_024233395.1 Chlamydiales bacterium
ATATTAAGATGGGAGAGATCTTTCCCATTAAAATAAACGGCTCCTGACAGAGGTTTTTCAAATCCTAAAAGCATGCGGATAAGAGTCGATTTTCCACTTCCGGAAGGACCAACAATTCCAATCATTTCACGGGGATTCACACGGATTGAGACATCATTTAAGATCAAATTTCCCTCATCTTCATAGCTAAAGGAAACATGGTCGATACGGATATCCCCAGTTAGTTTTCCACAGCTTCCTCTCTTTAATAAAATTTCTTGTGGTTCCTCAACAATGACATGTGATCGGTTCCAAAGAGAAACCACAGGAGCTGCTTGCATGATAATATTACTTAAACTAAAGATTGACAAGGAGAGGGTCATAAAAGCTGAATTAAAAGCAAGAAAAGCCCCGATTGATAACCCTTCGCCTTTTTCAATTTGAATCACAGCTCCAAAAATGATAATAAAAGAAAGGAGAGGAAAAGCTCCCATAATGCTAGCGATAACATTCTGAATGTTTTGCGCATACATTTCTAACGATTTAGATTTTGAAAATTGCTTAGCCCAGTAGGAAAAAGCATTATTCTCAGCACCAGCTACTCGAAGTTTAGAAACCCCGGAGATAATTTGAACAAGAGCTCCATTCATCCTTCCCTGCATTTCATATGCTTTTTGTTGCACACGAATTTTCCACTTTGCACAAACATAGGTGATTCCAACAGCAATAATTAATAAAACAAGGCCAATCATTGTCAACTTTATCGAATAGATTGCCATTGCAATGACGTATAAAACAGCAAAAACTCCTGTTAGGATCGTCTGGGCAATATTACTCGTCAAAAGAGGACGCATTTGTTCCATAGCCATCACCCGTTGAAGAAGATCCCCAGCTGTAAAACGTCGGAAAAAGTTTGCCGGAAGTTTTAAAAGACGATCCCATAAGGCTGGCTGAAGGCTCGAGCTTAATTTCCCATCAATGCGACCCAAAATAAGTGAACGAAAATAAATGAAAATAGAACTGCTTAAAGCTGCGGCAATGAGTCCCGAGGTGATTTGCAAAAGTAAGGTCACGTTGGCATTGGGGATTGCATTATTAAAAATAAAAGCCATGGCTATTGGAGGGAATAAAGAAAAGAGTCCAGCAATTAAACCGTAAGAACCTAATTTCCAAAACTCTTTATGGTTCCCCTTTAGAAAGAAGCGAAGTGCTTCTCCTCCATTTTTAATCTCATCAGGAATTGCTAGATAAAAGGTGTAACCATCTTTTCCAATCAGTCTGGCAATTTTAGCTGTGACCTTCTTTCGCGTCTTTTTAACGGGATCGACCATCACATAATTACCCCATCCATTTTTAATTAGGGCAACAGGATGCTTTTCTTTTCCATAAAAAGCTAAAAGAGGCCCTGAATCAAATTTCCACCATAAAGGACCCAATAAAACTGTGCGCGCTCGAGCACCTGATTTCTCAGCTATTTTGGCTATTTGATCTTTGAGATCAATATCTTCCCATTTTTTAAAGGATTGGAACTTTAACCCAAGTGCTTTTAAAACAATATCCATTGCTTGATTTAAAGGCTGGCTCGACTTAGTGATCTCAACTCCTTCACTTGACTCTAGAAGAGAAGCCATCTCTGAAAGGGTTTGATGGAGCGTTTCTTCTTGAAGAATCTCTTTTTCTTCAAACCGTTTCAGTTCTTCTTCATCAAGAAATTGACGCTTCTGAATGAGATAATGACCGATAAAACGATGGAACTGAGTCAGACCTTCTTCCCAGCTATCACCTTGTACACTCTCTATCGTTGTCTGAACATCATAATCCCCTTTTTGAAGAGAAAGAAAATATAGATGAGGAAGAATGGGAAAATGCTTATTTTCCTCAGAAAATTTGTATTCATGAAGGCCTAGAAGTTTGTACTCCCCTCCGCGAGGAGTCATCCAAAAAACCCTTTCTTTTTCTGCTGGTACTTCACTAATTTTTAAGGTGAAAATCTCTCCTTTTTCTAATGCAATCTCTCCACTTTTTCGAATCCATTTTTTTGGAGAAATCTCCATTGGAGAAAAAAGAAAATGAGTGAACTGGTTAAGCCAATGTTCCAAAAGAGATGAAAACTCTTTCTGATAACTAGTTGATTCTCTAAGGGATAATGATAGATTCTTCTTATCCACTTCCCATAAGATGATTTTTTCTTCACTAAAAGCAAAGATCTCATAGGGAACCTGCTTATCTTTATCGATGGTAAAAAGAATTCTCCCACTACCAACCGTTGAAAGAAGGGTTCTTCTTCCTTCCTTTTGACTGGCAAAGAGAATCATTGATCCTTTTTCAAGGAAATAGACCTTTTCTTTTTCTTCCAAAGAGAGGTGGAAGTTTGCTGGAGCTTCAATCCTTTTCCCAACTTTTTTGAAGAGACTATCCATCACCTACCTCGCTTTGAATCAACTCGCGATAGATCCCTTCACGACTTTTTAGTTCTTCATGAGTCCCCCGATCGACCACCTTTCCTTGATCAAGAACGATAATTTCATCACAGTCTTGAATGGTGCTCAGCCGGTGTGCAACCATGATTGCAGAACAACCTCTTTTACGGATATGATTCATCACAAGCTTTTCTGTATTTGAATCAAGTGCACTTGTTGCCTCATCCATAATCACGATAGTCGGGCGAACAAGTAAAGCTCGCGCGATTTCTAACCGTTGTCTTTGTCCCCCACTTAGATTCCTCCCACCTTCAATCAACTCAGTTTCATAACCTTCAGGTCGCTCCAAAATATCATCGTGGATACACGCATCTTGAGCAGCTTTAATGATATGATCATCAGTGGCTGTAGCATCCCACAGAGTAATATTGTCTCGGATGCTTCCACTAAAGAGAAAAATCTCTTGATCTACACTTGTAAGAGAGCGTTGCATGATTTCTCTTGGATGATTTAAATAGGGCTTTCCATCATAAAGAATCTCCCCTTCCCAAGGCTCAAGAAGCCCCGTTGATAGTTTTGAAATAGTAGATTTCCCACACCCAGAAGGGCCAACAAGCGCCACCCTTTCTCCGGGTTTAATCTTGATATTCAACTTTTCGATCAAAGGAGGAGCCATAGGACTATAGCCAAAGGTCACATCTTTAAACTCTAAATACCCTTCAAGTTTGACACTCTCTACTTTTTCACTTTTCTTTCTTGAATAGATTCTATCAACAGGGTTTTTCAATACATCATTCAAACGAAGAAGTTCTACCTTAAGAAATTGGAGGGTTTGTCCAAAGTTGACAAATTGAACAACTGGTGCCAAAAAACTTAAAAGAAGCATTTGTAGAGCCATCAAGGTTCCAATGCTTAAACTCCCCTCCATCGTACGCCATCCCCCAAGCCCCAAAAGAGCAGCTGTTGCAATTCCCTGAAAAAAAATAGGAGATGTCGTTAAAATCGCATCTTTTCGACTGATCTCTTGAAGTGAATTTATCTTATTCGTATCAAATCCTGCATAGGCAGCAAAAGCATCACTTTCTGTTCCCGTTGCTTTTACTGTTTCGATTTGTTGAATCACTCCAACTGAATTTGCCCAGAGAATCGACTGTTCTTTTTGAAGACGTGCATAGGTATCTGTACGAGAACGCTGGATCAGCCCCATTACAATCAAACTCCCTACACCAGCCAGAATTCCTATAAAAGCAATCATAAAGTCATACATAAACATGACAGCTCCATAGAAAATCACTAAGAGAAGTTGAATGGATGTCGTGGCTAAAGCCCCAGTCATCATCTGCGCAACAAGATTATTTTGCCCCACACGGTTTGCAATCTCTGCAGGAAACCTTTGATAATAAAAAGAAACAGGTAACCGCAGGATGTGCCAAAGAAAATCACTCGAAAATTTGATGGCTAACTTAGCATTTAACCGGTTTAAGAAATACTGTTGCATCCATGTTAAAACACCTCCCAAAACCATAGCTAAAGTCATTGCCATCAAAAACTCGCTTTTCCATGGAAGGACATTTGAAACGAGGATATTGTCGATAAAGATTCGGGTAAAAACAGGGACAGAAAGCCCTGGGATTAAGAGGCAAATTCCAGCAATGAGCAAATAAAGAAGAGGACCTTTCACATCTTTGAGTCGCTCTTTTATATCTTCAGTGATACTTGGAGGTTTCCCTCCCTTTTTAAACTCAGGCCTCACATCAAAAAGTAAAACAATACCAGTATAAAATTCATCGAGCTCTTCATAAGTCACTGTTCGAGGTCCGAAAGCAGGGTCATTGAGGAAAACTGTCTCTTTTCCAAACCCTTCTAAAACTACGAAGTGATTATAGTCCCAAAAAAGGATTGCAGGCTTATCGAGTGCATAAAGCTCTTTAAGGCCCCGTCTCTCTCCCCTTCCTTCCAGGTTATATTTCTTAGCCGCTTGAATTAAATAAAGGGCATTACTCCCATCTCTTGAAACCCCACATTCCATTCTTAGTTCTTCAAGAGGAACAAACTTTCCATGGTACCCCAAAAGAATGGACAAACAGGCTGCTCCACACTCTACATTTTCCATTTGGATGACTGTAGGTGTTTTCACTCTCCAATAGCTTGTTGGTCTTGGGATTTGATCTTCCATATAAGCGCCTTTTAAATGCCAGGAATCAAATAAGAAATAGGACGTTTATTTTCTAAGGTCACACGAACCGTTCCCATTGATCCAGGATATAATGGATCTGGAGGTCCTTTTCCAAAGGTCCAAGCAAGTCCTGACTTATTTTGAGGATCCAATTTTGGTTGAACGATCACCAATTCCATTGATCCTCCTTTTGTTAAATCCTCACGGACTTGCTGTGATGGAATGACTTGAAGCTGTGCGGATGTTGCTGAAACAGCATAGGGAGCCACTTGCTTGACAACTCCTTCTAACTGCCCATACTTTTGGGTATCAACAGCATGTAGATCGATCGTTACATGCATTCCTTGTTTAATCCTCTCGCCCACTTGTGTTGGGATGAAGCCGTAAACCTGTAATTCAGTGGGATAAATTTCCGTTTGAAACCACAGAAGCACTTGTCCAACTTTTATTGGTTGCCCTTCTCCGACATCGATTTGAAAAACTTTTCCATTTCGGGGCGCTGGGATAGAGATTCCTTTAGAAAGGCGCATGAGAGGTGTACCGATTGAAACCTCTTGATTCGTTTTTACTAAAACTTCTTCAACAACCCCTTCAATCGGACTATTAATGGCAAACTGTGCATCTGGTGCTAAAAGAATCCCATTTCCGGTCGTAATAATGGGGATCTGCCCCGTAACAGACCACATCAAAACAACACAAATAATCGCAGATAGAGTCATTAAGACAATCCATCCTTTAAGTCGCACAACAACAAGCAACTTACTGAGCTGGGAAGGAGAGGAGAGTTTTTCTACTGCACTATGACGAAAAATGTTTTGGTCCATGAAGCTATCCATACCAATTGCCATTAATCTATTCAAGCACTATACAGAACCTCATGGAAGACCCTACAAAAACAATCAAAATCTGGACCCACCTTGTTAGAAAGATATGGGATGACCCCTCCCTGAAAGACCAAATTCAAGCCAATCCGCATAAGTTCTTTAAAGAAAACGGGTTAAACATCCCCGAATCACAAGTTATTGAGATTCATGAGAATAGCTCTAAAACTCTTCATCTTGTAATTCCAGAGAAGCCGAATAAAGAGCTTACAGACGAAGTCCTCTTCCATATCGTTGCTGGAATTAAATAATCCCTTCAATTTCAGATTATTAGAATAATTAACTAGAAATTAAGTAAAATTTTTGATATAATAGACGCCATAAAACAAATAAAAAGGTAGTGCAATGTACGAATTTCCAGTAAAACCCCTCATGACCCTTGAGCTCGTAAAACTCCTTTTTCTTGAGAGTTCTAAAGGAGGCATTGCCTCTTTCAGTTTTTCACCTCTTTTAGGATCTTTTAAGCTCACTTGGTAGTTTTTTCTAAATGATTTAAGATTCTCACTTTTTCTCCTTTTTTAAGCAGATTGTTTTTAAGACAAAGCAAAAAAAGGATAAAATGTAAGACCTTTAATTCGGGATAGATTCAAGTTCCTGAATTTATTGAACATTAAATTTGAAAGAGAGATGACAACTAGCAAATTATTACTAGTAAATGCTGGACTGGGTGCCTTTTATTATAACATTGCCCCAAAATTTCCATTGCTTAGTAAGATCCCTTTAGAAACTCAAATGAAAGTCTTTGGCTTAACAACTCTTATTCAGGCAGTTTCTAAATACTTTTTTTCTTTCAAAGAAGGCGAACTTTCTTTAAAAGAAAAAACTTTTGAAGTATTAACTCCATATTTAGTTATTGGTGTTTCTAATTTTTATTTCAACCGCCAAACTTTTAAAGCAAACATAGCAAGCACTCTTATATTGGGTACATTACAACTAACTGCTAGTTATATAATTGTCCCTGAACGTCAACAAAATTTATCTAAACACACGCAGAAAGATGAGGATAAGAAACCAGAGCAAATAGATCCTCCAAATCTTTCTCAGATTGAAAAAGAAAAGTTAAGTACCATCTATAAGAACAAGATAGTAGGAACAACAGTTTGGATAGGAGATGAAAAAGATAAAGTGCAATTAGGTAAAATTTTAGGTTCCGGGGGATCGAAACATGCTGTAATAATTTCTGAAGAAAGCGTTTTAATGTTCCCTAAAACTGATTTAGCTACGTGGCATCGTATGGTTAATGAAGAAGTAACAGTATCTGAAAAACTCTCTGAGCTAGGAATTCTTAATGTTCAATCTAGAAAAGTGAGTATTTTTCTTTCAGCTGACGATGGTGAAAAACCATTTGTAGCTTATGTCTGTCCTTCATTTGAGCATTTAGCAGAACAGGGAATTTTTGTTATTGATGGTAAAAACCCTCAAAGCACTACTTTAAAACACCCCCTTTTTTCTGGAAATGACGATAGATATAGCATGGAAAACTGGATTCCTATCGTAACACCATTACTATCTGATATATTTGTTCTTGCTAAGCATAATCTTCTTTTTGGACCAGACAGTCAAAATGTGGCTGTTGTAAAAGGGAAAGAAGGAGAAACAACAACCTATAAAGCGCGCTATTTTGGGTTCGATTTTTCTAGTAAATATTTTGTCATGAATCAGAATTTTGATTATGTAGAGGAAGATGTAACTGATAGAGTAAAACAAGTATTTAAAGGATGTCTTGAATTATTATTTTTGACGCAAGCAGAACTAGATGATGATGTAGAGTACGTTTCTGTACCTGAAAGATATAGGCCTTTAATTGCAGGCTTTGGAAAAGCATGTCCTGAAATGTTACGCTCCATTGAGGAAAGCTCCCTCGCCACCTAACTTAGGTTTCTTAATCCAACCCTCTAAATACTCCTCTTTTAAAACATCTAGTTCCAATGGAATATTAACACCTTTAGTCTACCAACGGTCCTTAAACTAGACAAGTTTTCGAGCTGAGCGCCCCATCCCTTTCCAGGGATCAGCCTTAGCTAGCCGTTTTTTAATCGTTTTCAGTGTAAAAGATTGTGGAGAGAGACGAGAATTCACTTCACTCCAAGCAATGGGCATAGCAACAGGAGCTCCATCTAAAGCTCGAACGGCATAAGGAGCAACCGCGGTTTGTGCATAGCCGTTCCTCAAATAGTCGATAAAAAGTTTGGATTTCCTTCCCGATTTTCTTGGATTCAAGGTATAAAGAGAAGGCTCTTCTTCAACCATGATTTTGCCCACCTCTTTAGCAAAATCCCGCACCTCTTCAAAAGTATGGACAGCCTTAATCGGAACGACAACATGAAGTCCTTTTGAGCCCGTTGTCATCACAAATGCTTTCATTTTAAAGTCGTGCTCTAAAATTTCTCGAAGATGTTGAGCAGCTTCGATCACTACCTTAAAATTTTTTCCTGGAGGATCAAGATCAAAAACAATCCGTGTCGGATGTTTTAAACTTGGCAAACGACTCTGCCAAATATGAGGGGTCACGCAAGCTTGATTTGCTAAATAGCGCAAAGCATCCTTCGTATTACAGAGAAGCATTTTTACCACCCCACCTTCCTTTTTGACTCCTTTCGTCTTCATCCAACTAGGGAAATAATCCGACACTTGCTTTTGGACAAAGCCTCCCTTTTTAATGCCATCGGGATACCGTTTCATACTGATTGGACGATCTTTGATCAATGGGAGCATTCGCGAAGCTACTGCATCATAATATTTAATCAAGTCTCCTTTGGTAATTTTATCCTTTGGGAAAAGAACCTTATCTTCATTGGTAATCTCTACTTTCATCAAGCACCTATTATTGGGTTTTACCTCACAAACTCAAGAAAGCTCGGATGACGGAGAAGTCCTCCACTTGTTCTTTCGGTAAAACCCACCTTTACTTTAATCCGAGGGTGTACCCATGTTACTCCCCTTGATGGAACCTTAGGATCTTTAAAAGGAGAGGTTTTTCTTTCGATTTTTTGGAGATGCGCTCCTAATTTTTTAAGAAGAGCTCTATCGTAACCCGTACCGACCTTCCCAGCATAGAGCAACTTTCCCGTTCCAGGATAACCGATTAAAAGGGCTCCAAATCCCAATCGAGACCCTTGAGGTTTAGTATATCCACAAATGACGAACGTTTCTTCTTTGACACACTTGAATTTTAACCAATCTCTTGAACGCTTATGAAGATATTTTCCCTCAGCAAGCTTGGCAATCAATCCTTCCCAGTTTTTCTTGCAGGCTTCTTTTAAATAACGTTCCCCATGGGTTTTTCGATGTGGGGTATACCGTATTCCTCCTCCAAAATGGATCCGCTTCTTAAGACGTTTCTTTCGCTCTAAGAGCGGAAGCTTTGTTGTGACTGTCCCATTATCATTCAAAATATCAAAAAGATAGAGCGCTACCTTGATCGAACGTTTGATTTTTGAGGGGTTTTTCACATGCATCCGTTCCTGAAGTTTTGAAAAACTGCTCGCAATGATTTCCCCATCAACAATAAAGTCCCCTCGCTGTTTTTCAAAAGGTTTCACGAGCTCAGGAAAACTGACATTTAAACGGTTTCGATTCCGAGAGTAAAGGGTTACCCGATTTCCTTTTTTAACAACAATGCAACGGACTCCATCAAACTTCTTCTCAAAAATCCACTTCGGATCACTAAAATAGTTTTTTGTTAAGGTCGCCAACATGGGCGCTTTAAATCCAACAGAAACCATGTTTCTATCCATAATTCTTATCTATTCATTTGTCTACATATTAATCTATGAAGTCTTCATAATGAGATGTTGAGAATTCCCCAACCCTAAGTTCAAGTATGAAAACTCAATATTCACTTTTAGCAGAGACTCTAAAAGAAGATGCGTTGAATCTTTTTGAAAAAGCCCCAATTTGGGCCCCCTTCAGAAAAAAAGGGAAAATCCTTTTATCAGGAAGTACAGAGCTTGATGTTTTGGTTTATCCCGATTTAGACGTCTATTTTCAGAAGGAGGATTCTAAGGTAGATCTGCCTCATCTCTTTGCAGAAGGGCTGGCATTAGGAGCTCAACTTCCTGATGTGATTTCGATGCGTTTTGAAAAAGAACTCTATAAAATGCGTCCACATATTCCAAAGGGAATCTACTTGCAAATGAAGCTTAAGTGGAATTCAAGAGTATGGCAAATAGATATTTGGCACTTAGAAAATGAAACAGAACTCCAGAATATCCTTAAAGAAACCGAAAAATTAAAAGCAAAAATTGCTGAAAATAGTCAAATCAGAGATCTAATTTTAGAAGCGAAACATGCAATTAAGAGAAAAGATGGAAGCACTCCAAGTTTTGCAAGTTTTTACGTTTATCGGGCTATCCTCGATGAAGGATTGAGAGATCTGGATGCGATCAAAAGCTATGTTCTAGAGCACTAAAGCTCTGTAATTTTTCTTCCTGATTTTACAGAATGAGGTTCTGATTTAATGATATTCTTGCGAGTATCTGCATAGTCATCTTTCATTTTGATCAGAAGCCAATTTTTTCCAGACATTCGGACTAAAGCAAAAGCCCCTCGAAGTTTTTTCCCGCGAAGGAAAACTTCAATTGTCCCTTTCCGAAAAGCCCCTGCCATTGTCATTACTTTTCCTTGACGATTGGTTTTAATATTTTTATATTTTCCCCGATCCCAGACGATGACTTTTCCTGCACCATATTCCCCTTCAGGAATCATCCCTTCGAAGTTCTTATAGGACAGAGGGTGATCATCTGTCAAAACAGCAAGACGTCGATGGGAGGGATTCAGAGAAGGTCCCTTTGGGACCGCCCATGATTTCATCACACCTCCAAGCTCTAGGCGAAGATCATAGTGCATGGAGCGTGCAGCATGTTGCTGAACAACAAATGCAGGATTTCCTTGAGAACGCGCCACCTTAGGTTTGGGTTCTTTCGACCGTTTGACATTGCGCCTTTTAGCATATTTAACAAGTTTCTTTGCCATACTTTTCTAATAACAGAAAACAATCTCAAACAAAATTCATTTTTTTTATTGATCTGTTTGTTATAGGGAAATGAAAAGAGGTCCATGATGATTGATGAAAAACGGATTGAATTAATGGATGCTTATTTTCGAGCAGCCAATTATTTATCTGCAGGGCAGATTTATCTTAAAAAAAATCCCCTATTGAAAGAGCCTTTAAAAGGAGAACATATTAAAAAACGCCTTTTAGGCCATTGGGGAACCTCTCCAGGACTTAATTTTATTTACGTTCATCTCAACCGTTTAATCCAAGATACAAAAGCGAAAATGATTTACATTACAGGTCCTGGACATGGAGGACCTGCTCTTCGAGCGAATGTTTTTTTAGAAGGAGTCATGAGTGAGATATACCCTGACCTGAGTATGGATGAGTGGGGTATTGAAAAGCTTATGAAAGATTTCTCTTGGCCTGGAGGAGTCCCCAGTCATGTCAGTCCCCCTACACCTGGATCGATTCATGAGGGAGGTGAATTAGGCTATTCCCTCGTTCATGCTTATGGCGCAGTTTTAGACAATCCCGACTTGATTGCCGTTTGTGTTGTCGGAGATGGAGAGTCTGAAACAGGACCACTCGCAACAAGCTGGCAATCGAATAAATTCATCAACCCCAAAAGAGATGGAGCTGTTCTTCCAATTCTTCATCTCAATGGGTATAAAATTTCAGGTCCCACAGTTTTTGGACGGATGCCTGATGAAAAACTTAAGCATTTTTTTAAGGGATGCGGATATACCCCACGTTTTGTTGAAGGAGATGACCCCAAAATTCTTCATAAAACATTATGGGAAACGTTGGATTGGGCCTTTGGTGAAATCGAGAAAAATAAGAAGGGTCCTACAGATGAAGCTGTCGATTGGCCTCTTATTATTATGCGTACACCAAAAGGATGGACCGGCCCAAAAATCGTCGATGGAAAAAAGGTGGAAGGAACCTTTCGCGCGCATCAAGTTCCCCTCTCCGATGTTATCGATAACAAAGAGCACATGAAACTTTTAGAAGATTGGCTACGAAGCTATAAACCAGAAGAACTCTTCGATGAAAAGGGGCGTCCGAATCCCGATTATTTAACAACTGTTCCTGAAAAAGCTCTTCGCATGGGCGCAAGTCCTTTTGCGAATGGGGGCCTCCTAATGAAGGAGCTAAAAGTCCCCGATTACACAAAATATGAAGTTAAAGTCCCTAACCCAGGTGGAGTCATTGGAGAAGCTACACGAGAACTAGGAAAATTCGTTCGCGATATCATGAAAGAAAATAAAGATAATTTCCGTCTTTTCTGTCCTGATGAAACGAATTCCAACCGGTTTAATCATGTTTTTGAAGAAACAGGGCGGATGTATCTTGGAGAAATTCTCGACAGCGATGAAGACCTTGCTCATGATGGGCGGGTTATGGAAGTTTTGAGCGAACATCTATGTCAAGGATGGCTTGAAGGTTATCTCTTAACTGGTCGCCATGGCATCTTTCCTTGTTATGAAGCTTTTGCCCTTATTGTTGATTCGATGTTGAACCAACATGGTAAATGGCTTAAAGCCTGCCAAGAACTTTCCTGGAGAAAACCGATCCCTTCTCTCAATTACCTTTTAACATCCCATGCATGGAGACAAGATCATAATGGATATAGCCATCAAGGCCCAGGGTTTATTGAGTCGGTCATGCAGAAAAAATCAACCGTCGCGCGCATCTATCTTCCTCCTGATGCGAATACCCTTCTTGCCATTGGAAGTCACTGTTTAAAAAGCAAAAACATGATCAATTTAATCGTTTCAGGAAAGCAACCTATGCCACAATGGCTCCCAATGAAGGAAGCTAAGGCTCACGTTGAAAAAGGGGCATCGATTTGGGAATGGGCCAGTTCAAAAAAAGAGCCTGATATCATTATGGCTTCTGCTGGAGATACCCCTACCCTGGAAATTCTTGCTGCGATTACCCTTTTGAAAAAACACTTTCCCGACCTAAAAATACGGATGGTCAACGTTGTTGATATTTTCACCCTCATGCCTCACACGCGCCATCCCCACGGTTTTGATCGAGAGACATTCGAGTCCCTTTTCACAAATGACAAACCAGTGATTTTTGCCTTCCATGGTCATCCTAGAGTGATTCATGAACTCACCTATGCTCGTGAAAATCCTCATCGCTTCCATGTGAGAGGTTATATTGAAGAAGGGACAACCACAACACCTTTTGATATGGTCGTCTGCAATCAAATGTCCCGCTATCACTTAGCAATAGAAGCTCTTCACCGTCTTCCAGAGATGAAATCTTTTTCTGGAGACTTCATTTCAGAGTGTAAACAAACCCTAGAGCGTCATAAAAGTTACATCTATGAACATGGGGAAGATATCCCTGAAGTATTAAATTGGAAGTGGGAATGAAAGAACTTTATGAACTAGCATTAGATCTCCGCCGTTCTTCGAGCTTTTATGCCAATGAACTTTGGAACTCCATTGATTCTCACTTATGGAATACAACCCGGAACCCCTGGATCATTCTCCAAACCCTTTCTGAAAACCGAATCAAAGAACTCAAAAAAGATTCCTCCTTTCAAAAGCTCTTAAAAACTCACATGAAAAAACGAAAAAAAGCACTGAGAGCATCTAAATGGTATCAAGGAAAAACAACCATTGCCTATTTTAGTATGGAATATGGCCTCAGTGAAGCCCTTCCTATTTACTCAGGGGGACTGGGACTACTGGCCGGAGATCATTTAAAAACCTGCAGTGATTTGGGTGTTCCTCTAACCGCAATTGGCCTTCTCTATCAGGAAGGGTATTTTCGGCAAGAGATTGGCCCTGATGGTAAACAAATCGCTCTTTATCCCTATAATGAACCGAGTCAACTTCCTCTTGAAAAACTGCCTCATCGCATCTCTCTTGAATTTCCCGGTCGCATTGTTTATTTGCGCGTCTTTAAAGCAACGGTCGGTCATGTTTCTCT
>JACKPR010000010.1 GCA_024233395.1 Chlamydiales bacterium
AGGCTGATCATCTTCCAAAGAAGATTTCCTTTTCGTTAAATATCTTTGGACAGTCCAAATCTGATTTCCCATCGCTTCATAGTTTTGAGTGATTCTCTCAGATAATCCTCCAATATTTTGAATAGTTAAAGCGTGAATGGTTAGTGAATGGTCATAAAACCCTATGACATAATGAGAGATTGTATTGCAAAAAATTCCCAAAGCAATCGCAGCAGATGCATTTGCCAGCATTAAAAGGGGATGATTTCTAGTGGACCACACGGAAAGTCCAAACATTGCATAGAAACCCACCTGAATCTTTTCTAAAGACTTGGTTGCTAGGTTAATTCCATCTGTCAAAGTTGGGATTGAATTTTTCCAAGGACGAATGTAACGATTGTAATCTTCAAGCGCCAAATCTCTTTCTTCTCGATAGAAAAATGGGGCAACAGCAAATCTTCCTGGATAGTCTTCTAATCTTTGAGCACTCAAAATTAATTCCTTTGGAAAAGTAATAAAATTATACTAAAAGTGACTGTTTCCAAAAAGTAAAAGATATCATTGAAAACAATGACACAAACAAACTGCAACTCATTGATAATAAGGATTATTTAAACTGGTATAAGTTTTAAAATTCTTTCTAATGGAATGACAATCGCCTGTTGAAGTGAACCTACATCCTGAGCCTTGGGAATAAGTCTCCCTGCTACATGTCTATTAAAAAGGTCTAATAAATTGGACTCATCTGCCTCTCTCATCTTAGCAAGATCTATCTTATAAGAATGGACTGCTGCAAATAAAACTCCATTCATCAATGAATAAGTGAGCCCTGCAAGGACCATGAGATGAGCTCGATTCACATAGGCATAATAAAGACATCCCAAACCGACTAGCGTTCCCAAAGCCGCAAGTTTTTCTCCCTGATGGAAAATTCTTTCAAGCTTCTCAAAAAACGCTTTAATTCGGTTCAAATTAATAAGCTCTGTTGAGTGAAAAGAAAGAGGTGTTCCACTCTTTAGGGAAGCAATGGCTAATAGAGGATAGATTTGCATCTCTTTAATTGCTGCTAGATCTTCTCTAAGCAATGTAAGCCCTTCAAAAACTCAATCCCTCAATGTTTCCTTTCTAGCACGAAAATAGTAACGAAGCACTGTAGAACTTTTTTCCATTGCTTCGTAATTCCTATCAATTGTCGCACTAAAGCTATGTCTATTCTCTACAGTTAAATCGCGAATAGTCTCATGAAAGTTATGAAAAGCTAGTGTATACCTCTCAAGCGCACCAGAAAAAAATAGTAGTGCAACAGCTGCACACCCATTCACAACTGCTAAAACCTTGCTACTTTTAAATGACCAAAGAGAGAGCCCTCCCATTGCCAGTCCACTAACCATTACCCCCTTTGTAACAAGGTTAGCAATCGGAAAAAGCCCCGTAAAAACATCGACTTCCGCCTTCCAACGCAGGTAGTTTTTCTGAAAGTCACGAGGCCCCCAAAGCTCTTCCGCTTTTGCATTCATAGCCTCTGCCAAAGCGCGAACATCTGTACTGACTTCAGTTAGATCACCCTTAATAAATTGCAAAGCAGGTTTGTAATCAGCTGCAAAGGTTGCTCGATAAGGCTCAGTGCCTCGTAATGCTTGTGCAATTGCAACCTGTTCAGATTTTTCAATTTGTAAATAAGGAGGACGAATTTCGGATTTTTCAATTTGCAAATAAGGAGAACAAATTTCGGTACTCATGAATCGCTTCCTAATTTGTAGTGAGTAACCAAGTAGTGAGTCATTGCTTCACTGATTCTCGCAAACTGATCTCCCTTACAAAGCTTGCTCAAACCATCAAGAGGAATGTCATGAGATAAATCAAGTTGTGCTATTCCTCCCATTAAATTTACTTGAAAATCAACGCAGACCTCTAAAAGATCACGATGTTTCGAAAGGAGTTCAAACTGCCCCATTTGTATTTCAATCAAAAGATCTGGTTTTGTACTTAAAACGAGATGATACTTTTCCTCAACGCCATAAATTTGAAGCATCCTAGAAACCCCTTGTTGTTGTTCTAAGTCTAAAACAAATTCATGGGGTGCTTCAATTTTTTCTCGTATTGCAGACATCTTCAGCTCTGCTTCAGCTTTTAAAATAACAGTAAACGTTCCATCAGCAATCAATGCATCTAATCTTTCAGAGCTCAGAGACCCTTTTTGAAGCTCAGGAAGAAGAAGTGGAAACTTTTCTCCAGCGACCATAACAGTTCTATCGTCCTCTCTTCCGATAAGGTCACAAACATTTATAGGAACTTCTGAAAAGGCTTCCACGTTTTGGGGCTGCTTCATTAGGCTCATCTGCATACCCATCTGCATTTGCAGCATTTGTTTGACTTGAACAGGATCTTCAGAAAAGGCCTGAACCATCATTAACGTCATCATCATTATCTGTTGCTTCATCATTTCTTTTTGAGAAACAGAAGCACTTTCTGGAAGAGGCATCGAAGAAGGAGTTCTTACAGAATCTCCCTTTTTTTCTTCAACAGCACCATCGCCTTTTGGAGTAATTTTTAGATCCCCTAAAGTTTCAGTAAGGATTCTTTCGAGTTCTTCATCTGTCATTGGGACAGCACCAGAGTCTCCAGGTTGCATTTCTTGTAATTTTCTTTCAGCGGAACTGCTTCGCAATGGATCTGCCATACCTTCAAAATCTCCCTATAATGATTAAAAAATTGAAAATAGGCTAACTGATTCAAAGAATTTAAAACAACAACGAATAGGGATGATAAATAATAAACCCAGAGTTGAGGTTAATAGCAAAAAGCTTTTCAAAAATTTGCTTACGGAGTTACAATTCGTAAAATTTTTATTACTGTGAGGTTAAGATGGCTATTTTTTCATTCAACTCAGCTCTTATTGGCGGAGTTCAATCTGCACTTTCTACTTGGGCTTTAAGTCGTGTTGGAGTGATTTCTCAAGCAACAACTCCAGTACTTAAAGGAACTTTTTTCTTTGGTGCAACAACAGCCTCTCTTGAATATGCTGCAACAATTCTAAGTACTAAAGCTAAAGAAGATCTTCCTAAAGATAGTCTAAAGCAAAAAGGAATCGATTTAGTCCAAAGCGCTTTTATAATTGGCTCTCAATATGCAGTTGCTCAATTAGGAAATCGCTATTTTGGAATGAGTATTCCCCATAAGTATGTTCACCTCTTAATGGCTTCAGAATTGATTCAGGCAACCACCTCAAAAGGTAAAATTAGCCAAGTATCTGCTGGAGTTATGGGAGTCATTTATACAACAGCACTCTCTATCTTTATGGAAGTCCCTTGCGCTGAACAGGCATTCTACTGTGGAGTGGTGAGCAGCTCAGCATATTCTCTTTTAGGAAAGGTGACCGATTTAGCTAATGATCCTGTTCACGCTAAAGTCAAAGACCTGAGATATCTTTTTATCTACCGAATTGCTGTCCATGGACTTTTAACTGCAGCAAGCCTCTATTTAACAGGTAAAGTCTCCAAGTATCTCCATATTGAAACCTCACGAGCATACCTTCTAGGACTGATGGCTTTAAGTCTTCCTATGACTTTAACCTGGGGAATCTTTGGGCACCTATTTGTTGATATTCTCCCACAATTAAGTGGAAAACAGATTGCTGAAAGGATCAGAGATTCTCAGGATCCTAGAGTTCAAGCAATTCAGAAGCAAATCGAAGAGATGATAAAATGGGGAGATAAAAATGTAGATCAAGACCTCATGAAGGCCTATCTAAAGAACGATCCCATAATAAAAGAATACGCCCCTAAACTTTTCAATCGAGAAGTTTTAGCAGTCTTTAGACGAGTCATTCGAGAATGGTCTCAAGGAGTTGGTGGTGAAGACCTAATCGTCCATTCAGCAGTTGCTTTAGGAGGTCAAGCTGAGAATCTCATTCCGATCCTTGAAGTTGTTAGTGTTCCTTTAGGAGTAGAACGAAATAAAGCTGGAGCTCAATTCATTTTAGATGTTGTCCTTGATCAAGCAAGTGGTCCTGTCTTATTTGCCTTTAAAGAGATGGATCCCGAATTTATCACTCTCTTGGTAACAAAGGCAGTTGCTGCTTATGCAGTGGATTCCAGATTTGCGGTGCAAAATCTCCCTCCATTCTTTACAGCAAAAACTAAAGAAAAGATTGTGGTTCTTCGACACCAACTTTTGGAAAGCCCAGAGACTAGAGCTCATTATGTTGAGGTATTAAAGCAACTCAATACTGTTGTTTCTACAGAACGCGGCGATGAGTTCTTCTTCTTTGAAGGTGAACTCTCTCCTGAACAAAACGCAGCACTTGTTAAGCTAAAGGAAATTGGAGCTGGCGAGCTTCAATCAGATTTCTTAAAAGTTTGTGCAAAAAATGCAACTGAATGCATTGAAGTAGTAGAGAGGAAGTAAGATCCTCTTTATAGGAGAGAACTTAAGGTTTTTTAGGGGGAGGTTGCCGTTTTTTATCGAGCCATTGACGGCTGATATTAATCAGCCGTAGGTTTAGATCGGGGTTTTCAGGACTCATATGCTCCGTTTCCAAATTCATCACCGTTTTGGGTTCGGGAACAAGATTTTGCAACCGATCTGCACATTCTATTGGAATTTGTGAATCATAAATTCCATTAATGATCAAAAAGTCCCCTTTCATATGGGGAGCATAAAGGATCGGATCTATCGGCTTGAACGTAGCAGCCGCCATCGAAGCTACAGGTTTTTTGAGAAAGTTTGGAAGAGGAAGGTTTGCTTTAAACAAACAATAAACTCCCGCTCCCCCATATGCTAGCACTCCTGGCCCTAGAGGAATCCCCTCTTTTTCTGCATCGACATAGGTTACAGGCAAGAATGTAGCACCAAAGCTATATCCCATCAGACTGATCGGTTCTTCATTAATCCAAGACTGTTTTCTAAGGTATTTGATGATAGCAATAAGTTCCTCGGGAACTTCTAAAGCAGCTTTTCGAACGGAATAAATATGAAGAATCACATTGATCTTATGAAGTGTTTTAAGCCTTTGGGGATATTCATATGCGACAAGAGCATATTCTCCATGATCAGGAATGAACTGAAGACTTTCTCGTCCTGTTTTTAATCCTCCAACAATCAAAATCGTAGGAAGCCCCTCTGGAGGAATTTTCTCGGGAAGGCTAATTGTGAAGTTTGCTTCCCCTGCTTTTTTACAATTAAGAACGACATCCTCATAGGTACGCATTTCTTGCTTATCTGGAACTTGATATTTCTTTTCCGATACAACAGTATACCCTTCGTCTCCCAAAAGTGGAGCGATGATAAGGAAAAAAGAAAAGGAGCTTTTCAAAAGTTGTTTCAGCATTCCTTTTCTCTATACTATGCAAGCTTCTTGTCGTCAATTCTTCGAGAGTGGAAATCTCAGTAGAAGCCATTTGGAACGTTAGAAAAGCTCTTTTTTGATGTACTCGATATCGCGAAGAACACGTTCGAGTTGCACTTCCGCACGCATGGATTGTGTCATATAATCCCAAAGCTTCTTAAAATCATGGGCAATTTCTTTCCCAATCTTTTTTGAAAGATCATATCCCTTCATCAGAATGTTATTGAGCTCTTCCATCAAAAGATCACTCTTTTCAACATACTCACGGTTGAGAGCAGCAATAATCCCCTCTAATTCTTGATATTCCTCTGGATTTGCGAGTCCCTTTCTCTTTTTTTCAATTTCCTTTTCAAGAGCCTCATAGTAGTCATGACACTGAGCCACATGCTTTTGTTTATCTGCTAAGTCATCCAAAAGGCGGCTTAATTTTTGTCTATCGCTCATCCTCGTTCCTTATAATTTTTCTCAGCAAAATCCCAATGAATCACATCTCTAAATTGCTCAATAAAGCGGGGTCTTTCATTGCGGTAATCGATATAATAGGCATGCTCCCAAACATCCAAAGTTAAAATAGGTGTTTTATTATATTTAAGAGGTGTATCCGCATTACTCAGTGGCATAATTTCAAGCTTTCCAGAAGAATCGCTAGCAAGCCACGCCCAGCCAGAACCAAATAGGGTGGCAGCACTATCTGAAAATTTCTTCATAAAATCATCAAGACTTCCAAAATCCTTTTCAATAGCAGTCAAAAGCTCTCCCTTAGGTTTTCCTCCACCATTTGGAGACATACATTCCCAGAAAAAGGTGTGATTCCATGCTTGAGCAGCATTATTAAAAATACCTCCTGATGAATCCTTGACTACAGTGTCAAGATCTTTCCCCTCTTCAGGTTTTCCTTCGACAAGTCTATTGAGATTTTTGAAATAAGCAGCATGATGTTTGTTATAGTGGTAATCCATTTGCTCTTCTGAAACAAAGGGTGCAAGTGCTTTTAGATCATAAGGGAGTTGAGGTTGTTTGAACGCCATAATCATCCTACCATTTTAGTGATTCTAGAAGAGCACAAGTGTAAGAGATTTTTCCCTTTTTATTGAAGTATTTTTAAACGGTTGTCTTCAGAATCAAGTTTCTTACTTTCTGAAAGACCATCTGGAGTCTCTTGAGGATAAGGAGGGTTTGAACGATAACCACACCCCTTTAAAATTTTGGGATAACCAAAATGTTCAACGACGGGCCATTGACGACAAATCAAAGGACGTAAATGGTAATCACCACAAGTTCCATTTTTTCTTAAATGGCGACAGCCCATCACATGCATTTTTTTTCCTTCATAAATTTGAGGCTCTGGAAGACGTTTATAAAACCCCAAAATTTGCGTGTACCAAAAATAGAAGAGGCGTCCAACAAGAGACTCTGAATAGGCAACAAGGACATAATGACAACAGTTACCACGTCGTTTACATTGCCCCTCTCGCTTAAAAGGAGGACGTATGATCTTTTTAGCGAGCTTTTGCATGGAATAATCGATTAAAACAAAGGGAAGAGCAAGACTTTTGACTACTTGACGAAGCCAATAAGGGATTTTTTGCTTTGGAACCCCATTATTAGGGGGTGGAGGCTGATGGGTTGCTTCTGATGCTTCAAATAACAAATCATCCAAAAGCTCAGAATTAGGTCCGTAATTCATTTTCATGGTTTCCAGCTTAACCTGGGGGCAAAATATCGCTCAAGTGCTAACTTTTAAACGAGAGTGCTAAAAAAGAGGTTCTTTTGGAGTTACATTAGACTAGAAATTAGCACTACAGACAAGTTATTGCAAAATAATTTTTATTACTTTTTAAGCTGTTTATTGGTATAATATTACCTATCAACGAACAAAATATAATAAATAAAAAAGGAAGGGTAAAACTATGGGATTTGAAGAAAAAGTGATTAAGTCTCAGAAACTTGCAAAAAAAATTGAATTTATCACGATTCAATCTAGCGAACAAAGAGATGAAGAAGTTCGCTATAAAAATATTAACAGAAAGCAGATCCGATTTGACCTAAGTGACTTAGAAGTAATGACAGCTCTAGGAGAGCTACTGAGACCCTATGGTTTGAAGCAATTCATCGAAAATAAGATGGCGCAATCAAAGATCGATATTTTCCGCCTTTATGGGGAAAAACAGCTTGCTAAACGTGCCATGAACTTCCTAAAAGCACTGTACATCAAACATCCTGAAAAGTTTGCTAGCGTTGATTTATCTAAAGCAACAAGCCCTCGAATGAAAATGATTCGCGGCACCTTCGTTATCAGTGAAGTAGCAAACCAAAAAACCATCTCTCTTAAAGATGATGGAGAAGCTTATCAATCTGAGCTTGAATCATTTAGAAAAAAATACCGCGAAGAAGAAGCAAAACTTCGCATGCAAGAAGATGCGATTAAGGAACTGACTTGTGAAGATGAACAAGAGCACCTAATCGGTATGGATGCATAGAAATATGATCTTAAAGGCGGTGATCCCTTCATCGCCTTCTTTTTTCCCTTTTGCCAACACATAAACATTTAAACATAAACAACTTAACAATAACTCTTTATTTTTGTTAGCACTCTAAATATTAAATAAGAGGCTTATTTACAATAACTTAAGCGTTGTTTGTTAAGAAATTATTAGACTTTTATATAGTTTAATGCAATAATATAGTTAAGAACAGATTTATTTATTAAAAAAAGAACAAAAAAAAGGGCAGTTAAAATGTTATTAGATGAGAAGATCTTCGCTTCAGATGAACTATCAAAAAAAGTTGAATTCATAACAGTTCAGTCATCTGAACGGCGAGATGAAGAAATTCGCTATAAAAATGTGAACCGAAAAATGATCGTTTTCGATCTGAGCGATACTGGAATGATGCTAGAGCTTGGTAAACTACTGAAACCCTATGGATTAAACGAAAACTTTGAAAATAAAATGCTGAGCTCAAAAGTGGCTGCTTTTAGAATTTGGGCCGAAAAAAAGATTGCTAAACGAGCAGAAAACTATCTGCGCGTCCTTTATCTAAAACATCCGGAAAAATTTGGAAAAATCGAATATGAGCATTCTAAGAAAAAGAGAATGCGACTAGCAAAAGCTAATTACATTCTGAGTGAAATGACCTCTCAAAAGAGTATTTCGCTTAAAGATGAGCGTGATGATCACCTTAGCCAACTCCAAGATTTCAAAAACAGGTTTACTGGAGAAGCTAAGCGCCTTGCTCTTCAAGAAAATGTTATTAAAGATCTCACGCAAGATGATCGTGGTGAAAATCAAACTCTCCTAGAGCTAGAAAATAAAGAAGCTGAAGGATAAGAAAAACCACAATTAAATCATTAAAAAATAATTAACCTCAGAAGATTTTTCTTCTGAGGTTTTTTTTTCTTGCTTTTTCTTGTACGTATGGTACAATATGCCCCTAAAATGGCAAATATGGAAACTCAGGACGTAGCAGAAACAAGTTCGTGGATTAAAAAAATTTGGCCGGTTCAAAAATTTGAACTCAAAAAGGTCCTTCCTCTATTATCACTTAAATTTCTAGTTTCAATCGTTTACGCAACACTCACCTGTATGAAAGATAGCCTCGTTGTAACGGCTGATCATTCAGGTGCTGAAGTCATTCCGGTTTTAAAAGGATGGGTGGTTTTCCCATTATCCCTTCTTTGCGCCATTGGTTATTCAAAACTGAGCAACCAATTTAAACGTTCTACCCTTTTTTATTCGATTGTTACCTTCTTTTTAGTGATTATTTTCCTCTATGGATTTGTTCTTTACCCCAATGTGGATGCTTTAAGTCCTCACGCAAGTGCAAATTTTCTAACGGAAAAATTGGGAGTGAAGTTTAACCATTGGATTTCTGTCTACCGAAATTGGATCCACTCTCTCTTCTTTATTACAGCAGAACTATGGGCTCAGGTTGTGATTTTTATCCTTTATTGGGGATTTGCAAACCATATCTGTCAGGTGAAAGAAGCTAAAAGGACCTATACTCTCTTTATAGCAGCAGGAGACCTTGCAACAGTTGTCTCTGGACCTCTTGTCCTTCACTATGTTTCTAAATTTGGTGGAGGAAACTTTACAGATACCCTACAAACCCTTATTACCTATGTCCTTGTCGCAGGAGGGCTAATCCTAGCGACTTATTGGTGGATGAACCGTTATGTCCTCTCAGATAAGCGTTATTATGATCCTTCAGTAACAAAGCATACCTTGAATGAAAAAACTAAACTAACTCTTGGGAAAAGTATCAAACATATTCTTTCATCGAAGTATCTTCTCAGTATTGCCGTTCTCGTGATTGGATGTGCTTTAACGATTAACATGGTTGAAGTGACTTGGAAGGCCCATTTAAAAAAGCTTTATCCAGCGACTGCTGATTACCTTGCTTTCATCTCGAAAGCCACCACAATGGTTGGTGTTTTTGCATTGATTACTGTCATATTCTTAGGCGGAAATTTCCTGAGGAAGTTTGGTTGGCGCTTTAGCGCACTCATATCACCAATTGTCATTGGCGCAACTGGCGCCATTTTTTTTGTCTTCTCCTACTTTAAAGGTGCCTTAGGCCCTATTGCTACACTTTTTGGAACAACTCCTCTTATGATCCTAGTCCTCATAGGAGCCTTTCAAAATATTGCGAGTAAAGTTGTCAAATACTCCTTCTTTGACTCTACAAAAGAAATGGCCTATATTCCACTAGATCAAGAATCAAAGGTGAAGGGTAAAGCCGCAATTGACATGGTCGGATCACGTCTAGGCAAGTCAAGCTCCTCTTGGCTACAAGTCTCAATGATGGGCCTTCTTGGTACGGGCTCTGTCTTAATGATCACTCCTTATCTCATCCCTATTGTTCTAGGAGTTTCTTTTTATTGGAGTTATTCTGTTCGCTACTTAGCTAAAGAACTCGATAAAAAGGAAAATGCTCTCCTGAAAGAAACAGAGAAAACTGGAGAAGAAAGTTCTCCTGTAGCAGAACCTGCGACTGTCTCATAAGAAAATACACGGCGGTTTTATTTAGGAAGCTTTCGTAGCATCAAAAATCTCTCGTTAAATCATCCCATTTTTAAAGTGTTTAAGCTATACAAAGCGTCCGATGGAGTGAGCCCAAAATGGGCTCACGAAGCAGGAC
>JACKPR010000011.1 GCA_024233395.1 Chlamydiales bacterium
GCGCTGATTTTGAGAAACTCCCAAGTTTTGAAACACGAGTCGGTATAAGTATACTCTCTTATCCCTAATTTGACAAATCAACTCCCCATTGCATTAAATTTCATAAATTTTTTACACTATCTTTTTTGTAATTGGGAGCAATTCTTTCAACTTTCTTTTTGTCATTGACCATTCCCCTGACTTACACGGAGACTTTCTATGACGCTTCGTGCCATTGTAGCTTGCGATATGCATGGGGGAATCGGGTTTAAAGGGGGGATTCCTTGGAATGTTCCTGGTGACAAATTTTTTTTTCGTCAACAAACCCTCCATAAAACAATGATCATGGGACACAAAACTTATCTAAGCATGCCTCAAAGGGCTTTTGAAAACCGAATGTCCATTGTTTTAACAAAAAGGGAAATCACAAGCATTCCTCCTCATATTTTCTTCGTTCATGACGCAGCTACTTCTATTCAGCTTGCAAAACAAAAAGATCGAGAAGAGGTTTTTGTGATCGGTGGAAGTGAAATTTTTAACCTCTTTTTTTCACAAAGAATGATCGATGATCTCTTGCTTAGTTGGATCCCTGGAACCTACCCCTGCGATACCCATTTTCCACTCCATTGGCTCGAAACTGCAACGAGTAAAAAGCATTTGTTTGATGGGGAAGGGTTTACCGTTTATCGCTATACTTTTAGAGGAAAGAATGAAAATTACACCCATTAAAACAAAAAAAATTTTCCCCGATGATGACCTCTTTTCTCATTTGTTCTACTCTCTTCCTCCCCTACAGGAAAAACAACTTCTCGTGATTTCAAGTAAGATCCTTTCCCTATGTTATGGCTACTACGTTAAGAAAGAGACGCTTTCTAAAGAAGCGCTTATTCAACAAGAAGCAGACATCTTCTGGAAATCGGAAAAGGGGCCGATCCAACTCACCATTAAAGAAAATTGCTTTCTTCCTTTTGCTGGGGTTGATGAGTCGAACAGCGCGGGAACCTATGTCCTTTTTCCAAAAAACCTTTTTTTTCATGCAACATCGATTTGGGAAACCTTAAAAAAGCATTACAAGATTGAAAAACTAGGGGTTCTAATTATTGATAGTCACATCATCCCCTTGCGAAAAGGGACGGTAGGCTTGGGGCTGAGTTGGTGTGGATTCCATCCCCTTTATTCTTATAGAGGAAAGAAAGATTGTTTTAACCGCCCTTATACATTGACTGACTTAAATCTCGTTGACAGCTTGGCAACCGCAGCGATTTTAGAGATGGGTGAAGGAGATGAACAATGCCCTCTAGCTCTAGTCGATGAAGCTCCCAAAATCACCTTTATGGATCGTCCTCCAAATGAGGAGGAACAAAAACAACTCATCATTAACCCTGAGGAGGATTTCTTTTCTCCTCTTTTACAAGGAGCTTGCCTTCAATCAAAATGAAATCGATTTAAAATATACTACCCTTGTCGTCCTATTTTGTATGTGTTTGATTTTAACGAACACGATTGGGCACAAACTTTTCATTTTTCCCTTGATTCACAATCCAGTCCCCTCAGCCTATTTAGTCTATCCCTTTACGTTTGTTTTATGTGATGTTGTCAATGAAGTGTATGGGAACAAAAAGGCTTCTTATATGGTTTGGCTGAGCTTTATTATGAGTCTGATCGTCATGTGTGTGATAAGAACAATCCTTCTTCTTCCTGGTCATCCCTATTGGGTCGTCAAAGGAAATCCTTGGGGGTTTTCTAGTATCGGAGAATACCAAAATGCTTTTAATGCCGTTTTTGAAATCAATGTGACCATTGTATTGGCTTCGATGACCGCCTACTTACTCGGACAATTTTTAGATATTTTTCTCTATAGAAAAATCCGCATGTGGACAGGAAACCGTTTGTTATGGCTTCGAACAAATGTCTCAACGATTACTTCACAACTCGTCGATACAATTGTTGTTTCAGGAATTATCTTGTTTGTCGGCTTTCGGATGGATGTTGGAAGAGGGATAGAAATTATGTTTTCAAGCTATCTAACAAAAGTTGTCGCTTCCATTCTGACAACTCCTGTTTTCTATGCGATGATTTTCTTCTTTAGAAGGAATTCTAAACAGTTAGTCGCTCAGGATTCCTACTAACGTTCCATGATGGGGAGTGTTTTTATCCCTTCGGTAAGAAAAACACTCCTCATCATTTTCATAGGTGCAAATCTCAGCTATTTCGATTTGCTCTTCAGGAATTCCCGCGCTCTTAAGTTGCATGCGACTAATTTCCCAAAAATCAAAATAGGTGGGGCGGATTTGATACTCCCAAAAGGACTCAGGAAGTTCGTCTTTATAATGTTTAAATTCCGCTGCATCAGGGCCTAAGCTTGGACCAATACAAACGATTAAATCTAAAGGATTTGTTTGGAATAAATCTTTCATCCTATTCACTGTTTTTTGGTAAATATTTTGAACACTTCCACGCCAGCCACAATGAACATTTCCAAGAACTTGATGAATGGGATCATAAAAAATGGTTGCCTGGCAATCGGCATGGCGAATGAGCAGTCCAAGATCTTTTTCAGCAGTCACCATTCCATCAAAATCATCAAAATGCACCAAATCTTGATCGCATTGGCTGACTTCCTTAATATCAGCTTTATGGCATTGCTTAAGTTTAACCCCTTTTGGAATATCCAAAAGCTCTAATGCAATTAAGGGATTTTCTGGATCATCCCTTTCCCCTAGCTCTAGATTAAGAAAGACTCCGTGTTTCACTTCTGGAAAAAGTTGCAAAAGTTCAAACTCAAGCCAAACAATTCCATTTTTCTTTTTTCTTTTCATCTACTATATTCCAAACAATGAGAGGTTTCTAATACTAATTCTAAATCTCTCTATTGTTTTCTTGCAAATCGAGGATAGCTGTGTTTGGAACAGAAAAATTCGGATCCTATGTCTCTAATGAGTGGCATTTAGAAGGAGAAGCAAAAAAACTTGTTTCTCCAACAACAGGAGAAGAATGGGGGAAACTTCATTTTGCCACCGATCAAACGATTAAACAAGCAATCGATCGCGTTAAAGACGCTCCAACTATCGATCTTCCTCCTTACGAAAGAGCTAAAATTTTATGGGAGATTAAAGACGAAATTCTTGCAAATCAAGAAGAGCTTGCAAAATGTATCACCCTCGAAATGGGGAAGCCAATCAATGATGCAAGAGGCGAAGTCATCTATACAGCAAACTATTTTGGATGGTTTGCAGAAGAGGTGAAACGGATCTATGGGAAAAAAATTCCCTCTGCTAACGGGAATAAAAAAGTGGAACTCCGTTATGAGCCCATCGGTCCTTGTGGATTTATTACTCCCTGGAATTTTCCAATTGCAATGGCAGGAAGGAAAATCGCTGCAGCCTTAGCTGCAGGATGTCCTGTGATTGTAAAACCGAGTTCTTTTACCCCTGTTTCCCTCCTTTTGTTTGCAACACTCTGTTTTAAAGGAGAACTCCCTTCACACTCTCTCCATGTATTGGTTGGGGAAAGTGGAAAAATTGGAAAAGCATTGATGAATTCCCCTCATATCCGTAAATTCTCTTTTACGGGAAGTTATGAAACGGGAAAGGAGCTCTACATTCAAGGTGCCCAGACTTTAAAAAAAGCCACCTTAGAACTTGGAGGAAATGCTCCATTAATTGTCTTTGATGATGCAGACCTTGAAGGAGCAGTCGAAGGAGCAATCGCTGCAAAGTTCCGCATGAGTGGGCAGACGTGCGTTTGTGCCAATCGTCTTTTTGTTCATAAAAATATCCTCCCCGATTTCCTTTCCCTTTTTATTAAAAAAGTGAAAGCCCTAAAAGTGGGGGATCCGTTTCAAGAAGAGACAGAGCTCAGCCGCACTCTTCATCCAGAATCTATAAAAAAAGCGCGCGCCCATATTGAAGATGCTCTTCAAAAGGGAGCTCAAGCGCATTTGGGAGCCAAAGAGGGTTTTGAGCCTGAAATTTTAACAGGTGTTACCCCCGATATGCGCATTTTCAATGAAGAAACTTTTGGTCCTGTTGCTCCGATTATTACATTTGAAGAAGAAAAAGAAGTGATTGAACTTGCCAATGCGACTCCCTATGGTTTAGCCTCTTACTTTTTTACAGAAGGATTAAAACGAGCAGAAAGAGTTGCAAGCGCCCTTCGCTTTGGCATTGTTGGGCTGAATGATGGCCTCCCAAGTGCTGTAGAAGCTTCTTTTGGCGGAATCAAAGACTCAGGGTTTGGACGTGAAGGAGGCCCCACCGGAATTTATGAATATCTTACTGAAAAGTTAATCTCTCAAACCCTATGACATTAGAAATATTTGCCAATCTCAATAGAAACGAGATGCGATTGGAATGATGAGCCAAATTCTCCTTGATAGTTTAAGCCCCCATAAGGGTATTTTTTGCTGCAGGGAACAAACTGACAACCTAATTGAGCAGCTCCTAGGTTTTGTGTTTTATGACTAAATAATTCAATATCAAATGATGAGGCAGAAGCGACAAATGCTGCGCTTTGTTTATTTGTGTGAAAGGGAAGCTTGTTGATATAACTGGCTTTTTCTTCAAAGATTAAATCTCCCCATTTGTAATGTATCGATTGAAAGAAACGAAATCCTCCTTCACTCCTTAACATGGAAGTATAAGTCCTTCCTATTTTTAGGTTCAGTCCAGAAGCGCCATGTTCTCGGACTTTCCCTTGCCAATTATTTGCCCAATCAACCATGAGAAAAGGCTCTATCACAAACCAATTGTCCCTAGAGGGAAAAGGAGTGCTGACCTCAAGATGAGGAACCAAAAGTTGTCCATTAATATGTGCTTTCGATGTTATCCTTCCTCGTAACGAATTGCGTTCGTTCTTCAGCTGATATAGTCCTCCCCAAATAGCTACATTGATAAAAAAGTACTTTGGACTCCAAGATCCATAGAAGGTCAGAAATTCTTGGTGAAATCTAGCATGTCCTTTATCTTTTGAGTAATGGACATGGTTATAAGCATAAGCTCCACCAACTCCAAGGGCAACATCTTGAATGCCATAATAATCAAATCCTAGCATTCCACCCCCAATCCAATTTGTTAATGCAACAAAGTCATGCTCTTTCTTCTGACGTGCATAGGTGCCAAATCCTTGAAGCCACAAAGAAGAAGTAGGAGCTTCCAGGCAAGGAGTATTTCTCCGAATCGTATCTGTAGCATCTGCAAGAAGAGAGAGCTCCCTGACGGGTTCTTTATCTCTATTAGAACGAGACTTATGGTAGTACATCGCATGGTTAGGTAGAACCTGAGTTGTTAAGGGAAATAATGCATTCATGACACTACTTCCTGGTCCATAAATTTTAGGAACGATGCTTCCAAAAATTTCATCATTGTGAATCGCAACACCCTCGATCGATCCTTCTATTGAGGGAAAGAGTCCTCCCGTTAAATTTGTGAGTTTTCCATTGGGAGCCACAAGTGCAGCAATAGCAGGAGATCCTCCTCCAAAATTCCCTCCACCAATAATCCCCACTCCTGCATCATTAATCGCAACGCTATAGACGATTGATCCATCTAAGGAAGTATTTCCTTTCTTTAAATCTGTAAGGGTTCCATCGGGTGATACTAGGGCTGCATAGGCAACAGGTTGGCTTCCTGTGCCATCGTATCCTCCTATGATCCCTGCTCCGGATCGATTAATCGCAACGCTCAAAATCGTCCCAGTTGTTGATGGAAAGTTACCTCCCGACAAGTCTTTGAGCGTCCCTTCAGTCGATACAAGGGCTGCATATCCAGGCTGACTTCCTGTACTATTGACTCCTCCTATGATCCCTGCTCCAGACCGATTAATTGCAACGCTCAAAATCGTCCCAGTCGCTGAAGGAAAACTTCCTCCCGATAAGTCTTTGATCATCCCATCAGGCGATACAAGGGCTGCATATCCAGGCTGACTTCCTGTGCCATCATATCCTCCTATAATTCCCGTTCCTGACCCATTAATTGCAACGCTCCAGATCTCTCCAGTTGTTGAAGGAAAATTTCCTCCTGATAACTCTTTGAGCGTCCCATCAGGTGATACAAATGCAGCATAGGCAGGTTTACTTCCTGTATAATCGGATCCTCCTATGATCCCTACTCCAGACCGATTAATCGCAACGCTCCAGATTTCTCCATTTGTTGACGGAAAGCTTCCACCCAATAACTCTTTAAGCGTTCCATCAGGAGATACAAGCGCAGCATATCCAGGCTGAGTTCCTGTATAATCGGCTCCCCCTATGATCCCTGCTCCAGATCGATTAATCGCAACACTCCAGATCACCCCAGTTGTTGAGGGGAAACTCCCTCCCGATAACTCTTTGAGCGTCCCATCAGGCAATACAAATGCAGCATAGGCAGGCTGACTTCCTGTATAATTCCTTCCACCAATCATCCCTACCCCTGCCCGATTAATCGCAACGTAAAAAATTTCCGCATACGTCGAAAGAAGATTATCCCCTTTTACATCGATAAGTGTCCCATCCTCCGATACGAGCGCAGCATAAGCAGGTTGGATCCCTTGATTATTGTATCCACCAATAATCCCTAATGCTGCACTCAGCATAGAATTGCTAACTATCAAAAAAACTAGAGAGCCTTTAACCAACTGTTTTTTTAATAAATCTCTCACTTCCTTAACTCTCTAGTTTTTAATGATACAAACTTCCTTATCACTTTATTTCAGGTTTGTCAAATTTCTTTCCATCTACTATATTCCAAACAATGAACCTATCCTGAATTAAAGGATTTATTTGAATGGTAATAACCGGTATGACCTATTTAACCTTTATCCATCACCCTCTTCATTCTTTAGCTTTTATCTCTCTTATTCTTGCTTTTATCAGTTTATGGATTCATAGATCCCCTTGGCTTTGGGGATCATTCATTGCGGTCAGCTGTATTTTTGGAATTATGGGGAAACTGATTGATTTTAAGATCTTCGTTGCCTTAGCCCTTCTTTGCACTGCTCACTTAGCCTTAACGTCAAAGTTAAAGGGGGTTCCTCGTCTCATTACGATCCTTATCGCCTTTTTCATTTCGATCTCATTGATGGGCCATTTTTTTCCTGGGTTTCATAATTGGCTCATCGCCGATAAAGTTCAGATCAGTAAAGATGCGTATCCTTATACTCTCTATTTCAACTTTGACAAACCCTTCATCGGCTTTTTTCCCTTGGCCCTAACAATTCCTCTCCTTGCAAGAATGCATCTTCGCTCTGTCGTCTTAAAAACAATTGCTTTAACCGCATTAGGTGTCATGATCCTAATGGTTCTAGCACTCTACCTTCATCTTGTTGATATTGACCTCAAACTTCCAGGGATCACCCCTATTTGGCTGATCGCCAACCTCTTTTTAGTAACGATTCCTGAAGAGGCTTTTTTTCGGGGATTTTTACAAAGGGAAATCAGTGACTATCTAAACAGTAAATGGGGAGGCCTTTTTAGTGTGATTGTTGTCTCCCTTCTTTTTGCCCTTCTCCACTTTATTTTTCTCCGAGATCTTTCCTATCTCTCTCTGACCTTTATCGCTAGTCTCATCTATGGAAGCATCTACCAAATGACCCGATCCATTGAAAGTAGCATCTTTTGTCACTACCTCTTCAATGTCGTCCATTTCTTTTGCTTTACCTATCCGGCTTTGAAATAAAGATCATTTTTTGGTGTTCAATCCCTGCCTCATAAAAGCGCTCCCCTTCTGGAGCCCATCCTAATTTAAGATAGAGGGGAAGAGCTTCGACTTGGGCATGCATCATCATTTGATAAGAAGGGTAATTCTTTTGCGCGGCCCTTTGCATTTCCTGCATAAGCTGTGTTGCTATTCCTTTTCCGCGGAATTGTTCTAAGGTCGCAACTCTTTCAAACTTAATTGCATTCTTTTCGATTCTAAAGCGCCCTGTTGCAGCCGGCTTATTTTGATAAAAAGCTAAAAAATGGGTCGCTTCTTTTTCAAAGGAATCAACCTCTTTCCTTTCAGGAACTTGTTGTCCCTCGATAAAAACCTTTCGACGGATCATTAAGCAGGCTTGATAGTCTTCTTCTGTTTTTACTTCTTTCACAATAATCATTCCCCGATTATCGGAAATCAAAGAAAATATGTGAACCTAAAAGGGAAAGCCCCAATGAACATGGGGCTTTGCTCAGAAATTACTGATTTGTGTAAGGATTCGATTGAGGCTTCATGCTATTATTGGGATAGCTGTAATTGCTATAAGGGTTCTGTCCTTGTTGCTGCTCAGTCCCACTTTCATTAGATTGCGACTGATCTTGGCGAGCATCTTTCATTACAGCTTCTACTGCTTCATCAGGTGTAATGGTTTTATTTTGGCCTGTGAGAGTTTGAATTTCTGGAGAAGCAAGCGTCATCGCTCTCAGCCGTTGAGAGACTGAAAAATGACGACAAAACATCGTCCGATGCATATCACTGAGCTGCGTTGCAAATTGCTGTTCCTGCTCAGAGAGGTGAGAACAATCAGAGGGAACCGATGTTTGAGGAACGGATTGTTGTGTCGGCTGCTTCCCACCAGATTGATAGTTGGTTGAACCATTTGCTGCATAGGAAATTGTTGCTATTCCCATCAATAATAATAGTTTCTTCATGGACTTGTGCTCCTTGGTATAATTTTATCCATAGCACAACCTTTTTGATAATAAAAGAGAATTTTAATATAGATTGAGAACATGCCAGAAAGACCATTAGAATGTAGCCAATGTAAGAAATGTGCCGATGTCATCTACACCGAGATGATTGGTGACACTGCAACAACCACAGAAATGTGTCGGGACTGCCCTGTCCTCAAGCAAAAACTCGAAGGGAAAACCTCCTTGAAAGGAACACCAAAAAAAGAAGAAGGGCTTTGCTGTAGCCATTGCCACACTTCTTTAGAGGCAATTTTGATGGGAGAACCTCTTGGGTGCAAGGAGTGTTATTTTATCTTTCAAGATGTCCTTGTAGATCAATTAATGGAAACACAACTTATTTCCCCGAAGCTTAAACCGAATCCTGCAAGTCCTACTCCTACCCTTCATATTGGAAAAACGCCCTTTATCGATAAAAAGTCTGAAAATACCACGCGTATTCGCGATCTTAACGAAGCACTTAGTGAAGCCCTAAAAGGGGAAAATTACGAAGAAGCTGCATGGCTTCGGGATCAAATCAATTCTCTTACCAAGGCATCCGATGACCCATCCTAATCCTTTTTTACAGCTTAAAAAAAATAGTTTCTGGGAAAAAAGTGATACACCGGTCTGGATTGCTTCAAGCTTTTTTCTTCAAAGAAACTTAGCATCCGATCCCTTTCCACATAAGATGGATAGTGGAAACTCTCAAAGAATCCTTGGAGCACTCAAGCAAAGTCTCTTAAGCTCCGAATATCTTGAAAATCCTCAGTTTTTCGAGTTCGATGCGATTAAAACCACTGAAAAAGAATTTCTCCTTGAGCATTTTTTGACAACCTATGAGTCGCAAAATCCCGAGTGTAAATCAGGTCTCGTCATTGATAAAAGTGGAACGTTTTTAGCAATGATTAATGGAGAAGATCATCTTGTTCTCCATTCGATCGAAGCTCATTCAGGATGGAAAGAAGCCTGGAAAAAACTCGTCGACATAGAAGATTATTTAGCAAAAAATTATACCTTTGCTTACTCAAATAAATTTGGATATCTCACTTCACAACTCGCTAACTCAGGAACTGCTCTTACTGTTCAAGCCTTTCTCCATCTTCCTTGTTTGATTGAGCTCGATCAACTCGATGAGGTTTTAATTAAAGATCTGGATGAAGAAGTCCAAGTCAATGGTCTCTCCGGAACTTATGATTTTATTGGGGATATCGTGATTATTGAAAATCGCTTTACTATAGGACTAACAGAAGATCACATTTTAGAAGCTGTTCATAAAACAGCAACAAAATTAGTTGCCCATGAAAAAGAGCTCCGCACCCAATTAAAAGAGACTCCCGATGCACTTATTGTCGATAAAATTAGCCGTGCGATAGGTCTTCTCAAACATTCTTATCAAATCGATACCAAAGAAGCCTTGAGTGCCATTAGTTTCATTAAGCTTGGAGTCGATCTTGGATGGATTGAAGGACTCACCGACCAAGATATGAATAAGATATTCTTTGAAGTCCGCCGAGGGCATCTCTCTTTATCCTCAAAAGAAGAAATTCCTCAAGAAAAGCTCGCCCAAAAACGGGCTGAGTTTTTACAATCGGCTTTAAAACCGATAACCATGAATTTGTAATGACCATCATCAAAGCGATTCTTTTAATGAGTGGAAATGG
>JACKPR010000012.1 GCA_024233395.1 Chlamydiales bacterium
TCTAAAAGTCGAAGCGGATTTTTCCTGTAAAGCCATGAAGATTGAGATCATACCGATCGTAATGAGCTCTTGTTGTAACATGAACTGTTTGATTAGGCCAAATCTGACACTCCCAGCCAACTTGAGCTAAGATATGGTAGCGTCCACAACTGAAATAACCTTCCCCTCTTAGGCCTAAAGCAAATTCCATTACAGGCTTAACAACACGTAAACGATCTTGAACATTGAACGTTGTTGCCTCAGCAGTTCGAGATTCGGGCTCGACTTCAATGACTTCAAAGGTATCTTTACGGTCAATGTCATAATGGAGCCAGATCCCTGTTAAAGCCATGTTTCCATAAAGACCAATATATTTAGAAAATTGCCAGGAAGTATTGAGTCCCCCCCGCATTCCTAAACCCCAAAGAGCTTGGTCAAATTTTGCGCGGAAATTATAAAGGGCATTGAATTGTGCGATAAGAATTCCATCATAATGAACTTTATAATCTTGTTTTTGCCAGGTTCCCTTCATTCCAATAAAAGGACGAAGTTTTAAAGTTCGACTAACGTAATAATTTCGGCCAAGTTCTAGATCCCCGACTTGGTAGTGAAGATCAAAATTGGCATGCGCATGAGTAAAGGTAATATGATTTTGTAAAACATCAACAGGAAGGACATCGTAAGAAGGAAGAAGAGATGTTGAATGTCTCGAATCCCCAGCATTGGTATAGAACCAAGTATATTGAAGGTTCATATCCCAACATCCATGGCAAAAATTCCAACCAAGACCTGCTTTAAATCCAGGATCCCAAGACCAATCTACAGATAGAACAGTCCCTTTTTTTGCTTCTCCAATACTGGGTAAGCTTCCACGCCCTGTTTTTGCATAGGTAAGGGTGTCTAGTCTTGCTGTCCAATAGATAAAGTCAGCAGAGATATTAAGGTCCATTCCATTTTTCACCCTTGGGCCAGCACAAGGGGTGAGGCGATCCATTCGACTTTGACCCGTATGTGATTTCTCTAAGTTGTCGACTCTATTTTCAAGTCCCTTCATTCGAATTTCACTTTCTGCATGTAAAATTCCTAAGGGAAAAAGAAAAACTAATAGAAGAAGGCGCCAAGCTTTCATGAAAATCCCATCGTTAACGTTAAACCATTATCAAAAGGGATTTTCAATTGATTTTCAAGAAAAAATTTCCCAGTGTCTTTTCTGAATTGACTTTAGGATGACGATTAAAAATCGAAGCGGAGTTTTGCAGTAAGACCTGAGAAACTTAAGTCGCCATTTCCATTTCTATTGAAGAAGATAAAGTTTCCATAATCAAGCCAAAGTTGATTTTCCCAACCAGCTTGGAATGAAAGATGATAAGCTTCGTTATTAAGCCACCAATCCCCTCGGAACCCGAGCATCAAATCAATATTAAACACTGTTGAGTTAGGATCACTTTTTACTTTCATAGTGACTCTAGATTCTCCATTAGTTTGTGAGATCGAATCGTGACGGTGATTATCATAATCGATCCAAACACCTGCAAAAGAAACATCACTTACAAGGCTCAAAGCTTTATAAAAGGACCAGGTTAGATTAGCTCCCATGCGAATTCCTATTCCCCAGGTATCTTGATCTTGTTTTGTACGAATACTGCCTGGTAAAGGGTATTCATTTCCAAGGGTGATTTGGTTGGAATGATAATGTGTTTCCCAATCTTGGGAATTAAATGTTGCGCGCAGTCCTGAAAAAAGGCGTGTTTTTAAGTACTTGCTTAGAAAAAAGTTCCTTCCAAGTTCTAAGTCGATGATATTATAATGAAGGCTCCATTCACTTCTTCCAGAAGTCACTCCATTCACTTCAATACTGTTTAGATTTCCGAAATAAGAACCTAGGGGAATCATATTTCCATTATGATTTGAAGCGTGATCAGAGGAATGACTATGATACCATGTATAACGGGCATAAAGGTCCCAACCATCATGCCCTGGGTAAAGACCGACTCCTACGCGGAAACCCGGCTTCCAGGGATAGTGGACTTTATGAACTTTTCCTGAGTTAGAAAGAGTCGTGCCTGGCTGAACTAAAACTCCTGACGTCGCATAGTTTAACCCTTCCTGGATTCCTTTCCACCAAAGAAACTCTCCAGTGAGATAGACATTGACTCCATCTTTGACAAAGGGACCTGCAGGAGGGGTGATTTCCTCATGCTTTTCAGCAAAAGCGTTGAGACTCAATAAGAAAAAGAAAATAAAAAGAATTTTTTTTGCCATAATTTCCCCCTACTTGATTCTATAACAAATCTAGGGCGTGTCGTCAAATTCTCACAGGTGTTTTAATCCTTTCTATTGAAAACTTCTGAGTTGTCCTGTTTCGTGAGCCCATTTTGGGCTCACTCCCATCGGACGCCTTGTATTTTCCTCATAGAAAGAATGTCTCCAACACCGATTATTTGACGATACGCCCTAGTTAAGGGGAAGCAATAAAAAAGGCGCCAATTGCTTGGCGCCTTCTTCTTTCTGTTTGATTTGTAATCAGTTGATTAGAAATCAAAGCGGAACTTCAAATTCAACCCTTGTAGTGAGAAGTCACCTGGGATGCTATATAGAAGTTCGTTAAATGCAGACCAGTTGATCCAAGTTTGTTGTTCCCAACCAGCTTGGATTGCAAAGTGGTAGTTATCATCGTAGAACCAAGTTTCCCAACGGAGTCCTAATTCAAGCTCAGCGATATATTTACAGGTGTAAACATTATCGTTATCGATGTTAGCTAATCCTCTAGAATTTCCAGTGGTTGTATCATCAACTTTAGCAGTGAATGTTTGCTTATGGTAGTTTGTCCAAAGCGTAGATAGAGAAAGGTCTCCATAAATGCTCCAGCACTTAGACATGTACCATGCGATGTTGAAACCACCACGAACTCCAATTCCCCAAACATCATAATGTTTGTTGATGTGAGCTGGTCCTGTTAAGGTTACAGTTTGTTGTTGTTGTTGGTTATCAACTCTAACACCAAAACCACTATTAAACTTGGAAGTGATTTTCCAATCGTGGTCTTGCCAAGTTCCTTTAAGACCAATGTGAGGTCTCATAGTGAGGAATTGGCTGAGGTAGAAGTTTCTTCCAAGCTCAAGATCGATCACGTTAAAGTGAAGATCCCATGTTCCTTTGTTCTCATTGCTAAAATAGCTAGGGCCACCTTCTGCTGGAACATACTCAGGAAGGTAAAGGTTGTCACCTTTTTGAGTTTTTGTATCAGAAGCATGGAGCCATGTATATTGGGCAAAAAGATCCCAACCATCATGTCCCAAGTTTAATCCTAGGCCAACTTTGAATCCAGGAGCCCAATCTTCACCAACTGAAACAATTTTTCCTTTAGATGGAGAGGTGTATACATCTGCAGCACTTGTTGCTGATCCAGAGTTAAGTCCACTACCAGAAGATGCTAAACCTTCTTCAGAAGCTTTCCACCAGATAAAATCTGCAGTGATGAAAACGTCAGCACCGTGTGCAACACGTGGTCCTGCAGGAGGAGTAATTTCTCTAAATGTTCCGCGTTGGTAAGTTCCTTGCCCAGACTGTGAGCTAGAATCCATGCTAGAACCGTATGTAGAACTACCATTTTGTGAAGTGCTGTTAGCGTTAGCAGTGCCAAAGCTTAAGCACAATGCCCCAACGAGAGGCCAGAGTTTTCGAAGTTTCATTTCCATTATCAATTTTCTCCCTGTTATAGAAATGATAAAATATCAATTAACTTTTGTTTCCCCTTTTTTAACTGACTTAGAGGCAATAGTGCAAGAGAAAAACATCTCTTAGCGCCTTTTTCTTTGCTCACATACATCAGAAAGGGCTTTTTTTTCTTTTATTGCCTCTTATAAAACTCTACATCTGAATTCTTTTGCAAGAAAAAAAACTAGAATAGAAAAAATATTCTGTTAGATAGTACCGTCAAAGCTCTTGCCAGATTTCTTAAAAGTCAAAGCGTGCTTTTATTGTTAGTCCTTGCAAAACGAAATCCCCATGGTCTGATTGCAACATTGAGACTTTGATTAACTGGTTATGGTTGATCCATAATTGCTCCTCCCAACCAGCTTGGACAAGGAAATGATAACGATCTTCTAAAAACCACCATTCTCCGAGCATTCCAATGCCAAATTCTATAACCCCTTTTATGGTATGAAAGTCGTTTTCAGTGTTCATGACTGTAATATTTGTAGCTAGCGGAGGATTTGTAGGACCATTATTGTTTTGTGTGTCATTGCGGGTATCTTTTCTATCGACTTCAAACTGGCTCCAAAGAGCTGAAAGTGCAAGATTGCCATAAATGCCCCATGTTTGGGTAAAATGCCATGCAGTATTTAGACCAGTCCTTAGTCCAATTCCCCAATATTTTTGGTTGTTTTTCATTCTTAGGTTTGTGTCGAGTTCAGTTGTGACTGAATGATATTTTACGCGGTAATCATGATGGATCCAGGTTCCTTTAAATCCAATGAAAGGGCGCATCGCAAGGAATTTACTGATGAAATAATTTCTGCCGAGTGATAGATCGATTGCATTGAAATGCAATTTCCAGGTCGTTTTCGCAGACTGAATGGCATCGACGCTGCTTGATGATAATAGGTTTGCTATATTCCAGGAGGGAAGAATGCCTTGATTATTTTCGCGTGTAGAATTCCAGGCTCTAGAGTGAAGCCAAGTATATTCTCCATAAACATCCCAACCATCATGAGGGAGTCCTAATCCTAGTCCGACTTTAAATCCTGGCTTCCATCTCCAATCGGGATATTTTGTATTACCTTTATTAGTGCTAATATTTCCTGGTGAAATTCCGGTTTGTACGAATGAAAGGTTATCCATTCGTGCAGTCCAATAGATAAAGTCTGCAGTGATACAAGCATCAATTCCATGATCTACCCTTGGCCCTGCACTCGGGGTAATCATCTGGGGAGTAGATTCATAGATTTTACCTGGAATCGTATAAGGGGGTTCATGCGCTGTCAATGCGCTGCATGCGAAAATAAGAAAAGGAATTAACCACTTCATAAAAAGCCTTCAATTTATATTTTTACCTGACTGTAGAGATCTCTGACCAAAAAATCAAGGGGGTATTAGAATAGTGTCGCCTGCAAGATGGGCATTTAAGAAACTTTTTACGGGGATGCATTCATATATTTCATGAAGGCGATCATTCTATCAATCAGATCTAACCAGTCGTAAGTTTGCTTTGTAAATTGTTTTAAGATAAAGAACCAAGCTGCCCAAAGAAGAGCAAGCCCTAAGAGAGATTTTATAGACATTCCTAAAAAGGCAATTTGGACTTGAGGAGCTAAACGATTAGCAATTCCTAAAAACATCTCAGCCATCAAAATAGCTACAATACAAGGAGCTGATAGTTGAATGGCAATAGCAACGATTTGATTGACTATATCCATCGTTGTTTTCCAAAAAGTGCTTTTGACACTAAAGAAAAGAGGATTGATAAATTCTGCTGGAGGAACGACCTCGTACGATTTTACCATAGCATCAAAGAAAAGAAAAGGGCCACTAATCTGAAAGAAAATGACAATTAACATGTAATTATAAAAGATTCCGATGGGAGAGGCTTGGGTTTGCAGCGAGGGGTCTTGCGATTGCATAATAGAGGCCCCTCTTAAGTAGTCAACAATGATACCACTTGTTTGTACGATGTAAAAGGGGATAGTTACAAAAAAACCAAGGATAAAACCAATTAAAATTTCCTTAAGGGAATAGAGGATAAAAGCATTATTGAATGCAATGGGTTCTTTGACATTTACAATCAGGTAGGGAAGAAAAATAATGGATAGAAAAACAGCAAGCCCCATTCGAGCGATTCCAGGAGCTAGTTTTGCTCCTAAAAAGGGAGTCATTGCTAAAATAGGACCGAATCGCATGAGTACAAGAAAAAAAAGGGAAACAACACCCCAAAGGGTCATATTTGGGAGAGTCGAAAAGTAGTCGAGCATTGAACCCTATCTCCATTTCGGAAAGTTTTGAAAAATCGTATTCGCAAATTGCATAATTTGTGCGCTAAGAAATCCCCCTAAGAAAATAAGGGTCATAATAACGGCAACAAGTTTTACTGTAAAAGAGAGGGTTTGTTCTTGGATTTGGGTAGCAGCTTGAAAAATCGCCACAAATAACCCAAAGGCCATACTGATCAAAATTGGAGGTCCAGAAAGGATCAGAATCAGGAGAAGAGCTTGATACGAAAGCTGATATATTTCTGAGCTGTACAAGAAAAAACTCCTACTGTTTATAGGTTTGTACTAGTCCTTGGATCACAAGGGTCCATCCATCTGTCATTACAACTAAAAGGAGCTTAAGCGGAAGGGCAATCGTTAAAGGAGAGAGCATCATCATTCCCATAGCAAGGAGGATATTTGAAGTCACAAGGTCGATGACAAAGAAGGGGAGATAAATCAAAACGCCGATTTCAAAGGCTCCTTTAAGCTGAGAAGTAATATATGCTGGGGCTAGGACGATAAAATCGTCCATCTTTAAATCAGATTTAAATTCATTGGGCATGCTTTGATAGGCAAGCTGGTAAAAGTTGCGTTGGTGGCTCACCGACATATTTCTCGATAAGAACTCTTTAAGGGGCTCTTTTGTCTTGTCGACAATATTGTAGATATAAACAGCAGAGTTGGATGAGAAAAGGTTTCTGGGAGCATCTTTCGAAATATAATCTTTTCCTGCGTCATACATGGCTACACACGTAGGGAACATGACATAAATACTCATTAAGAGAGCAATTCCCGTTAAAGCTTGGTTGGGTGGCGCTTGCTGGACACCTAGGGCGTTTCTTAAAAGGGATAAGACAATCACAATTTTTAAGAAAGAAGTGAGTAAGATAACTGCAAAAGGGAGAAGAGCAGCAAGGGCAATAACTGCCATCATTGTAATGACATTTGGCTCTCCTGGTGCGCTTCCCTCTTGTTCTCCTTCGGGAGCTGGAGCTGCTGCTTGCTCTTGCCCAGTTGTATTTTCTGCTATACGAGCAATTGCATCAGCAATCGCATCATCTTGCGCAAAGACAGGTTTAGCGATAAAACAAAGTAGGAGAAGGAGGAAAAATGTATAATATCTTTTCATTATTTCTTCATAAACGCTTCAAAGGCGGACTCAAGTGCGCGCCATTGATTTTCTAAACTAGCGTTAATGATACCAGCTTCGGTCTCAATAATACAACCCCCAGGCGTGATATCTTCTTTTTCCTCGATGATAAAAGTGTGTACTTGTTCGAGAATCGCTCTTAGTTCTTTCTTCTTTTTTTCTAAGACCTCTTTATCTTCTTTTGAAACAAAGATCTTAATATGATGATTTTGTGTGACAGGTTTTAATGTTTGTCGAACAATATCAACAATAGTTTCAGGATTCGATTGGAGTTCACGTCCGACAATTTTTTTTGCAGCTCTAAGAGCTAGCGGAAGAATCATTTTTTGGAGTTCATGCTCCATTTGCTTGATGCGTTGTTCGTAATGAATGATCTGTTTATTGAACTGGGAAAGTCCTTCATTAAATCCCGCTTCTTTTGCTTCTTCGAGGAGTTTTTTGCATTCTTCTTTATTATTGCTTAGGTATGTTTTTACATCTTCCTTAGCTTTATTTAAGACTTCAATAGCGCTTAAAAGTTCGCTAAACGCATCGGAAGGAATCACTTTTTCTTCAGAGCCTTGTCTGATTTCACCAGAATAGATTAATGAAAAGTATTTAGTCATGAGTGTGTCTCACTATCCTTGAATTAACTCTAAAATTTGGTTAATTAAAGCAGCATGGGCTTCATCGTTTTTGATATCTGTAAAAAATTTGCGTAATATTTTTGTTCTACCCGTATCCAATCTATGACAAATGTGCCATAAAAGGGAAGGATGACATCCAAAAAGAGCTTTTGCAAGGCGATTAAATCCACGATGATGAAGAATTGCTTTAAGTTTTTCCGCCTCACCATTCCATCCATCTAAATTCAGTCTCGAAAAGGTAATGGGATCTTTTGCTTTAATGTGCTTTTTTAAGAACTCTCGTTCCTTAGGTGTTAGGACTCTTTGGATCTTTTTTATTTGGTCAGACTTGATGACATGTTTAAGTTCAATCGCTAAGTCGTGAAGGCCTAAGTAGTCAACAAGTGTTTGCAGATCTTTTTTGGACAAATTTACTAACGGATTAAGAGGATGATCGGGTAAAAATTCGAGAGGTAAAAATTCTTTCTGGTCAGAAATAAGCCATTCATAAGCTGCTTTGATTAAGTAGTTTTTTGCTCCTTTTTTAAGAGGAAGCCTTTCTCCTTTTACATTAAAATGCTTTCTGAGACGCTCTGCTTGATTTCTATCTAGAGATGAAAGAATCATTTCTTTATCTCCTTCAGCAAAGGGTTCTAAGAAGGTAATGAGCCATGAGTAATGAATTCTACCTAAACGGTCCTCCATAGAGTAGGAAGAGGTAAAGGGATCTCTCTTAGAGGGAGCAACACTTTTGAACTTTTCTTGCTCTTGTGGAGAAAGAAAATGGATAAAAGAGGTTTTACCTTTTTGTTCCAGCAAACTACGAAAAGAAATCCATGACGCCTTATTCAATCGTTACTCTCCTCCCTCTCCTGGGGGGCCAGGGGGTTTTTTCTTCAAGGTATTAAGAAGAGGAATAGGATTGAATAGCTCTTTGAGTCCACCTTTCTTCTTGAGCTGTGGATAAAACTTCCAGCTAATCCATCCCAAGATAATCGCTAATAAGACGGCAATGGCAGTAATAATAAAGAAAAGAACGCGGAAACGAAGAGCAGATTTTTTGCTCATGACAATATTCCAAATGCTAACATATTCTCCAGGTTTTCCACCTAGAGCTTCAGGCATTTGCTCAAGAGTAATATCTGTAAAACGTGAGCGATCAGAAACAACCGTTACATCATTGATATCGAGACCAGAGACACTACCAGAAATCAGTCTTTTGATTTTATTTTCTAAGTGAATGTTCGGATCATCGATGACTCCTTGGTGTTTCACATAGACTGCTGCAGTGATTCTTTTTTGTTCAGCTTGTTGTCCAGCTAATGCGGTTTCTTCTGGAGGAAAAGAGAGTTGTACATTTGCATCGATCACACCATCAATCATCATAATGGTATTCGTAAGTTGTTGTGCAAGACCAGCTTGATAACGAATCGTCTCTTCTTTATCTGAAGTCATTAGACCTTGCTTAGCAAAAAGGTCAAGAAGAGTTGTTCCTTTGGTTCTTGGAAAACCGTTTTGATTGAGATAGGCAATCGCTTCGATGGAATATTTTTCGGGGACCATAATCGAATACTTTGCTCCACCACCTTCACCCCCAATTGCAGTTGTTGCGGCTGCAGTTTTTGAAGCGGGAATCCCCTTACTTTCAAGTAAAACCAGAACAATATTTGCTTCTCTTTCATCGATATTACTGACAACTTCTCGGCCTGAGTCACATCCAGTAAATAGAAGCAAAAGGCTTCCCATAAGTCCAAGAAGAGTGAATGTTCTTATTAATCTTTTCATTGTTACCATTCTCAATAAACAGGTTATTTCTGTCCTTATAGCACTTTGTAGGGTTTATTCCCAAGTTTTCTTTATTCGGCGGGTTGTAACCCAAACTGTTCGTAGGCAAGAAGAATCTGCGGACACTAATAACTTTAGGTATAGCTAAAACAGTTTAAAAT
>JACKPR010000013.1 GCA_024233395.1 Chlamydiales bacterium
GGTAAAATTATTGAAAAAAGAGATAATGCTCACTTTCTGTAAAACGATTTAAAGAAAGCATTTTTGGAGAAAAAGAAAACTGATCTACAACCTCATAAGAGGTCCAAATTTTTTCTGAGGAAACATTCCCTTCTTCCAGAAGGGCATGAACCTCAAGGTAAGGTTTAGCTGGAGTTGTTCCATCTAAGACTTTATATAAAAAGTTTGGGAATGGGATTTCTTTAACATCTAAAATTTCAACTTTTGCATCAAAGGAAGCGCAAGACTCGATCTGAATAAAAACCTTTTGATCAAAGCGTCTTTTTTCAACAATGAGGTGAAATTTTTTACTCAGTTCACTTCCTTGACAAACTTCAGGGCTCACTTGATTTCCTCTAGCAACTAGCAGATCGTTCATATCAAGAAGGGACGTTCGATTTACGAAGTTTTCCCAAATTTGCTTCTGGTGTTGGGTCGGTTCATTGAGATATTCAGGATAGATAAATTGGAAACATAGGGCTGCCCCTTCTTGGGCATTCAGCCCGACCCACATTTGATAATATTTGCGTCCTCTTGGCCCTTTTGCAACAAGTTCTCGATAAGGAAAAATTCCCCATTTTCCTCGCCTTACCTTGATTTCTGTAAATCCTGCAGCTGTCAAATCATTCAATTGACCATCATTAGAAAACCGATCAAAACCTTCTTGAGTCACGGTTGTGGCCAGTTGAGAGCGTATCAAACACCCTTTTAAAGTCGTAGGATCCATAAAATAATCTGTTAGACTTCCTTCTGATCCCCAATAATATCCTTGGCTGAAATAGGGGTCTTCAGCTCTCTCTCCAAGAATAAAATCTTGGGGAATATAGGGATTTACTAGAGGGGGTTGGACAATATAAGGAAGAAGATTCAGTATTCGAATGCCTTCATTTTTTTGCTGAGCAAATGCTCCTACCGATATAAAAAAAATAAAAAAAAGCTTCCACCGCAGCATCTTACTTACCCTATGAATCATGAAATTTACTCCCATGTTAAACATAAAGAGTTTTTCATGCTACCCCAAATTGCGACAAAAGGTAGTCGGAAGGATTTTCGATTTTTTTTCAGGATTGGATGGAGAAAAAAGAAAAATTCAGACGGCTAGATCTGGGTCACATTTTGAGGTACTGGTTACAATTCATAAAAATTATACTTTATGTTATGAATTGGATAATATGTTGCGCTATTTGCCCCTTTTTCTTACTCCACTTTTACTCTTTGCTGGCCCTCCTACAAAAGAAGTTTGGAAGGATCCTTGGTTTACAGGCCCCCTACTGGCTCCTAGTGCTACGGTAAATGAACTGAAACAGGTCAGTTGGCAACCCTACCTTTTTGTCACCTGTAATTTCGGCAAATATAACCATCATTGGAAACGGGAAAACATTCCTAATATTTGGGTTGTTCAACCTCTTTTAGATGTCACTTATGGAATTTCTTCATTTATGGACATAGAAGTAACCCCAGCATTTTCCTATCAAACTCGGAAAGGCTCCTCTTCGATTCGAATGAACGATACTCCCCTATTTTTAGGGATCCAAGCTCTTAGACAGAAAAAAGACTCATGGCTTCCTGATCTCAGAATCTGCCTTCAAGCAACTTTCCCGTTTGGTCAATATGAAAAAGCAAACCCTAAAAAACAGGGAACAGATCTTACTGGGAAAGGATCCTATCAAGCAGGGATTAATTTTAACTTCGAAAAAATATTTGAAGTCTCTTCTGAGCACTACTTCCGTATGCGCTGGTCTATTGAATCGATCTTATATACATCAATTGTGCATATTCAAGGACTCAGCTCTTATGGAGGCAACCCTAAAACACGTGGAAAAGTTCACCCCGGACGAACTTATACTTGCTATCTTTCTGGGGAATATTCAATCACTCATCATTGGGCCTTTGCTTTTGATACCCAATATGTTTATGCAGAAAAAGACTATTTTTCAGGAAGACGTGGTGGAATGAATCGAGTAGGAGGACTTCCTTCTCATCAAATCAGTTTTGCTCCAGCTATTGAATACAATTATAGTGCCAATTTTGGAATCATCGGAGGAGCTTGGTTTACTTTAGCGGGAAAAAACTCAACCCAATTTGCAGGAGGAGCTATTTCTGCAGTGATCACATACTAATTCCAGACTCTCTTTGGTAAAATATTACCCAATGAACCTATCCTGAATTAAAGGATTTATTTGATTCAGGATAGGTTCATATTCATGACTTCAATTGAGAGGTCGACAAAACGGTCTTGATAACGATCGATTAATGGAAAAGCCTCTTTTGTTAACCTTGGTGCTCCATGAATATGAAGGGCATCAAGTGGGAGCTGTAAAAGAGCCTCTAAGCCCTGGTTTGTTAGGTTTGGAATTCCTGATAGATGAAGTTGCCTCAATTGACAATCGTTGATTTGTTTAAAAAGGTTATCTGTGAGGTTTTGACACCTTTCTAGGTTAAGAAAACGGAGAGTAGGATGGGGCTGAAAAAGCTTTAGAGCTTCTTGGTCTCTCAAAGTTTCTCCGTCATACATTTGCAAGCGATAAAGTGGAAGAGCATTTAGAACTCTTTGGACACCATCTATAGAAAGATGAATATAGGAAAAAAGAAGGTAACTTAATGTGGGAAAGAGTTCTGGAAAGCGAGAAAATCCTTTATCTGTCAACGGAGTTTCCTTGATATCTAAGACTTCTAAGTGTCTCATTTTCTTAATAAAAGCTCGATCATTCACAAAATCAAGGCGCTGCAAAGAAAGTCTCATCAGTGTTGAAGGAAGAAATTCTAAACATTTCTCTGTAAGAAGAGGGCAATCAGAGAGGTTTAAATCATGGATATGCTCGCACCTTTTGAGAAGTTCAGAAAGGGTATCATCTGTGATAGAGTAAGATTCTTGAAGACTTAAAAGATCTAAATCTGGATTCCATTTTGCAATTTGAGCAAAATGTTCTCTGTTCACACTTTGGTTATGATCTAAAATCAATGCAGCCATCGGACTATTCTGATGGAGTAATTCAGTCATTCTTTCTGAAGTAATCCCTTGAGGAGGCGTATAAGGTTCAATGTTAAGTGCTTTTCTATCCTTAACTAACTTAGGAGGAACGGTAAGATCTCTTTCATAAATCGATGAAAGCATCTCTTGAAAATTTGTGACTATTGGCCCTGATTGAACGATTGTATTTCCTTCGCGACAACAGACCTCCTTTTTAAAGTTTGCAGCATTATGGTAGAAAATACGTGGGCATTTTTCCTGGCGCAAAAGAGATCTTCCAATAGAGTGTTGATACCCTTTTTTATTGAGCAGATCCATTACGGTTGGAAGAAGATCGCACTGAGAAGCTAAACTCTCGATCATTTTAGGTTTTTGAATCCTACCATCTGCATAAATCATGAGAGGAACGTGAAAATTATCTACATGATTTCCTCGATGAAACTCTAAGGATTCATTATTCTCTCCAAAATAAAGACCATGGTCTCCAGTAATAAAAAGAAGAAGATTTTGTGTGAGATTTTTCTCTTTTAACCTTCGAATAAAATGGCCAATCTGATGATCAGCATAATGAAGGGTTTTTAAATAGTTTCGATAGTACCCTTCTTTCACTTCTTTAAATTCAGGTGAGTTATAACCTTTAGGGGTTTTCCAAGGGTGATGAGAGGTAATTGTTAAAACAGAATAAAATTGCGGAGTCTCTTGGTGATTTTGAAGATGGTCTAAAGTCATTTCAAGTAGGTATTCATCATCTATCCCCCATGATCCTCCTGTCGCCTGAGGATTAAATTTCTCGATCTCTTTTTTATCAAAAACGCGATCTGCTTGAATTCTCTTTAAAAAGGGACCTATTCCTCCAATTCCCCAATGAGCTCCAGTAAAAAAATTGGTTTCATAACCGAGCTCCTTTAAGTGATCTGGCAGACCATAGGTAGGGATATTTTTAGAAAGAGAGGTTTTCATCTCAAGAGAATAGGGCAGACCAAAAAGCGATGTATAAAAACAGCGAAATGTTGGAAAGGAGTTGGCATAAAAGTTTGAGAAAACATAAGACTCTTTTGCTAAAGCATCTAGCTCTTGAGTCACACGATACCTTCCTCCTAAACATCCCATATCTTTAGAGCGAAGTGACTCTACAAACAAAAAGAGAATATGGGGCTTTTCCCCTCGTGCTATTTGAATTTCAAGCTCTTTCTCCCCTTTAAACCCATGGGTATAGCGAAATAGAGGATAGCTTGAAGATTTAGTGGTGTAAACCTCCTGGGACGAAAGAATCTCTCGCTTAGCAAAGGATGAAAAGTCTTTCTCATTTTTTTTAAAGATCCTAGAGAATACCTCTAAGAGTTGTTTTTCCCAAAGGATAACAAGCGCATCATTTCGAAGCTCTGTCTTAAAATAGAGAAAAGGAAGTCCAATTATAAGAAACTTAGAAGATAGAGGTTCTAGGAAAAAAGAAAAGGCTGCAATGGGGAAAAATATGAGCGAAATTTTCAATAAATTTAAAGCTCTAGCCGAGTCTTTAAAGTCTTGAATTTGTCTAATCAAAGGAATGCAGCTTCCATCGAGTCTAAATTGCAGTTTTTTATCTATCCATCCATCATAAAAAATAAGGAGCTGAATAGGAAGGGTCAACCATAGAGAAATTTGTGCTAAAGAGCCGAGTTGAGCCCCTACAAAAAGATCCTGAAAAATGCCTAAGATTGACCGATCTTTACGAAAAAAAAGGCGGACAATCAACGAAGGAAGGGTAAACCCTATTAAAGCAAGAATTATACCCATGAAATATTCCTCCGCTAGAATTACTTACTAAAACACTCCTAGAGCATCTAACATCACAATCACAATGATCAGTGGAGCAATATATTTCATACTAATTTCAAAGTACCATTTAAGGTAAGGGTGGGTTCTAAAAAGTCCTTCAGCTCCTTCTTTAAGGTGAGGAAAAGCTCTTTTAAATGTCCAGCGCCATCCCACGAGAATAACTGCGGCTAAGCCTCCTAAAGGAATCAAGATGTTGAGGCATAAGAAGAGAAGAAGGTTGAAGAAGTTCTTTCCAAAAAGAGTAAACTCTTTCCATGGTCCAAAGGAAAGGACACAAGGGAGAGCTACAATAAACACAGCAATTCCAGTTGTGAAAACAGCACGATGCCTTTTCCACTTCCATGCATCCATAAAATAGGCAATTAAAGGTTCCATTGCTGATATTTGAGAGGTCAGCGCAGCTAAAACAAGAAGGAGAAAGAAAAGAAGACAAAGAAAATATCCCCCAGGAATTTGGGAGAAAATAATGGGAAGGGTTTGAAACATCAAACTTTCGCCAGAAGAAGGAGGAAGACCTGCAGAAAAGACGATGGTAAAAATTGCAATTCCAGCTAGGAGAGAAACGCAAATCCCAAAAAGGGTAATGGGCATACATGTTCCAGGAACATTTTCTTTTTTTCCTAAGTAGCTTCCATAGGTAACCATTGTCCCCTGACCTAAGCTTAAAGAGAAAAATGCTTGTCCAAGAGCAAGGAGGATCGCTGTGGGTGTAATCTCTGACCAATCGGGCTTAAAAACAAATGCAAGCCCTTTTTCACCTCCAGGCATTAATAGTCCTTTAATCGCAAGAAAAAGGAGAACAAAGAGAAGGAGAGGCATCATAATCTTATTTCCGGCTTCAATTCCTTTTTGCACGCCAGTATAGAGAACAAAAAGTGAAACGAATAAAAAAGCAGCAAGAGAACCGATTCCCCAAAGTGGAGAAGTACTAAAAGCATTAAAATGAGAAAGTGCTGCTTGGGTCGAATCAAAATGGGTCAATCCCCCAAAAATTGCCTGCAGAAAGTAGCCGAATGTCCAGCCAGCAATCACTGAATAAAATGAGCTCACAAGAAAGCCCGTTAGGATCGTCATCTTCCCTGCTGCTTGCCATCCTTTATGACGCCCAATCTGCTTAAACGAGCCTGAAGGATTTAACTGCGCTTTACGTCCGATTAAAATCTCAGAAATTAAAACTGGAAAGCCTACAAGAAGGAGACAAATCAAATAAAGAAGAACAAAGGTTGCTCCACCATTTTCTCCTACAACATAAGGGAAGCGCCAGATACTCCCCAGCCCTATGGCTGAACCAACAGCAGCCCAAATAAAACCAAAGCGGGATTTCCACTGTTCACGATCTGTCTTAGCGAAAACAACCTCCTAGTATTTGACGATACACCTTAGTCTAACTCAGCTAGACTAAAAGTGCTAGGGGAAATTGTCTCTTCTTCCTCTGGAACAATTCGTTTGTTGGCATAAAGATTATGGAAGAGACGTTCATAATCCTTAACGCTATGTAGGAGCTCTCGCGAAAGTTGAGGATTTTCAGGAGCAATGTTGTGTTTCTCATCAGGGTCTTTTTCAAGATCATAAAGTTCGACTTCTTGAGAAATTCGTGTATAGATAAACTTATGTTTTCCTCTACGACATCCAAAGTTTTTAAAAACATAAGGATTATGAAAGAAAATTTGCCTTTCTTCCATTTTTCTCTTGAGAGAACTCCCTATCGAGAGATTGAAACCATGGAGTCCTAAAATATCCATTAGGGTTGGAACAAGATCAAGTTGGCTACCAGGAGTTGTGATCCTTTTAGGCTCTAAAATTCTCCCCTTTCCATAAATCATAAGAGGGACTCGAATGTTCTCTTCATAGAGGTAACGCTGTTCAATAAAATTATCATGCTCTCCCATAGGATATCCATGATCTCCTAGGACAAATAGAAGGGTATTCTCAAGAAGATTCTTCTCCCTAAGTAGTTCAACAAGAAGTCCCAAGCAAGCATCACTATAATGGAAGGTATTGAGATATTTCCGATAGATTCTTGAAATTTCAGGGGGGAAAGAAGGGGGTTGATAATGATTAGGAAGATTCCAAGGATGATGATTTGTAATGGTAAAAAGGGTTAGAAATTGAGGGGTCTCTTTTTTGCCTTCAAGAAAATCCGCGGCATAATGCATTAAACACTCATCGGGCAAGCCCCAACTCGATGGTTTTAACTTTGGAAAATTTTTAGACATCTCTTCTTTTCCATGAACAACGTCATATCCATGGAGATTAAAAAAATGATCCTGCTTTTCGAACTCAATCGGCCCATTATGTAAGTAACTTGTTTGATATCCAGCCTCTTGAAGCAATTGTGGAATACCAATAAAGGGAGCCTTTGCTCGAGCAGCGACTTCAGACGCATCCACATCAGAAGGAATCCCAAAAAGGGAAGAGACAACACAGCGAGAGGTTCGAACAGAATTCGCATAAAAATCAGTAAAAAGAATCCCCTCTTTAGACAAGCGATCAAAATGGGGCGTAACCCCTTTTTTTGCTCCTAAAACACCGACATTATGCGCTCTAAACGACTCCATAAAAAGAAAAATCACATGAGGTGTTTCCCCATCTTGAACAGTGATATCAAAGGCTTTCTCTCCAGAAAATCCCTGTGTATACTTAAAAAGAGGATATTCCGAGGATGGGGTTGATTTTTTTTCATTATGACTTTGAAAACGGGCGCGCGCTAAATATCCCATATCTGTTCGATCATTCTTCCTTTTGATGAACCGAAAGAGCTTTCGAATATACCACAGAGTGTGCTGAAAAACGATTTGATCTGTCGCATAGGAAAGCTTTTTTGGAAGGAAGAAGTGCCCTAAAGTGCCAATGATTCCTAAGAATAGCCCGAGTAGAAGCCAATCGCTATGAAACTGAAGCCCTTGGAGATCTTCCCAACACGTCCAATAAGTAAAAATCGGCATGACTAAGAAAACAAAAGCAATAGGAAAAAATCTCCAAATTTTCTTTTCCTTAGCTGAATCCCAAAAGCAGCGAGCATCATTTAAAAGAGAAAAGAAAGAAACCTCCATCCGTATCGCTGTCCTCCGATGCAAAATCGCATCGACAATTAGATGGAGTTGTAAGAGAGTAGACGCTACGACAAATATCCAAAATAACCATCCTTGTGCAAAGGGAAAAATTGTTTGAAGCAAGACGAGCAAAAAAAGCTGTTCAAATGCAATGAAAAGATCTTGACAAACGCCCGTTAAATAAGAGATGAAAAGTGAGGGACGAGCAGTAATATGACGGTGCAAAATGCCAAATCGAACACAAAAGGCAGGAAGGGTTATAAGGAGGAAAAACATCCATACAGTAATCATAGATTAAGAATACTTTCATAGAGGAAAAGTGTCAAAGTTTTTTAATAAAAGAACTTATGTTATTTTAATTTAAAAAAAAGAACTAATAAACCATGAATAAAAATTTAAAATTAACAATATACAAACCAAATAAATTAAAAAGGATAGAGCTTCCTCTATTTTCAAATAAAGTCAGAGCTGGATTCCCCTCTCCTGCGGAAGATCACATCGAACAAAAACTTGATCTCAATCAATTTTTGATTAAACACCCTGCTGCTACCTTTTTTGTCCGTGTTGAAGGTGACTCGATGAAAAATGGTGGGATTTCAAATGGAGACATTCTCATTGTAGATCGAGCCATAACCCCTCAAAGTGGACAAATTATTGTTGCAATTCTCAATGGAGAATTCACTGTAAAAAGGGTGAAAAAACAAGGGAAACGCCTATTTCTTATTCCAGAAAACCCAGAATTCCCTCTTATGGAAGTGACCGAGGAAGTCGACTTTCAAGTTTGGGGAGTTGTTACCTATACGATTCACTCATGTATGCACTCATAGACTGTAATAACTTTTATGCTTCCTGTGAGCAAGTTTTCAACCCTAGTTACCGAGAAAAACCTCTTGTTATTCTCTCGAGTAATGATGGGTGCATCATTGCTCGTTCAAAAGAAGCAAAAAAACTTGGAATTCCTATGGGGGCTCCTGCATATGAATATAAAACCCTCTTTTTTAAAAACGATGTGATTACACTTTCTTCAAACTTTGCCCTTTATGGAGATATGTCTCATCGCGTGATTGAAACGATTAAGACTTTTAACCTCCCTA
>JACKPR010000014.1 GCA_024233395.1 Chlamydiales bacterium
GTCAAGAAGTTGGTGAAAGTAAAGGTGGGAGCCAGAGGTTCTAAGCTTTCAAGGAAGCAAGTTGAAGAAGTCATGAAAGAGTTAGCAGTCGATTATACAGTCGATTATGTTGAAACGATTGGAGATCGCGATTTAAAGAGTTCTTTAGGACCGATGGACAAGACCGACTTTTTTACCCGAGAAATTGATCAAAAGGTTTTAGATGGAAGTTGTGATGTGGGAATCCATTCAGCGAAAGATCTACCAGACCCCCTTCCAGAAGGACTAAAACTCATTGCTTTGACGAAAGGGGTCGATGGAAGCGATAGCTTAGTGATTCGTGAAGGAGAACAATTTGAACACTTAAAAAGAGGAGCCATTATTGGCTCCTCTTCCATTAGGCGGGATGAAGTGGTCAAACGATTGCGTCCTGACCTTAAATGCATTGAAGTGAGAGGTCCTGTTGATGTCCGTCTTGCTATGCTTGATCGTGGAGAAATTGATGGGCTTGTGGTTGCTGAAGCAGCATTGATCCGTTTAGGATTAACCACAAGAAATCGGATCACTCTTCCTGGAGAAACTGCCCCGTTGCAAGGGAAACTTGCTGTCGTTGGTCGAAACAATGACAAAGAAATGAAAACCCTCTTTCATTCGGTTGATGAGCGGCAAAAAACGAAGGCACTTTATTTAGGGCTTAATCCAAAACATTATGGAAAAAAGGTTGTTCATCTTCCAATTATTGAAATTATTCCACGCTCTTTTGATGATCCCGCAATGATGAGCGCCTTTGCAGATATTCCCGAATACACCCATTTAATTTTTACAAGTAAAACGACTGTAGAAATCTTTTTTAGATATTTAGAAAAAAAAGGTTTTTGTTGCGATGATCTAAAGGGAAAAGAGGTGATTGCTGTCGGTAAGATTACAGCAAAACATCTTCAAGAAAAAGGGATTGAGGTCAATAAAGTTGCGGAAAGCGAAACCCAAGAAGGGATCATTCATCTCTTAGCTTTAGAAGATATGGATCAATCTTATGTTTTTCTTCCTCAGTCATCAAAAGCTAGGTGCGCACTTTCACAGATCTTAGTGCTCCGCGGGATTCGACACCAACGCTGTATCCTTTATGATACAAAACCAAAAATTCCATCTGTCAAACCCAATTTAGAAAGATTTGACGAAATAATTTTTACAAGTCCATCAACAATTGATGCTTTTAGAAAAATTTTTGGTAAGATCCCTATGGGTAAGAAAATCACTACGATAGGGCCTGTGACTCGCAGTAAATTAAAAAATTGTTTATAGTATTTTACATGATCAAGGTTGTATTCTTTTGGTCGGTTTGGTAACCTTTTGGTCATTAACGAACGTTTGTAGGTTGTTATGGGATTTTTAGGACTTTTTACGCGGCATAAGCCAAAAATTAAAGTCGAATCCACCAAAAAAGATGGGTTTAGTGGTTGGGTCAAATGTACTAAATGTGAGGAAATGATCCATGCAAATGAACTCCAAGAGAATCATAATTGTTGCCCTAAGTGTGAACATCATTATCGGTTATCAGCAGCTCAAAGAGTTGATCTTCTTGCAGACGAAGAAACTTTTCAAGAACTCTTTAACGAAATTTCTCCTAAAGACCCCTTAAATTTTGTCGATTCCGAACCCTATATTGAAAGGCTTGCCAAAGCTCAAAAGAAAATGGGAAGAAATGAAGCGATTCTTACTGGAGTTTGTAAGATAGAGGGAAGTGAAACAACCCTAGGTGTTTTGGACTTTGGATTCATGGGAGGATCCATGGGGTCTGTCGTCGGTGAACGCATTACCCTTTTGATTGAACATGCAATTAAGAAGAAGCTTCCTGTTGTCCTTGTTTCATCTTCTGGTGGAGCTCGGATGCAAGAGTCGATTTATTCTCTCATGCAAATGGCTAAAACTTCTGCAGCGCTTGCAAAACTTCATAATAAAGGGCTTCCCTTTATTTCTGTTCTTGCAAATCCAACAACTGGAGGAGTCACGGCTTCTTTTGCTTCTTTAGGCGATATTATTATTGCTGAACCGGATGCACTCATTGGTTTTGCAGGGCCCCGTGTTGTTGAACAAACCATCCGGCAAAAACTTCCGGATACCGCCCAAAAGTCAGAATTCCTCCTTGAAAAAGGGATGATCGATTGTATCGTCAAAAGGGGAGAACTCAAAGAAAAGCTTCATTTTTTCATTGAATTTTTAATGGGCAATGAAAAACAACCGAACAAAGCAGAGAAAAAGACTGAAAGAGAAAAGCTAGATGATCTGATCTCTGTAACTCAGAAGCAGCGAGAAAAAAACACCATAAAAGTTAGTCAAACATGATGAATACCAATGTCCCCACAGTCTTAGAAGAGGGGGCAGAGCTCCCCACCTATGGATCTGAAGAAGCGGCAGGAGCAGATGTCCGTGCTTATATCACCGATAAAATCACCCTTAATCCTGGAGAAAGTAAACTCATTCCAACGGGGCTACGGTTTGAAATTCCAAAAGGTTTTGAAATTCAAGTGAGACCTAGAAGTGGGCTTGCTCTTAAGCATGGTGTGACTGTTTTAAATACTCCTGGAACGATCGATTCAGATTACCGTGGCGAAGTTGGAGTCATTCTTATTAATCATGGAAATAATCCTTTTGTCGTCACTCCCAAAATGCGGATTGCTCAACTTGTTTTTGCTCCTGTTATTCAGGCGTGCTATAAAGAAGAAGAATGCTTAAAAGCAACAGAAAGAGGGGAGGGTGGTTTTGGCCATACTGGAACGCATTAATTTATTTATGAAGAAAGGAGACGAAATGACACTTTCAGAGCTGATTGAAGAGGGTGTTATTTGCTTTTTAGAGGCAGATAGTCGCGATGCTGCTCTCAAAAAATTGATCGATGCTTTAGCTGACTCTGGTGAGATTGTGGATAAGGAAAATTTCTTTGAAGCGATTATTAAAAGAGAGAAAATTGTTTCTACAGGGATTGGAATGGGTGTGGCAATTCCTCATGCTAAATTGCCAATCTTTAATCGCTTTTTCTTAGCAGTAGGTTTACAAAAGGCAAAAGAGGGAATTAATTGGGATGCATTGGATGGAGCCCCTGTTCGTCTAATTTTTATGATTGGAGGTCCAGCAAATCAACAAACCGATTACCTTAAAATTTTATCTCGTTTAACTGCAGCCATTAAAGATGAAGATCGGCGAAAAAAACTTCTAAACACTCAATCAAAGGAAGATGTGGTTGCTCTTTTCGAGGGATGTTAGTATTTAGATACCAGCCTTCATTTCATACTTCTTCATCTTTTATCATTTATATTCTTTTTTAATTTGCTTTAGTCTCAACTTCTTAAAGATTTTTTGTAGAGAAATTAATGGCGGAAATGTTGCAAGAAAGTCAAAATTAATATACGTTTGTCGATATAGCTTGAAAAGAGACGGCTTAGAGGAGCTTAGATGGATCTAAAGATAAAAGATGTTGCTGAATTATTAAATGTTTCTGAGACAACTATTCGACGTTGGCTTGCAGAAGGAAAAATTCCTGCTTACAGACTTCACCATCAATACCGCTTTAGTCGCATTGAGATTGAAAACTGGATGCTAAGCTGCCGTCTTCAAAAAGAAACGGGGAACTTTCTCCCTTCAGAAGAAGAACAAATTTACCCACAGAAAAAAGAAAAAAGAGAAGATCAAGATACCAAGAAAGGAATGCAACAATTTAGCCTTTTCCGGGCGATTCATCGTGGAGGGATCTTTACCGATATTCGATCGACGAAAAAGGAAGATCTCATTCGTGAAACAATGGACCGTGTTTCTGATGATTTAGGAATGGATCCTCTTGTAATGGCTGATCTTCTTCTTGATCGTGAAAAACTCATGCCTACAGCTTTGAATAATGGGATTGCTGTTCCTCATACTCGAGACTTTTTATTAAAGGGACCAACCGATGTTGTTGTCGTTGTTTTTCCTAAAACACCGATTGATTGGGGTGCTCTCGATGAAAATCCTGTACACACGATCTTTTTTCTCTTCGCCTGTGATGATAAGCGTCATCTCCACTTACTTGCGAAACTCGCGCACCTGAGTAGCAATGATGAAGCATTAGAACTAATGCGATCGAAGCCTTCGAAAAAAGAGCTTCTTGATTATGTCAAAGATTGGGAGTCCTCAGTCGGCGAAAGATAGATAAGAAAACGGGGAAGGAATGTTCTGCTGTTGTTTTTTAAGATCGAGAAAAAGCTCAGAAGAACTTCATTTTGCGCTCGATTTCCCCACGATTATTGAACAAGATGGAATGCGTCTTTTTCCAGGACAACAAACTTCTGGTGATGAAAGTCTTTACATTGGCCCCAGCAGGCACCGCTCTCCCTTTAAGAATTGGGGAAACCTTTGCCGTCCATTAGCCCACCTTGTTAAAAGGTTGAAGATTGTTCTTCGAGAACTAAACTATTCTTTTTTACTTCTAGGACGAGAGACAACAGAAGTGGGGTTTGTCTATGAAGTTGCCATTATTAAGAGAGGAATCGTTGATCCTGCAAATATTTTAGCAAAGTCGATTTTAGGGGGAAGAAAGCAAAAGTGGCAAGCAAGAGAAACTTTAGTTGCCACCTATGCTTGTGCTGAAAGAGTTCATCCCAGCCCAATGGGGTCGGTTCCCATCGCCCTTGACTCAACCTATACGCAAGAGACAATGATCATGAAAGGGGAAAATGTTGCGGTTCATCTTCTTAGAGGAGAACATCTAGTCTTTGTTTCTCCAGGATGTACTGGAGAAGATTTTTCCGTGGAAGTCTTTCATGAGATCGAACTTTTATCCCAGAAAGTTGCCCGTTATGCCGAAGATAGGCTTATGAATACGCCATGGGTTATGTACTATGATCTAGAAGGAAATATGTTAGTCAAACATTTCCAATTTTTTACCTATCCCTCCGGTTGCTTTAAAATAAGCAAGCTCGAAAAACAATTTCGAAGCTTAGCGCCAAACCAGCTCTTGACAGGAGGGATCATTGGTGAAATCCAAGAAGTTTTAAGTTAGAGCGAATTTAGCTTTCTTCTTTTGGCTCTTCTTTTGCGGTTGTTGAGGCCGCTAGCTTTTTCTTCTCTTTCTTCTTCTTTTCTTTAGGAAGATCGATATCTTTAAAGGTGAGTTTTTCCCCATCAAAATCGATCAAGATTTGACGAGGTTCATCTCCTTCAAGAAGAAGTTTTTCAGCAAGAGGATCTTCTAGAAGTTGTTCGATAGTGCGGCGGAGAGTACGTGCACCCATTTCAGGCTGGTATCCTTTTTGTACAATGTGCTCTTTTGCTTTGTCTTCGAGACTAATAAGGATATTCTTTCTTTCGAGACGCTTCTTAAGCTTCGCCACTTCAATCTCAATAATATTAACGAGATCATCTTTATCAAGAGCTTTAAAGATGACGGTATCATCGAGTCGGTTGATAAATTCTGGCTTGAAGTGTTTTTTCGCCGCTTTTTCGATTTTTTCTTTCATTGCATCATAGTCTGGCATTCCTTCTTTCACACCAAAACCTACTTCTGTTGAGCGACGGATAAGGTCTGAGCCCAGGTTAGAAGTCATGAGGATAATGGTATTTCTGAAGTCAACTTTTCGACCCATAGAATCGGTGAGTTTTCCATCTTCTAGGATTTGAAGAAGGAGATTCATCACATCGGGGTGTGCTTTTTCAACTTCATCAAATAGAACAACAGAATAGGGGCGTCGTCTGACTTGTTCTGTCAGCTGTCCACCTTCCTCGTGTCCCACATATCCTGGAGGAGATCCTGTCATTCGACTCACAGCAAATTTCTCCATATATTCAGACATATCTACCTGAATAAGGGCATCTTCACCTCCAAACATATGGATGGCTAGCTGTTTAGCGAGAAGGGTTTTACCAACTCCAGTTGGTCCTAAGAATAGGAAGGCACCAATCGGACGGTTAGGATCTTTAATATCTGCTTTACTGCGACGAAGAGAGCGGCAAACAATATCGACAGCTTTCTCTTGTCCAATGATGTGCTCTTTAAGAATTTCTTGCATCTTAAGCACTTTTGAAGCTTCTCCTTCTGTCAGACGAGACATGGGAATTCCCGTATGTTTTGCAACAACGGCAGCAACATCATCTTCATCGACGATTTCTTTGTGTTCTTCTTTATTCTTTTCCCACTTAGCGAGGACTTGAGCAAGTTTTTCTCGTGAAGTTTTCTCTTTATCACGAAGATTGGCAGCTTTTTCATACTCTTGCTTTCCAATCGACTCCTCTTTTGCTTTACGGAGTTCTTCAATTTCGAGTTCAAGCTGATGGATATCTTGTGGTTGATGAAGCATTGTAATGCGAGCTTTTGCTCCTGCCTCATCGATTAGATCAATCGCTTTATCGGGTAGGAAACGCCCTGTAATGTAGCGGTCTGAAAGATAGACAGCGCTTCGGATTGCTTCATCTGTGTAGAGACACTTATGATGTTCCTCATATTTTGATTTAAGACCTGATAAAATCTCAGTTGCTTCTTCAACACTTGGAGGAGCCACATTAATTTTTTGGAAACGTCTTTCAAGAGCAGCATCTTTTTCAATATGCTTCCGGTATTCATCCAACGTTGTTGCTCCAATACATTGAATTTCTCCTCTTGAAAGAGCAGGCTTTAAGATATTTGAAGCATCGATTGCCCCTTCTGCTGCCCCGGCTCCAACAATTGTGTGAAGTTCATCGATGAAAAGGAGGATATTTCCATGCTTTTTAACCTCATCCATCACCGCTTTAATCCGCTCTTCAAACTGACCCCGGTATTTTGTTCCCGCAATCATCAGCGTTAAATCGAGAGAAATCAGTTTCTTTTTTGCGAGATGATCGGGAACTTCGCCTTTAACAATTGCTTGCGCTAAACCTTCAACAATTGCTGTTTTACCCACTCCAGCTTCTCCAATTAAAACCGGATTGTTTTTTCGACGACGGCAAAGGATCAAGATTAACCGTTCTACTTCATGAGCGCGTCCGATCACTGGGTCGAGTTTCCCTTCTCTGCAAAGCTCTGTCAGATCATGTCCATAAGCACGGAGTGCCGGAAGTTTTTCTGATCCCACTGTTCCTGCTGTTGCTTTTTCTTGTCTGGGTGTTCCTGGAGATCCCGACATTCCCATAGGGGGAAGTTGCAGGTTAAAGGTTTCGAGTTCCTTAAGGACCTCTTTGCGAACCTCTTTTAAATTGATATTAAGATTTTCAAGAATTTGAGTTGCTACGCCGTCGGTTTGTCTTAAGAGAGCAAGAAGAAGATGCTCTGTTCCCACATAATTATGGTTAAGGGCTGCCGCTTCTTCATTAGCATATTCGAAAACCTTTTTAACTTTACCAGTTAGTGCTGGGTCGCCATAGACTTGAATTTCAGGGCCAAATCCCACCAGGCGTTCCACTTCTGCCAAAACGGTATCATAATCGACATTCAAATTTCGAAGGACATTGACAGCAATTCCTTGTCCTAATTTAAGAAGTCCTAAAAGAATGTGCTCTGTCCCCAAATAGTTATGATTGAGACGTTGCGCTTCTTTTTTCGCGAGTTTTATGACCTGCTTGGCGCGGTTGGTAAACTTATCAAACATAATAACCCTGTATTCTCACCTGTATTCTTATTAACTAAGTTTATAGAACTAATCTTACTTAAGATGAGTCCTTTAAAGAAAGCTAATCCTTATTAGTTCTGCATTAGACATTTTTTTCATTTTGAAGCTGGCTACGACTTCCTCAGATATCCTTTCTTCTTCATCCATAGCACCTTGGCTATGGACTACATCATTCATGAATATCAGATTTTGTCTCGCTCACCCCCTACATGAAAAAACTGTCTATTACAGAACTTCGGCTACATCCCTCATTCTGTCGCGGCAAGCATTTTTTGTAAATTTTAACGATCGTCTATTTTTTTATCTCTATTTGTGATACGTTTTAACCTCTTTACCAGGTGTAATTAGTGAAGTGGAAAATTTTAGACACAGGCAAGCGATCCGCTGAAGAAAATATGGCGATCGATGCAAAGCTTCTTGAAGAGATGAAGCCTGATGATTCTCCCATTCTCCACCTTTATGAGTGGGAAGGAAAAGCGGCGACCTATGGCTATTTCCTTGATCCCAAGAAATTTCTTGATCTTGAGAAGGCCCGAGCCTTACGTCTATCCCTGGCCCGCCGTCCAACGGGGGGAGGGATCATCTTTCATGTCAGCGACCTTGCCTTTTCTGTCTTAGTTCCTGCGAATTTTCCACACTATTCAACAAACACCCTCGACAATTATGATTTTATCAATAATGCAGTTAAAAGGGGAGTCAATAGTTTCTTTGAAAATCCTGAGTCTCTGTCCCTTCTGCCTGATGAGCCC
>JACKPR010000015.1 GCA_024233395.1 Chlamydiales bacterium
TGATTTTCGAGATATGTTTCTTCTAGTTCTCTAATATCTTCTATTAAAGACTTCGCACGATCCAAAGAAAATCCAAGCGCTAATAAGACAATTTCCTGTTCTCTTTCAGTATTTATACCCGTAAAAGCAACGGATGCCAGGCCATGCTCTTGAATGGTATATGTCTGTCCTGCTCTAGCAAAATCCGTTGATATTTTACATGATTCAAGGAGCTCTTTAACTCTTTTTCTATCCTTTTCTTGCAGTTGACCTAAAGCCGCGATCATTGAAGGCGTTTCTTTTCGTATACTACCAACATTGCTTTTTGATGAATCGGCCTGTGCTTTATCAACCAATAATCGAAGCTCTCTACACTTTTTCATGAAAGGTGTATCTTGATCTCCCAATCTATCTCCAATAATAGCTAGACTTTTCCTCTTTAATTCTTCGAACATAGGATTACCTTCTGAAATCATCTCTTGGAGAAAGGGTAATGGATAGCTGTTAATCATATTTTCAAACGGTCCATTCTCTATAAGAAGTTTGAGAAACTGTTTCTTAAAGCTCTCAGCTTTGTTTGTTTCCTTAAAACAATTCCATAAGCTCATGATTTCTTGGTTACAAGGGTCTATCTGTAAAAGTTTCTCTGCTCTTGCGAAGTAAAGGTTAAAGTCTCTAGACGCTAATAGATTGACAACGCTTTTTTCTTTTTCTGTCCAAGTGTTATGAGGCACTTCTATTAACACTCCCGTAAATTTTTCTACTAACTGACTACGAAAAGATAAACTCTTAGGAAGCTCCCTTTCATCTAATTCTCTAATAAATTTACGGACATTACTTTGGGGGTTAAATATGAAAGAAAAAATCTCCTCCTTCTCTAATTCTCCATAACCTAAAGCTCGGAGAATAGGCAAATCGCTTTCATAATCCTTATAACTAAAACTGCTCCTATCGTAGCCTCGGATCAATTGATTAAGGTAGGTAGAGCGATCGCTAGAGGAAAGAAACTTAAGGGCAAAATGTGTATGTTCATGAATAAATTGTCTAACGTTTAAGTTTTTTGCTTTAGCTCGAAGCACTCTTTCTTGATCTTCTTGACGCACAGAGAGGGTTTCTCTTAACTTTTGATATTTATCTTGACTGAAGATTCGATAGGACTGATCAAGAAAGCATTCTTTCACTTTCCATTTCTCTCTACTATCGGCTGTTTTTAAATAAGCACAAATATTCTGCAGTCCATTTCTCCTTTCAAACTCCTCAAAAGTTCTAAGCTGACCCATTTCATGTCGCATCACCATCTCTAAAAGTCTAAAATCAGAAATAAAAAACACGTCGCATAGACTCATATACTTACTTTTTATTGAAAGATATCCTTCTTCGCTCCCCTTCCTTGCCCCATATCCATACATTTGAGCGATTTGATCCTTTAAATAGGCACTAAAATAGGGTTGAAGCTGCTCTCTTTGATTTATTGATAATGAATTGAAAAATTCATCTCCAAACTTCCTTAAAAAGGCTTCATAAACCGCGCCATCTTCTCTGTATCTATTAAAACTTATAATATGCAAAAAGTTTCCAATACATTTTTTGTATAAACTCTCTTTTTCACTCTTAGTTAGTAAGCAATCTAAGTCTTTTCCATACACTCTCTGAAGATCAAACCAGGAGTGATCGTCTTGCATAAATCTCTCAATAAAGGAAGTGAATACAGATTTAATGATGAACACTTGATTTCCAGAAAGAAAAGGAAACACACCTACAGAGTGTTTTTCCCGAAACTTAAGATAATGCATTTTCGAGGTACAATCTGAGTCAACACAGGCCTGAGCCATTGCCTTAAAAGTAATGTTTAAATGAATGCGAACTTCAGATGTAGTATCCTTTAAATCGATAAATGATTGTCCATTCCAAGCAGCCAGTTGGTCACTTGCTAATTTTTGACGATGAGATTCAGTAATTAAGGATTTTCCGTCTAGTAATGAAGCAAAAGCAGCCCCTCCAAAACGGGTGATAATATTTTGATAAGTATCTGTTTCAAAAATTAAAAAGCGAGAACGGAAATCTTCTATTCTACACCCAATTAGCTGAAGCTGAGAAGCATATTTGAAGTATTCCTGATAAAAAGTGGCATAACTTTTGGGAAGCTCATTTTCATAAAAACTTGAACGTATTGCAGCCTTTTCTTCTGGTGTGCACTTAAGCAATCCCAAAACCCTTTCGCCATGATTTTTTAAGAAATCACGTAATAATAACGTTCCAGATTGCAGATGAATCAAATCCTTACCGGCACATAACCTTGCAAGACTCTCCTCTGAAAAAATAAAGGGAACGCCGTCAGAACGGATCCGTTCCATCAATCTTTGAAACCCTAGGTTTTCTTTAAGCGCCCTCTCTAAATAATCTGTGCTAAAGCGAGCTTGCCACCCTTCTGTAAGAGAAAGAAAAGGGCGACCATCACGGCAATATGAAATCTCTTTTGTTTGATTGCCAATATGTCTTCTAATAAATTCTTCGTAGTTGAGCCGCATAACAGATTCATTGTAAAGCCTTATTAATGTTTCTGCTTTGAAAATTTTTGCAAGATTAACAGCTCCGTACTTTGTTTGAAGATCTACCATATTGGGGAGTTTTCCATTTGCAAAAGCCTCTCTTAACAATTTTCTTTCTAATACATCGAGGTCTCTTTCTTGAGAAAAAACTTCAAAAAGAGCTGATCCATGCTTGCTTAAAAGAGCTTCCACACTCAAATCATGAAGCTCTTGTAAATAAACATGTCTTAATGTGTTAAGGATAAAACCGATCACATGTTTATTTGTAAAGTAGGGGTTTTTATAGAGCGTATCTAAAAGAGACCGTAAGTCTGGTTTTTCTTTATTTCCGCTGATATTTTGAAAAAATTCTCGCACTTTTTCTTTAACGATAGCTGGGTCTTGATCAAACTGCCCATAAGAAAAGAATAAGAAAGCTAGACCCGCTAAAGAGAACATACAAGCGGAAGCAATAATAAAGTTTACAGAGGAACTGGCCAAACAACAACTCACCCCGATTAAAGAAAACACCATTGTTGCTACTAAATATGTTTGCCTTACCTGATGAGAGGCTGGATCTGGAAGGGTTACATTCCACCTTCCCATCAAAGGCTCCACATTTATATCTTTTGAAGCTAGATACTCCTCTTTAAAAGCTTCATCGAAATCTGTAGAGTCTATTGATCCTATACTCATATAAAACCTTTCGTTATATTATAAATTAATGAACCTATCCTGAATTAAAGATATTTTTTGATTTCTGAAAATCTCCCCTTTTAAATCTATAAAAGGATAAATTGATTGCGATATAAAACCAATAAAAACCTAAATTGAAGATAGTTTTTTATTCTATTACAGAGAACAGAGAATTCGATGAACCTATGTAGATTGGGTACAGCCCCAACAGATATTCGTAGTGAAATAGAGGATTTAATCCGTTCTCTCGTTCCTTTTGATTCTATTGAAACTGAGCATATTGAATTTGTAAAAAAATGGATCTCGTCTGGAGCTCCCCTTTTTCGTACTAAAAAACCTGATGTTCCAGATACGCATCTCGTTTCTTACTTTCTTTTAGTAGATTCTGCAAAAAATACACTTCTTCTTGTGGACCACAAAAAAGCAGGACTATGGCTTCCTGCAGGAGGTCATGTAGAGCCTAATGAACATCCGGGAGAAACTGTAAAGCGTGAAGTGGTTGAAGAACTTGGCGTCGAAGGAGATTTCCTGATGAATGACCCCATTTTTCTAACGGTTACCAAAACTGTGGGACAAACAGCTGGACATACCGACGTTTCTTTATGGTATGTTCTAAGGGGGAAAGAATCTCATCCATATCAATTCGACCATACCGAATTCAAGGAAATCAAATGGTTTTTTCCTCAAGATATCCCCTATCATCGATCCGATCCTCACTTAAAGCGCTGCATCGAAAAGCTCAACTCTTTTAAGTGTTTAAAGTAGGAATGTCCTCTGTGGCAAAAAAATTCGAAAAAGATTATCTCTAAGATTAGAGGTAAAAAATGAGAGTGATTTTTCCTGGAACTTTTGATCCCCCTACGAAAGGACATTTGAATATTATTCAACGTGCAACAAAACTTTTTGATCAAGTCGATGTTGCAATAGGGCTAGATACAGAAAAAAAAGAACCGACTTTTACTCAGGAAGAGCGGCTCCATTTTTTAGAGACGCTTACCCAAGATTTTTTTAATGTTGAGGTTCATATTTTTAATGGTCTTCTCGTTGATTTTGCAAAAAAGTTAGGATCAAACTTTATTCTTCGTTCAATGCGAACGTTTAATGATTTTGAGCATGAGAAAACTTTAGCACATGCCAATCAGAAACTAAGCAATATCGAAACGCTCTTTCTTTTTCCAAATGAAGAGTTTCACTCTATTTCTTCCACTTTGATTCGAGATATTGCTAAAAGGGGAGAACGCTTGACAGCTTTTATTCCTGGGGCAATCGAGCAAGCAGTGTTTGAAAAGCTTCGGGGAGAACTTCGATAAGATCGCTAGCGATTAGATCATAAGAGGTCTGTTTTGTCGCTACAATTTCTCCACATGTTCCATGAAGATAAACTCCAAGTGTTGCAGCTTCCCTTCCTTGCAATCCTTGGGCAAGAAGGGCTGCAATCATTCCCGTTAAAACGTCTCCGGTTCCAGCCGTTGCCATCCCGGGATCCCCTTTAGGAACAATCAGTAGAGGACTATTTGGATGGAAAACCCAAGTGGGGGCTCCCTTTAAGACAATGGTGACTTCATTTTGATCGGCAAACTTTTGACAATCATCATGAGAAAGCTCTTCTTTTCCTAATAGATGAAGCATCTCTTTGTAATGGGGAGTTAAAATGGCTCCTTTGGGAAAGACTTTAATATGGTAAAGTCCATCCGCATCGATAACCATGGGAAGGTCGAGTTTTGAAACAACCGCCTGAATAAATGTGTGTATCCCTTCCGATCTCCCAAGTCCTGGGCCAATTAGACACGCTTTTGCACGCTTTGCTTCTTCAAAAATTGGTGAAGGGTCTTCGGAAGAATAGGGATTTCGAATCAGTTCAAGAGGTGCTGCAGCAAATTCCTCTTCCATTCCTTGGGGATGAAAAAGGCGGACAATTCCAGCCCCTGATCGAAGCGCAGCTAAGGAAGAAAGCATCGCTGCTCCAGGCATTCCTGGAGATCCTGCTAAAGCAATGATATACCCCGCTTGATATTTATGACGGACCCGCTGAATCCGCGGTAAAAGCTCAGGCATCACACTTTCATTAACAATATAAGTATTCCCTTGAGCTTTTTCCCAATATTTTGGATCTATTCCAAAGTCTACACGGAATAATTTACCGATATAATTATATCCTTCTCCGATAAAAAAACCCAGCTTGGGTAATCCTAAATAAATCGTTTCCGTTGCATAAATAGCATCTGGATTGACTTCTCCCGTATTACCATTGACCCCTGAAGGAATATCTATCGATAAAATTGGAAGCCTCGAATTGTTAGCCTTATGGATGACATCGAGAATAGTTCCTTCCAACTTTCCTTGAAACCCTGTCCCCAATAGTCCATCAACAATAACCCCTTGTAACGGAACTTCATTTCCTCGAATCACTTTTCCCCCAGCCTCAGAAAAGAGCTTTTCATGCTTTTGACAAAGAGGACTACAATCTCCTGATTCCACAAGGTGATAGGCTTGAACCTCAAACCCTCTGCGCATCAAAAAGGTTCCTGCAACAAAGGCATCTCCCCCATTATTCCCTTTCCCTACAAGAAGAGTCACTTTTTTAGCCCGTCCCCGTTCTTCGATAAAGGCTTCAATGCGATAAGCAATCCCCTCGCCTGCTTTGAGCATATACCCTTCATCGGAAGCTCCCTCCTGAATACTCTCTTTTTCGATTCGGGCCATCTCTTTGGCCTCAATAACTTTTTGTCCTTCTAATCGCATCATACCTGAAACTTAACAGATGTTATTCGAATATTCAAAGAATTTACTTATTGGGGAAAAGCTTCAATGTTCTGACTGTAGGTAAGTTTCTAAGCCAACAACGTGGATATTTTGTGTCAGATCAAAAGATTGATTTCCTGGATAAATCACGGTTAGCTAATCAAGATCAAGTTTTTTCCTTGAAATTTGGATGATTTTATTCCAATTTTCAAGGAAAAAGCTAAAAATCCCATTGGAGACGTGCTGTCCCTTCTTGAACGGCTGAACGACTCCCAATATTTGCCTCATATTTTAACTCAAAAGAAAAGTGTTCATGAGGAGAAATTATCGTCTCAGCGCCAAGAACAAGTTGATCGACTGTTTTAGAGTTTGTTTTCGTTATGAAGTAGGATTTACAAGAATCGATCCCATAAAGAGTAGACTGATACTTTCCATTTTGCAGGGAAACATCTTTTAACCAACCCACACGAAGAGAGGGAGAAATGCAGGTATTTTTAACATGAAAATCTTTGATCATTCTTAAGTTAATTTGAGAACGGAGGAAAGAACTATGTTTACTTCTCACATCTAAGTCTAGACTATTCGATCCCCTTTCTTGGTACCCAGATTCAATAATCGAAACAACGCTTAAGCTTGCTTCGGGTTGTAAATAAAAGTGATGCATGAATGAGGTTGGAACTTGGTAGCGATAGCCCCCAGAGAATGTTCCTTGAAGATCCCAACTTTTATGATCGTTATGGGCAATTCTTCGAATCATAGCAAATCGTATTGTCCGATCGACGTCATAAAATGTTCTTCCTCCTAAAGCCAAGAAGTTGACAAACCAGTTTTTTTCAATCCATCCAATAGCAGAACCTAATGCAAGGGTATGCATTTTTGCCATCCCAGCATTTTCTTTCCAATGCAGTTTGGAATAAAGATAACTCGTTCCAATTCCTAAAGTCAGACGATCTCCAAAAATAAGTGTCGTCCCTCCACTGAAACCATAAGTACGGACGTCAAACCCTACTCCATTTTCCCTTTTATCTTGCTGGTAGTAGTAACCGAGAGGTTGAACCCAAACATCATGGAGAGGTCCTTCTTCAAGTTTTTGGCCGCGATATCTTTCCTGAAATCCAAAGTCATGACTTTTAAGCCTAGAAAGAATTGGTTGCCCTGCTCTCATGCTATTTTGAAGACTGGTGAGGGGAAGCCCTCGAAATTGTTGTGGGGTCAGCAGTTCAATTTCTTGAACAAAATCTTCTGGCGATAAGGATGTCAAATTTTGTAGAACATAAACGATATCGGGCTCTACAGGAGTATAGCTCCGATCACTACAGAGGAGATAGTTGAGAAAAGCCTTAGCATTTCCACTAACATGAACAAAAGGAGACTCAGGAATGATTGTTTGGGAGGAAACAATATAAACAAAGGCTTGCGTCGGAGTATAGTTGATTCCAAATGATAAAGGATGGGATTCAACAAGGTTACTAAATTGCGTGCCTCCCAATCCCCCTGCAGCCTGTAAAATTAAGAAAGTAGACCCTTCTAAATAAACACCGGGAAGCGGTTGAAGATCGACAGTGCCATCAAGAGTTGCTGTTCCCCCAATATTTAAGACATCCGAAGTTCCCCCCGGCTCAATTTCTACTAGGTAGGTTCCGCCCGCTGTTTGAGTGTAATTCCCTGTGACTGTTTTCGTCCCAATGGAAAACCCTGGAGAAACTGTTCCATCATTGAACAAGTCTCCATTAATCGTTCCGA
>JACKPR010000016.1 GCA_024233395.1 Chlamydiales bacterium
TGGGTTGCAGCTTGATGAAGCTGCTTAGCCCCTACAGCAAGCTTCTTTGCTTGAGTTTCTGTTAAAACAGAGGGGAGAAGTAATGCGATTCTTTGCTCTGGCGTGACTTCCATTCTATTGAAGAATAGTTCTCTATCTAATAAAAGCGCTGCAACCATACTTTTTGGTTCAAGAAGGCTTATTTTCTGAGCTTGACGTTCGTTTGCAATTTGAGCAAATTGCCATACAATCCGTCGCGCTTCTCTGATCTTTTCTTGTGTTACAGCGGGATCAGAAACTTCTTCTGTTATCTTGACTGGCTGTAAGCTTATGTCAACGACTTCTTCCTCTTCTGCAGCTACAACAGGAATGAGCTGTGGAGCTGGTTCAACTTTTTCTCTTCTTTCTTCTTCAACATCAACATCTGGAAGAGTATGATGTAAAACTGATGGAGCAACATCCTCTTCTTCCCGTCGTTCTGGGTCACGTTTTACACTACCCCAAGCAGCTTCTAAATCATGTTCTGTTCCTAGTCGAGAAGGCTCGACATGAGCAGAAGTTGGCGAAGGGATAAGCACTGGGACACTTTTGCCTAAATGTGATGACATAGGCACTGTTGTATGTAGAACTCGTGAAGTCAGCTCAACTCCTTCTCTTTCGCCGCTTTCTTGATCAAGATCGGCAACTGGAAGAGTCTGTGAAACTGATGGTGCAACACGCTCTTCTCCAAGACTTACTCTATCCCAAACTGCTTGTAAACCGAGGTCTGTTGTTGATCGAGGAGGATTGCTGCTAAGAGTGCGTTGGGAGTCTTGCCATGCTTGCTCAAAGCCTCTTTTGTCCTGTGATACTGTTCCCCCACGTCTTGAATCGTGAGCTTGATCTCTTCTGGGAGCATCAGGGTCATGACTTGGAGGTTGATGACGAGGAACAAAGTGCTGTTGACGCTCTCCTTGCGCAGGCGCTGTTGCCCAGTTAAAGATCACTCGAGCAATTCCATAAATAATAGGAGCAGCTGTCGCAAGACTCCAGACGCTAACCCCTTGAAACACAGTCCAAGCTGCTGCCATAGAGCTAAAGGCAACAAGCTCTCTTCCTTTTAAGCTTGTGAAAGTCGCAGCCGCGAAAGTGTAGAGGAGGAAAGCTGTAACGATTTCTTTCCAGTTCTCTTTGACAAAATTCACAACAACACGTGCTTCACCACTCATATCAGGCAAAGGTGGGGGTGAAGGCTGATGTTTAGCTGCCTTTGAGCTTTCGCTAGAAAAATCTAACTTTGAGCTTTTTCTAGTAAAATAGTTGTGAGAAATTGGTGAAAAAGGACCTCTCAAATAATCCATGTATAACCCCTTCTGTTTGGCCATATTTATAATATAAATGCATATTAATAACAATTAAATTTGTTTTAAAATAAAGTTTATTATTTATTAAAACCAAATAAAAGATATTTATTTTTTTAAACCCATCTAGATAGCGCCTGAAGGCTAAATGCCAGAGATTAAAAAAATAATTATTAAAACTCAGGCGCTATCAAGGTTGGGGCAAATCAATGTCTTCTAAAACGTTTAATGAAGGGCTTTTGTTCAGCCAACATTAAAAATTTTAGGACACTTTAAAATACGCAGGAATTTATGGCAATGACTAAAAATGACTAGACATGAAAATTTATGGATGTTTGCAATGAATAAGGATGGCAAGTTTTGGTGGTGTCATTTGATGATGGGCGTGCAAAAGCGAGCGCAATGCGTTCGCTTTGATGTTTCATGAGTTGGAGGAGTTTTTAGGACGGGTTCGCAGGGAAGAACTTTTGAGTCAAAGCTTCTTCTTTTTCCAGGTATTTAATCATCACAGCCTGCAGTTCTTTTTCAGCAGGAGTTTGAGGAGTGATTTTTCCTTTTCCAAGAGCCATAAGGTGTTTGCGTGTTGAAGCTGACGCATAAACCTTAGGAAGGACTGTGGAAGCGGTATCAACAAATCGCTTCACTTTAACGTCTACAAGATCACCTTGGCAGGCTTCTTTCATTTGTTTGATTTTTTCAATTTGAAGGACAAGGTAGCGTTTTTGAAAAGTTCCCTCATCCATTTTGCTTTGTGCATTTGCAATCTCAAGCGAAAGGCTCTTTAGCCAGAATTCTGTATCAATTTGGATTAGTTTGTTTTCGATAGGAGTGACTCCGTCACCCTTAAACTTCAGACTTAGATTGTGAATAAATTCAATGCTTTCTTCTTCTTGTTTATTAGGGCAAAAGAAAACCATATCACGGACTTCGCGGCTGATTTTTTCATTGGGATGATTAAGGGCGATCTCAATCAGCTCTTGGTCTTGAGCGTGGTGAAGGGCGGCAATTTTTTGCTTAAACTCATCGGTTTTATCGATCCCATAGTCGTGAACCATCGATGAAAGCTTTTTGCGCTGTTCTAAAAGTTCGTTATTTTTCCATTTTTTCTCAGCTTCGCGGTACTCGTCATCGGACTTTTTCAAAAAAGTATTATAACGTCCAGCTTGGTAATCAGCCAGAACTTCATCGATCATTTTTTGCTTTGGAGAGGCGATTTGCTCCGCTTGGACAGGCTCTGATTGAGCGATTTCTTCATTCCCCACTAGAGGAAGGGCTAGGGCGGTTGCGAGAAAAGGAACAAGTAGATACTTTTTCATAAAAATGCTCTCCATATTCATTTTGTTTAACAGGTCCTATTATACAAGATTGGGATTAAAAACACACCCAAACACGCCCAATTATGCATAAAGAAATAATTTTAATTTGAATGAGACTTGTGAATTCACTTGGAAAAAATAGGGGAAATGCGCTAAAACTGATGGTTTACTAGTGGCTTTCACGGAAGTTCACTGCAGATAGTTGCGCCTGTAGTTCAATGGTAGAACAATAGCCTTCCAAGCTATTAGTGTCAGTTCGATTCTGATCAGGCGCTTTTTTATACCGATCGTGCTTTAAAACTTGGGAATTTCTCAAGGTCAGCGCTCGAAATTTAAATCAATCGAAGCAGCCTCCTATTCTAAGGAGCGATGCAGAGAGGTTTAAAGATCGGGATACAGATAAAGTGAAAAACCAAGTTTTGAAACACGATCGGTATATATAGGGATAGAACATTCCCGCAGAACCTGAATATTAACCAAGACCGAAATCCCTACGAAATGTAGGGATGCCGTCGTCAAACAAAAGGGACAAGGCTTGGCAAAAACCAAACAACATAATCCTGTATCCATTAAGGATCTTCTAGAAGCTGGGGCTCATTTTGGCCACCAGAAACAACGATGGAACCCCAAAATGAAGCGCTTTATTTTTGAAGAGCGCAGTGGGATTTATATCATCGACCTTGCTAAAACAATGCAACAAATTCGAATTGCCTTAGAAGTGGTGAGCGGTGTTGTTGAGAGACACCAAAGCATCCTTTTCGTGGGAACCAAAAAACAGGCAAAAGATGTCATTAAAGAGTGTGCAGAGCGCTGTGGAGAATTTTATGTTGCAGAACGTTGGCTAGGAGGAATGCTCACAAATCTTCCAACGATTCGGCAATCGGTAAAAACCCTTGAGCGCATTGAAAAGCAAATTGCTGCAGGGGGAGAAGGCTTTACAAAGAAAGAGATGACTCTCCTTAATAAAGAGCGTGAAAAACTTAGCCGTAACCTTTCAGGAATTCGTGCAATGAGAAAGCTTCCTGGCCTTCTTGTTGTTGTAGATCCTAGTAAAGAGCATATTGCTGTTGCAGAAGCGAATAAACTGGGAATCCCAGTGATGTCTCTTGTCGATACCAACTGTGATCCTGATCCTATCGATTACGTCATTGCTTGTAACGATGATGCTTTAAAAAGCATTAAGTTGATTGTTCAAGCAATCTCTGATTTAGTGATCGACAAAAAAGGGGAACTCAATATTGCCATCGGCAAGGATGAGGAAGAAGAATCCGAAGTAAAAACCCAAAAAAAAGTTGAAAAAACTGAAGAAGAATTTACAGCGGAGGAAAAAGAATGACGATTACAGCTCAAATGGTCATGGATCTAAGAAAGCGTACCGGTGTGGGGATGAGCAAATGTAAAGAAGCTCTGACCGAAGCTAATGGAGATATTGAAGAAGCAATTCATATCCTTCGTAAAAAAGGGATGGCTTCAGCTGTAAAGAAAGGTGGAAGAGAAACCAATGAAGGAGTCATTGGAATCGCTGAAACCGAAAATGCAGCTTTTCTTGTTGAAGTTAATGCTGAGACCGATTTCGTCGTCCAAAACGATCGATTTAAAGAATTCCTTAAAAACATCTGTGACGAAGTGGCTAGAACTGCTCCAAAATCTGTCGATGAATTTCTTCATCAAAAGTATAGCAAAAATGATGCTTTAACGATTGATGAATATCGAGCAGATGTTGTTCAAACCCTTGGAGAAAATATCCGTATCCGAAGGATTAAGGAGTTTAAAAAGGTTGGCGATTACTCTCTAGGCATTTACTCCCACATGGGTGGAAAAATCGTTTGTGTTGTAGAGATTAAAGGAGCCAATGATCAAGGAACTTTAGCGCGCGAAGTTGCAATGCATGTAGCAGCTGAAGCTCCCGATTACTTAAAGCCCGAAAATGTTCCCGCCGATGTTCTTGCGAAAGAAGAAGAAATTGCCCGGTCTCAAATTCAAAACAAACCTGCTGAAATAATGGACAAGATTGTAATGGGTAAGCTGAATGCTTACTATGAGCAAGCTTGTTTAGTGAATCAGAAGTTTGTCAAAGATCCTTCTATGACAGTGGCAAAATATGTTTCTGAAGAAGGGAAAAAAGCTGGCAAAACCCTAGAAGTTGTGGATTTTGCTCGTTGGCAAATAGGTGAGTAAATTGACAAAGCCTCCTTACAAAAGGGTCTTACTTAAACTCTCGGGCGAATCTCTGAAAGGAGAAAAGCCCGGAGTGATTGATCATGAAGCCTGTGCTCAAATTGCAGATAGCATTTGTGAAGTCTATCACCTTGGAATTCAAATTGGGATTGTCATTGGTGGAGGAAATATTTTCCGCGGCAACATGGCAAAGCAATTTGGGTTTGCACGGACTCCTGCAGATCATGTCGGAATGCTTGCAACAACGATCAATGGATTGATTTTGGGGCAAATTCTTTCTGAAAAAGGGTGTGAAACACGTGTGATGAGCGCTCTTAATCTTGATGGAATCGTGGAGATTTACAATTGGAACCATGCTCTCCATTCCTTAGATAAAGGACATATTGTGATCTTTGTTGGAGGAACGGGGAACCCTTATTTTACAACAGATACCACAGCCGCAATGCGTGCTAGTGAAATCGAAGCAGAGGTTCTTCTTAAAGCGACAAAAGTCGATGGTGTTTATAACAAAGATCCGATGAAACATCCCGACGCAGTGAAAAGTGATCACTTGACCTTTTCTGAAGTCTTGATGAAGCATCTCAATGTGATGGATGGAACGGCTATTGCCCTTTGCCGCGAAAGTGATATCCCCATCCACGTCTTCAACCTTTTTGAAAAGGGAGCTCTTTTGAGAGCGGTAACCGAAAAAAAAGGTGGAACACTCGTTACAAAAGGTTAATCATTTATGAGCGCTATAGACGAATGTAAGAAAAATATGGAAAAAGCTGTTGAGCACTATAAAGATGAGCTCAAGAGCATGCGAACAAACCGCCCCAGCCCAAACATGCTAGACAATGTAGTCATAGAGGTTTATGGCGCTGAAATGCGGATGCGTGATGTCGCAACAGTTGCTGTTAGTGATGGAAATCAACTCATTATCACTCCCTTTGATCCTTCTACAGCAAATTCAATTGCTAAAAGTATTGAAAAGGCAAATTTGAATTTAATGCCTGCTGTTGATGGACATATTGTGCGTGTTCCAATCCCACCGATGAGTGAGGAGCGGCGCAAAGAAATCGCTAAAGATGCCCGTGAAAAAGGGGAGAAAACAAAGGTCACGATCCGTGACGTAAGACGCAGATCAAACGATCAGGTGAAGAAACAAAAAACAGAGAGTGAAATTACTGAAGATGAGCAAAAGAAAAGTGAAAAGCTGATCCAAGAATTCACCGATAAATACTGCAAACAAGTCGATGAACTTTTCTCTGCAAAAGAGAAGGATATCCTCGAAGTTTGATCTTGCAAATTTTAAGATCCCTCTGTAGAATAGGGGGACTTATATGACTAAGGCCCCATCGTCTAGTCAGGCCTAGGACACAAGATTTTCATTCTTGCAACAGGGGTTCGAATCCCCTTGGGGTCATTTGAGGCTTTAGCTCAGTTGGTAGAGCATCTCCCTTTTAAGGAGAGGGCCGTTGGTTCGAGTCCAACAAGCCTCA
>JACKPR010000017.1 GCA_024233395.1 Chlamydiales bacterium
AAAATTTTTATTATTATAAAATATGAAAATTTTACATTTTATTATTATATTATTGATAAATAAATAACGTTTTATTATAAGTATGTCGAAATTGAAAGGGGAATCAGAAAAGTATGGAATTTGTAAGTAAATTATTTAGGACAGACCCAACACCTCCAGTTGAGGTCCCACCAGCAAAAACATCAGAAGAATTCACGATCGGAGCGATCTGTAATTTCTTCACCGAGAACATGAATTATCTCATTACAGCTTCTCTTATCTATTTTGCGCTCTTTGCAGGGTTTGCTAGAATGAGAAGTAAGCATCTGATGATAGCTGTTCCAGCTGCAGCGATTTGGACGGTGATTCAAGCTAAAGCTTGGATTGGAACATTAGCTGTAGGAACCACGCTTCTAGGCCTTGCTCAAGCCTTTTTTGCATGGCAATCAGCAGGTGGCGCGACCCAACTAGCGCCAGAATTAGCAGGGATGACATCGAGGTTCACAGAAGGGGCTAGCGGAGTTCGTGATGCGGCTTCTGTTGTCGCTGATCAAGTATTGCGTCAACCACCAGCTGAAAGGGCAAAAGATGTCCCTTCTTCTCGACTTCACGAAGTCGCAGATTCTGTAATGGACCAAATAGGCAGCAGACACTCTGTACCTTCAACTCCACTAACTGGAGAGCGTACAACCTCTCTTTTTGGGAATGTTGATGAAGCTATTGAAGAATTTAATGCTTTCTCAGCGCAAAGATCACCTCATGAGGTTGGGATTTCTCCATCCTCAGGAGGACGACAACTTCTTGAAATGGGAGAAGAATTAGACCTAGATAGACTAGCTGATGAAATGGAAGTCTTTTCACCTTCTTCAAGAGATTTAGATCTTAGCTCTCAGAGATTTTCTCCAAGCGATACACTAGGACAACTTCAAGAAGCTTTACCGGATCCTTCACGAGTATCACCAAGTCATTCTCCAAAATTAGAAAGAATTTGGTCTGAAGTTTCTTCCCAAAGCCTTTCTCCTGAAACAAATAGAATGTTTGAAAGCATGTGGCAGCAAGGGCTAGAGCAAGCTCCAAAAGATGTGAATGCTCAAGATTGGGCCGCAGAATTCCTTGTCCGAGAAGGGAAAAAGAAAGGAATGAGCTTCGGGCAAATTGCAAAGTGGTGTGTCGGCTTAGCTATAGCAGGACTTACGATTTGGGGACTTTACAAACTTTGGTGTGCAACGAGTGAAGAGATTGATCAAGAAGAAGAAGTTCGTGAAGCAGATTTAGAAAAAGATCATCATGATCTCGATGAATTAGAAACAGAATCAGGATGGCTAAGTAGTCTTGGAAATGCTTTATCCTATCTCGTTCCAGAATCTGATGGGTACGGTTCTGATACCGATGGGATGCACATGCTTGGCGGCGGACTGATGACGTTTGATAGCGATAGATATTACTAGGTTCACCTTTCATAACGTGAGTTCGATTCGAACTCATGTGTAACCCGAGGGGAAACTCTCGGGTTTTTCTTTTGCCTTTCCACATCTTTTTTTGTTATCTTCATCTAAAAAATGCCATGATGTATGACAAGTAGCCGCGACGTCCCTCACAAAGCCAATAATGTTCTTCATTTAATCATGATTGCCTTTTTAATGATTGCTCTTCGTGTTTGGTATTTAGGGGCCGTGAAACATGATGAATATCTAGAAAAAGCACTGAAACCACAAAGACGAACTGTTGTTGAAGCAGCACCTAGAGGAACGATTCGCGATCGTTTTAATCTCCCTTTAGCAATCAACAAGGTGCAATACAATGCCGCTGTTTGTTTTGATCGAATTCGAGAAATTCCTGTGGTGAATTGGGAAAAAGACGAGAGGGGTAAAAAGGTTCGCGTTTATGAAAGACGACTCTACATTGAAAAACTCTCGAGGATGCTTGGCGATGCTTTGGAAATGGACCCGATAGCCATTGAAGATCTCATCTATAGCAAAGCCTCAATTTTTCCTAATACCCCCTTTATCTTGAAGGAAGATGTTTCTGAAAAGCTCTACTACCGCCTCCGCTTAATGGAAAAAGATTGGACAGGGCTTAGTATGCAGCGGGCAGCAAAGCGGTATTACCCGCAAGGAAAGGTTGGCTCCGATATCGTTGGTTATATGGGCGCGATTAATGAAAAGCAGTATTTAGCCATTGCTGAAGAGATCAAAGAGCTTTCTCTTTTCTTAGAACAAAGGGAAGAAGGTCTTCCTATTCCCCTTCCGAAAGGATTTTACAGTTCTCATGATGCTCTGATGCGCTTGAAAGAACTCAAAGAAAAAGCCTATACGATCCATGCCCATGTTGGAAAGTCTGGGATTGAAAGAAAATTCGATGAAGCTTTGCGGGGAATGTATGGGAAACATCAGGTGGAAATCGGTGCAAAAGGGCGTTTCATCCGTGACCTCCCAGGTGGAAAAGAAGCGGAGCCTGGAGACCGGATTCTTTTGACAATTTCTTCAGAACTTCAAGCGTATGCCGAGGAGCTCCTTGTGATGAATGAGCGGGATCGGGAAAGGCACTTTTCACTAGCAGGGAAGGGACATGATACCGTCCATTCCCCTTGGATTAAAGGGGGCTCGATTGTTGCAATGATCCCTGAAACAGGTGAAATCGTTGCCATGGCCTCTTATCCTCGATTTGACCCCAATGACTTCATTTTAACCGACAAAAACCGCAGTGAAAAAATCGAGGGGATCCGAAAGTGGCTTGAAAGTTCTAGTCATATTGGTGCGATTTGGGATGGATTTTCTCCAATGGAAAGAGAACTCGAGACCTATATTGAAAAGGAAAGTTTATCCTGGGACTCTTATCTTGACCAAATTCTATCACTTAATTGCCAAGTGAGAAAAAGCCTTCGAAAACTCCCCTCTGTTTATCATGGAGTCCATCTCCAACATGTTATGGGTGCTCTCCAAAAGGTTCTCGAAAATGAAACCATGGCCGACACGATTGAAACCCTTTATCCTGAAATAAAAAAAGAAGAAGAACATCTTTTAGCCCATATTTCTCACAAAAAATCGAGAAAAGATGTGCAAGATGGCGCGTCAGATTTGTTCTCCCCAGGGCGAGAACATTGTCAAATCGACAAGGTGAGCCCTGGGGAGGGCAAAGGTGATGTGACAAATTGTGCATCTTTTCCGATAGATTGTGAGAACTGTGGGTTAGTCAAAGAGATTCGAAAAGAGATCGATCCGATTTTAAAACCGATCAAATCAAATAAGGATAAGCTCCTTTTTCTTGATCTTCTTCGCCTTCTTGCTCCTGGAAACTTATTTTCCAGTGATTCTCTTGAAGAAGCAAAAGGGCTTTCTCCAGCTAAATATCGGGAGCTCTCACAAGCTTTTGTGAGAGTAAAAAAAGAGGTCAAACAAAGGGTAGAAACCCTCTATCACGAACGGATTTTTCCAAGGTGGCGAAATAAACATTTTAAAGCTTACCTCAAAGAAAAACGAGAAGAAGAAAAGCTGCGGAAAACCTATGCGCATCCTTATACCGATTATTTAGAAGAAGGAGAAAAAAAACTTTTTGCAGAATTTTGGAAAGAACATGAATGGAAATTTTTTGATGCTTTTATCTATGGAAATGTTACCAATGACCTAGAACTCCAACCCTTTCTTTTTCATCTTATCGTCAAAAGTAAAGAAGTGGAGGGAAATCTAAAAGAGGCACTCCTCTGGGTTCGAGAACGAAAACCTTCTCTCGATCTACTAGCAACGATCCGTTCTTATGAAGAGCTTACCGATCCCCTTTGGGGCTATTATTATTCTTTAAGACATCCTTCCCTCAAGGGCCTCGCTGGAGCGTTTTATCCTCGAAATGGATATGGCTATGGAAAATCTTTTGCCTATGGGTGGGCGACTCCCATCGGCTCCCTTTTTAAAGTCGTTACCGGCTATGAAGCACTAAAGCAAAGATATCTTCTCCACCAAGATCATCATATCCCCTTACATGACTTAAGCCCTTTGGAAATTATTGATGAGATCAATCCTAAGATTGTTACCGATAAAGGAATCGTTTTAGGGCGTTATTTAGATGGGACATTTATCACCAGGCACCACAAAGGAGGAAGAATGCCTAGAAGTCATGCTTCCTTAGGAAAAGTAGACTTTAGATCTGCCATGGAACGCTCGAGTAATATTTATTTTTCCCTTCTTGCTGGTGAGGTGATAGAGCATCCCGCAGATCTTCAAAAAACCACTCTCCGCTTTGGTTTTGGAAAACCGACAGGGATTGATCTTTATGGAGAAATTGGTGGCTATGTTCCCGATGATATCCGCCACAATCAAACAGGGCTTTATGCCTTTGCCATTGGCCAACACTCCCTTGTTGTGACTCCCCTTCAATCCGCTTCAATGCTTGCAACGATTGGAAATGGAGGAGCCGTACTCAAACCTCAAATCGTGAAAATGCAAGCAAACTCTTCGGGAGTGACTGAAAAAACTCGAGAGGTGAAACGGTACTTGGAGATGCCTTCCCGTGTGCGAACAGAACTAATGGAGGGAATGAAACGGGTGGTCATGGGTGAAAAAGGGCCTGTACAACCTTACCGGATTCGGGCTCTATATGAACATCCTAAATGGATTCCTGACTATAAGGCGATTCAAAGTCAATTTATTGGGAAAACCTCGACAGCAGAGTTTATCTATCGTCCTTTTCTCGATCGAGAGGGAACCCCTTTAATGTGCAAAGATATTTGGTTTGGTGGCCTTTCTTTTAAAGAGGGAGATGATTATCGGGTCGACATGCCCGATCTATCCGTCGTTGTCTATTTGAAATTTGGTGATTATGGTAAAGAGGCTGCTCCTCTTGCTGCGTTAATGATAAAGAAGTGGAGAGAAATCCAATCGAAAAATTACAATGATTCGCAATGAAAGTAAAAATTCTGTATTTGTTTAGTGCTCTACTCATCGTCTTGTTTCCCTTTCTAAACTTTTTTTATAAGGTTTTTCGTGGGGTTTCTGTTTCCTTTGCCCACTCCTTTGAAAGGTATGCTCCCTTTCATTTTCAAATCCCTCCTCTTTTTCAAAAATATATTCATTTTTACCTCACAGATTTTTGGATCGTCGGTTTGATGATCGGAGCTTTTCTCTTAAAGGAAATTCGCTTTAAAGAACTTTTCTTTAACCGTCACTCTCGTTTTTTAACCCTTTATGTTGGAGTGGCGTTTTTATCGATTCTCTTTTCGATTTTTTCCAACTATTTTTACCAATATACAACACTGATTAATCTCACGATTGCTTTCGTTTCTTTTCATTTGATTTATCTTCTTTTTTCTAAACGAACTGATTTAATTGTCCCGATCCTATGGGCTTTTGTAGTGATTGCTATCCTTGAATGTTTTATAGGAGTCGGTCAGTTCTTAACACAACAAAGCCTAGGACTTCGTTTCCTTTCTGAACCTCAAATTACCCCTTACATGGAAAACATTCCGATTTATCCTTTAACAGATGGAAACCGAGCTCTTTTTGATAAGCTTCCCTGGATTCCTGAAGGTCATACAAATATCCTTCGCTGTTTAGGGACCTTTGACCACCCCAACATTTTTGGTGCCTACCTGAGCATCGCTCTTTTCCTTTCCTATATGCTTTTTATTACAACCACCAAAAAAGGATGTAAGATCGCTTTACTTTTTGCGATCCCCCTACAAATCATTACCTTAGGACTTACTTTTTCAAGAGGGCCGATTTTTGCTTGGATGTTAGGAACCTTTGCTTTCTTCATTGTCGGTTTTATTAAAAGGAAGATGTTTTCTAAAAACGAACGCAAGGGTTTTTACCTCTTAACTCTCCTCATTAGCGGAGGATTCCTTCTTGCCCTCTTTGTCTTATTCGAACAACTCATCGCAAGAGGGGGTTTTGTCAATTATAATGGGATTGCCAGTGGTTCTGATAGTGGACGCCTTCTTTATTATCGTTTAGCTTTGATCCTTTTTATTTCCCATCCCCTATTAGGGATTGGATTTAATAGCTATGCTATTTTCCCCTATGAAACGGTTCAGCCTCTTTTTGAAGGAGCCAATCCGACAGGAATGCTTGCTCATAATATTTACTTGCAAATTGCTTCTGAAACAGGAGCCTTGGGCCTCATCCTCTTTTTTCTTTTTATCATTTCGATTCTATTGCTGTTAAGAAAAAGAGAGGTGACCCCATTAAGGCTTGCTTTAGGGTCGATTTTTTTCACATTTTTAATGTTAGGACTTGTCGATCAT
>JACKPR010000018.1 GCA_024233395.1 Chlamydiales bacterium
AAACTTACAAACGGAAACCTCTTTTTTGGAAATCGCATCGGTTCCATGGGTGAAACATCGATTTTGGCTTGCTTATTAGGAGCGCTTCTTTTGATCTACACCCGAATTGGTTCTTGGAGAACAATGTTAGGTGTCGCTATTGGAGCCTATCTAACAGCTCTTCTTTTTGAATGGGGAGCTCTTCATCTTGGCCCTTACAGTGGAGCTTTTAACGCAGCTAAATATGCCCTACCTGCTTATAAACACCTCTTAATTGGAAGTTTAGCTTTTGGCCTTGTTTTTATGGCAACCGATCCTGTTTCTTCTCCTTGCATGCGCTCCGCAAGATGGATCTATGGACTGATGATTGGAGCTTTAGTGATCATCATTCGAACCATTAACCCAGCTTATCCCGAAGGAGTCATGCTTGCAATCTTGCTTGGAAATGTGTTTGCTCCTCTTTTGGATCATGCAGCCCTAAATTCTAAAATAAAAAGCCGCTATGGAAAAAAGAAAAAACTCGTTTAGTAATTTACGCACCTTTGTTTTTGTTGTGATCATTTGCGCAAGTTGTGCTCTTGTTCTTTCCATCCTTGCTGAGCTTCTAAAAACTCCTCAAAAAAATGCAAAAGAACTCTACCGAAGCAAACAGCTTCTCCTTGCAGCACGTATTTTAGGATATGATGGCCATTTCCTTTTAGAGGGGAAACCTGCGATCTATGATCAGGAAAAAAAACGGCTCACTTTTTCTGATGAACCTTCCCCACCAAAAGCGACTAAAGATGAAATCCTCTCCCTTTTTGAAACACGGATATTAACACGCCTGACAGATAAATCAGGAAACGTTTACACCTTTCAACAATTAGATCTAGAAGAAGAAGAATACCTTTCAGAACATGCAAAACTTGGATATGCTCACCTTCCTTATAAACTTGTCTATTTGGTTAAAGAAAATAACCCCAGCTCGACCCCTTATGGCTTTGTTCTTCCCATTAATGGATATGGACTTTGGGATGCGATTTATGGTTATTTGGGATTAGAAGTAAATGGAGATACCATTTTAGGAATGACTTGGTACGATCAAAAAGAAACCCCAGGACTTGGAGGAGATATTGCTCTTCCTGAATGGCAAGAGCAATTCTTTGATAAAGTGATTTTCCAAAAAAACTTGAATGGACAAACAGATTTTGAATCTGCAACATTGGGAATAAAAGTTGTGAAAACAACTGTTTCTGAAACCTATGGTGATAGCCCCCTTGCAAGAAGTGCGGTTGATGGAATTCCTGGAGCATCGATTACGGTCAGTGGTGTCAATGATGCCCTTAGAAGTTCGCTTGCCCCCTACCGCTCTTTTCTTATCCGCGCCCATAATGGAGAAATCACAATTGATGAATAAAAAAAATCCCCTTTTCTTTTATACCGATCAGCTCTGGAATAATAATCAAATCCTTGTGGCGATTCTTGGAATCTGCTCAGCTCTAGCTGTGACAATCAAGATGAGTGTTGCTGTCACAATGGGCATTGCAGTGATCTTTGTAACTGGTTTTTCTTCTCTTTTTGTTTCCCTCATTCGCAGATGGACACCCCCAAGTGTCCGGATGATTGCTCAGCTCGCTATCATTTCCCTTTTTGTGATTATTGTAGACCAATTTTTAAAAGCTTATCTTTATGAAATGTCTTTGGTTCTTTCTGTTTTTGTTGGACTCATTATAACCAATTGCATTGTCATGGGAAGAGCAGAAGCTATGGCAAAAAACAACCCTCCTCTCCCTTCTTTTTTTGATGGACTAGGAGCAGCATCAGGATATGCTCTCGTTCTTTTAGGCGTAGGTTTTATTCGAGAACTTTTTGGGTTTGGAACTTTTTTCGATATTCAAGTAATCCCTAAAGCTTGGTATGCCTCTCTTGAACATCCAGATGCTTATGTTAACTCTAATCTCATGGCTCTAGCCCCTTCTGCTTTCTTTATTATTGGGGGAATGATTTGGATTCGTAATCTTATTGCAAAGGAAGGAGAAAAGTAATGGGGCCTTATTCGATCATTAATCTTTTCGGGCTTGGCATTCAATCAGCCCTGATTCAAAATATCCTACTCTTTAATTTCTTGGGAATGTGCTCCTATCTTGCCTGCTCCAACAAATTAACAACCGCTAATGGTTTGGGCCTTGCTGTTTTTTTCGTCATGGCTATTTCAGGAGTGCTCAATTGGATCGTCCATACCTTTGTCACGGGTGATAACGCCCTTTCTTGGCTCAGCAGCCTGGGAATCAATTCTCAAGAAATCAACTTAGGATTTCTTGAATTTCTGATCTATATTTCGGTCATTGCTGCCTTTGTTCAGGTTCTCGAAATTGTTATCGATAAATTTGCCCCTGCTCTCTATCGCGCTCTGGGAATGTATCTTCCCCTCATCACTGTCAACTGTGCGATCCTTGGAGCTTCCCTTTTTGCAACTGTCCGCGCCTATCCCTTCATCCCCAACCTTGTCTATGTCGCTTCTGCAGGGTTAGGATGGTGGCTTGCAATTGTCCTGATTGCTGCAATTAGAGAAAAGCTTTCCTATTCTAATGTCCCCAATGGCCTTCATGGAATGGGCCTGACTTTTATTATGACAGGCCTTATTTCAATGGCATTTATGGGATTCGCTGGAATTTCCCTTGATAAAATCACAAGCACAGACACTTACCCCCTTCTCGTTCAAGAAGAAGGGAAGGGCTAATAAATCAGAAGTCGGCAATCGATTTCGCAATCCCCTCCTGTACAGATAGATATAGCTAAAATACCTTTTCTTTTGATGAAGGAAATAACAATCGAAGTATGAATTTTTCAAAAGAAGATGATTCTATATGTTATTGATTAAAAGTAGGTTATGATTTAAGATCAACCTTAACATTTTAATTGTTAACAAGTTAAACAATACTTAAACAAACCTAAAAATGTATATAAAAACTTTTAATTATGGTATAATATTTGCTAATAAATAATAAAAAATAGGTAGGTTATGAATATATTTGAGACGCAACTCATATTAGTAATTATTAGTATTTTTAAGCGGGGGTAAACCATGGAATCATATCATCCATCATCTGTCGATAGAGTGATAACATCGTCGGCAAGTAGTCTATTAGACACTTTAGAGGAAAACTATTTTGGAGTCCAAGCGGATAAACAAAAAGCTGCCATTCCTTCAGCTCCTTGTGAAAGAGAGCAAGAAGAAACGCCAGAATTTGCTCATGTAAGATTGGGAGCACAAAATCTAACCGATAGATACGTTGAGCGTGTTGAAGTGAGAAGTCATACTCAGTTCGGAGAAAAAACTCATCTTGGAACAGATTTTCATGGAAGATCTGAATATGTCTTTCGATCAAGTTTTAGGCAACCCAATCACTCAGAACTTCTAATTGCAGCGAAGCGAAGCGATAAGATCTTTTTTACCAGAGTGAAAGTTTCTGGGGATACCGCAATTAACATCAATGTTGAAGATAAAGCTATTGTTGCTGAGATTTATTCTTTCAATGCTAAGGATGACTTTTGGGCAAAAACATCACGTGTGATTCAAGGGGCTTATGTCCTCAATGAGTGCTCTGCACAATCCATTGATGATATTCATCCTCTGATGTAAGCACCTCACATTCCTCCGGATGGGTAAGGGCTATCTCAAAAAGATACCCTTCCCCCTCTGGGGATTTATTCATCAAAGAAGGATCCTCTTTCACCTTTTCATTGACACCCGTAATTTTTCCTGAAACGGGACTATAAATATCCGCGGCAGCTTTTGTCGACTCTAAAACAGCCACCTCTTCTCCTGCTTTAATCTCTTGACCTACTTTTGGAAGTTCCACATAAACGATCTCTCCAAGCTCTTTTTGGGCATGAATAGAGATACCAACACGCCCTTTCCTTTCATTCACATCAACCCATTCATGTGTTTCTGCATACTTCTTCATTTTTCCTCCGATAAGATTAAAGATGCCCAGAGGGCAGGATGTTTTTCAATGTGGAAGAAATCGGAGGAGAGATTAAAATGCTGTTTTTCTCCACTCTTCTTCTGAAATCGATAAGTAAACCCTAGCCGCTTAAATTCTAATGGATCATACCCATAAAGAACTTCTTTAGGAATTCCAATCTCAAAAAGATAGGAACTCCGCTTGACGGTGGTTTTTACAGAGAAAAGAGAAGGATCAGCGAGTGGATGGCTATCATCTCCACGAAATCGGGTCACCTCCATCCCTTCTTCTTCCTCAGGATAGAAAATAAAATGATGACAAAAACGGGTGATCACATTGGAGTTTTTTAAATCACGCGTATCGATGAAGAGTTCTAGAAAATCCCCTTCTTCCATCGCTAGTTTAACATCCACTTCGAAAAAAAGGCCTGTCGGACTCCACAAAAGAGCAACCTTTGCTAAAGATCCTTCCCCAGTCAACCCAGACCCATCGGGCAATGACCCTTTTCTAAAGGAGCGTTTTTTATCTGCTTTCGGAATTGCTACACGAACGTCAAAAAAAGCTGCAGGACTTAAAGGTTTAAGTTCTTTCAGGACTGTCATGGTTGATATGAATGGCCTTTTTTTCTTTTAACTTTTCAAGAAAATCACTCATCAAATATTGCTCCGCTTCTTTTGAGAGAATCGCCTGACCCTGTTTCATTTCTTTTGAAAAATTACCGTTTGGTACAGATTTCTCTTTAAGTTGGAAGAATTGAAGGCGTCCTTCCTGGTTTACCAGGACTTCAGACCAACTTCTCTCAACCATTGCAAAAATATCTGATGTAAACCAAGAGCTTTTCTCATGATTTTTAAAGATTTTATCTTCCTTCACAAGACTCCATTGAGAGTGAAGATCTCGTTTTTTGGGAAGTTTTCCTTCTGTGCTTTTTTCTTGCGTTTTTTCTAAAAAGTGACTTTTATCTCCGATTTTTCTGACTTCCTGCTCAGCAATCACCATATAGGGGAAAAGGCGATATTTGGGATAAAAGTCATCTAAATTTTTATGACGTTCCTCCGAAAGGGTCACCCCTAATTTTGAAACTTCTGTATCAATTTCTTTTAAGGTCTCTGAATAAAGAATTTTGCCCACTTCGTTTTTTACTTCCTTAAGAGGCTTCCATTCATTCTTTTCTGTTTTAAAGACCCCAGGATTCTTGGATCGAACTTGAGAATAAACGCTGTTTAAATGCTTTTCTAAGAGAGAATCAAGAATCCCTCTTTCATTAGCTTCTTCAAAAGTAAGAACTGCTTTGGTTAAATCTCGATCTAGAATATGGAATCGGTAATAGGTCTCCCCATCTGCTGTGTAGACTTCTAAAGCTTGTCTCGCTTCAATTGCAGCTTTATCTTGCTCTAACTCTCCTTTAAGAGCAGCTACTTTGAAGAGCTCTGGAAGATCTTTTCCTTCATAAGGAAAATTTTTTCCTCCAGGGGAAACACTCACCTGTTTTGTCACTAGATGCTTTTGATTTAAAGCCTCTTCGACCCATTCAGGATGTGCTTCAACAATTTTTCCTCGTGAAAATTTGTCAATCTTTTGCCTTAACTCTGGTTCAACTCCTTCTAAGGCTGCAAAATACTCTTCTGCATCTGTTCCTTTCTTTAAAGCAAGTTGAGGAAACTCTTTTTCTAAAAGCTCATAATTATCCTTTTCAAGCTGCCATTCCCACATTTCCTTAATGCTGACATTGAGAGCAATTTCACTTTTCTCAACTTCTGCGACTTCAACCAAAAAGCGTTCTTCAACAAGTTCTGGACAATTTTTTTCAATCTCGCTGATAGAAGCAAAATTTTGGGGTAAGATTAGCCCATTTTTTCGATTTTCCATCACTTGATCCAAGTAATATTCGAGTTTCATCAAAGCTGAAAAATCTTTAAGTTCTAAAGCTTCTGGCAAGTGGTACAAATCAATTTCTGCTGTTTTTGAAGCAAACCCATAAAAGGTTTGGTAAACATGAGGATCAACAAAGACTGCGCCTCCCACATCATCAAATAGGCGTCTAAATAGCATCACTTTTTGCCATAAGGTCACAGCATCTTTTTCTCGCATTCCTAAGTTGCGGAGCTGCTGTTGCCAAAGGTTTGCCACTTCTTCTTGTGTCACATCAACTTTTCGCATCTGAATTTGAAGCGACTCATACCCTTTTCGAATGAGGTCAACGCGAGCTTCCTCATAAGTCACCTTATA
>JACKPR010000019.1 GCA_024233395.1 Chlamydiales bacterium
CTTAGAGGGTGTGGTAACACACCCTCTAAATTACATCCCTGACTCTTTAGTTCAGAATACAAATTTACAACCCCTTATAATCAATAAGTTATGTTTATGCGGATTACATTAGTGATTAAGGCTAAAATGGTTGTGGATTAACAAAAAAAATATTTACAAACAGATTTTTTATGTTATAATAATAATTATAAAACAGGCGTTTAGCTTGGTTTTTTTTTATTTAATATCATTATAAGTTGGTCATTTGTAGTTTAATGAAAATTTTTTACTTTTTTCAAAATAGAAACAACTATTTATTTAATAAGTCGCTTAATATAAGCTACTTAAGGGAAAGTAATAAGGAAGGGTTCCGTGGCTACAATCATTCAATCTGTGCAAACAGACCAACACAAAGCATTTTATGACGTCAGTAAATACCAATCTCAAGAAAGCTCTTTAGCTTCAAGGGAGATTACTCCTGAAGCTAGTACAACATCTCTATTATCCTCAAGGTCTGGTGTTAATGGCCATGACTTAGCGAGATCTGTAATAGATACCTATGGCAACAGCCCTGAATCCTTGAAATCATTCCTAATGACCAGGTCTGTTGAAGAACTGCGTCAATTTAGGGACGGCTTAAAATCATTGAGATCGGACCTAAGTGAAAGTGATCAATCAGCCATTCAATCAATGATCAGAATAACAGTTGAAGTCGGAAAAGCCAAAGCAAGTGAAAAAAGCTCGCCCCCGCAACCAGAGTCAAGTTCTTCTACGAGTGTCATGGAACAGAGTTTACCTCGGATCGATACTGGTGCTCAACCAATGCGAGTAGATAGGGAAGCAAAGACCCCATGTAAATTAGAGGCTCATCTGCGCGACTCCTTTATCCCTGAAATTGAAAAAGCCTCAACTTCACAAGAAGCTTCTCAACTTCTTTCTAAATATCTAGAACTAAGAAAAACTCCTAACCCCTCTCCAGAAGTTCAAAAGCTTCTTGAAGAGGCAGAATTTAAGCTATTTTTTCTTGATGTTAGAGCCAGTAATAATCCAGAGAGTCAAGCCGCTTCGCGTGAATATTTTGAACTGTTTTATGTGATTCCTTCCCTGCAAAATGCCAAAACACCTGAAGAACTAAAAGCTCTTCAACCATATGTCGACGCTTGCATCGCATTAGAAGGTAAAGTCAGCCAAACGCCTTCTCAAGCCCACCAAGAGATGAAGAAACTCTTTGAGGAAAAATCTACTTCGTTAGGAAAAAGAGAGTGCGTACAGAATATCCAAGCAAAGATTTCAAAGTTAGATCAAAAATCTCCCTATTTTGCGAGAGATATTTTAGAGATCAAGTCTGAAATTAAGAGATTAAGAAGTTTACCAGGGGTTCCTCCAAATAAGTTTGCTGATTTAGAAAGGGCTCTTGATCTATTGCTAAACCCCACACCACTCACCATTTCTCAAGGTGAGCGTACTTTCATGGAACACATCGCAAAGAAGTGTGGAATTAGTGAAGAACAACTAGAGGGTTACTCAAAATTAGAAACTCCTACACGCATGGAAGCACAATCCACTCTTTTACAAGCTCTAAAAGGTGGTGCAGCAACCCCAGCAAAACTTAATAATATAGCTAAACGAGCCTCTGATGCAGCAATCGCATCTGCTAGACAAAACCGATTTCTCCGTTTTGCGGAAGCTCATAGCCTTAGCCCAGCCCTCAATCAAAATTTTGCAAAGAACTTTCCCTCTGTAATTTCTGATTTCGAAAAATATTCTCAAAAGTTTTTACAAGAGTTTGAAGAGTGCTGCGACATGATGGAAGAGACATATAATGCTCAAACGGGTGGTAAATTTTCTCAACATCTACAGGTTCTTTCTTATATGGATCCACACAATTACATGGAAATTGTTGAGTCAAGCCTACCAAAACGGTTCTTTGAAAGCTTGGATTTACAAGCCATTGATGAAGCGGAACCTAAAACATTAGGTTCCTACCTAACAGAGGCTCGGGAAAAGCTACTCGATCCTTATAGCACATATGAAGCGATGTCTACTCAAAAAATGTCTTGGTTACTGCGTAACCTAGATGCCATTAAAGATGTTTACTGCCATTTTAAAGAGAGTATTTTTTGTTGCTGGACTAATAGTTTAAGACGAATGGGTCGATATATATTAGATCCTACACTCGACAGAAGCACGATTAAAATGGGAAGTACTTTGGATACACGTAAGCTTCAAGCAACAATACTCCTTGCAGAAAAGGACGCAAAAAAAGACCCAAAACTCGTGAGTGAATATAGCAAAGTGCTTAGAGAGGCACCTTTAAACTATGGCATAAAAAAGACTCGTAGTCAACCCATTTCTTTAAACGATCTTGGTACGGAAGTCGAAAAGCTTAGTCGTTCAGGCCATAGACAAGTGATGTTAAGCTCGGATTGTTCGAAAAGAAGTAAAGCAGGCCATGCCTTCAATCTCCATATTGACCAAAAAATTGGGCATTATGGTTTTGAAGATGATAATATTGGCCGGGTAGAGTTTTCGAGTATAGAGGAAATGAAAACAGAGTTAGAGACTTATGTAAGAGCTTTCTACTCCTATGCTTATGATGATTTCTCAATTGAGTTTTATGAACAAACATTTGACATTCCAGATATTGAATCTAACTCCTCTTTTTCTTTGATGGGATTTAATGAGCCATTTTCATTTGGGCCTTTGAGCTAATTGAGATTGCCTCCAATCCAGGAGATAGGAGAGGAGGCATGAATTGGGTTAGAGATCGGGAGTCACTTGTATAGACCTCTTACTCCAGAGAGGTTATTTTACCTTGATTCATGCCTTTCTATTAGGTATCCTTTTGCTTGTTTAAGTAAAATGCACTTAGTGGAATGGGTACTCAACTTATTAACAGTCAGTCATATGCAACTAAATTTCCTTATGTGAAATCTTATCCAGTGGACCTCGAGCAATCGATTAAAAAAATTTCTGACTATTTCCCCATGCTTCTTCAAAAAGTTTTTAATCAAATACAAGATTTCCTTGTCATTATGCTAGTCGTAGATTTGCCTCATGATACAACTAGAGGAGTCAAAGTCTCCGCCTTAAAAGAAAGAAGCATATCGGTTAGAGCATTGACTCCAGATGGAGCAGGATATGTCAGTAGTGAAGCTTTATTCAAACAAAATATTGTCATAGGGCAGGAAACCTTTCCAGCCTGTTGGAGTTGGAAAACGAAAACGATTTATGTCGCTCAATATGAAGGTTATGGAAAATTCTTCAATCAAGAAGAGCATCAGATTTTAAATCTACTTTTTGAGATGCATAATGCGTGTCAAACTCAAAGACTTCTAGGTTTACATGAAAAGGGTAAAGAAATGGGAAAGAAGCGCTATGTACGCGCCTGTGAAGATCTTGAGCTTAGCTCAGCAAAAGAGACACGCAAATGTATTGAAACCATGATCAAAGATGATGAATTTGATGAAGAGGAGAATATTTTCAAATTAATCTATCTTGACCCTGAGTTGAATTATCTCTTTCAACAGTTGAGTGGTCACTCTTTCGCTATTGCTAAAAATTATGATGATTTTTTTCCTGATTCCTGTGGCACTCCCTATCATGGAACATGGGCAACTCCCTTCGATCGAAGTAACCCCGACCATCTTAAAGTTTGTGAGCAATTGAGAGCCATTTTAAAAGGGCATCTGCAGGCTATTTTCCATCAAACAGAGGATGATTTAATAGAAGCTATGAAACAAACTCAGCATCTTGATGATCGTTTGTTCAAAATGGTTGAAGTGAACCTTGAATTCTTTAGGGAAAAGTATCAGCAGTCTGTTGAAAGAGAAAAAACTCATCCTATTGTAGAGATTCCCTCTTTTTCTTTACCTCTGAAAAAATAGTTATAGCCGATTCAGTTCAATAATTCGAATAGTGAGCGAGGCTCATAAAACTCAAGTCTAAAGCTATCGTAATTGCCAGGGTAGAAAGCGATTAAATAAGAGTCTAGCTCTCTTTTCATTTCCTCTAAACTCGAAAACTCTACACGTCCAAGACTATCATCTTCAAAACCATAAGCCCTGTTCATTTGATCAAAGTAGAGATTGATGGCATGACCTACTCTACTTCTTTTCAAGCAGTGCATCTCAAGGATCGCTTGTTTATGGCCTGAACAACTAAACTTTTCGACTTGTTTTCCTATGTCTTCTTGTGCAACAGGCTGAATATGGGTCTCTTTTAAGTCATATTTTAGAGGAGCTTCCTTAAGAATTTGCATATATTTACTATTGGATATTACTCCTCTCTGTAAGTCCTTATATGCCAATTTGAGAGCCGCTTGATGCTTACGAGTTGAAAAAGTGCTTCCCATCTTCATCCTACTTCGATCGGATGTCGGATCTAATGCAAATTGGCTCATCCGTCTGAAACAATTATTTTTGCAACAAAGGATGCTCTCATTCCTGTGGCTATAAACATCTTTAATTGCCCCTAAATTACGAAGCAACCAAGAATGCATGGGGAAAAACATTCTTTTATACAACACTTGGATATCCTGTTGTGCTCTTTGGGTCTCTGTTAAGTAGGAACTTAGTGTGTCAGATTCCGCTTCATCAATGACTTGTAAATCTAAGCTTTCAAGGAACTGTTTTTGTAGGTTTAACTCAATACGTTCAGTGTAATTATGCGGATCTATATAAGAAAGAACCTTTAGATGATGAGAAAATTGACCATTAGTTTTAGCGTCATATTTCTTTTCCAGTAGGGCGAAGGATTTTTCAAACTTTTCTAAAAATTCTTGAGCAAATGTTTCGAAAGTAGAAATAACAGCCGGAAAGTGCTTAGCGAAGTTTTTACTGAGGGCTGGACTCAGACTATGAGCTTCACTAAATTGTTGAAATCGTCTTTGCTTAGCTGATGCAATTACAGCATTAACAGTAGTTAGAGTTGCTCTACCTTCTTTTAGAGCCTGTAGAAGGGTGGATTGTGCTTCAATCACTGTAGCAGGTTCTAATCTTGAGTAATCCTCTAGCTGTTCCTCACTAATTCCACACTTCTTTGCGATGTATTCCATGAAAGTACGTTCTCCTTGAGAAATAGCGAGTGGTTTGGGATTTTGCAGTAGATTCAGAGTCCTTTCCAAATCAGCAAATTTACTTGAAGAAACCCCTGGTAAACTTCTTAATCTCCTAATTTCAGATTTGATCTCTAAAATATCTCTCACAAAGTAGGGAGATTTTCGATCTAACTTTGAAATCATTGCTTGGATATTTTGTACGCACTCTCTTTCTGCTAATGAGGTGGATTTTTCCTTAAAGAGCTTCTTCATCTCTTGATGGGCTTTAGATGGAGCTTGGCTGACTTGACCTTCAAAGACGATACAAGCTTCGACATAGGGTTGAAGTGCTTTTAGTTCGTCAGGTGTTTGGGCATTTTGCAGCGCAGGAATCAAATAGAACAATTCAAAATATTCATTTGAAATGGCTAGACCCTTTGGATCTTTGCTTGCTCTAACATCAAGAAAAGTTAGCTTGAATTCTGCTTCTTCAAGAAGCTTTTGAGCTTCTGGAGAAGGGTTAGGAATTTTCTTTAGTTCTAGATATTTAGAAAGAAGTTGAGAATACTCTTGCGGAGTCGAGGCTTTTTCAATTTCAGGGATAAAAGCGCTATGCAGGTAAACCTCTAACTCTTCTTCAGCAATAGTCACTTTTACAACACTATAAGCCGTTTCACTCACGCCTTGAGAATGTAAAGGAGTTGTTTTATCTTTCAAACATACTGAAGGTTTCTGCTGTCTCAAAATGCTGTTTTGAGCAAAAACTAAAGCTTTTGATGGAGAACTTTCTTTATGTACAGATGCTAATACAGAAGAATCAAGTGAAGAATTTATTGTTACTTTCATTGCCTACCCCAAATTTTTTCCAAATATATTAGCATAATCTTTGTTTTTTTGTTTATAAAACTTTGATTCTATAAGCCATCTAATATTAAATATTTTATTGACACGCTTAACTTTTTGGAAATCAAAAGAAAGGAGAAAAGGTACGTATTAAGCCTTTATAAAGTGAAATAAATATTCACTCAATTTTCTGTTACTGAACCACTTGGTTTAGGTCTATGATAAACTGCTCATAAATTTCACTG
>JACKPR010000020.1 GCA_024233395.1 Chlamydiales bacterium
TTGTCTGTAAAAGTTGATACGCTTATCAATGGAATTGTGAATTTAAGTGGTGTGGAAAAATCCTTAGAGAGTTCCCATCCTTCAGGTTTCCCACCTTTTATGCAAGTCGGTTACTACCACAGTAAAAATTACATTATGGGAGTTCCCTATATCAGTGTTGTTTTACCAAGACGGCAAATTGTCCATTTCCCTCGTCCCTTGCAAGAACACCTTCTTCGGTTTAGCGAAGAGCAACTTGAACTTCAATTCGTGATTTTCAGAAAACCAGTTCAGGAAGACCCTAATTTTAGTTTAATTTTCCATCATCTTTTTTTTTCAGAATATCCAAAGCACTCTAAAGTCTTTCAAGAAATTTCTGTAGGACTTTTTGGAGCTGAAGGAATCAAAAGGGGGACAGGAAGGTCAGTCCCATGGGAAAGAATTCAAAAAGATACTATTATTGTTCATGCTGATGGAGAGAGCTATTCACACTCTCCAGATAACTTTAGAGTTCAAATGGAAGGAAAAGTTGGGACTTTTTATGTGGGGGCTTCCTATGTTCATTGTGAAGATGATACACAAAATAAAGCCTATGGGGTGATGGGAGTTGTTTTAGATCTCGATGATGAGAATTTTGAAAATCCAGCACTAAAAATTGAGCAGAAGTTGGAGGAAAGCCACACCTTGAAAGATTTTATTGATGGATGTGGCGGGGAGATCAGCAAACTTTTTACTTTCAATCCAGACTATTAACCTCATTGGTTGACTTTGGGCCTGAAACAAGGTATTTTTAGTGCCTAAATAAGAGAATAATGATGTCTACTGAAGAACTCCTTTCCTCTAGGGAAGAATACAAATATGGCTTTCGAACAGAGATCGAATCAGACCTCTTCCCCAAGGGGCTTGATGAAGAAACTGTGCGCGCCCTTTCAGCAAAGAAGGAAGAGCCTGAGTTTATGCTGAATTTTCGGCTGAAGGCTTATCACAAATGGAAAGAAATGACCCCTCCCCATTGGGGCCATTTGAAAATTGATCCGATTGATTTCCAAGATATGCGTTACTATGCTGCTCCAAAAAAAAAGCAAGAGCTCAGTAGTCTAGATGAAGTCGATCCTGAACTTTTAAAAACCTTTGATAAATTAGGCATTCCTCTTGATGAACAAAAGCGGCTGACAAATGTTGCTATCGATGTTGTCTTTGATTCGGTTTCTTTAGGAACAACGTTTCGAGAAACTCTTGAAAAAGCTGGAGTTGTTCTTTGTTCTATCAGCGAAGCTGTTAAAAAATATCCAGAGCTTTTAGAAAAATATTTAGGAACTGTTGTTCCAATCGGTGATAACTTTTATGCCGCATTGAATTCGGCTGTTTTTTCTGATGGCTCTTTTGTCTATGTTCCCAAAGGGGTAAAAAGTCCCATAGAGCTTTCCACTTATTTCCGTATTAACGAGCGGGAAACTGGGCAATTTGAGAGAACGCTGATCATTGCTGAACCCGGTTCCTATGTGAGTTATTTAGAAGGATGCACGGCTCCTGCTTATGATGAAAATCAACTTCATGCAGCCGTTGTAGAACTCATTGCTCATGAAGATGCAGAGATTAAATATTCAACCGTTCAAAATTGGTATGCAGGAGATAAAACAACAGGGAAAGGGGGGATCTATAATTTCGTGACAAAACGGGGGAAATGTGCGGGGAAACGGTCGAAAATTTCTTGGACACAAGTCGAAGCCGGTGCAGCGATTACATGGAAATATCCAAGTTGTATTTTACAAGGGGATGAATCTGTAGGAGAATTTTACTCTGTTGCATTAACCAATGGGAAAATGCAAGCCGATACGGGAACAAAGATGATTCATCTTGGAAAAGGGACCCGTTCAACGATTATTTCTAAAGGGATTTCTGCTGATGAGTCTTCTAACTCTTATCGGGGACTTGTTCATATTGGAGCCAAAGCAGACGGAGCGCGAAATTTTACCCAATGTGATTCGATGCTTGTCAAGAATTGCTGTAGTGCCAATACCTTTCCTTATATTGAAGTTCACAATGAATCTGCAGAATTAGAACATGAAGCCTCTACCTCAAAGATGAATGAAGAGCAACTCTTTTACTTACAATCAAGAGGGATTTCTCAAGAAGATGCCATACAAATGATTGTCAATGGATTTTGCAAAGAAGTCATTAAAGAACTCCCACTGGAGTTTGCTGCAGAAGCACAAAAATTATTAACATTAAAATTAGAAGGATCCGTTGGATAGTGAACCTGTTCCATACTAAAGCTATTTTTTTATTCCAGCCTTTTTGGCATCTTTTCTCTTTTCATTTTGAGGAGTCCTTGTCTTTTAGACAATGTTCTCAAAATGAAAGTAAAAAACTTGCTCAAAAATGCAAGAAATCAAACAACACCTTTAATAAGGAGTAGGTTCATTGCTACAGGTTAAAGATTTACATGTTTCTGTTGAAGGACAGCCAATTCTTAAGGGGTTTACCTTAAGCGTAAAGCCAGGTGAAGTCCATGCGATTATGGGACCGAATGGTGCTGGGAAATCAACACTTGCTAAAGTCTTAGCAGGAGATCCTAGCTATGAAGTGACAGGGGGATCGGTAACCTTTTTAGGAAAAGATCTTTTAGAACTAGATATTGAAGAAAGAGCCCATCTTGGTCTTTTTATGGGATTTCAATATCCCGTAGAAATCCCTGGCGTAAGCAATACAGAATTTCTCTTTAGTGCATTAAATAGTAAACGGAAGAGCCAGGGGGATAACCCTCTTTCACAAGAGGTTTTTGAAAAACTTCTCCAGGAAAAAATGAAGGCTATTGGAGTGAATCCTGAATTTGCTAAACGTGATGTAAATGGAGGGTTTTCAGGAGGAGAGAAGAAACGGAATGAAATTCTCCAGATGGCAATTTTAGAGCCTCAACTTGCAATATTAGATGAAACAGATTCGGGTCTTGATATCGATGCGATGCGCGTTGTTGCGGAAGGGGTAAATCAGCAATTGACAAAAGATAATGCTCTGATATTAATCACACACTATCAACGCCTTTTAGATTACATCAAGCCTCACTTTGTTCATGTTGTGGTGGATGGAAAAATTGTTGAAACAGGAGGCCCAGAACTCTCTCTCAAGCTTGAAGAAAAAGGATATCAATTGATCTAATGAACCTTCTTGAAACATTAAAACCTCATATTGAGCTCAGAGATCTTTGGAAGAAAAAAGCATGGACTATTTTAGAAAAAATAGGTCTTCCTACAAAAAAATGGGATCCTTTCAAATATGTTTCTTTAAGTGCTCTTTGCTCATCCTCTTTTCTTCCTATTTTTAAACCATTTCCTAAGCAAGAAGGGATGATTTCTTTAACCTTTGAAGAAGCCATGCGAAGCTATGGAGCTCTTCTTCAAAAGAGTTTTGCGGAAAATCTAGCCGAAGAAAAAAACCCCTTTGCTCTTCTCAATACAGCCATTTCTAAGGAAGGACAATTTCTTTATATTCCTCCAGGGAAAAGTATTGAGCTTTCTTGGGAGTTTCTTTTAAGTGAGGGACTTCGGGTTCCAAAATTAGAAATTTTTGTGGGGAAAGGAGCAACCCTTAAAATATCCATGAAGTGTGAAGGAAAAGGAACCTATTTTTATAATCCTTATCTTCAGTTGACCATTGATGAGGGAGCGCATGTTTTGATTCATGAGCATTTGGAGCATAGTCATCAAGCCTTTGCGATGCATACGGTCCGAGCTCGAGTAAAGAAAGATGCTTCATTAAGATTTTTTACTTTCTCTAAAGGGGCTCGATGTGAAAGGCATGATATTCAAACCATTTTAAGTGGTGAAAATAGTGAAGTAGATCTCAAAGGGCTTTCTCTTCCAAGTGGAAAGGATGAAATCCATCATTTTATTACCGTTAAACACTGCGCAGAAAGGACTCGTTCGAATCAACATTACAAAACGGCGCTGATGGACCAAGGGCGTTCAAGTTTTGAGGGGAAAATTTTTGTAGAGAAAGAGGCGCAAAAAACAGAAGCCTACCAACTCAATAATAACCTTCTTTTAAGCCCCAAAGCAAAAGCAATGAGCAAACCGAATTTAGAAATTTATGCTGATGATGTGAAAGCTTCTCATGGGGCAACAGCCACGCAGCCAAAAAAAGAAGAACTCTTTTATCTTCAAACACGAGGGCTAAGTCTCAAAGAGGCAAAATGGCAATTAGCTCGTGGGTTTTGCAGTGAATTAATGGATGGGGAAACCGTGGATCGTTTTTTAAAACTAAGAGGTAATGATGGGAATGTTTGACGTATGGCGGGTTAGAGAAAACTTCCCGATGATGAAAAAAACAATGAATGGGAAACCTCTAATTTATTTAGATACAGCCTCGACTTCTCAAAAACCCCAGGTTGTCATAGATGCGGTTAATCGTTTTTATAAAGAGGAATATGGAACTGTTCATCGTGCAGTCTATGAAATCGCTGCCCATTCAACAGAAATGTATAGTGCTGTTCGGAGCAAAGTTAAGCGGTTCATCAATGCAAGAGATGAAGAGGAAATCGTTTTTACTCGTGGAACAACAGAGGCGATTAATCTTATTGCTTATTCATACGGGCGAACGTTTCTTGAAAAAGGAGATGAAATCATTATCTCCGAGATGGAACACCATTCTAACATTGTTCCTTGGCAACTCTTAGCTGAAGAAAAAGGACTTAAACTTAAATTTATTCCTATGTCCCTTGAAGGGGAGTTGCAGATAGATATCTTTAAAGAGCTTCTTTCAGACAAAACGAAATTTGTTTCTGTGGGACATATTTCAAATGTAACGGGAACTGTGAACCCCATTGAAGAAATCATTGAACTTTCTCATGGAGTTGGTGCAAAGGTCATGATTGATGGAGCTCAAGCAGCCTCTCATGTCACTTTGGATATGCAAACACTTAATGCAGACTTTTATGTTTTCTCAGGACATAAAATGTATGGACCAACAGGAATTGGAATTCTTTATGGAAAACGGCCTCTTTTAGAAGCGATGCCTCCTTTTATTGCTGGGGGAGATATGATCGAATCGGTCACTATGGAAAAATCAACGTTCCAAGGACCTCCCTTTAAATTTGAAGCAGGAACCCCTTCGATAGCTTCTGTAATTGGCCTAGGTGCTGCAATCGATTACATTGAAAGTATTGGACGAAAAGCTATTGACGAATGGCAAAAAAAACTCGTCACATTTGCTTTAGAGAAGCTTAAACCGGTTAGTGGAATAAAGATTATTGGCTTACCAAAAGAAAGAGGCCCCATTATTAGTTTTCAATTAGCAGGTGTTCATCCTTTAGATATAGGAACTCTTTTAGGTCTTAAGGGAATAGCTATTCGAACGGGGCATCTTTGTGCTTATCCTACACTGAAGCGATTGGGTGTTCAGTCTTTAGCTCGTATTTCTTTTGGGGTCTACAATACGATCGAAGAGGTTGATACGACAATTCATGCTATCAAAGAAGGCGCGGTTATTCTAAACCCCATTAATGCGAC
>JACKPR010000021.1 GCA_024233395.1 Chlamydiales bacterium
CACAAGTTGGCCCATAACTCAAATACCTAGTATAGCGTTTCATTAAAATGTTGTCATGAATGGGCTTAGATTTTTTGATGCTCTTTACGCCCTTAAAATCGATAACATTGTCCATGAGACAAGGAGAGATTTTAGGGATGCAAAGAGCATTAAAAAGATAAGTGCAGGCTGGCAAGATTTTAATGAAACGCTATACTAGGGCGTGTGATAACTCATACGCCCCTAGAATTAATTGACAAAAGCAAGAGCATGTTCTTCATCCTCCCAATTCAAATAAGGAGTCAGTGTGTCATACGATTCCTCATTCAGTCGAAGGGCTATCACATCACTTTGTGTAAAGAAGTGTTTGGGAAGGGCCTCCTTTGCCTCTGCATTGAGAGATAAAAGAACAACATCATAATTTTGTTTCATTTTCCTTAAAAACTCATCAAACTTTGGATTCTTTAAAAGTTCTTGAGCATAGGGAGAATTGCCACCAAAAGGAATCATATCTCCAAAACTTTTTTTTCTTATGGCGGGCTGATTCACTTCCCCTTCCAGATAGTGAATCAATCCTGGAAGATTCTTTTGCTTTACATTTTTCAAAAAATCCAAATCGATGAGCAAGATACGTTTTCCCTCTTTAGCAAGAATATCGGCAAAAGAAGCGCTATAATCTTCTCCTTTCCCAAGAATCAGTGTGACTATTAAGGGAAGATGGTTTTGCTCCTTGAGGATGAGGGAGAGATTCCGAAAAACTTCTAAGTCTTTAATGGGATTGTTTCTTAAAGTTCCAATCACTTTTCTTCCCCGGATAGCAAGGTTCTTCAGTCCAATAGGGAACCCTTTATAAAGGGCTGCAATAAAACACCCTGCAAAAGCGATCAACCCCCCAATAAATGCACCGACAAGCCCAAAAACCTTCAGCAAAGGACTTTTTGGAATAAAAGAGGCATAAGCTATATTGATCGGTTTAGATTCTATCATCGACAAGTTATTTTCAATGCTCTTGGATTCGACAAGGTGGACTAAAGCTTCCAGCATTCCTTGATTCATATCTGCACTGAAAGCAAGTTCTTTTTCCCGAAGCCAACGATCGGGAACTCCTTCCATCTCTTTTTTAAGTTGCTCCAACTCTTCTCGAATCAACTGTTCTTCTTGATCCAAGAATCGAAGCTTTTCGTCGATCCGGTCTTCTACTTGTCTTTCTATCAAGGCAATTTCTTGCCCAGTGAGATCTAGGATTGCGATTTGGACGGCATGAATCCTCTCTTCAATTCTCTCTTTTTCTAAAAGGGTTAACTCCATTGTCTCCGTCATGTGAAGGATCAAATCTTCCTTTTTTGACGTAAATTTTTTCTCTAATCTTTCAATTTCTCTTTCAGTAAGTGTTCTTTTTTTCCGCAAACTCTGAGTCATTTCTCCGAGCTCCCGAACGAGTCCTTGGCTAACGGAATCGGAAAATATTTCAGCAAGAGAGATGTACTCGATTTCTTCTTTTTCAAGTTGCTTTTTCCCAAATTCCATTTGCCGATATTTAAAAGCAAGATCATCCCTTTTATGGAGATAATCAAGGAGAAGCTTGCGTGCAGTATGAATATCAAGACCCTGATATTCTTCCTTTTTAGCTGCCCCAGATAAAAGACGTTTTTTCAAAACCTCTTCCTGCAAAGAAAGGAGACGGAGATTATTTTCTAAATAGCTTTTCGTTAGATTGGGATGGAGATTCTTTTTAGTCAGGGCGATGAGTTCTCTTTTACCTTCTTCGATTTTTTTAAGTTCTACTATTTCCGGTAAAAAAACAGTTCCGGGTTCGGCTGTTGTTAAGAGCATGCGTCGCTCATCCTGAAGAGGATTTAATAGGTTTGCAAAAAATGTGTCGATTCCTGTTCGAACGCGGAGCTTTTCTCTTTCGATCTGATCGAGTTTATGAAGATGGGTTACAATGTCGTTTTCTTGAGAAGATGCTTTGAAAAGGGCTAATGAAAGTTCATCTCTTTCTTTCATCATTTCATGCAAATTTGTTTGCAGTGCTGCTATTTCATGTCCCAGATCAATTGTCTCTCCCTTTTCTAACTTCCCTCTTTTTAGTTTGAGATCCATCAAGTCTTTTGAAAAATTATCCTTCCGATCTTGAAAAACAGGAAGATATTGCCCCAATGTTAGTGATCCTTTTTCCTGAAGATTCTTTTTTAAATAAGCAACATGAGACTGAAGATGCTCATTCATTTTCATACAAAGTTCATCACGTCTTTTTTCAAGATAGGCAATTTGTCCTTCAGAAACCCTTTCACTTTCTATGCTTAAGTATTTCTGATACTCTTCCATAATCAAGTTAAGAACTTGTTTTCCAAAAAAGAGGTCTGAATGAAGAAATGTCAACTCGAGCACACCTGGAGTGGAAGTATTTTGAATGACATCAATTTGAGATCTCAGCCCTAATATCACTTCTTGAAGAGGCTGAATTGTGAGGGGATAGGAAGTGCGCAACTTGATGTCATCAGGAATCGCTTTTATCGTAAATGAAACTTCATCTAAAAGGACCTTTTCCCCTACTTCTCCTTTAAATAAAATCTGTTCTTTCTGATCTCTAAGTTCAAAAGTATCAGGTGTAAAAAAATAGAGGTGATAAGTCTTTGGTAAAGATCCTAAATAAGAAATATTTTCAAAAGCAAAAGAACTCCGTTCTTCAAGGGGTTTTCTCTTTTCTGCACGGAGTGATTCAAAAAAATGTCTCCTCTTTTTTTTCCATTTTGATTCATTTTCAATCGCTGCCTGCAATCCCAACTTTTCAATGACTGGTTCAAGGACAAGTGATGAAGTCATCAGAACATCGCCTTGTCTTTCTCCTCCAATACTCATATTTTTTAATAAATTTTCAAAGATTCCCACTTGTGAAATGGTTGTCTTACCCCCATCTTTGAACGTCGCTTTCACCTCATATTTTACAGGAACTTGGGTCCTAGACCAAAATCCTATTCCACCAAATAAAAGGGCTCCTAAAACGATCACTCCAATGCAGCGGATGAAAAGCTGCTTGACATCTGAAAAAAGGATAAAATTTTCATCTTTTGTCATTGAATTGCAATTACTCCTGAAACACCTTTTCTAAAGAGTTCAATGCCGGTTAAAGTGGGGAAAATTTGCTGGATAAAGCGATTCCATTCTGTAATCGGTGTTGCAGCAACATAAACGATATCTCCAGGCATTAAGAGCATACTTGAGGTGGGCAAACGCATGACATGTTTCCAATTCAAGGTATAAATTTTGGGACGGAGAATATTCCCTCGAATGACCTGAATCACCCCTTTATCCCCTGTATAAGGAATCCCTCCGGCTAGGGCAAGGGCTTCGCGAAGGGGCATGGAACCTGAAGGGAGATCAAAAACGCCTTCTTTTCTCACTTCTCCCATCACCATAATAGATGTCGCTGAACTCTCAGCAATATAGATCTTATCTCCTCCATGCATGACAACATTTTGAGACATGTCGCCTTCTTTTATTAAACGGTACATATCAACAGGGAGGGGCTTTCCATCCCGAACAAGATAACTCTTAAAAAGGTTGGCATTTGTAGGAACTTTTGCTTCTGCAAGAACTTCAAAAAGACGTTTTTTTCCATTCACTGGAATAGAAGATTGACTGACCAATCCCGCGAGTTCGATTTTTTTCTCATCCCGTTTTTCATAGGCAATAAAGACTTCGATCCCATCAATTTCACGATCATAAGCTTCTTGAATCCGCTCTCGGACCTCTGACAATTTGAGTCCTTTCACTTCAATCGGTTGAATATCGGGAAGGGTAATTGTTCCATCGGTAACAGCATAACCAATTGTGTTACCAATAGACTGTACTGCTCCTGATAAATCCCCTCTAGATGCATGAAAAAGGGCAATTTTTAATACATCTCCATCATCAACAGTATTTGTATATTCTTTTAAAAGCTCTGGATCTAGGACCTCTAAAGGGCGGCCTTCCATCTCTAGAATTGAGAGTTTTCCCTCTTTTATTTTGTAAGAATCAATGACAAATTCATCAGCTCCTACAACCTCACTTCCTTTAAAGGGGGTATTTGAACACCCAGAAAGGGCAATCATAAGGACTACTAGTATCCTAATCATTTTCATGCTATGATCATGTTATGGAAACTAAAAAAAAGATTTTAATTACCGGCATTGCCGGCTTTATAGGCTTTCATTTAGCTTCTTTTTTAATTAAAAAAGGAGATTATGTGATTGGGTGTGATAATTTCAATGATTATTATACACCCGAGTTAAAAAACTCACGCGCTGATAAATTGAAAGGATTGGGAGTTGAAGTGATTCCTCTTGATATCCAAGATATTCAAAAAATCGCCCCTTTTCTTAAAGAAAAAGGAATCACTCATATTGTTCATTTGGCAGCACAAGCAGGGGTCCGTTATTCAATCACCCATCCTATGCCTTATGCTGATTCTAATTTAACAGGATTTCTCTCCGTTTTAGAGTTAGCCCGCTCTATGCAAGCAAAACTCATCTTTGCTTCTTCCTCTTCTGTTTATGGAGGCAACACAAAAATTCCTTTTTCTGAAACCGATCCAACTGATTCTCCACTTAGCCTTTATGCAGCGACAAAAAAATCGGGAGAACTTCTTGCAAAGAGTTACCATCACCTTTATCAAATTCCGATGACGGGTCTTCGTTTCTTCACAGTCTATGGACCTTGGGGTCGTCCCGATATGGCTTATTATTCTTTTTCAGAAAAAATCCTTACAGGAAAATCGATCCCTGTTTTTAACCACGGAAAAATGGAACGAGATTTTACCTATATCGATGATATTATTGAGGGAACCTCAGCAGCAATCGACCATTGTAATGGTTTTGAAATCTATAATCTTGGAAACAATCATCCAGAACCGTTAATGAACCTGATTACCCTCCTTGAATCAGCTCTCGGGAAAAAAGCAATGATTGATTACAAGCCCATGCAAGCAGGAGATGTGACAACAACGTATGCTGATATTTCAAAAGCCCAAAAAGACCTTGGGTTTACACCTAAAACTTCTCTTGCATCCGGTATCGA
>JACKPR010000022.1 GCA_024233395.1 Chlamydiales bacterium
GCCAAGAGGGTTATGGTAACTTCCCAAAAGCACAATTTTTGTTGAACTTTTTAATGCTTCGAAGAACGAGTAATACTGCTTTGGAGGAGCACCGATCACACCGATACTAGAAGATCCAATTTTATCTAGTAATTTTACCCACATCAGACAGTCTCTTCCAACACCGCTAAATGTCCAAGCGTCGAGTTTAGACGTATTAAAGGCCCATGCAGCAAATGATCCGAGTGGTGATATGACTGCTTTTACAACAATTTTAGCTGTTTGGAGTCCTAATGCAATAAGGTAAATTGGAATGCGAGCAAGCATTGAGATTCTACCTATGGTATGCCTCCATGGCTTGCTTGTTGTTACATCATTATAAGTTTCAGATGCTTGAGTCCAAAAATCTTTATTTGGTTTAATTGCGTCAGCCATGATTCTTTCCCCTTCCTTGGCATTTTATAAAAACAATTATACTATAAATTAACTTTTATATTTATAAAAAAATTTTTATTTTTATATATATAACTGAATATTAGAAGCTTATTAAAGAAAGAAAAATTTAAATCCTTTAGGATTAGAGACTAATGTTTATTAATCTTCATCTTTGAAAGGAATAGGCTCGTTCCAGCTCGGCTTCTTAAAGAGGAGAATGATAAAGGGCATTGCACAGAAGATAATCATTCCTCCGATGAGAAAAAGCTCGAACATGAGGAGATTTCCAGTTTCCACCTGATTGGGAGGAAAAAAGCCCACGACCACAGCAAAAAGGGCCCCAATGATTCCAATACCAGACACGAGCCACATCCCAAAATTCCCACCGGGAATTTTGTAGGCACGTGGAACTTCAGGTTTTTTATATCTTAGAATAATTCCTGCAAGAAACATCATGATGTACATGACAAGGTAGAGCTGTGAGGCTAAGACAAGAAGGACCCAAAATGAGCTATTAACATTGGGCATTAGGAGAAAAATTGCCGAAATAATAGTCACAATAATTCCTTGGAAAACGAGCATTGCAACGGGCATATTGTTTTTATTAATTTTATGAAGAATAGGAGGGAAATCCCCATCTTGAGCAGCGGCAAGAAGACCTTTACTAGGACCTGCTGCCCAAGTACTCACGCCTCCCATAGCGCCGAATGCGACCATAAAGGCAATAATGGGAACGGTCCATCCTAGATTATAACTTTTTAAGAAGAAGGAAATCGCTTCGATTCCTCCTGAAACAAGATTAATTTCAGATTGAGGAATGACGATCGCAATCGCTAATGTCCCTAAAAGAGAAAGGACAACAATTACAACCGCAGAAAAAAGAATGGCGCGTGGATAATTCCTTTGAGGGTTTTTAACGTCACGGGCATGTACTGCAGACATTTCCATTCCAGCAAATCCTAAGAGAACACCTGTAAGAAGGGCGAGTTGCTTGGGGCTGCTCATGTCCGGAATAAAAGAATTCCAGGTAAAATCGATATGGGAATGTTTTCCGCTGATCATCCATAAGAGACCTAGGATGATGATAAGAACGCCTGGGATAATCGTCCCAACAATCACTCCTAAAGAACTAATCCATCCTGATGTTTTCATTCCCAAAAGGTTGATTAAAGTTGCTAGCCAAAATGTGCCAAGGATCATGCAGAAGAGGTAAATGGTATTATTCGCTAAGGCAGGGTTAAAGCAGAAAGCTATAGTTCCAGCAATGAATGAGAGGATTGTAGGGTACCAAACAACGTTTTCAATCCAGAGAAGCCAGGCAGCTAAAAAACCTAAACGATGACCCATTGCAGCTTTTACCCAGGCAAAAACACCTCCTCTCTCCGGCCATCCTGTCGCCAATTCTGCAGAAACAAGAGAAACAGGGATGAAGAAAAGAGCGATGGAAATGATAAAATAAAAAAGAGAGGAAAACCCATATTCTGCAGTAATCGGCCAATTTTTTATGCTACAGATAGCTGCAACATTGATCATTGCGAGAAGAAAAATATTTAGTGTTCGTTTTGAAGTCATGGTAATTTTTTGTTTAATACTATTTCAGCGTCAACTATAACACATGGGTATGATCTTGAAAATGAAAACCCATATTTTGATTCTATTTTCTTTTTTCTCTTTGAGTTTATTTGCTGAGGAAAAGGGGATTCAAGGAGAGATTGAAAACCTTACCCAGGCATTCATGGAAGATCATTCCATCACAAGTATTGCTGTTATGGCAATTGGAAGAGAAAATCATGAAAAATTTGAACAGATCGTTACTAGAGGAAATCTTTCCATTAAATCTCCGGTTCCAGTGAATCAATATACAGAATTTCGTATTGGTCCTTTGACTCAGCTTTTTACAGCTGTAGCGTTGGCTTATTTTGTTCAAGAGGGGCAGGTCAGTTTAAATGATCCGGTTTCAAAGTTTGTTCCCAAATCGATGAAACTTCCCACTTATCAGGGAAAAGAGATCACTTTAGGTGATTTAGCTACACATACTTCAGGCCTTCCTGATATGCCTTACTCTCTTTCAAGCCGTTCATCTTTTAGCGTCAGTCAAATGTACCGTTTTTTATCAAAGTATGAGCTCACTCGAGAGCCAGGAACAAAATATGAATATTCAAACTTTGGATATGCTTTTTTAGCCAACCTCTTATCTCGCCTTTCAAGGAGAACTTTTCCTGAGCTCATCAATCAAATGATTCTTCAGCCTTTAAGTTTAAAAGATACGACTTTTACCCTTTCTCAAGAGCAGAAATCTCGCCTTGTCACAGGATATGAAATGGGAAAAGGGATTTCCCCTTTTTTAAGCGAAAAAATTTATTCAATATTTATTGGTTCAGGTGGTCTCTATTCAACACCAAGGGATATGTTGACGTTTCTTTCGTATAATATGAGAAAAGAGCGGACAAGTTTGAATGCAGTCCTTTCGATTATGCAAGCACCCTACCATGCGTTCAAGAATTTTGAGGTAGGGCTTGGTTGGAAAATAACCTCTTTCGAAAACCTTCAAGAAAAACTCTATTCTATTGAAGGAACCCTTTTTGGTTTCTCAATGTATATGGGGATGATTCCTGAAACTGATACAGGGATAGTGGTTCTTTTTAATCAGGGAGAGTTTAACCCTTCTCCACTTGCTGAAGAGATTTTAAAAGTCATGAATAAAAAATGAAAGTCTATATTACGCGTAAACTTCCCGATATTGCAGAAAAGCTCCTCAAAAAGCATTTTGAAGTGGATACTCACTCTGAAAACTCAGTTCTTCCTCCGGAGAAACTCCTTGAAGTTGTCAAAACTTATGATGGGATTTTGTCGACAATACCCGATCAACTGACGCGTGAAATTTTAATGCATGCCGGTCCTTTAAAGGCAATTGCAAACTGCGCTGCAGGACTTGATAACATTGATCTAGAATATGCTAAAGAGCGGGGAATTAATGTTTCTAACCTTACCGATGAGGGAACAAATAGTACTGCGGATATGACGTGGGCTCTTTTTTTAGCCTATATCCGTCGTATTCCTGAAGGAGATCGATTTGTTCGTCAGGGTAAATGGAAAACATGGGATTTTAATCTTTGTATGGGTGAAGAACTTGCCGGAAAAACCTATGGCATTGTTGGTTATGGACGGATTGGTCAAGCCGTTGCAAGGCGAGCTCTAGGTTTTGATATGAATGTTGTTATTTATCATCGCTCACCAATAGAATTCCAAGATCCACGGATGAAGCAACTTTCTTGGAAGGAATTTTTAACTTCTGTTGACTATTTTTCTCTTCATACCCCACTAACACCTGAAACTAAGGGATTGATTAATTCTGAGTCCATAGCGATGATGAAAAAAAGACCTGTTTTGATCAATATGGCACGTGGTCCTGTTGTTGATACTAAGGCTCTTATTGAAGCGTTAAAAAAAGGACAACTCCGTGGAGCTGCCCTTGATGTGACTGATCCCGAGCCCTTGCCAGGTGATCACCCTCTTTGCTTCTTGGACAATTGCCTTCTTGCTCCTCATGTTGGCACAGCAACAATTGAGTGCCGAGAAGCCTCTGCAAAGGCAGCCGCCCAAAACCTGATCACTGCACTTACAGGCCAGGTTTAAACATTTTAAATCTGTACTACTCCGTTTCTATGGGAAAAGTCCCTTTTGATAAATAAGACGTTTTTTTCCTGCAGATTGGAGAAGGTTTTTTACTGGATCGATTGGTTCAATTGTTCTAGAAGATTTCACAAATTCATTTCCAACGCTTCCACCTATCCAGATTGTCCATCCAATTCCATTGTTTCCGATACAAACATCCCCAAGAGAGTTATTTGAATCAATGATTGTTGGGGAAGCTTCAAGAGTTGTTCCTTCTCCAACTAAAGCGTAAATTTGGCCATTATGACTCCATCCTAACAGAATATCGCCAGATCCACTTACAGATAAACTATTATTACTCGGTGTTCCACTATCAATAGGAGAGGGGAATGTTGTCCACGGACCTGAAAAAGGAGCGGTTCCTGCATAAATTTCTGTTGTTGGTCCTAAGACTTCGAACCAAGAACCTACAACAACATTATTATCAGCAATTCCCACTTTTCCTTGTTTAGAGGCGTGGGTGTCAACCATAACGGGTGCTCCCCAAGTTCCTGCTGACAAGAAAGCACTATTCACAACTGGTCCTGCCGTACTCGTTGCTAATACAACACCATTTCCAGAGCTATTCATGGCAAAGTCAAACTCTTCAGGGGTAGTAGTAAATCCTATACGAGTTCCGGTAGTGACAGATGACCAAGCCCCTCCTGGCAGTGTTGTACTTGAGTAGTAAATATCTTGCGTTCCTGCAAGGATAGTGATGAGTGCAAGATCTGCATTCCCTGAGGGACGCATTCTAACAATAGGGCTTGAAGAGGTAGTGATCGAAGCAATTCCAGGAACTGTGATGACTCCACCCCAAGTTGTTCCTGAACGGTAAGAGCTACTCACTGTATTACTGCTACTATTGCTCCAGACAGCGATTGCTTGTGTTCCACTGTGTATGCAAGATACCGAAATAGAAGCCGTTCCATTCGCAGTTCCTCCAGC
>JACKPR010000023.1 GCA_024233395.1 Chlamydiales bacterium
CTTGGAATTGGAGGAGTGCGCCTTCTTAAAGCATTACGAATAGATCCCGATGTCTACCATCTCAATGAAGGGCATGCCGCTTTTGCAACGATAGAACGCGCGCGGTTGATGAAAGACCCATTTATGGAAGCTTTTGAAAAAGGAAAAAAGAAAACACTGTTTACAACGCACACTCCTGTCGAAGCAGGGTTTGATCGTTTTCCTCTTGAGATGATGAAAACGGGATTTGCCGACTATGTTGAAGGGCTGGGTATTTCCATGGAAGAATTCTTAAGTTTAGGGCAACTGGAAAAGGATGATCCTTTTAATATGGCCTATCTTGCTGTTCGAGGGAGCGGAGCTGTTAATGGTGTGAGTCAGCTACATGGAAAGGTATCGCAAAAACTCTTTGAAAAACTCGGTTGCAAAGTAGGAGCTGTCACCAATGGAGTTCACATTCCCTCTTGGGAGTCCCCTGAAGCAGATAATCTTTGGTGTCGTTGTAGTGGTGAACACCGTTGGTATGGAACCCTAGAAACACTTGAAGAAGAACTAAAAAAGATCACCAATGAAGAACTTTGGACCTTTCGCTCAGAAAGTCGTAGAAAGCTCATCGACTATGCAAAACATCGTCTAGAAATAGAGCTTCCTAAACGGGGGCAAACCCTTCCTGAAACATTTCTTGACCCCAACGTTCTTACCATTGGATTCTCCCGTCGGTTTGCAACCTATAAACGGGTGGATCTTCTTCTTTATGATGAAGAGCGCCTCCTGAAACTTTTAAAGGAAAAAAAGATTCAAATCATCGTTGCAGGAAAAGCCCATCCTGCCGATGAACCTGGACAAGCGCTTGTAGAAAAATGGATCTCTTTTACCACGCGTTCTGAAGTTGCTCCCTATGTAGCTTTCCTTTCAGATTATGATATTCAGTTAGCGGAACGTTTGGTACAGGGAATGGATCTATGGGTTAATACACCCAGACGCCCCTGGGAGGCTAGTGGAACAAGTGGGATGAAGGTTCTCGTAAACGGAGGCCTTAATTTTTCTTCTCTCGATGGATGGTGGGCAGAAGCTTATACCCCTGATGTCGGATGGGCGATTAAAGGAGAAGATGATAATGAAGATGCAAAAACCCTTCTCGATACCCTTGAAAATGAAATTATTCCCCTTTTCTACGATCGGGATGCACAAGATGTCCCTCAAGGGTGGCTAAAAAAAGTTAAAACAAGCATGGCACGTTTGACCCCGGAATACTCGACAAATCGAATGGTCCGGGATTACGTAGAGCATTATTACCTTGGATTACAATCTATGGATAAATGAAGGAAGTTTCGATTTTTTTACAGATTCATCTCGAAAATAATGACCTCATACTTAAAAAAAGTAGGGGGCATTTTTACGAGATGAAGATGGAGAAAAAGAAAAGTTCAAGCATTTATTTATAGTTTGTAATTCAAGGTACAACTCGGAGTTAGGAAATGGCTGAAGGACTTACTACTCAGGAAGCTGAAGAGCGGCTTAAAAAGTATGGAGAAAATATTCTCGAGCTTAAGAAGAAGAGCATTTGGCTCCGTCTTTTCACCTTTTTTTGGGGTCCAATTCCCTGGATGATTGAAATCGCAGGAATTCTTTCAGGCTATCTTGAAAGATGGCCCGATTTCATCATGATTGTTGCCCTCCTTTTTATCAATGCTGCTTTAGGATTCTTTCAAGAATATAAAGCTAATAACGCCATTGAAGCTCTTAAATCAAAACTAGCTTTAAAAGCACGCGTTTTACGTGATGGAAAATGGCAAGCAATCGAAGCAAGACTTCTCGTTCCAGGAGATGTGATTTCAGTCAAACTCGGAAACATCATTCCAGCAGATATCAAACTCACCTCTGGTGAATATCTCTCTGTCGATCAATCTGCTCTGACTGGAGAATCCCTTCCTGTTGATAAAAAAGTCGGAGATACAGCTTACTCGGGAACCACAGCAAAACTTGGTGAAATGACCGGTGAAGTTACCGAAACAGGGCTAAATACCTTCTTCGGAAAAACTGCTAAACTTGTTGCTACAGCCAAAACAAAATCTCACTTCCAAATGGCTGTCTTGAAGATTGGCCACTTTTTGATTTTCTTAACCCTTGGAATTGCAGCAGTTCTTCTAACCCTAGCTTTGGTTAGAATAGATGTCACACATACTCTCCATGTCGATATGGGAAATTTGATTATCTTCCTCCTTGTTCTTGTAATTGCAGGGATTCCTGTTGCCCTTCCTGCAGTCTTATCTATGACGATGGCCATTGGTGCCAACAGGATGGCAAAACTCAAAGCAATTGTTTCCAAGTTGATTTCTATTGAAGAACTCGCAGGAATGGATATCCTTTGTTCAGACAAAACAGGAACCTTGACTAAGAATGAGCTCACCGTTGGAGACGTGATGGCGATTGATAAATCTGTCGATGACGTTCTTCACGCAGCAGCACTTGCCTGTAATATCCATGGTGATGATGCGATTGATAAAGCCATTCTATCTCAGATCAAGAACCTCGATGAACTCGAAAAGTATAAAGTTGAAAAAGCGATCCCCTTTGATCCCGTCATTAAGCGAACAGAAATGACCCTTACAACCCCCCAAGGAAAAAAGTTGGTGGTCACTAAAGGCGCTCCTCAAATCGTCCTTGCCCTTGCTAAACCAGATGATGCCTTAAACAAAAAAGTCAATGATGCCGTCGATCAATTTGCAGCGCGAGGATTCCGCACCCTTGGCGTTGCTGAAGGCGATGGATCAAGTTGGAAATTTCTTGGACTGATTCCCCTCTTTGACCCTCCAAGAGAAGATACCAAAGAAACCGTTGATGCCGCTCGCGCCATGCATGTGAAGATCAAGATGATTACGGGTGACCATACTGCAATTGCTAAAGAGACCTCCTCAAAACTCGACCTGGGTTCCAATATTATTGCTGCTAAAGACATTACTGATGAAAATATTGAAACTGCTGATGGTTTTGCTGAAGTCTTCCCTGAACATAAATTTAAAATCGTTCAAACTTTCCAAGAGAAAAAACATATCGTTGGAATGACGGGTGATGGGGTGAATGATGCTCCAGCCCTAAAACAAGCCGATGTGGGTATTGCAGTGAGTAATGCTACCGATGCTGCCCGTGCTGCTGCTGATCTTATCCTTACAGAACCTGGCCTTCTCGTGATTAAAAAAGCAATCGATGAAGCGCGCTGCATTTTTGGACGGATGAAAAGCTATGCGATGTATCGCATTTCAGAAACGTGTCGCCTTCTTTTTTTCCTCTTCCTAGCTATGGTTCTTTTCGAAATCCAGCCTCTTACAGCTGTGATGATTATCCTTATCGCCCTTTTGAATGATATCCCCATTATGATGATCGCCTATGATCATATGAAAGTAGAGCCTAAACCGGTCTCCTGGAATATGAATGAAATCTTTACCGTTGCTATCGGCTTAGCAATTGTTGGTGTCATTTCTACTTTTGGCCTTTTTTGGATTGGTCAAAAGGTTTGGCTCCTTGACCCAGGAAAAACTAAAACCCTCGCTTTCATGGCGATCCTATGTGGAGGAAACCTCACCATTTATCTCACACGCAATACCGGTGGTTTACTTGAAAAACCTCTTCCTGAGTGGAAGTTCTTCCTTGCAACCCTCTTTTCACAAGTTGTCGGAACGCTTGCTTCAGTTTATGGGTTAGGAACAAGTGATTTTGTTGGAATTGGTTGGACTCTTGTTGGTTGGTCTTGGCTCTATATTGCCGTTTGGTTTCTAGTTTGTATTGGTGTTAAACTCTCTCTCTATAAACTTCTTAAATTTGAAACCAAACATACCGCTGAATTCCTTGAAGAAACTTCTACTCCCCTTCAATCTCACATTAATAAAGGGGAATAATTTTCAGTAGATCTTCAAGGGGTAATGCAATGACATGTTGAAGTGTAATGGAATCAGCAACTTTAGGAAGGAATCTTCGAGCCATTGTTTGGTTAAAAAGTTCGGTTAAATCATCTTCATTAGCTTCCTGCATTGCTTTTGCACCAACTTTATAGCAATGTGCAGTTGAGCATAAAACGCCACTTGCTACTGTAAATAAAGCCCCAGCAACCAGCATGACACGGGCTCGATCCCAATAGGCTAAAGAAAGATATCCAACACCTAAAACAGTCGCTTCAAAAGTCACTTTTCTTACACGATCCGCGATCCCTTCTAACCTT
>JACKPR010000024.1 GCA_024233395.1 Chlamydiales bacterium
TATCGGTCCCACGGAGTTTAGCGATATAGTAGGCAAAGAGTTGTCCTGCAATGGAATATAAAATCGAGGCAAGCATGTCGGGGGTTTTGGGGATCCAAAGGACGTCCTTTGTGATGGTGAGAACCTCTTCTTTTCCTTTAGGGGCAAAAGCTAAAATTTCGCCGCCACGAGCTTTGATCTCCATCAAGTTGCTCATCATTTTATCAAAGGTCTGAAGGTTTCCACAAAGGCCAATGACAGCAAGATCAGGGTTGACTAGGGCTATGGGGCCATGCTTCATTTCTCCGGCAGGATAGCCATTGGCATTGAGATAGCTGATTTCTTTAAGTTTAAGAGCAGCTTCTAAACTGGTAGGGTACATATAGCGCCGCCCCATGAAAAAGAAGTGCTCAAAACGGGCATACTTTTCAGCAAAAGCTTCAATTTGGGATCCTTGCGCCAAAACCTGAGTAATCTTAGTGGGCAAGTGTTTGAGCTCTTTTAAAAATTGTTGCCCTTCTTCTTTGCTGAGGTGGCGGAGTCGAGCCATGTAGAGGGTAAAAAGAGCAAGGAGGGTAAGTTGGCTGGTAAATGCTTTTGTCGAACAAACACTAATCTCAGGGCCAGCTCTTAAGAAAAGGGAAGAATCTGCTTCACGAACGAGGGTGGAGTGATCGACATTACAAATAGCAATGACTTTTGCCCCTTTAGCTTTGGCTTCACGAACAGCTGCAATTGTATCAGCCGTTTCCCCAGATTGACTAATAGCAAGGACTAAAGTGTCTTCTGAAATAATAGGGTTTGTATAACGAAATTCTGAGGCAATTTCGACTTCTGTAGGAATTCTAGCAAGGTGTTCAAGCATAGAAGCGGCAATCGATCCTGCATGCCAAGAAGTTCCACAAGCTAAAATTAAAATCCGATTAATCGATTGAAGATGTTGGGGAGAAAGGGTGAGTTCTTCAAATTCAGCAGTCCCAAATTCTTCTTTGAAGCGACCAACCATAGCTTGTTGAACCGTTTGAGGTTGCTCAAAGATCTCTTTAATCATGTAATGGTCGAAGCCATTTTTTGAAATTGCACGATCCTGAAACTCAATGGTTTTAAGCTGTTTCTCAATCTTTTTTCCATGAGAGTCATAAATGATGAAGGAATCATTTTTTAAAACGATGATTTCATCATCTTTAAGATAGAGAACATCCAAAATTTTTCCATTGAAGGAATTTGCATCTGAAGAAAGATAAGCTTCTCCGTTCTTTCGATCGATTCCCACAACAAGGGGGCTTTCTCTTGATGCTCCGATAATTTGATTGGGATGATTCTTATGAATCAAAGCGATGGCGAAGGATCCATGAAGTTCACGTAGAGCTTTTTGAACTGCGGCTTTAAGGTTTCCATTGTAATAATAGGAGATCAATCCTGCAATGACTTCTGTATCTGTATCAGAATGAAATTTAACCCCTTTTTCAATGAGTTTTTCCCGGATGGCATTGTGATTCTCAATAATTCCGTTATGGACAACAGCAAGGGATTCATCCTGGTCAAGATGGGGATGGGCATTTTCTTGATTGGGGATTCCATGAGTCGCCCATCGTGTGTGAGCTATTGCTGTATCTAGGTGAAGATTTTCGCTAGAAACAGCTTCTTGAAGAGCTCCAATTTTTCCAGCACGTTTACAGGCACGGATTTTTCCATCGATCATTCCAGCAATCCCAGAAGAATCATAACCCCGGTATTCCAAAAGCTTCAGGCCGTTGATGCAAACATCAACCGGATTCATTTTGTCTTTTAGCTCTTCTTGAGAGCGAATGTAAGCAAATATTCCACACATGAACCTATCCCACTATTAAAAATTTCAGAGTTTGGAAGCATTTTTTTTCAGAATCTGAAGTCTCTTTGAGCACCATACTTGATAAAGTAGAGCAAAAAGAGACTTCAGATTCTGGAAAAAAAGGGCCCAAAGGGGGGGGTTGTAATAGTGGAATAGGTTCATAGTTCAGATTTTATCCAATCGTCCCTTCCATGGCAAGAAAAAGGGGAAATTCTTCTCTTGCGCGGTTTTCCATTTTTGCCCATTTTCCTGTGCTTTGTTTATGAGAACACCATTCTTCTAACTTTGTAACTGCCAGACCATTTTTAATCATCCATTCCACATAAGTGGAGATGGAATGGTGATAGGAAAAAGTTTTTTCAGATTTTTCTTTTTGACTCGGGTGCATTTGAATTGGGATTTCCAGGGGAGAAAAATAACGATCAATTCGACGATATTGCAGTTTTTTTCCTTCATCAACTCCCCAACTTGTCTGTCTAGGAATCCGAAAACAAGGATGGTTCAATATCAAGATAAGCTTTCCTCCCTTTCGGAGATGTTTTGTCCCATTAAGAATAGCTTTTTCCCCCTCTTCCATATTTTGAAGAGCTAGAATGATAAAGACATGACTAAAATCTTTTTTCTCGAGGTTCAAAGGTTTTGTAACGTCTCCTACCATAAAGCGATGTTTTGAATATTCTTTCGCTTTTTGAATCAGAGGCTTTGCAGCATCGATTCCTAAATAATCGACCCCTTTAGGAAGTTCTCGTGCAAGGATTCCTTGACCACATCCCAGGTCTAAAATGGCATCGGTTTTTTTAAAGCTATACCACTTTTTTAATTCTGGAAAGATGACCTCTTTATGATAGGTGTGACCTCCCTTTGAGACAATCTCATCATACCATTTACCAACCTGTTTCCACGATGTATCTTTCTTCATAACCATTTATGATAGTCTATTGACATTTATGGGAAAAGGTATAACCTTCTTGACATGACAGAAAAAGATTTAACACGTCCACTTCGTGACTTTATTGCTCCCGTCAGAACGACGATTCATGTGGAGCATACTGTTGAAGAAGCCCTCAGTTATCTTAGAAATAAACACATTACAGATGAAATTATCTATATCTATGTAGTTGATGAAGAACGGAAGCTCATTGGGGTAGTCCCTACGCGGCGTCTTCTACTAGCAGAACCCGAAACTCCGATTACAGAAATCATGAGTTCTCGCCTTGTCAGTCTTAAAGGGGATCAAACGCTTCAAGATGCTATGGAATTTTTAGAAAGCCATCATCTCTTAGCGCTTCCTGTTGTCGATAACAAGAATCATCTTTTAGGAGTGATTGATGTTGGTCTTTACTTGGAAGAAAAAGTTGATGTGGCTACTGCCCGGCGTCGCGCAGATATCTTTCAAATGATTGGTATGTACATTGAGGAGGGAAAAAGACCAAGCCCTTGGAAAGGGTATCGCTCACGGATGCCTTGGATTTTCTGCAATATGTTTGGAGGGTTTGCTTGCGCAGTGATCTCTCGCGTTTTTGAAATTGTTTTAGCAAAAGTCCTCCTCCTTGCGATGTTTATTCCTCTTGTTTTGACCCTCTCAGAATCCATTTCAATGCAGTCGATGACGCAAAGTATGCAGCTCCTTAAAAAGAATCACCGCACGTGGAAATATACCCTAGGCTCTCTTTTCCGTGAGTGGCATGTGGTAGCCCTTCTTGCAATCACTTCGGGGATTATTGTGGGGTCGGTTTCCCTCCTTTGGGGAGATGGAATCCTTCCTGGGTTTGTGATCATGTTTGGGATTATGATTTCGGTCTATATCACAGCAACCATCGGCTCTGTTGTTCCATTGATTGTCCATGCACGAAAATGGGATCCTCGCGTAGCTGCAGGTCCTGTTGTTCTCATGTTTGCAGATGTTCTCACCACCCTCTTTTATCTCTCTCTAGGAACCTGGTGGCTTCTTTAAAAAGAGAAAAAAAGGATTCTCAATTTTAGAGAATCCTTATCTAGCTATAGATGTTTTTTATGTTGGATTGATTATCCGGCTTTGATAGC
>JACKPR010000025.1 GCA_024233395.1 Chlamydiales bacterium
GCATCTGTGCAAATATCAAAAAGGTCGGTTTTGATTGTACCAGGGTTAGAAGGAGCTTCCCAAAGCCCCCCTGCAGTACGATAAGAAACATAAAGGTTCGAAGCTTCAATCCAAGCAGCAGCAGCATTTCCAAAGGAATCACAACTGATTTTAGATTGTGAAGAAGCAGCATTTGTGTTTTGTATCGTCATGGGAGGTTCCCAAGCTGTTTGAGCCATAAGGGGCAAGCTTGAAAAAATAAACAAAAATAAAACTTTTGAAATGATCCGCATGAGAATTCTCCTTAATAAAGATCTTTGAAATGGTAATAGAATAATAAAAAAATTTATTTTTTACAAAATGATTTGCAAAAAAATTTTTTTATCGTATGAGGTGAGTTAGTGATTAAGTTAGACCCATATAGGTAAAAAAAAATGAAGAAAATGGTGGCTCAAATTCTTCTCGCTACAACACTTAGCGCAACATTATTTGCAGAAAGCATGAGTGAGCGGGTCGAAAGATTAGAACAAGAAATGAAATCGGTTTACAATGAAACTCCGATTGGAACAGCTGGGGCTAAGTTTGGAAATGCTTGTCCAGAACCTTATCAAACGACTTGGTTCTTTACAGCTGAAGCTCTTTATTGGCATGCAAAGGAAGGTGGAACAGAGTACGCTATTGCCTTTGATTCTGCTTCACTCCCCATGTCGGGAACTGTAAAAGATAGCGATTTTGATTGGGATCTAGGGTTCCGATTCGGTCTTGGAAGATTTCTTGGTGAAAGAAAATGGGATATCAATTTGATCTATACCCATTTTTATACTTCAGATACCGAATCAACAAATGAACCGAATGATAGTACGATTTATGTCGATGAGACTGTTGGAACATCTGGTGGAATTTCTCATGCAAAATTTGATGCGCGAGTTGATTACGATTCGTTAGATTTAATGCTTGGAAAAGGTTTTTTCATTAGTAAGATGATTTCATTTCATCCAAAGATTGGATTAAAAGCGGCATGGATTGACCAGAAGTTTAAACTTCATGCATCAGATCGGCTTGATAATTCCCAAACACCCTTTATTGTCTCTGGATCGATCTTCCATCGATTGCATTCAAGTTCTGATTTCTTTGGATTAGGACCAAGATTTGGAACTGATATGACATGGTTTTTAGCTGATGGATTCCGGTTGTTTGCAGATCTTTCTGCAGCTCTTTTCTATTCTAATAATGATGCTCGCTTTAGTAATCGTATCGTTATCCTTCCAGACGGCGAAGGTGAAACGGTTGTAGCTGTTAAGGTTAAAGGAGATAAACATCATTTTTCTCCTCAAGTTGCGTTCTTTGGAGGAATTCTTTGGGGAACAAACTTCCACATTAAAAATCGAGACCAATACTTAGAGCTTGGATTTGGTTATGAGGCTCAATATTTCTGGCGGGTCAATCAAACATTGAATATTTCAGATGCTCAGCCTGCATTAAGCGCAACAGGGCCTGTTCGCATTGATTTTAAGCGAACTTCTGAAGACTTGAGCTTTTATGGGCTTACATTTAAGGCTCGCTTAGATTTTTAATAGGACAACCAGTTCTATATAATAACTAGAAAGTGCCTCAATTGAGGCACTTTTTTTATCCGAAACGAGATTCTACCCACTTGCAATAGGTTTTCCATTCCGCAGAATGCTTTTTAATGTAATTTTCTGTTTCTTGAATCAAAGAGGGAATTTCAGAAACAGCACTAAGAGATACTGACTTGGAAAGTTGGAAATTCAGTCGAAGGTATTGCTTTTTTAAGAGAAGAGCACAAAGCTGACCTGGCAACTGATCCTGTACATCAAAAAGCATTGTCAAGAGAGGAGTTTTGCTTGCTTGGCTTTTTTGGCTTAAATCTAGAATCCAGCTTAATGTTCCCCAATCTTCTCCTTTAGAAATATTATATGCTGTGTAGCCAGTTCCAAAAGAGAGAAGAGCTTTTGCTCCATCAGCAATCGAATAAGCTACAAGAGAAGGATCATTCGCAGCCATTCCTCCATCAACGTGGTCATTATAGGAAGGAAAGAATGTAGGAGCAGCTGTTGATTCCATCATCGCGTCGATCAAAGAAACTTCAGAATCCGAAGTTAAAATTTGTGTGCGCCACCGTTTAAGCTTTTTATCATCAAGAGAGGTTGTTGGGATAACGAGTTGTTTTGGAAGTTTATTGAGAGGAGTTTGTGGATCAAACCCTTTTGAAGAAAAGGCTTGTTCGAGCGCTTGATAAAGGTTTTGGCTTGAGTATTTAGCTTTTAAGGATAGGAAATGATCGATCCCTTCTTTAGCTTTGAAGATTTTCTGACTCATAGAAGTATAAAAATCTAAGATCTCATCTGGAGTCATTCCAACGCCTAAGGCAGCGGCTATGATAGAACCTGTCGAAGTTCCTGCGATCAGATCAGCTTTTTGACTGATCGAAATCGTTGTATCTTTTTCTAGATTTTTAAGAAAAGTTAGCGAGATAACCCCTCGGATTCCTCCACCATCGAAAGAGAGAATTTTTTTATTCATGAACCTACTCCGAGCTCTTTCCATTATTTTTAACAGAAGGAATCTCTTCCCAACAAGTGGTGTAATTTGGAGAGCGCATCGACGAAAGACTTTTCCACTTTTTTTGGATTCCCTCACCAGCGAAAATCATTATTTGTTTACTAAAACGAGCATTGATTTGATCAACAGTTTCAATCACTTGACGTTTTTTTAAACCATTTTTTTCTTTAGAAAAAAGATCAAGCTGAGATTCATTTTCTGAAATAAGTTCGCTGAGCATGACCCCTCCTTTTTTATAGGAGACGCCGTTTTGGTAAATCCCTTCAAGAAGAGCATGGGCTGCTTTAATTAAATCGGGAGTATAAGCAGTTGCTATGGGAAGATGGATTGTAGCTGTCTCCGACTTAAAACGGTTTGCGGAGATAAAAATTAGGAGAAAATGAGCCTTAAGGTGTTCTCTCCGGAGCTTTCGTGCGGCATTTGCAACAAAAGTTGCAATCGCCTCTTTTAATTCCTTCAAGGTTATAACGGCTCTTCCAAATGAACGAGAGGAGACGATCGATTTTCTTTCTGGAGGAATTTCTAAAAGGCCTATGCAAGGAGTTTCTCTTAGTTCCATTACGGTTCTAAGGCCTACAACCGTTAGGTGTTTCTTGATCCAATGATCACTCATTTGAATGAGCTGGTGAGCATATCGAATGCTATGACTATGAAGACGCTTTTTTAAATGTTTTCCGATGCCCCAAATTTGATCAACAGGAAGATCTTGTAGAAGAGAAGAGGTATATTTGACAAC
>JACKPR010000026.1 GCA_024233395.1 Chlamydiales bacterium
AAAAAGTGAACCACTGTAATTCACATACACCCTCTTATATTATTAATTGTAAAAATTTATTAATTAACAATTCAAGTTATATTTATTAACCTTTAGTTTAAATGATTTATTTCAAAATTACTTAAGTTGCCCCAGCCAAGGAGGCTCGAGCAACTTACTCTTGAAGCTTAAGAATCAGACATTAAACCATCCGATAGAATCTCGAAGCCTCTATCTTCAAGGAGGGTAGCTCCTTTAAACAGCGGTGTCTCAACATCTTTATGGAAGACCTTTCCTTTTTCTTGAGCCTTTTGGAAAGCCCCTTCGATTTTCTGGGCTGCTTCAGGTTCCACAAGGTGATAGTTCAGGATCATTTCGTAAGATTCACCATATAGGAGCTTTGCAAAAGGTCGGAGGTATTCTTCTTTCTGTTTAGGTCGGTGGGTGCGTTCATCGATTGAGGGAGCAAAGACCTTTCCTTGGTAAGCTGCATAGGCATCGGCCCGTTTGAGATGCTTTTTGATATGAGTCTCGATATGCGCTCTTCTCTCTGCTGGAGCTACTTTGGAGGAGGAGGAAGGGACAGCAGGGGATGAATGTTTTTTTGAAGTATCGACTCTTGAAACAACGGTGGGGTTCGATTCACGAATAAGTGCATCGGCTCTTTTGATAAAAGGTTGTACTCTTTGTTGCATATGAGGAAAAGCTGCTTTTAATGCGACGATTCCCATCCGACAATTTCGAACTTGCTCAATGGTTTTTCCTTCAAAAACTGAAGAATCTTCAAAAGCACCCCAAGAACTAAAAGGAATTTCTTGAGAAATCGATTGCATCGAACCGGTATAGGGCTGCGCCTCTCTTCCGATATCTTCAAGTAAAGTAAATAATTGATTTTGATTTAATGGTTCCATGATATTACCTTCTTATTATTTTGGTTTATTAGGAAGGTAATAATTATAACATAATTTAACATAGTTAATATAACTATAAAATTATTATTATGTTACTTCCAAAAATCTTCAATTTCTTCTAAAGATTTTCCTTTAGTTTCAGGAACGCGACGCCAAATAAAGAAAAGACCCAGAATTCCAATGGCTCCATAAAGCCAAAAAGTTCCCGCCTTTCCAAAAATATTGATAAGATTGAGGAATGTTGCTGTAACAATGAAGTTAGAAACCCAATTTGCACAGGTTGCAACTCCCATTGCTTTTCCTCGAATATGAAGAGGATAGATTTCCGAATTTAAAAGCCATCCAATCGGCCCTAAACTATAAGCAAAAGAGGCGATATAAACAAAAAGACAGATAAGGGTCATAATACCAACAAGTCCTTTTGAAACGGTTTGATCAAAACCTATCCCTAATATGATTAGACTAATTGCCATTCCTCCAATCCCAAAAAGGAGAAGAGGTTTTCGTCCCACCTTATCCAATAGGTAGATGGCAACAAAAGTCATTAAGACATTAATAGTTCCTACCCAGGTTGTTGCAAGAAGTGCTGCTTTATCAGACCCCACCCCTGAAAATTCAAAGATTGTAGGAGCATAATAAATGATTGTATTGATCCCTGTAATTTGTTGGATGATCGTGACTCCGACTCCAGCAAGAAGAGCGGGACGCACCCTTTTTGAAAGGAGCTCCGACCAATGAGGCTTTCTTGTGTCTCTCATTTTTTCGATATGGGCAATTTCAAGGCGAGCATGTTCTTCTGTCGCGCGAAATTTTTTCAAGATATTAAAAGCCCGTTCTGTTTCCCCGACGTTGGTCAGATAGCGAGGGCTTTCCGGAAAGAAAACCATAATGAAGAATTGAATAGCCGCTGGAATTCCTGCGATAACAAACATGATTCTCCAGGATTGAGACTCTACAAAAAGAAAGCCGATAAGATAGGAACCTAGAATCCCAATGGTAATAAAAAGTTGGTTAATGGTGACAAGCCCGCCTCGAATATGCCGAGGTGATAGTTCCGCAATATAGAGGGGTGCTGTTGCTGAAGAAACTCCAATGGCAAACCCCACGAGAAAACGCCACCCAATAATTCCATTGATTGATCCTGCAAGTGAAAGGCCAATGGCGCTAATGATGAAAATAAGACTCGAAGAGAGGACGATTTTTTTTCTTCCTAATTTATCACAAAGGGGGCCGCCAGAAATGGCTCCTAAAATGGCTCCAAGGGAAACCATGCTAATGATCAGTTCTTCTTGAAAAATTGTCAGTGCATATTCTTGTTTAATGTAGAGAATAGCTCCTGAAATGACCCCGGTATCATACCCAAAAAGGAACCCTCCTATTGCTGCAACACAGCTAATAACGGCTAAAATGATCCTTTGTTCTAAACTTTCTCTTACCATAATCTCATCCTAACCTCCTCAGATTTGAAGTCAATTTTTTTTTAAAGAGGATATCTCTCAGTAAAAAATTGTCATATACTGAGAGGTTGCCCTCCTCTCTATTGCGTGAAAGATAAAAGTTTGTTACGATGACCTGTTTTTTAATGACTGGAAAAGTGGCATGTTAGATTTTTTTCGCAAGTATCAACGGTATTTTTTTGTAGTGATCGCAGTTGTAATTGTGATCTCTTTTTCTTTTTTTGGAACCCATCAAACGATTAATCAACCTCAAAAAGTTGAAGATCGATGCATTGGGCAAGCAGTGGATGGTTCAAAAATGATGAAGAGTGAGGTGGATCAAATGATTCGCTTTATTTGGAGTGATCGCAGTGATATAACTTTGGCCGAAAAAGGAATCATGCCCAACTTCTTTAATGATGGAGTCATTCGGAAAGACCTCATGGGAACAGGGATAGGAACCCTTTTGGTGAATGCTTACTTTGAGGATCTACAAGTAGAGCTTCAAGAAAAGATGGAGCGCCATAAAAACTATCACCCTTATGTTCACCCGACTGCTCCTTTTATTAGTGTGAAAAATTTATGGGCACAAGTTCTTCCCGCGCAAAAGATGAACCTAGAGCGATTTTTAGATAAAGCAACTGAGATGACTCCTGAAACATTCTCTCTTCTTGTTGATCTTTACTTAGGGGAAACCGCTTTTCCGCCCCATATTTTACGTGAATATTTGATGTTCCAAGAAAAACATTATGATTGGATTCAACCTGATCCAGCGCTTCCAAG
>JACKPR010000027.1 GCA_024233395.1 Chlamydiales bacterium
ATAAAAAGAGGATCGAGAAGAACATTGACACCATTACCAATGACTCCTAACCACTTAATAATCCCTGTTTTTCCTTGCCCAATATAAAAGGCTGAAAGGGCTGTTAGAAGTGTTAAAAATGGGGCAAAGTAGTTGTTCCAACGAAAATACTCGATTTCACTTTGATTCATAAAGCCAGATTCAAGGAAAAACTGACTTCCAAAACTTCCAAGGGAAACAAAAAAGATCAGTGAAATTCCTGAAAGCCAAATCATTTGCCAAACAGGTTCTCCTAGTTTTTGGTACTGTTTAGAACCATTATATTGAGCGACAAAAACTTCAGCCATTGCAGCAAGCGTTACCCATAGAAAGTTTCCCGCCCAAAAAAGGGTTCCTGAACTTGTTGCAGCACTGAGTGCATCTGTCGAATAGTATGACAGAAAAAGGCGGTCGACGAACATCATCGCCACCATAGAAAGAAAAGAGACCATTAATCCTGAGGAAACTTTCCAAAGTTGCCTGAGGGATCCATCATGGATTTCATTAGTAGACATTTGTAAAACCAATAAAAAAAGTAATAAAAAAAACGATTAAAAACTTCGTTCAGTAATTGAACGCTTTTGCTTCGAAAAGCATAGGAACCTAAATAGATTCGGTGATTGGGTCAAGCCCATGCGGCTGTAATAACATTCATGATTCAAATTCCGTTATTAAAAAACCCATTATGCCCTAGTGGGTAACCCGGCGTCAACAAAATAAAAAACAAAAATTTCTTTTTCTTTCGCCAATTTTTTTGACTCTTTTTTGGAAAGATAAGGATTTCTATTGGAAAATTATTGATAGATCCAGTATATTTCAGGTCTTATTCCACTTATGTGGGGGCTTAGCTCAGTTGGTAGAGCGTCTGATTTGCATTCAGAAGGTCAGGAGTTCGACTCTCCTAGCCTCCACAATTCTGCGGTTATAGCTCAGTTGGTTAGAGCGCAACACTGATAATGTTGAGGTCCCAAGTTCAAGTCTTGGTAACCGCACACTTACTTATTTGGAGGCATTAGATGGTAGAAAGTATTTCAGAATCTATCTCTAATGAGTGGGACGTCGTGACGGACTCTACGCTTTGGGAGAGTGAACCTGTTCATGAAACCCATTTTTCTGAGGAAGTTTTAATTGGAACAGCAACGAGTGAATATCAATACTCGGGGAAAGTAACCTGCCCAAATACTCAATGGGCCTGTTGGGAAGATCAAAAACTTTCTAAAGACCAGCATTCCGGAAAAGCCTGTGATTTATGGAATCGTCCTAATGAGTTTGTTCAAATTTTAAAAAAACATCATATGACCTCTTTTCGCTTTTCTGTTGAATGGAGCAAAATTGAACCTGAAAGGGGAAAGATAGACCAAGTAGCCCTCCAGCATTACGTTGACTTTTGTAAGATGCTGAAAAGAGAAGGGATTGAGCCAATGGTCACCCTCCATCACTTCACAAACCCTCTTTGGTTTGAGGACCTTGGCGCATGGGAAAAAGAAGAAAACATCAAATATTTTGTTGAGTTTTCGAAAGTTGTTTATCAAGCATTAAAGGAGGATGTGAACCTATGGTGTACGATCAATGAACCAACTATTGTTGCTTTTTCTTGTTATTTCATGGGAATTTTTCCTCCAAATCGTTGGAGACCCGATATTGGAGCTCATGTTTTAAAACATCTATTAATGGCTCATGGAGTTGTTTATAGAGCGCTTAAAGCAATTGATGATAAGCCTCAAATTGGAATTGTTCATCAAGCCTTAAAATTTCTTCCTTATCGAACATGGAATCCTATTGAAGCAATTCTTGCAAAAGGATTGACTGAGGTAACACATGGTGCAGCAATGCAGTTTTTTCAGACGGGATCTTTTAATCTTCTTGGAGCTTCATTTGAAGAAAAAGAAATTCATCAGCTTAATGATTTTATTGGAGTGAACTGTTACTCCCGCCCTCTTGTTCATCTGTTTTATGGTTCAAGTCATTATCCCCATGAAAAAATGACGTTGATGCCCCTAAGAGAAGATCCCGCTGCAATCTATGCAGCGCTTATGGAGATGCATCAAAAAACGAGAAAACCTCTTTATGTGACAGAGGTGGGAATTTCAACGCATGACGATGCACAGCTAGAACGGTTCATGGAAAGGGCCCTCTATGCCATCTATAGAGCCCAGAAAGATGGGGTAGATCTAAAGGGGGTTTATTGGTGGTCTTTGATGAATAATTGGGAATGGGACCGCGCCTGGAATCATAATTTTGGGATCTGTAAAGAGGATGGCACTCCCAGAGAGGGAGCTAAACCTTTGCTTCGACTTCTTCAGAAGCAGGCTTTTTCTCGCGTTTTGCAATATATTCCAGTCTAAGCTTCCTTTGCTTAATTTTTTACAAACAATTTATTTTTAATGATTTAGGTTTTTTTTAACATAAAAACCGCTCTTTTTCTTTTGTATTTTTCCTTGTTTTAAACCTTGTTTAAATTCATATATACTTAATAATGAATTGCTTGAGATAAAGTATCAAAGGTTAAAGAAATGTAAATTAAATATTAATTTATTATATAATTAATATAAGACTTTGATGAGAAATTGAAGTAAGAAAAAGAAGGGAGGTTGGCGCTATGCCATTTTTATCAGATGTTGCTCGGCTATTTAGGAGTATAAGTTTACCTAGTGTTTCAGGATCGAGAAACACGGATGATTCAAGAATTAGACAGGCAAGAGAGCAAGGGATTTCCCAAGGAAATGCTGCTTCACATTTCGACCCCCATAGATTAGTTAGGGGTGGCTATGAATCTTTCACCGATCTCGATTTTAGTGATT
>JACKPR010000028.1 GCA_024233395.1 Chlamydiales bacterium
CGATGCAGGGAGATTTTAAAATCGGGATGCTGATAAAGAGAAAAACCAAGTTTTGAAAGATGATCGGTATAACGACGGACCTATCTCACCAATAACTCATAAAAGAGTTTTGATAGGTTTTCTTTAAATAAGGAAAAGATACAAAACGATCTAATGGAAATTAAAGATTTAAATCTTCTAGGGGCAAAACTCATTTCTCCCCAAGTTTTTCGTGATGGACGGGGCTTTTTTTTAGAAAGTCATGAGATAGTACGTTATCGAGAAAGTGGAATAGAAGCCTCTTTTGTCCAAGATAATCATTCCTATTCGAAACAGGGAGTCATTAGGGGAATGCACTTTCAATCTAAGCCGGGGCAAGCCAAGCTTGTTCGAGTTGCTTCAGGAAAAATTTATGATGTGATTGTTGACATTCGCCCAGATTCTCCGACTTTTGGGAAATGGGAAGGGATTTATTTAGATGGGGAAACGCATGAACAGCTTTTTATCCCTATAGGGTTTGCCCATGGTTTTTGTGTGGTAAGTCCTGAGGCGCATGTTCTGTATAAAACAAGCGCTCCTTATAATAGCGAAACAGAAAAGGGATTTCGATTTGATGATCCTGAAATAGGAATAGAGTGGCCGGTAGATGCCCCTATTGTTTCAGAAAGAGATCAAAAGAACCCTTATTTTTACGAACTGAGGTGGTCATGAAAATTTGGATAATTGGAAAATGGGGAATGCTTTCCCAAGCGATGCAACGGAAATGCCTGGAAAAAGGGATTGATTTTATTGCAAGCACAAGAGAAGAACTCGATTTAGAAAATGAAGAAGCGGTAAAAGCGCAATTTGAAACATTGATGTTTACCCATGTTATAAACTGTGCTGGATACACCGCTGTCGATCAAGCTGAAGAAGAAAAAGAAAAGGCTCATGCTTTGAACGCTAGAGCTGTAGCACTTTTAGCACAACTTTCCAAAGAAAGAGGAAATAGACTTATCCATTTCTCGACCGATTATGTTTTTGATGGTGAAAAAGAGAGTTATAGTGAAGACGATGAGAAGGCTCCCTTATCAGAATATGGGAAAAGTAAGGAAATGGGAGAACGCTTTTTAATGGAGCACTATCCTGAAGCACTTTTAGTTCGTACCTCTTGGCTTTTTGGAAAAGAAGGAAACGATTTTGTGAAAAAGATGATAGAGCTTATGGATGAAAAAGAACGAATCTCTGTTGTCAATGACCAAAGAGGGCGCCCAACTTATGCTGATGATTTAGCAGAAGCTGTCCTTTCGATTCTCGATGAATCGGGAATCTATCATTTTGCAAATGAAGGTGAGACGACATGGCATGGTTTTGCTGAAAGCATTCAAAAGAAACTCAAAGAAAAAAAAGATCTCCGTTGTCAACAGATTGATCCCATCTCTAGTGAAGAGTTTGGAGCAAAAGCAAAACGTCCTGCATCTTCCGTGCTATTGACAGAGAAATTTTCCCCTCCACACTGGGAAGTGGGATTAGAAGAGGTTTTAAATCATGCACTTGAATCTAAATAATGCCCACATTCTTGTGACAGGTGGCGCAGGATTTATGGGTTCTGCTTTTATTCGCTTTGTCTTAAAACAAGAGTCCTTTAGAGGACATCTTTCAAATTTGGATCTCCTCACCTATGCGGGGCATCTTGAAAATCTCGAGTCGATCCAAGGAGATGAAAGATATACATTTTTTCATGGAGATATTCGTGATGAAATGCTTCTTGAAAAAATCCAAAGAGAAAAACCCATTACAGCGATTATTCACTTTGCAGCTGAAACCCATGTTGATCGCAGTATCACCGATCCCGATGCTTTTATTCAGACGAATATTATTGGAACTTATAAGTTATTAGAGTTTGTGAGGAAACATCCCGAAATTCATTTTCATCATATTTCTACCGATGAAGTCTATGGTGCCCTTGGAAAAGAAGGAACCTTTACTGAAGAATCTCCTTATTGCCCTAATTCTCCTTATTCAGCTTCAAAAGCAAGTAGTGATCATTTAGTTCGCTCTTATGGAGTGACCTATAAACTTTCAACGACCCTTTCTCATGCAAGCAATAACTATGGTCCCGGTCAATATCCCGAAAAATTTATCCCTCTAATGATCCAAAGGATTTTAGAGAAAAAAGAACTTCCTATTTATGGTGCAGGGGAAAATGTTCGGGAATGGCTTTTTGTTGAGGATCATGCCCGTGCAATTTGGACAATTTTACAACACGGAAAAAAAGGGGAAGTGTATAACATAGGGGGAGGGAACGAAATGAAAAATATCGACCTTTTGCACCTCCTTTTTGAAGTGATGGAAGAAGTAACAGGTGAAAAAGTCGATAAAAGGCTTATTACATATGTTGCAGATCGTCCAGGACATGACTTTCGTTATGCAATGGATGGAGCAAAAGTGGAAGAGCTCGGATTTCGTCCCATTTGGCCTTTAAAAGCAGGCATAAGAGAAACAATTAGA